>MAAY01000059.1:0-338 GCA_002162795.1 Rhodobacterales bacterium 56_14_T64
CCAAACTTTTGGCGGCGGGGACAGAAAGGCCTGCCTCGGCAATCAGCGCGGACATTTTGGGTAGGGTTTGACCTGTATCACTGGTCCATCCAGCCCGGTCCCGCAGGTCGAGGCAAGCGGGCACGGGGGCACCAATTTCACCCGCCAGCTCCTCAAAAAGGCTCTGCTCTTGGGCACAACAAATTGTTGCCTCGCCCCCTGCGATTGCCTTGGCAGCAGCATCAATCTCGCTGGTGCAAAGTGCGCTGTGCAGCTTTGAGCAGCTGATCCCAGTGGCCTGCGACAGAGCCGCGACGTCGATCTGTTGCGACCCTGAACAATCGCATAAAATCAGTTGC
>MAAY01000059.1:563-786 GCA_002162795.1 Rhodobacterales bacterium 56_14_T64
GGTATTCCGGGTGGTCCAATTTGTCCCGATGTGACGATTTCTCTGGTCAACCGTAAATTGCAGCTTTGGAAATGACCTGCGGCTGCGGCACCTTGACTGCACCACTCGACTAAAACAGGGCCGCAAACGCGTGATCCACAACCCAGACAAATTCGACATGATGCCAATGGGCATTGTTCTGCGCCGCGCGCCGGGTGTGACCCGGTGGGCAAAATATGCGTGG
>MAAY01000059.1:908-4798 GCA_002162795.1 Rhodobacterales bacterium 56_14_T64
GGCTTATCTGCACGGGCTTAGCACCAAAGTTCCCTGTGTCTATGTGGTGCTGCGTGAAAGTGATGTGGCGGCGCATCCGCTGGAAGTGACGCTGGTCACCGCCTCGCCCTATGAGGCCCAGGACTATGCTGACAGCAGTGAAGAGATCGTCGAAAAGGTGCCGATGCCCGATGGGTTGATCGCCTGGGTGCGGGACTTTGCACAAAAACATTACCACGAAGAACGGTTCAAGAAACGTCGCCGTGACAAGACCGACATTGGCGCGGTTGAGGATGGCGTCGGCGATGCAAGGATCTCTCAACTGGCGGATGTCTACCGCTCGCCCGTACGGGCCAAGAAGGAGCGGCTGCAATGAGTGGCGGTGATTTCTGGGCTCGCCGCAAGGCAGGGGTCGAGGCCGAGGCGGTTGCTGATGCGCGTGCTGAGGTTGTCGCGCAGGCCGAGCAGCGCGACGCCGAGGTCGAGGACAAGAGCGATGCCGAGATCCTAGCCGAGCTGGAATTGCCGGATCCGGATTCCCTGGGTGAGGGCGACGATTTCAAAGTGTTCCTGACCGAGACCGTGCCCGCTCGCATCCGCACCCGCGCGCTGCGTCGGTTGTGGCTGACCAACCCGGTATTGGCCAATGTCGATGGGCTGGTGGATTACGGTGAAGACTTCACTGATGCCTCCTGCGTGATCAAAAACATCAAGACTGCGTACCAGGTGGGCAAGGGCATGACCGCCCACGTCGAGGAACTGGAGCGGCAGGCGGCAGCCGAAGCCGAAGCCGCTGTGAAGCAGGTTGCCGAGGCAGACGAACCGGCCACTGATGAGCCTGCCACGGATGAACTGGCTGCGGTCGACGAGACTATTTCAGAACAGCCAGAGCAGGGGGCGGTGGTTCAGACCGCCTATGTTGCCCCCGCGCCCTATGAACCCAAGGTGGACGAGATGCCCGCCTATACCTCCCCGCGCCGAATGCGCTTTGCGTTTGATGATGCGGTGGCTGAGACATGACAGAGGAGACGCCAATGACAGCTATGGCCGACGTGGTCCGTGTAGCCGAGGAAGACCGCCTTCGCGCGGATCTTTATAACTTTCTGGGGCTTTTGTTGGCGGCGCCGCCGGATCAGATGCTGCTGGAGCAGACCGCAGGTCTGTCTGGTGATGACGGCGATCTGGGCACGGCCATCAATGCCTTGGCCAAAGTTGCAAACCTGTCCAAACCGGGCACGGTTGAAAGCGAGTTCAACAAGCTGTTCATCGGCTTGGGGCGCGGCGAGTTACTGCCTTATGCCAGCTATTACCTGACGGGTTTTCTGAACGAGAAACCTCTGGCGGCGCTGCGTCGTGACATGGCGGTGCGCGGCATGACCCGGGCTCAGAACGTCTATGAGCCCGAAGACAACATTGCCTCGCTGATGGAGATGATGGGCGCGCTGATTGTTGGCCGCTTTGGCGAACCAGCCAGCCTGAGCGATCAGAAAACATTCTTTAACAAACATATCGGTCCTTGGGCCGGTCATTTCTTTTCGGATCTGGAGAGTGCCAAGAACTCGGTTCTCTATGCCTCGGTTGGCGCTGTCGGCCGGGTGTTCATGGCGATCGAGGCCGAAGGAAACAGGATGAATGCGGAGTGATCCGCATAGCCGGACGGGGCAGCCGTCTACAACTCGTGGGGAGGGAACTCACATGACAAGGAAGACCGAGGAGGCCAGCAGCCGCCGCGACTTTCTAAAACTGGCCGCAACAACGGCACCGCTGGCGGCGGTTGCTGTTGCGACCACCGGGGGCGAGGCGCAGGCCGCTGAACCCGACCTGTCATCGGATACGATGCAGGATACGGCGCATACCCGCGCTTACCTTGACAGCGTGCGGTTCTAAACACCGCTCGCCATTTTCGACTGTAGGCAACTGGTAGCGAGACGCCCGACCGCATGCAGATTTTTGTTAACCTAGCGAGCCCGAATTAACGGGTAGCAAGGGAGGTTATAATGCTTAGGAAAAAGACCAACGGGGTTGCGAGACGCTCCCAGCGGACAAGTATCCTTTCTAAGGTCGCGGACACATCCGTTGACCGCCGCGCGTTTCTGCGCGGATCAGGCCTGGCCATCGGTGGCTTGGCTGCTATCAGTGCCACTGGCGGGTCGGTGACCCAGGCCAACGCCCAAACTGCTGCGGCTGGTGCTGTTGAAACGATAAAGTCCATCTGCACCCACTGTTCGGTTGGCTGCACTGTGATTGCCGAAGTGCAAAGCGGCGTCTGGATCGGGCAAGAGCCCGGCTGGGACAGCCCCTTCAATCTTGGTGCCCATTGCGCCAAAGGCGCAGCTGTACGCGAGCACGCCCACGGTGAACGTCGCCTGAAGTACCCGATGAAAAAAGAGGGTGGTGAGTGGAAGCGTATCAGCTGGGAACAGGCGATCGACGAGATCGGTGGCGGCATGATGCAGATCCGCGAAGAGAGCGGACCTGACAGCGTTTACTGGCTCGGCTCGGCCAAGCACAGCAACGAACAGGCCTATCTGTTCCGCAAGTTCGCTGCCTATTGGGGCACCAACAACGTTGACCACCAAGCGCGGATTTGTCACTCGACCACTGTTGCGGGTGTGGCCAATACATGGGGCTACGGCGCCATGACCAACAGCTACAACGACATCCACAATTCCAAGGCCATTTTCATCATTGGCGGCAACCCTGCCGAGGCACACCCTGTCTCGCTGCTGCACATTCTGAAAGCCAAAGAACAAAACAACGCGCCGCTGATCGTTTGCGATCCACGGTTTACCCGCACTGCGGCTCATGCCGACGAATATGTGCGTCTGCGTCCCGGCACCGATGTGGCGCTGGTCTGGGGTCTTCTTTACCACATCTTTGAAAACTCTTGGGAAGACAAAGAGTTCATCCGCACCCGTGTTTGGGGCATGGATCAGATCAGAGACGAGGTTCGCAAATGGAACCCGGAAGAGGTCGAGCGCGTTACCGGAGTTCCAGGCGAACAGCTGCGCCGCGTGGCCCGCACTCTGGCCAACAACCGTCCGGGCACAGTGATTTGGTGTATGGGTGGTACGCAACACACCACTGGTAACAACAACACCCGCGCATACTGCATTCTGCAACTGGCGTTGGGCAACATGGGCACCAGCGGCGGCGGGACCAATATTTTCCGTGGCCACGACAACGTGCAAGGCGCTACCGATCTCGGTGTGCTGAGCCACACTCTGCCCGGTTACTACGGATTGTCGAAAGGCGCTTGGGCGCATTGGGCTCGTGTTTGGGAAGAAGATCCCGAATGGCTGACCAGTCAGTTCGACATGCTGAAAGGCGCAGATGGCAAGGATAAGTCGCTGCAGAACCTGAAAGGCATTCCAGTTAGTCGTTGGATTGACGGGGTTCTGGAGGACAAGGACAACATCGACCAGCCCAACAACGTGCGGGCAATGGTTCTTTGGGGGCACGCGCCAAACTCGCAAACCCGTGGTCCGGAAATGAAAACAGCGATGGAGAAGCTGGACATGCTGGTCGTGATCGACCCGTATCCCACCGTCTCGGCTGTTCTGCATGACCGTACCGATGGCTGCTATTTACTGCCAGCTTGTACTCAGTTCGAGACATATGGTTCGGTCACTGCATCAAACCGATCGTTCCAGTGGCGCGACAAAGTTGTTGATCCGCTGTTCGAAAGCAAACCAGATCACGAGATCATGGGGATGTTTGCCAACAAGTTTGGCTGGGCTGATCGTTTCTTCCGCAACATTGAAATGGACGACGAAAACACCCCAAATGTTGAAAGCGTCACGCGTGAGTTCAACAAAGGCTTGTGGACCATTGGCTATACTGGGCAGAGTCCGGAGCGGATGAAGCTGCACATGGCCAACCAGCACACCTTTGACCGTACCACGCTGCAG
>MAAY01000059.1:4844-36500 GCA_002162795.1 Rhodobacterales bacterium 56_14_T64
CTTGCTGGGGCACCGCCGAGATGAACCATCCAGGCACACCGAACCTGTATGACATGTCGAAACCTGTGTCTGAGGGTGGTCTCACTTTCCGGGCTCGTTTTGGTGTTGAACGCGACGGTGACAACATGCTGGCCGAAGGCGTCTATTCGGTGAATTCAGAGATCCAGGACGGATATCCGGAATTCACCATGCAGATGCTGATGGATCTGGGGTGGGATAGCGATCTCACCGCCGAGGAACGCGCGTCAATTGATGCGGTTGCGGGACCCAAGACCAACTGGAAAACCGACCTTTCCGGTGGCATCCAGCGGGTGGCGATCAAGCACGAGTGTGCGCCCTTTGGCAACGCCAAGGCCCGTGCGGTTGTGTGGACTTTCCCCGATCCGGTGCCTGTTCACCGCGAACCGCTGTACACCAACCGGCGCGATCTGGTCGAAGACTATCCAACCTACGAGGACCGTCAGGCCTATCGCCTGCCAACCTTGTATGCCTCGATCCAGAAAAAAGACGTGTCCAAGGACTTCCCAATCATCCTCACTTCTGGCCGTCTGGTCGAGTATGAGGGCGGCGGCGAAGAGAGCCGGTCCAACCCTTGGTTGGCTGAGTTGCAGCAGGACATGTTTGTCGAAATCAACACTCGCGACGCCAATAATCTAGGTGTGCGCGATGGTGAGCAGGTCTGGGTCGAAGGTCCTGAAGGGGCGAAGGCCAAAGTTATGGCGATGGTGACCGAGCGGGTCGGCGAAGGCGTTGCCTTTATGCCGTTTCACTTTGGCGGTCATTTCCAAGGTAAGGATCTGCGGGACAAATACCCCGATGGCGCCGACCCTTATGTGTTGGGCGAAAGCAGCAACACGGTTCAGACCTACGGCTATGACAGCGTCACCCAGATGCAGGAGACAAAATGTACTCTCTGCAAAATCAGTGCAGCATAAGGAGAAAGAAAGATGGCAAGAGCTAAGTTCCTCTGCGACGCCGACCGCTGCATTGAATGCAACGCCTGCGTCACCGCCTGTAAGAACGAGCATGAGGTGCCCTGGGGGATCAACCGCCGCCGTGTGGTTACCATCAATGATGGTAAGCCGGGTGAGCGTTCAATTTCCGTGGCCTGTATGCACTGTTCGGATGCGCCCTGTATGGCCGTGTGCCCAGTGGATTGCTTCTATCAGACCGACGACGGTGTGGTGTTGCATTCCAAAGACCTGTGCATTGGCTGCGGCTACTGTTTCTACGCGTGCCCGTTTGGCGCGCCACAGTATCCGCAGGCAGGCAATTTCGGCAGCCGTGGTAAGATGGACAAGTGTACCTTCTGCGCCGGTGGCCCGGAAGAAAACAACTCCACCGCCGAGTTCGCCAAATATGGCCGCAACCGGATCGCTGAAGGCAAGCTGCCGATCTGCGCCGAGATGTGCTCGACCAAGGCGCTATTGGCCGGTGACGGCGATGTGGTGTCAGCGGTCTACCGCGAGCGCATTGTTGCCCGTGGGTTTGGTGCTGGAGCCTGGGGTTGGGGCACCGCTTATGAGATAAAGGGCGGCTAACCCACAATACTAACACCGGCGGTCGTTCAGGCTGCCGGTGCCACAAGAACCGGAATTTTTGAAAATTCCGTGCCGTTTTCTGACACGGAAAACGGATATTTTTCAATTTTCAGAATATCGAGGACCCGATGCGCGTTCTTTTTTGGCTCCTGGTCTGCCTGACCATGGGCTTGCCGGTTACGGCTCAAACCACAGCTGATCGTTCCTCCACTGGTGGGGCGCAAACTCTTGCGGACATCATGGCGCGCCAGAACGGCGAAGACGTTGATGATACATTCCGGCGCGACAATACTGGCGATCCCAGTCAAGCCGCCACTGCTGACCAGCAATTGGGCACTCGGGGCGGGATCTCGGATCCTGAGTTTTGGCGCGCGTTACGCTATGGCTCGGCTGATGTCCGGGTCTCGGCTGGTGGCGAGGTTGCGACAGTTTTGGTACAAGATGGTGGCATGAGCTGGCTGGCCTTCCGGGCCGGGCCGCTGCGTCAGTACGGAGGCTGGTTGCTTTTGGGCACGCTTGCGCTGTTGGCGGTGTTCTATTTGCTGCGCGGCAAAATCCGCATTAATGGAGACAGGACTGGCCGTACGGTGACCCGGTTCAAGGCGATTGAACGCTTTGGCCATTGGCTCGTGGCTGGCTCGTTCATCCTGTTGGGTCTTACCGGGCTGATTACCCTGTTTGGGCGCGTTCTGATCGCCCCGTATTTGGGCAAAGAGGTGAATGCCACGCTGTTGGAGCTGAGCAAATGGGTGCACAACAACGTTGCTTGGGCCTTTATTGTCGGGCTGGTGATCATCTTTGTGATGTGGGTCGCGCATAACTTTCCCAGTCGTACCGATCTGGTGTGGATTGCACAGGCAGGTGGCATCATTGGCAGCAAACACCCGCCAGCCAAGAAATTCAACGCCGGTCAAAAGGTGATTTTCTGGTCTGTGATCCTGTTTGGCGCTTCCATTTCGATCACTGGCGTGTCGCTGCTGTTCCCCTATGAATTGCCGTTGTTTGCCAAGAGTTTTGCCATCGCAAACGACATCGGATTGTCCGGTTTGCTGGGTCTGGGCGAGTTGCCGGCCGCGCTGGCGCCGCAGGAAGAAATGCAGCTTGCGCAGCTTTGGCACGCGATCCTGGCCTTTGTGCTGATGGCGATCATCGTGGCCCATATCTACATTGGCTCGATCGGTATGGAAGGGGCGTACGACGCGATGGGCAGTGGTGAGGTAGACGAGGTCTGGGCGAAACAACACCACAGTCTCTGGCTGGAAGACATTCAGCAGGGGCAGAAGGCCAAGATAGCGCCTTCCTCAGATGCTTCGCCAGCAGATTAATCCGCTACGGCAGTTTGGGTGTTCGTCAAGTTGCGCCGGGTCTGATACCCTCCAACCATTGAATTGGCACGCTCGGGCCAATTTCTAAAACACGTTATTAAGTTCGGAGACTGAGACGATGAAAGCCATGTTGACCGGGTTTGCAGCCATACTGGTGATAGCTTTGGGCGCCAATCTGTTGCTGCAGCAGGCCGGGTTTGCCTCTCATGAAAAACTATCGGGGTCTGCTGTTCGACTTGATGTGGAGAAGTGATGCAAAAACCCGCTGCGCCCGACGAATATGGTGAGAGCCTGGCCGGTGCCTCGATCCTGGTGATTGATGACGAGCCGGGAATGCGTAATTTCATGACCAAGATCCTGATGCCGCGCTGCAAGCGGGTCGAACAGGCGGCCTCGGCTGTCGAGGCCAGCGCGATTCTGGATCAGGCCCATTTTGATTTGATCATTCTGGACAATATCATGCCGGGCAAAACCGGGTTGGAATGGGTTCAGGAGCAGCACCGCGTGGGGCTGTTTGCGGATACCATTTTGGTGACTGCCTATGCTGATCTGGAGACCGCCATTCAAGCACTGCGCATTGGGGTTGCCGATTTTGTGCTAAAGCCATTTCGTGCCAATCAGATTCTTAACTCGGTGGCGCGGGCCCTAGATCGCAAATATCTGCGGCGCGAGAATTACTTGCTCAAACATGAACTGTCGGCCGAGGGCACGGCGGCGCGGGGCCGATTGCTGGGGAAATCGACCACAATCTGTCAGGTCCGCGATATGCTGACCCGATTGGGTCCACTGCCGACTCCGGTGTTGTTCACTGGCGCCAGCGGCACCGGTAAGGAAATTGCCGCTCGCACCCTGCATTCGCTGTCCGAGCGCGCCGGGAAGCCTTTTGTGGCGGTCAACTGTGCCGCCATTGCCCAGGATCGGATCGCGCATGAGCTGTTTGGTCTGGTAGATGACCAGGACCGGCGCAAGGATGGGTTATTTCTGCATGCGGATGGCGGCACTCTGTTTCTGGACGAGGTGGCGCAGATGCCCGACCAGGTGCAGGCGGCGCTATTGCGGGTACTCGAGGATCAGCGCATCCGCCCGGTCGGAGCAGAACGTGAGATCCCGCTGAACCTGCGGTTTCTGTTTGCCACCAACGCAGATCTGCAGCAGGCGGTGGCTGAGGGGCGGTTCCGCGCTGACCTGTACCATCGGATCAACGTGGTGCAGATCGCCATGCCGCCGCTGCGCGAGAGGGTTGAGGATATCGTCGAGTTGGCAGCGCTGTTCATGGAGCAGTTGTCCACCTCTCTGGGCATGCCGCCACTGGAGATGAACGAGGCCACCTTGCTGAAATTCAGTCGCTACGATTGGCCTGGAAACGTGCGTGAACTGCGCAATCTGATCGAGCGTTCGGTGATTTTGGGCGAGATTCCGGAAGAGTTTTCCGGCATCGGCTCCATCACTGGCGCGGCGGCCATTGAAACGCTGGATTTGGTCACCCAGCGCCACATTATGCATGTGCTGGACGCTTGTGATGGCAATCGCGCCGAAGCGTCGCGCCGGCTGGGGGTGTCCCGTAAAACCATCGACCGGAAATGCGCGTCTTGGGGGTTTTGAGAGGTGCAAACCCAGAGGGAGGGACGCTGCCTCTCTTGACCGTTTCGGGCAATTCAATCCGGGATATTTTGGCCAGATGAAATTTGGCTGGCCTTCGGGTCAGTTGGGAGCGGGTTGCTGTTCGGCTGGCAGCCAGATGCTGAACGCGGCGCCGGTTGGGTGACGGTTGAGCACTGAGATTAACCCGCCAGCTCGTTGGATCAGCGTTTGGCTGATAGATAGTCCCAAGCCGGTGCCTTCGCCCGGTTTGGTGGTATAGAACGGGTTGAACACCGCGCTCAGGTTTTTGTCGGCAATGCCAGGGCCTGTGTCCCGGACTGTGAACAGGGCGCCGTTGTGCCCGTCGCGCGGCTCCGATTTCAGGCTCAGGATAAGGCCGCCCGACCCCTGCATGGCCTGTACTGCATTCATCACCAGATTGATCACCACTTGTTGCAACTCGCCCGGGTTGATGGCCACTAGTGGGGTAGGGGCAAAGTCTCGGGATATGGTGATGTCCTGTTTTGAGATGACATGGTCAACCAGCACCAGGCAATCCTCGACCAGAGGGGCGATATCGATGCTTTCCTCATAGGCGCCAAATTCGGTGGGGCGGGCGAACTGCAGCAGTTTCCCGACAATGGCGTCGATCCGCAGCACCTGATTGTCGATCAGGTTTAGCTCGGTTTCAATCTCGGCGGTTTGACCGGCCAAGGTCATGCGGATCACGTCGACATTGCCCTGGATCACCGCCACCGGATTGTTGATCTCATGTGCGACCCCAGCAGTGATTTCGCCGATCGAGGCCAGTTTTTCACTCATGGCCAATTGTTTGAAGGTTTCTTCGAGCTTGCTATTGGCGTCGCGCAACTCGGCGGTGCGTTTGTCGACCCGGTCGTTTAACTCTCCGGCCCAATCACGCAGCGCCTGATCTCGGTCCTGGACCTGATCCAGCAGAGTGTCCAAATGCGCCGCCACCTGGCCAATTTCATCGCGGCTGCCAACGGCGCCATTGCGCGCTGCAAGATCGCCGTGCTCGACCCGTTTCATAGTTTGGCTCATCCGCTCCAGTGGCGAAAAAATTCCTTTGGCCAGCCATAAAAACAATGGTGCAGAAAGGGCCAGTACGCCGATGAACACCGCAACAATGGTCCAATAGGCGGCGCGTTTGGCAGCCTGATATGGGGCCTCGAGAAAGCCGACATAGAGCATTCCGACACGGTTTCCAAAACTGTCGGTCAGTGGCAGGTAACCGGAGATGTACCAGTCGTTAACCACAAAGGCGCTGTCCAGCCAGGTTTGCCCCAGGGTCAAAACCCGACGGCGGACGCTGGCGGAAACGCGGGTGCCCAGGGCACGTACCTCTTCAAACAGGCGCACATTAGTTGATATGCGGGTGTCGTCCAGAAATAGGGTTGCGGTTCCCTGACGGTTTTCCCCGGCGCTGTCGCTGAGGTAAACCAACGCATTGATGGTATCGATGAAATCAAGGTTGCGGTTCAGTAAGATCCCGCCGACCAACACGCCTTGGTGATCCAGAACGGTGACCGGGGCGGCAGTGTGGACAACCATGCCACGCTCTTCGGCTGTGCGGGCCGTTGGCACCGCGGCCTCGGTTTCAATCAACGGGATACGGGCGCGTTGTTGCAGTTCAGGAGATAATTCTGCCAGATCCTGGGCCGAAAAAATATCGATTTGTGAACTTAGAGTGCCTGCTGCAGCGGCGGCAATCACCGGCCAATTGGAGGTTGGGGCGGGCAAGTCTTCGTGGGGTAGGAAATAGAGGAAATCCAGTTGCAGCGCGGCGCGGCGTTGGTCCAGAAACCGTAGTCTTTCGCGTGTAGGCGCGTGCAGAACGTCGCGAAACAGGCTCGATTCAGCGATGCTGCGGATGTCGGTGCTCGTGCCAGCCAAAATGCGCCCGAGATACTGCTCGGCGATGCGCAAGTCGCTGTCGACATTGGCAATCAGCATCTCGTCATAATCGGCATTCCAGCGGGTCATAGCCAGCACCAGCAGCAGTGGCATCAACACGCTGAGGGGCAGCAGAGCAAGCAGAAGAAGACGGAGGCGGACGGATCTCAAAATGGGGTCCCCATGGTTAATGGGTTGGCCCAATAGCACGTCCCACGTTGGCGATTAATGTGGCACTGCTGCGGGGGCAAAGCAACGTCTGGAACTTCGGAGCCCTGTATGCTGCGGCAGAGGAGACGCAGTTATCCGCCCCATGGCAATTCACTACATTTGCAGTCTGGAAAAGACGCTGGAAGTACAAAACAGAACCGCCCGCAAGCGGCGGCTTGCGGGCGGTCTTGAATAGCAGAAATACAGAAGATCAGCTGGCGAGCGACATCCGCTCGGCACGCATCAGCTGGCCAATTTGGCGGCCAGTGTCGATCATACGATTGGAGAAGCCCCATTCGTTGTCATACCAGGCAACAATGCGCACCAAACCGTCATTGGTGACTTTGGTCTGGGCTGCGGCAAAGCACGAGGAATGCGGGTCGTGGTTGAAGTCGATCGATACCATCGGATCTTCTTCATAGGATAGAATACCCGCCAGATCGCCTTCGGAAGCCGCTTGGATGGCTTGGTTGATGGCCTCGATTGTTGCAGGTCGTTCTGGAACAAAGCTGAGATCTACCAGCGAGACGTTTGGAGTTGGAACGCGGATTGCGGATCCTTCCAGACGGCCTTTCAGGTGCGGCAGAACCTCGGCGATAGCCTTGGCAGCACCGGTTGAGGTTGGGATCATCGAGACCGATGCCGCGCGGGCCCGGTACAGATCTTTGTGGCTGGTATCATGGGTCGGCTGGTCACCGGTAAAGGCGTGGATTGTGGTCATGTATCCGGTCTTGATGCCAAACGCAGTGTCCAGCACCTTGGCCACCGGGGCCAGACAGTTGGTGGTGCACGAGGCATTGGAGACAATGATGTCGTCGGCTGTCAGTTCCTGGTGGTTGACGCCAAACACGACGGTGCGGTCCACCTCTTGGCCCGGCGCCGAAATCAGCACTCGCTTGGAGCCGTTTTTCAGGTGCTTGCCTGCCGTTTCACGGGTTGTGAACAGCCCAGTGCATTCATAGGCCACGTCGACATCTTGCCACGGCAACTCTTCCGGGTTGCGGATAGCGGTCAGGTTGATGCTGTGGCGGCCTACAGTCAATTTGCCGTCGGACAGGGTGATCGGAGACCGCAAGCGACCATGCACGCTGTCGTATTTCAGCAGGTGAACCAGGGTTTCCGGCGGGGACAGATCGTTGATGGCCACAACTTCGATGTCGCTGGTATCATTCTCGATCAGTGCGCGCAAAACGCCACGGCCGATCCGGCCAAATCCATTGATTGCGATTTTAAGGGACATAGGGTCAACTCCGCAGGAGATTTCGAAACTGGTACCGGCATAACGTTATCGGTAACGTTTGGCGCATCGTTAACGCTAACAGCGACGGGAATCAACCCCTCTCATTTCTATAAGCGGCCTCTTGCGGGTCGCGGCATTGTAGGTGACCATGCGCATATGACAAAAAAGCTGCTGTTGAAAGATGTGGCCCGGTTGGCCGGTGTGAGCGAGATGACTGCGTCGCGCGCATTGCGCGGGGCGGCGGAGGTGTCGGCTAAGACGCGCGCCAAGGTGGAAGAGATTGCCCGCAGCCATGGTTATGTGCCCAATCGGATTGCGGGTTCGCTGTCCTCGCAATCGGTGAACTTAGTGGCGGTGGTGGTGCCTTCGCTGAACAGTTTTGTGTTTCCCGAGGTGCTTTCGGGGATTTCCGCGACACTGGCGGACAGCCCGCTGAAACCGGTGGTTGGGATCACCGGTTATGATCTTGAGGAAGAGGAGGAGGTCATTCGAGAAATGCTCAGCTGGCGGCCCTCAGGGCTGATTGTTGCCGGGCTAGAACACAGTGAGTCGACGCGGCGGATGCTGCAGCAGGCCGACATCCCTGTGGTTGAGGTGATGGATGTCGATGGTGATCCGGTGGGGCACTGCGTCGGTATCTCGCATCTCGAGGCGGGGCGTGAAATGGCTGAATTGATCCTGTCGCGCGGCTATCGTCAGATCGGTTTCATTGGCACCAAGATGCCCCAGGATTTCCGGGCCAGAAAGCGCTTTGACGGCTTTGTCGATGCCCTTGCAGCGCAGGGTCGCAACCTGTTTGACCAAGATCTTTACACTGGCGATTCCTCGATACAGACGGGACGGCAGTTGACCGCACAAATGCTGAACCGCAGTCCTGATCTGGATTGTATTTACTATTCCAGCGACGTGATGTCCGTCGGTGGGTTGATGCATTGCCTGGCGGAGGGAGTGTCGGTGCCCAAAGATGTGGCCTTGGCTGGGTTCAACAACCTACAGATCCTACAAGGGATGCCATTGGAATTGGCCAGTACTGATGCCTGTCGCCGCCAAATAGGCGAGAGGGCAGCACAGATCATCCTGCAAGCCGGCAAAAGTGCAAAGCCGATCCCGCATGTCTTGGAAATTTTAAGCCCGCCAATCATTCTTGGCGCGTCCCTGTAAACAGAAAAACTCCCCGGCATATTGCCGAGGAGCAGAAGCATAGTTTGGATCGGATGCGTACTAGAGCGCTGTTTTGAACAGCTCGGTCAGGTTCGCTTCGGTCAGCTCAACCGGGTTTCCGCCACAGCTTGGGTCGATGATCGCGCCTTTAACCAGCTCGGGAATGCTGGCTTCGGTAACGCCCAGGTCCGACAGTTTGCGCGGGATGCTCATGCTGTCGTTCAGCTCGTCCACATAGGCGCGAAAACCGTCAAACCCACCGTCGATGCCAAGATAGGCCGCGGCCTTGTCAAAGCGATCGGCAATGACGCTGGCGTTGAAATTCAGCACGGTGGGCATGCACACGGCGTTGGTGGTGCCGTGGTGCGTGTTGAAATGCGCCCCAATCGGGTGGCTCATTGCATGAATGGCGCCCAGCCCCTTCTGAAATCCGGTGGCCCCCATTGCTGCTGCTGACATCATCTGTGCCCGTGCTTCGATGTCACTGCCATCGGCGTAGGCGCGCGGCAGGTAGTCTTTGACCAAACGCATACCTTCCAGCGAGATACCTTGCGACATCGGGTGATAATGCGGGCTGGAAAACGCCTCGACGCAATGGGCAAAGGCATCCAGACCGGTGCCAGCTGTGATGAACTTGGGCATGCCCACGGTCAGCTCGGGATCACAGATCACCACCGCTGGTAGCACCTTGGGGTGAAAGATGATTTTCTTAGCGTGGGTGACAGAATCGGTGATGACGCTCGCCCGGCCAACTTCGGAACCAGTCCCAGCTGTGGTTGGCACCGCGATGATTGGCGCGATCACGTCCGCGTCGGCGCGGGTCCACCAGTCGCCAATATCCTCAAAATCCCAAAGCGGACGGGTCTGGCCCGCCATAAAGGCTACCATCTTGCCAAGATCCAAGCCCGAGCCACCGCCAAAGGCAATGACGCCGTCATAGCCACCGGCATTATAGGCCGCGACCCCGGCTTCCAGGTTTTTCTCGTTCGGGTTCGGGTCTACTTCGCTGAATAGACCGCGACCCAGGCCCGCAGCCTCCAGGATATCCAGCGTGGCGCTGGTGATCGGCAGCTCAGCCAAGCCCTTGTCGGTGACCAGCAGCGGCTTCTTGATGCCAGCCGATGCGCAGGCTTCGGGCAGTTCTTTGATCCGGCCAGCGCCGAATTTGATCGCGGTCGGATAGGACCAGTTTCCAACAAGGCTCATCAGCTTGTTACCTTCTTTAGATGGTAGGATTTGGGGCGGGTCAGGTTGTGATACCCGATCACCGACAGGCCGCCGCCGCGACCGGTGTCTTTGCAACCGGTCCAGCATAGGCCCGGATCTAAGTAGTCAGCGCGGTTCATGAACACGGTGCCTGTTTCGATCAAATCGCCAAGGCGGGCGGCACGTTCAACATCTTTAGTCCACAGCGAAGCGGTCAGGCCAAACTGGCTGTCGTTCATCAGGGCAATGGCTTCATCGTCGGATGACACCTTCATGATGCCAACAACCGGGCCAAAGCTTTCGTCCTGCATAACGCGCATCTCGTGCGTTACATTGGTCAGGATCTGTGGCGTCAGATAAGCACCGCCGTCATCCGCAGGCATGGTGTCGATGTGGGTCTCCGCGCCAGCGGCCACTGCCTCCGATATCTGATCTCGCACCTCTTGTGCAAAACGCACATTGGCCATTGGACCAATGGTTGTGTCCTGATCCATCGGGTTGCCTAGGGTGTATCCCTTGACGATTGCCACGGCTTTTTCGAGGAAGGCGTCATACAGGCTTTCATGCACATAGATGCGCTCGATCCCGCAGCAGCACTGACCCGAGTTAAACATGGCACCGTCGATCAGCGTATCAACAGCCGCATCCAGATCGGCGTCTTCCATCACATAGCCCGGATCTTTGCCGCCCAATTCGGTGCCAACACCAGTGAACGTACCAGCTGCCGCGCGTTCCATCGCTTTGCCGCCGCCAACTGATCCGGTGAAATTCACAAAGTTGAACGCCTTGCCCGCAATCAGTGCCGAGGTGGTGTCGTGATCCAGAAATACGTTCTGGAACACGTCCTCAGGCACGCCCGCCGCATGGAACGCTGCCGCCATACGCTCGCCCACCAGCAAGGTCTGCGTGGCATGTTTCAACACCACGCTATTCCCGGCAATCAGGGCCGGCGCCACAGTATTGATCGCGGTCATATAGGGGTAGTTCCAAGGCGCCACCACCAACACCACCCCATGAGGGACATGCTTAATGTACCGCTTAAACGTGGCATCTTCGCTGACCTTGATATCGGCCAGAGCCTCTTCAGCAATCTCTGCCATATGGCTGGCGCGCTCATTAAAGCCACCAAACTCACCACCAAACCGCACCGGCCGTCCCATCATATGGGCCAGCTCTGGTACGATTTCGTCATTCATCGCGCCAACAGCAGCAACACCGGCCATCACTAGGCTGATACGTTCAGCCAGCGGACGTGCCGCCCAGACCGCTTGCGCCGTTCGGGCGCTAGTGGCAACGTCAAACGCGGCCTCCTTCGAGAGCACATCCCGTTCCGCAAACACCGACCCATCGATCGGCGAGATACATTTCAATGTCTGGCCCATGCCATCTACTCCAGGGTTCAGAAGGCCCACGACCCCCTGCTTCTTCTTGTTTAAAATACCTCCGCCGGAGGCATCCATCCGCGCCACTCACGCAAGCGGCGCGGGTCTGGATGGCTCAGGCGCGCTCAAACCCACGAGCCACTTCATAGTCAGTGACCGCGCGTTCGAATTCTTCGATTTCCCATTCAGCCGCACGGGCATAATGCACCACAACGTCCTCGCCCAAAGCAGCCTTCAACATGTCAGATCCTTGCAACGCAACCCGTGCATCCCGCAAGTTCGACGGGATCATGCCAGTATCACCCTGATAGACATCACCGGTGGATGGGGCTTGAAGCTCCAGCTTTTCCTCGATGCCTGCAATGCCAGCGGCCAATTGCACAGCACAGGCCAGGTAGGGGTTCAAGTCGGACCCGCCGATGCGACACTCAACACGGATGCCCTTGGTGCCAGCACCACACAGGCGATAACCGGCAGTGCGGTTGTCCACCGACCAGATGATCCGAGTCGGGGCAAAGGTGCCCTTCATGAAGCGCTTGTAGCTGTTGATATAGGGTGCCAGAAAATAGGTGTAATCGGGCGCGTATTTCAGCATACCGGCCAAATAATGCTTCATCAGCTGGGACATGCCCAACTCGTCACTCTCATCGAAAAAGGCAGGTTTTCCGTCCTGCCATAGCGATTGGTGTACGTGGCTGGATGAGCCAACTTTATCTTTGTCCCATTTGGGCAGAAACGTCACCGCGTGACCCTGCTGCCAGGCGATCTCTTTGGTGGCGTGTTTGGCAATGGTGTGGAAATCAGCCGTGTTCAGCGCCGCATCATATTTGATGTTCAGCTCTTCCTGACCAGCCTCGGCCTCACCCTTGGTGCATTCTACTGGAATGCCAGCATTCCACAGGTGATTGCGCAGGGGGCGCATCACGTGCTCTTCGCGGGTGGTTTGCAGGATGTTGTAATCTTCGTTGTAACCGGAAATCGGCGCCAGATCGCGGAACTGACCTTTGCGGATCTCGTCAAAACTCTTCTCGAACAGGAAGAACTCCAGCTCGGTCGCCATGATCGCATCCAAACCCAATGCCTCCAGCCGCTTCAACTGCTTTTTCAGCACCGCGCGGGGGGAATGAGGGACTTCTTTGTGGGTTTTGTGATCCAGCACATCGCACAGCACCATCACGGTGCCTTCCAGCCACGGCATGGGCCGCAGCGTGGTCAGGTCCGGCTTCATCACATAATCGCCATAGCCGGATTCCCAGCTGGTCGAGGCATAGCCATCGGGCGTCGCCATCTCCAGATCGGTGGCCAGCAGGTAGTTACAGCAATGGGTTTCTTCCCAGGCGCCGTTCAGGAAATGCCCGGCATGAAAGCGTTTGCCCATCAGACGGCCCTGCATGTCTACAAGGCAGACCAAAACAGTATCCACGTCGCCGGACGCGACTTGGGCTTTCAGATCATCAAAACTCAGAACACCAGACATCGGCATCATTCCTGTTGTAATAAGGGGGCCCCGGCACAGATGCGCCGGGGCAATTGTATATTAGCCGTAACGGTAAGGACGGCCAGCTGCCTGCATGTCGGCGTTGTACTTCTTGAAGATCTCGACAACTTTGGCCTTGGTTGGGCTTTCGTCGGCAATTTCGTCCCAGAACTTGACCGCTGCGTCTTCGACTGTCTTCCACTCTTCATCGGGAATGGTGGTCAGCTCCATCTTGGGGCCATTGACCCGCAGCGAGGCTTCGCCACCCCAGTACCACCACTGACGATAGTAGTGCGACTGGTCACAGCAAGCGCGGAACAGGGTTTGCATGTCTTCAGGAAGCTCGTTCCAACGATCCATGTTGGTAAAGAACGACCCGGCCCATGCGCCCGAGATGTTGTTGGTCAGGAAGTAGTTGGTCACGTCGGCCCAACCAACAGTATAGTCCTCGGTGATGCCGGACCATGCAATGCCGTCCAGTTCGCCTGTTTGAACTGCAACTTCGATATCTTCCCATGGCAGGGTCACAGGAACCACACCGAACTGGCTCAGGAAACGGCCAGCAGTTGGGAAGGTAAAGACGCGCTTACCTTTGAGGTCTTCCAACGACCGGATTGGGTCTTTGGTGGCAAAGTGGCAAGGATCCCAAGCACCAGCCGAGATGTGCTTGACGCCTACCTTGGAGTACTCTTCGTCCCAGATTTCATTCAGGCCGTACTGGTTGAACAGTACAGGTACGTCGAGCGAGTAGCGCGAGCCAAATGGGAAGTAGCCGCCGAACACGGTGACTTCGGTGGGCGAGGCCATCGAGTCATCGTCGGACTGAACTGCATCGATAGTGCCGCGCTGCATGGCGCGGAACAGCTCACCAGTTGGGACCAATTGGTCAGCATAGAACAGTTCGATCTGCATGCGGTCGCCCGCAATTTTGTTGAACATGTCGATGGCTGGCTTGATGACGTGCTCACCCAGAGCGGCGCCAGCATAGGTCTGCATCCGCCATTTGATGGTGGATTGTGCCAGGGCAGGTGTCGCCAGCGGCGCGGCCATCGCGCCAGCGCCAGCGGCGGCAATAAACTTACGTCTTGTTGTCATGTTTTCTCTCCTAGTTGAAATTGCGGCCCCCTGACGAGGCTCTTGTTCTGATTATTTTCCGTAAACATAATCCGGCAGCCACAGGGCTATCTGTGGGAAGACCATCACCAGCGATAAGGCCAGAACCATGATCAGGGCAAAAGGAATGATCGAGATATAGATGTCACGCAGACTAATTTCCGGCGGCGCCATCGCCCGCATCAGGAACAGGTTATAGCCAAACGGCGGTGTCATATATGCGATCTGGGTGGTGATCGTATACAGCACTCCGTACCAGATCAGATCAAACCCGAGTTCTCCGACCAGCGGCACATACAGAGGGGCGACAATCACCAGCATGGCGGTGTCATCCAGAAATGTGCCCATCAGCAAGAAACTGACCTGCATCAGGATCAGGATCATCCAAGGTGACAGTCCCAGCTGGGTGGTGAACAGGTCCTTGATCGCATTGACCGCGCCAAGCCCGTCAAAGATTGCGCCAAAGCCAAGCGCCGCCAGGATGATCCACATGAACATGCAGGAAATCCCAAGCGTCGAGCGCAGCGTCGTCTCAAACACGTCGCGGTTCATCCGGCCTTTGAGCACGGCCGCAATAAAGGCGGTCATAGCCCCAATGGCCGAACTTTCCACCAGTGAGGTCCAGCCATTGATGAAGGGCACCATCATCGCGGCAAAGATCGCCAACGGTAGCACGCCAGAAAACAGCAACCGGTGCTTTTCCTTCATGAAGATGTCGGTAAAGAACATTGGATTATGACGCAGGATGAACGAGGCGGCCGAGGCGACAAGGGCAATCGTTGCCGAGGTCTTTGGCCCGGATAGCCCGGCCATCATCAGCAGCGGCAGCAGCACCAGTGTTCCCAGAACGATATAGTTCAGCCGCAGGGGATGCTCTGAGATCAGCTCGTATTCTTGCAGATCTTCGGGTGACATCGCCGGGCCCAGATTAGGTTGCAGGCGAGCGCGGACGTAGATGTAGACGATGAACATCACGGCCATCATCAGCCCCGGCAGCACTCCGGCCAACCACAATTGGCTCACCGGCTGGCGGGCGATCATCGCATAAAGCACCAGTACCACCGACGGCGGCACCAGGATGCCTAAGGATGAACCTGCTTGAACCACTCCGGTGACCAAGATCTTGTCATAGCCACGCCGCAATAGTTCGGGCAGGGCAATGGTGGCACCAATGGCCATACCCGCCACTGACAACCCGTTCATTGCCGACACCAAGACCATCAAGCCGATGGTGCCAATGGCCAAGCCGCCTTTGACCGGGCCCATCCAGACGTGGAACATCTTGTACAAGTCATCGGCAATCTTAGATTCTGACAGCACGTAGCCCATAAAAATGAACATCGGCAGCGTCAGCATCGGATACCATTTCATCAGCTTCATAGCCGCTGCAAACGGAATATCCGAGCCACCAACGCCCCAGAGCGCCATGCCCGCAGCAGCGCCAATAAAGCCGATAGCGCCAAACACTCGCTGGCCGGTCATCAGCATCAGCATCATGCCGCTGAACATCAGGATGGCAATTAATTCATAAGACATCAGAGGTCTACTCCGCGAAGACGTCCGATATCACGGAACAGTTCTGCAAGGCTTTGTGCCAGCATCAGAATGACGCCAAAACACAGCATGGATTTCACTGGCCACAAATAGGGTCGCCAAGCGGTTGGACTGCGTTCCATGTGGCCAAGTTTTTCACTGACGTGGGACGGGCCCTCGGTCACAAATGTGGTGAACAGATCCCAGAAGAACGAGAATGGCTCGTCCTTGTAATTCATGCCCAGCGAATAGGCGGTGGACCCGACAGCACCGTAGAGAAGCACGCCGAGATAGAACATCAAGAACAGCACCGTGAAGGCGTCGATCCAGGCTTTGGTCTTAGTCGACCAGCCGCCATAGAACAGGTCCATCCGCACGTTTGATCCCATCTGGATCGAATAGGGCCCGCCAAGGATGTAATAGGCAACCATCACAAACTGCGCGGTTTCCAGTGTCCATATGGAAGGGTAGAAAAAGGTCTTGGAAATGGACGACCACAGCAGCACCCCGATCAATACAAAGATCAGGTACATGGCGAACCGACCAATAAAGCGGTTCATAGCATCCACGCCGCGGATATATCCGGTTATCACTCTAGGCATTTTTGCCCCCTTGTTGCGCCAGCGTGGCGAGCGCAGGCCGGATCAGGACCAGTAGCTCCTCGGCCATCGCTGTCTCGTCGTCTGGAGAGCGCAGCAGATCGTTGCGGACCTCAAGCATCACATTGGCCAGACCATTCGTGATGCCGTGCAATTGCAGGGAGTGGGTAACGCCATGCTGCGGACCGTAGGGCTGATTGCGCTCGACTCTCCGGTGCGACAAAGACGGCGCGTTGGCCAACATGGCATCAGCCATGGAAGTGTCATCATCGTGCAGAATGCCAATCTCGACGGACCGCTGCTGGCCAAAGTAGATCGACGTGAAGCTATGTACCGTAATCAGAACTGTCTGCAGCCCCGCATTTTGGCGGGCTTTGATCACGTCACTGACAGCGTCACAGAATGGGTGATAGACCTCATTCACCCGCTTTTGCCGCTGTTCGTCTGTTAGATTGCGATTGCCGGGAACCTCGATCAGTTCGGATTTTTCCGGCATCGCCGAAGCGGCCTCGGGCGGACGGTTACAGTCGTAGACCAGCCGCGACACCCGACTCGCCACCATCGGCGCATCCAACATCTGGCTTAAGTGCAGAGCGATGGCCCGCGCACCCGGATCCCAGGCGGCATGACTATCTTGATCAGCAGCCTGCATCCCGAGATTGCCAAACTGTGCTGGGAAGTGATTGCTGGCGTGTTCACAAAGAATTAGCGCAGCCCCAGATCCCTCTGGGTTGCTGATTTCCACGGCCGCAGTAAGAGCGTTGGAATCGCTCAATGACATTCAGTCTCTCCCCATTTTGGAAAAATCTTTTCACGAGGATCGGTTTGTGTCAATATCTTTTCAGAGAGACGGCAGCGGCAGCGGCACTGCACCGAGCTTGCTTTGGGGTTTGTGCTCAATATATAGGCATTTGGAATGGGACAGAAGAATTGACCAAACCCTCGGCCACAGTACGTGAATTGATCCGCGAGCAGTATTCGGCACTGACGCAGTCTGAGCGTAAATTCGCGAGTTCATTGTTGGAAAACTACCCGTCTGCCGGGCTGGCTTCGATCACCATCGTCGCGGCAAATGCTGGGGTTTCGACACCAACGGTGGCGCGCATGGTGCAGAAGTTGGGGTTTAAGGGCTATCCTCAATTCCACCAGGCATTGTTAAAAGAACTGCAAGCTCAGGTGTCGGGGCCCACCCAGAGACGTGCCAATTGGGCGACCGAGGCACCCGAGGGCCACTTGCTGAACAGGTTTTCTCAGGCCGTGACCGAAAACTTGGCGCAGACGTTTTCCAATATCGATTCCGTGCAATTTGACGCTGCGGTGCAGCAGTTGGCCAATACAGATGGTCGGCTTTATGTGGTTGGTGGTCGCATCACCAGGGCGCTGTCTGACTATGCCTTTACCCACTTTCAGGCGGTCCGGCAGCGGGTGACCACCATGACCTCTTCTGCCGCGACCTGGCCGCATTACGTGCTGGATATGGTTGAAGGCGATACCCTGCTGTTGTTCGATGTGCGCCGGTACGAGACCAATTTGCAGCGGCTGGCCGAACTGGCGGCTGAGCGTGGCGTCAAGATCATCCTGATCACCGATCAATGGGCCAGCCCAATTGCCTCTGTGGCGCAGTACAGTTTCAATTGCTGGGTTGAAATCCCTTCGGCCTGGGATTCGAATATCTCGACCATGATGCTGCTTGAGGCGATGATTGCCGCCACCCAAGAAGAAAGCTGGAGCGAAACGCGTGACCGCTACGAGCGCCTGGACGAGTTGTTCGACATGACGCGACTGTTTCGCAAGTTTTCCTGACGGCCAAACGGCGACCCCCAATATGAACTGAATGCAGGACGGTCGCCTTGGTTTTGGCAGCTTTCGCTCGCTCATGTCGAAAGCATCCCATCATCAACACTAGCCCTCTGATCTGATCCGAAGGTTTATTGCATGCATTCTATAGCGCGCTGAGGGTCGACATGTGTTGACATTGGCCTCCAATTGCCTTTAATTCATCATCTAAAATAAATAGGCTGAGCTTCGGGAGAGAGCTGAGCAAAGGGGAGTGGACACAGATGTATATCGGGTTGGACCTGGGAACTTCTGGCTTGCGGGCTTTGTTGGCTGATGAGGCTGGAGCAATCGTCGCAACCGCCGATGCGGCTTATTCGGTGGCGAACCCTCATCCCGGCTGGAGTGAGCAAGATCCATCAGATTGGATTGAGGCCTGCCAGGCGGTGATGGCCGAGTTGAAGGCAACTCACCCAGCTGAATTTGGCGCGGTTCGCGGTATCGGTCTAAGCGGCCATATGCATGGTGCAACTTTGGTTGATGCTGCGGGGCAGGTGCTGCGGCCCTGTATTCTTTGGAATGACACCCGCTCGGCTGTTCAGGCCGCTGTTCTTGACGCGGCCCCCAACGTGCGTGGCCTGTCGGGGAACATCGTCTTTCCGGGCTTTACCGCCCCAAAACTGACATGGGTTGAAGAAAACGAACCCGAGATCTTTGCTAAGGTGGCAAAGGTTCTGCTGCCCAAGGACTATCTGCGTCTGTGGCTGACTGGCGAGTATGTCGGGGACATGTCTGACAGTGCGGGAACTTCTTGGTTGGATGTTGGTAAACGGGATTGGTCGGAAGCGTTGCTGGATGCCGGCCATATGCGTCTGGATCAAATGCCCAGACTGGTTGAAGGCTCGGAAAGCTCCGGCTATGTCCGCGATCAGTTGCGCGCCGATTGGGGCATTACTGGCACAGTCACCGTGGCTGGTGGCGGTGGTGATAATGCTGTCGCGGCCTGCGGCGTTGGCTGTTTTCGCGACGGCGACGGTTTTGTCTCGCTTGGCACCTCTGGCGTTTTGCTTGCTGCCAAAAACACATTTGCGCCGGACCCGGCAACTGCCGTGCATACATTCTGCCATGCAGTGCCTGATACCTGGTACCAGATGGGCGTTATTCTTGCGGCCACCGATTGCCTGAACTGGCTCTCGCGCCTCTTGGGCCGTTCCCCGGCCGAGCTTGCCGGGAAGCTGGATGGTCCGATTTCAGGGCCGTCAAGCACCCTGTTTCAGCCCTATCTGTCCGGCGAACGCACGCCACATAATGACAGTGCCGTGCGGGGATCTTTTGTCGGGTTGGACGTCGCAACTTCGCCCGAAGATCTGACCCAAGCGGTTATGGAGGGCGTTTCTTTTGCTCTGCGCGACAACCTTGATGCGCTTAAAGCAACCGGAACCAACCTGTCGCAGATTTTGGCTATTGGTGGCGGGGCACAATCCCGGTTCTGGCTCGAGACTCTGGCGACGACTCTAAATTTGCCATTGGATCTGCCGGAAAAAGGCGACTTTGGCGCAGCTCTTGGGGCTGCCCGACTGGCTATTGCTGCCGACACCGGTGCTGAACTGTCAACTATAATGACCACCCCCAAAGTCGCGGAGACTATTGTGCCGCGAGCGGACCTGGTCGATCGATATTCTGAATCTCATGCGCGTTATCGCGCGCTTTACCCTAACATAAAGGCTGCCCTATCATGAGCACCGGTTTTTTCCGCGACATCACCGAAATTCCTTTTGAGGGTGCCGATAGCACCAACCCTTTGGCGTTTCGTCATTATAACCCGGACGAGATTGTCATGGGCAAACGGATGGAAGACCATCTGCGTTTTGCCACCTGTTACTGGCACAGCTTTGCTTGGCCTGGCTCTGACCCGTTTGGCGGCCAGACGTTTGATCGTCCTTGGTTCCCAGCGGATTCTATGGAACTGGCTAAGTTGAAGGCTGATGTGGCCTTTGAAATGTTCACCTTGCTGAAATCGCCATACTATTGCTTCCACGATGCAGACGTGCGTCCAGAAGGGGCAAATTTTGCCGAAAACACCAAGAACCTGAACGAGATCGTCGACTATTTTGCGCAAAAGCAAGAAGAGACTGGCGTGAAGCTGCTTTGGGGAACTGCGAACCTGTTTAGCCAGGTGAAATTCATGTCTGGGGCCTCCACGAACCCTGATCCCGACGTGTTTGCATTCTGTGCGGCGACCATCAAAACATGTATGGACGCAACCCATCGTCTGGGTGGCGAAAATTATGTTCTGTGGGGCGGCCGGGAGGGATATGAAACGCTGTTGAACACCGATCTGGCGAAAGAAGACGCCCAGATGGGCCGCATGTTGAACCTTGTTGTTGAGCACAAACACAAGATCGGGTTCAAAGGCGAGATCCTAGTTGAGCCAAAGCCTCAAGAGCCGTCTAAACACCAGTATGATTATGACGCAGCAACAGTCTACGGGTTCCTGAAACGTCACGGTCTGGAAAACGAAGTCAAACTGAACCTTGAGCAGGGTCACGCTATTTTGGCTGGCCACTCGTTTGAACACGAAATCGCAACAGCCACATCGCTGGGCATCTTGGGCTCCGTGGACATGAACCGTAACGATTACCAATCTGGCTGGGATACGGATCAGTTCCCGAATAACGTTCCAGAAGTTGCGTTGGCCTATTACCACATTCTTCAGGATGGTGGGTTGAAAACCGGCGGCACCAACTTCGACGCGAAACTGCGCCGCCAATCTCTGGACGCCGAAGACCTGTTGATTGGTCACATCGGTGGCATGGATGTCTGTGCCCGTGGACTAAAGGCCGCTGCTGCGATGATCGAAGACGGCACTTTGCCGAACTTTGTCAAAGATCGTTATGCAGATTGGGATAAGCCTGCGAACCAAAACATGTTGGCTGGCAAAGAATCCTTGGATGATATTGCAGCACGTGTTGAGGCGCAGGACATCAACCCCAAGCCAAAATCGGGCAAGCAAGAGTATCTGGAAAATGTCGTTAATCGGTTCGTATGACCGTCGTTAAAGACTACGGCCAGTTTAATGGTCAAACTCTACGAGGCGTCACCATCAGCGACGGTGACGCCACATTGTCGGTCCTGAATTATGGGGCGACAACGCGGGATTGGCGGGTGCCCCTGAACGGGCAGCGTATCCCTGTGTTGCTGGGCTACAATGACCCAGAACGCTATCTGACCTGCGCCACTTATTTCGGGGCTATCGCCGGGCGGGTGTCTAACCGGATTGGTAGTGCGCAGTACTCACTGGGTGGTCAGTCGCACCAGTTGGTGCCCAATGAAGGGGCCAACCAATTACACGGCGGCCCTGCTGGCTTGTCCAAAGTCTTTTGGGACATCGAACTTGATGGACCCTCTGCGGTCCGATTGCAGTATAATTCACCCGCAGGAGAGAACGGATTTCCCGGGTGTGCCAAGGTGACTGTGGACATTCGTTTGGATGGCGCGCGCGTAACCTACGACATGCGCGCCGAAGTTGATTATGTGACCCCGATTAGTCTGGCCCAGCATAATTACTACAATCTGGGTGGCGGAGGATCCATTTGGGATCACCGTATGCGCTGTCAGGCGGACCGCGTGTTGGAGATGGACGAGCAGGGCATCATGACGGGGGAAATTTCTCCAGTTGACGGCACCCGATTTGATTTCCAACAGATGCGCTCGTTTGCCGAGGCGGATGAATCTCGGCTGGGAATTGACCATAATCTAGTCTTTGAGGCGGGCCGGAATGTCGGCCAGCCCGTTTCCGAAGTTGAGGCCCCAAATGGGATGCGCCTAAAGTTCTGGAGCGATCAGCCGGGCGGGCAGTTGTATACTGCGGCTGCCATGCCACCTCAGGATGGCGGGCTGGATGGCCAAACATATGGCCCAGCTGCTGGATTTTGTTTTGAACCACAGGGGTTCCCCAACGCGGTCAATATACCGTCGTTCCCATCGGTTCTTGTTTCACCTGAAATGCCTTACTCTCAAAAACTGCAGGTCGAAATCAAAGGGAACTAACTGATGAAATGGATGATTGTCGGCGCGTTATTGGCAGGCGGAGCAGAGGCTCAAGATCTGGGTCCTCGGCCTGTGTTTCCTGAGATGGATCCCGCACGTGTTCAGCTTGGGCAACTGCTGTTTTTTGACCCGATTCTATCAGGCAACAAGAATATCAGCTGCGGCACCTGCCATCATCCGCGATTTGGCACCTCTGACGGAATGTCTTTGTCGATGGGCGAGGGTGGTATTGGGCTGGGGCCGGACCGGCGTGTCGATCCGAACAACATTCCTGAACATCGCTTGCCGCGCAACGCTCCGGCCCTGTGGAACCTTGGTGCGCGCGAGTACACTTCGTTCTTTCACGATGGTCGGCTAGAGGTCGATCCTGACAAGCCGGGTGGCATGCGCACGCCATTGGGAACTGAAATGGTTGTTGGCTTTGACAGCGTTTTGTCAGCTCAGGCCATGTTCCCGGTTCTGGCGGGCGACGAAATGGCGGGGCATTACTCGGAAAATGAAATCTCGCAGGCGGTTCGTCTTGGGAGACTGAGTATTAAAGGCGGTGCCTGGGATAAGATCGCGGCGCGGGTCGAGGCCATACCGGAATATAGAACCGCATTTGACGCCGTTCTAGATGAACAGAGGCCTATAAAATTCACCGATATTGCAAATGTGATTGCCGATTTTACACGGGTTGAATGGCGCGCCGATGACAGCCCCTTTGATCGTGCCATGATGGGCGGCGCACCCCTGTCGGCCAAGGCTGCCCGCGGGCAGGATTTGTTCTATGGTGAGGCTGGTTGTTCCTCTTGTCATTCCGGTTGGCTACAGACCGATCACGGGTTTCACGCGATTGCATTCCCACAAGTTGGACCGGGTAAATCTGCGCCCTTTGAAACCCATGCGCGGGACGATGGTCGTATGCGGGTGACCGGAAGTCCATCCGACCAATACAAATTTCTGACACCATCCCTGCGCAATGTGTCTGTAACCGGACCATATGGTCATAATGGCGCCTATGCGAGCCTAGAGGCTGTGGTGCGTCACCACCTTGATCCGGTTGCGTCTTTACACAGCTATGACCCAACCCAAGTGGTGTTCCACGACTTTAAGGTTGCCGATGATTGGCGCGTTGTGGCGGATGAAGATGAGTTGGCGCGGCTATCGGCTGCAAATGAACTGCAACCGATAGCCTTGGGCGACGAAGGCGTGGCCGATCTGGTCGCCTTTTTGCACAGCCTGACTGACGAGGGTGCGGTGAAGGGTCGGCTGGGCGTACCGGCTAAAGTGCCCAGCGGATTACCTGTCGATCAGTGACTTAGCATTATTATCTGATTGGCAGTGATGTGCTGCCAGTCAGATGCTCTTTGATCGGGGCGAATCACCCGGATCTCGGCCTCTGTTTCTTGCCCCAAGCCAAAATGGATCTGCCCTGCTTGTCCGCTGGCATGGCCGCCACCCACGGTGATTTCCCGCGTTTTTACTTGGTCTCCGATTCGGAGTTCGACATGGGAACCAACGGATTGGGTGTTGGAGGTCAGGGCGGTCAGTTGCACAATCAGCCAGTTCCCCTGTGCGGTTGTGTTCTGGTACAGTTCCATTTGCGCCCGGCGGTTCACCACAGCCAGATCCAGCCGCCCATCCAGGTTCAGGTCCATCAGCGCCGCGCCACGCGATCGGGCCAGATTGGCAATCCCTGCTTCCAGACCGCTTTCGGTGAATGATCCATCGGCGGATTGGATAAGCAGGTTGTTGGGGTCTTCCATCGCAGCGCCCGGCATCTGTTCGACATTGCCCTTGGCCACAAAGATATCGTCCAGCCCATCATTGTTGACGTCGCCAAACGCGGCATGCCATCCAGTTGAGGGCCGCCCATCGCCGCCTGTATAAGGCCGATGCGCGGTTGTTCCGCGCTCATAAGTGGCATCGCGGTACGAGGGGCCGCCGGTCTCTGGCTCGAAATACTGGAACTTTTGATCACCCATCGAGGTCAGGTAAACGTCTGAGTAGCCATCACCGTTCAAATCCCGTGACGCAATGCCCATGCCCCAAAGGTGATAAGGCTGCCAACCCTCTTCCTCAGCGTATAGGCGCGGCGTGTCTTCCATCGCCCACATCTGTTCTTGCCCGCCGCGCACGTAGTAATGCCGGTCATTGCTGACCCGCAGGTCGGCGCGGCCCAAGCGCGACCAGTCGGTGAACAACATCGACAACGCGCAAAAACCCGGCTCCAAACGCTCGGCAGGGCCATAGGACTGACCATCGGGGCGGTACAGCAGCGTAGCGTCACAGGTCTCAAACGGGCCGTCGGGATCGGTACGATCTACATAGGTGCCAAAAACCAGTGTTGGCAAAGTGTTTCCCGCCTCCCAAGTTGCGGAAAATGCCGTGGTCCAGTGATCACCGCTTTCAAACCCCAGGTCAGCGAAAGGCGAGAAGGTACAGTCTCCGTGCCCCTGCATCAGCATATCTGGCCCGTTGCGAAGGATTGCGAGGTCGAGGATTGCGTCCCCGTCGATATCCAGCGGATAGGCACCGATCACTCCTGTCACTGCCAGTGCCTCAGGCGTATTCGTTTGGAAAGATAGGTCTGAGCCTGCGTCCGCCGTCTCATTCAACATCAGTTGCGCTGGGTTTTCGCCACCCGCTGCATATAATTCAGGTAACTGATCCCCATTGCAGTCAAACGCGGCCACGCCACCGCCGACATAATGCTCCCATCCACCCGAATATGTGTGATCGGGAAGGCTGCGCTGGGTGAAACTCACCTCGGCAAACGCCGCCGGTGCACTCAGCGCGCAGATTAGGGTTAGTTCAGTTTTCACCGGTGGCAAGCTCCCGAATGGCAAGTGTTGATACTTCTTCGATGGCATAGGCGGCGGCACCTTTTGCCCACATCAGGTCACCCCAATTGTGCACCAGAACCTCTGGTGGTGGGGCGTCGATCTGCACCACCCAGCGTCGCATTTCCTCGATCACCTGCTCCGAGTAGAGATAGTCAAAAGACAATCGCGCACCGGACAGAATGATCAGTTTGGGGTCAAAGATATTGACCACATTGGCCAGGCCCATGGCAAACATCCGCCCGGCACGATCAAAAATAGAGCGGGCCATCTGATCGCCGGATTTAGCGGCCTCGACCAGCTGCCCTAAATCTCGCCGGTTGGTGCCATCATTGGTGATGTTCGCTTCGCGCAACAGCGCATAGTCACCGACATAGGCCTCAAGGCAGCCGCGTTGCCCACATTGGCACAATGCACCTTCCAGCTGGACTTTGGTGTGGCCAAATTCGGCACCACAACCACGTGAGCCGCGGTAAATCTGATTGTCGATGACAATTCCCATGCCAACGCCGTGCTCGATGGTGATAACCACAAAATCGCTGACATTGCGTCCCTTGCCAAAGAGGTGCTCGGCTTTGGCAACCAGGTTGGCATCGTTATCGATAAAAATTGGGCAGGGGGTATGCTGGGCAAGATGAGCGCCAAAATCCACATTGCGTTCGTTCAGCGACGACGACCAGTAGACAAAACTGCGCTTGGCATCCACCAAACCCGCAAGCCCGACACCGATCCCGGAAATAGTGCTGACATCAAAACCGCCTTTGCTGCAAGCTTGACCCAGCGCAGCCATGATCATCTCGCACAGGTCTTCAACGGGCATGCGCCCCTGTTGAAGCGGCATTTCATGATCGACGATGTCGTTGCCTTCAAAGTCTAGGACCACCACTGAAATTACCCGATGGGACACCTTTATTCCGGCAATTTTGTGGGCCTCACCTCGGATTTTCAGAGCAACGCGAGGTCGACCGCGTTTGGCCTCCTGTCGCGGGGATTCTGGAATGATCTCTTCGATCAGGCCGACGTCAATCAGCTCGGCAGTGATCGATGTCACTGTGGCTGGGCTGACCCGCGTTGCCGTTGATATATCAATGCGCGCAATACTGCCGGCCGTTCGAATCGTATCGAAGACCTGCTGTTTGCCACTTCCTCGCTGCTCGTCCGAATGCGAGAGACGGTTCGATTTTCCCAAATTATTCACTCCCTGCGAGGGCATTAAGCCATCCCCGTGGTCTTTGTAATGGTTCCCTCGGTTGACAGGGTACATGATTTAATTTGAAATTCAAAAAAAATAATGCTAGACCATTGCCACACGGAGGACTCGGTCTCACGAGTCCTTTGAGAACAGGGAGGAATATAATGAAATTCTTGAGTGGAATCTCTTTGGCCGCCGTTATGGCCATGACTGGTACAGCAGCTCTTGCCGCTGATTTGACTGTTGGCGTGAGCTGGTCGAACTTTCAGGAAGAGCGCTGGAAAACTGACGAAGCTGCCATCAAAGGTGCTTTGGAAGCCGGTGGAGCAGACTACATTTCTGCTGACGCACAGTCGTCGTCGTCCAAGCAGTTGTCAGACATCGAAAACCTGATCGCCCAGGGTGTAGATGTGTTGATCGTTCTGGCCCAGGATACCCAGGCTATTGGCCCGGCTATTCAAGCCGCTGCTGATGAAGGCATCCCGGTTATCGCTTATGACCGTCTGATCGAAGACAGCCGCGCCTTTTACCTGACGTTCGACAATGTCGAAGTTGGCCGCATGCAGGCCCGCGCCGTTTTTGACGCTCTGCCTGCTGGCAACTATGTTATGATCAAAGGCTCGCCGACTGATCCAAACGCAGACTTCCTGCGCGGTGGTCAGCAGGAAATCATCCAGGCAGCAATTGACTCCGGTGACATCAAAATCGTTGCCGAAGCCTATACTGATGGTTGGTTGCCTGCGAATGCTCAGCGCAACATGGAGCAGATCCTGACCGCCAACGACAACAAAGTTGACGCTGTGATCGCTTCCAATGACGGCACCGCTGGTGGTGTTGTTGCGGCTCTGTCCGCTCAGGGCATGGACGGTATTCCTGTCTCTGGCCAGGATGGTGACCACGCTGCGCTGAACCGCGTTGCATTGGGAACCCAGACTGTGTCGGTTTGGAAAGACGCTCGTGATCTGGGCAAAACTGCTGGTGAAATCGCTGTAGCACTGGCCGGTGGCGCTGCTCTGGCAGACGTTGCAGGCTCCGCAGCCTGGACATCACCCGCAGGCACCGAAATGACATCCAGGTTCCTGGCACCGGTTCCGGTGACGGCTGACAACCTGAGTGTTGTTGTCGACGCGGGCTGGATCAGCCAAGACAAGCTTTGCCAGGGTGTGACCAACGGTCCTGCACCTTGTAACTAAGATCTCGTTTTGAAAAACCGGTGCGTCCCTGTGAACTTGGGGCGCACCCTTTAACAACCACTGCTGTAACTGGAGTTCGGACATGACCGAAACCACGTCTCAGCCGATCCCATCCCAACCAAAACGCAACCTGTTCCAGCAACTGGACCTGGATGTGCGGCTATTGGGCATGATCGGCGCTTTTGTAATTCTCTGCATCGGGTTCAACATACTAACCGATGGCCGCTTTCTAAGCCCACGGAACCTGTTCAATCTGACCATCCAAACGGTGTCAGTTGCGATCATGGCGACCGGCATGGTGTTTGTCATCGTGATGCGTCACATTGATCTGTCTGTTGGCGGCGTGCTGGCGGTGACCTCGGCCGTTATGGCGCTGGTTCAGACAAAATTCCTGCCAACCTATCTGGGTCTCGGCTTTGACAATCCCCTGACCTGGGTGATTGCCATCGCAATTGGTCTTGCCATCGGCACGTTGATCGGAGCTTTCCAGGGATGGCTCATTGGCTATCAAGGCGTTCCGGCCTTCATCGTGACCCTTGGTGGTTTTCTAGTCTGGAGAAACTACGGCTGGCTATTCACCTCGGGGCAGACAATTGGCCCGCTGGATAAGAATTTCCTGGTTCTTGGTGGTGTCAGTGGCACCATGGGGGAGGCCGTCAGTTGGACCATTGGCGTCATCGCTGTTGCGGTGTCGCTCTGGGCGATGATCTCCTCTCGTCGTGGCCGCATCCAGCATGGGTTCCCCGCAAAACCTGCCTGGGCTGAAGGCACTGTCATGGGCATCGTAGCCTGTTCAATTCTGGGCTTTGTCTGGATACTGAACTCATACGACATTCCAACCCGTAAGCTGCAGCGCATGTTCGAGGCCAAAGGCGAAGTGATGCCCGATGGTCTGGAAGTTGGCTATGGTCTGCCAATCTCGGTTCTGATCCTGATTGTTACTGCCATTGTTATGACCATTGTGGCGCGCCGCACCCGTCTGGGCCGCTACATTTTCGCAACGGGTGGCAATCCCGATGCGGCTGAACTGTCGGGGATCAACATCCGTTTCCTGACCGTCAAGGTCTTTGCCATCATGGGCTTTCTTTGTGCCCTGTCGGCAGTTGTTGCTTCGGCGCGCCTGCAGAACCACACCAACGACATCGGCACGCTGGATGAATTGCGGGTGATTGCTGCCGCTGTGATCGGCGGCACGGCTCTGGCTGGTGGTGCTGGCACGATCTACGGAGCAATCCTTGGTGCCTTGGTCATGCAAAGCCTGCAGTCCGGCATGGCGATGGTTGGCGTTGATGCGCCACTACAGAACATCGTGGTCGGATCGGTTCTGGTTCTGGCTGTTTGGCTCGACATTCAATACCGCAAACGTATGGGGGCGAAAATATGACGGCTTCAGAAAGCAAGAGCGCCAAGCAGCGCCGCGCTGACGGTGATACGCCACTGGTCGAGCTCGAGGATATCTGCGTGTCCTTTGGTGGTATTCATGCGGTGGACCATGTCAGTGTTGATCTGCATCCGGGCGAGGTTGTCGGTCTGTTAGGTCACAACGGTGCGGGTAAATCGACCTTGATTAAGGTTCTGTCGGGTGCCTACCAGATGGACAGCGGTGAAATCCGCATCAACGGCGACAAGGCGGAGATCACCAATCCCCGCGATGCGCGTACCTACAACGTCGAGACCATCTACCAGACACTTGCGCTGGCCGATAACCTGGATGCGGCGTCGAACCTGTTTCTGGGGCGTGAATTGACCACCAAAGTTGGGCTGGTTGATGATGCGGCGATGGAAGCTGAATGTCGTAGGATCATGGGCGGTTTGAACCCGAACTTCCGCAAGTTTTCGGAACCGGTCAGTGCCTTGTCCGGTGGTCAGCGTCAGTCGGTCGCCATTGCGCGGGCGGTCTATTTCAACGCCAAGATTCTGATCATGGACGAGCCAACTGCCGCTCTGGGGCCGCAAGAAACCCAGATGGTCGCTGAACTGATCCAGAAGCTAAAGGCACAGGGCATCGGGATCTTCCTGATCGACCACGATGTGCATGCAGTGATGGAGCTGTGCGACCGTGCCAGCGTGATGAAGAACGGTCAGCTGGTTGGCACCGTGCATATCGACGAGGTTACAGACGACGACCTTCTGTCGATGATCATTCTCGGCAAAATGCCGGGTCAGGCTGCTGCATAACGAATTGGGCGCTCCGATACTCCGGGGCGCCCTTTTTGATTTCAGCCGAGCCTTTTGGGGCGGGTTTTACAATGCCCCTCCGGTAAAGGGATTGGTCGCAGGGACCGGAGCATCAGGATGAAGCAGGTCCTTGTCTTTCAGGACCGCCCAGAACTCACCCGGAATATATTGTCTAGCCCAGTCCAGTGTCGCCGCCAGCTCATGGCGATCTCGCAATCCGGGAATGACCGAGGCGACGAGATCGTGACCCAACGGGAACTGCAATGCAGCAGCGGCAAGCGCAATGCCGAAGTCCTGACAGACATCTGATAGCTGCCGGACCTTGGTCAGGATATGATCTGGTGCCGCGCCATAGTTCCAAGTCCCGCCACCAACCAGTATTCCAGAGTTAAACGGGCCGCCGACAACGACAGAGACCCCACGTGCAGCGCAGGCAGGCAGCAGGTCGGTCACCGACGCCTGCTCAAGCAATGTGTAGCGCCCGGCCAATAGAAACACATCCCAATCGCCAATGCCCAGAGCATCCATGCAGATCTGTGTCTCATTCACGCCCAGCCCAATGGCCTTGACGCGACCCGAATTGCGCAGCTCTTCCAATGCCCGATACCCACCTTGGGCCAAGGTTTTGAAATGCTGCTCATTGTCTGCGCCGTGGGTCTCGGTGCCGATGTCATGAACATACAGGATGTCGATCCGCTCTAGTCCAAGCCGCTGAAGCGAGTCTTCGAATGACCGCATTATTCCGTCGTAGCTGTAGTCATAGACGGGATGAAAGGGCAGGGCATCAGGCCAGCCCAGTGCTGCCGGATCAGGCGCAGACCCGGGGGCAAGTAGACGTCCCACTTTGGTCGATAGCACATAATCCCGCCCGCGAAGTCGGTCGCCAACCCTGCGTTCAGAGCGGCCAAACCCATAGTATGGGGCCGTGTCGACATATCTCAAACCTTGATCCATTGCCTCGGTCAGGGTGTCGGCTGCTTCGATGCCGTCGACGGCACCAAAAAGCCCGCCAAGTGGCGCGCCACCAAACCCAAGAGTGGGGACCATCAGTTTCGTCTTACCTACACGTCGCGTTGTAAGGTCCATGAGGGTTCGCTCTTTCCGATTTATTCGCCTGCACCGCCATAAAAAGCGGTGAGTTCTTTGGCCAAATTACCGTAGAGTTCGACAATCTCATCCAGTGACGGCACTTTCAGATCGTCCACTCGCTCCAGATACGGGCAGCTTAGAACCGCAACGACGTTGTTGGTTGGCCCAAATATCGGAAAAGCCAAGTTGGTGACACCAATGGTGGTGGCTGATTGCATCTTCTCGAAGCCTGCTTCGCGAATGCGCTTCAGGTGAGCATAGAAATCCTCACGGTCCAATTTAGGTTCACCCACAGCGCACCGGTGCGTCTCAATAAGATCGTCAATTTCCTCTTTGGAGCGAAACGCAGCGATAACCCGACCGGTGCCCGTGTTCCAAAGTCCGATGACAGTCCCGGTTTTTAGCGCGAGCCCCCAGCTACCTGGAGATTCAGCTGAGGCAACAATGACGATGTCGCCGTTACTTTCCATGCCCATATGACAGGATTGCCAGGCGATGCGTGTCACCGCTCGCATACGTGGCAAGGCAGCTTCGATCACACGTCCAATAGGGGGATGCCGCTGGCTGATCGAGAACATCTTGAGGCTCAGCGAATAGCGATCCCCCGAAGCAGAGCGCATTACATATCCGCGCCGCACCAACGTCGACAGCATTCGGTAGATTTCGCTTTGCGACCGGTCGAGCGCTTTGGCGACTTCACCCTGGGTCAGGCCTTCGCCGTGGCTGGCCAGCAGCTCAATGATATCCAGACCTTTTTCAAGGGCCGGTGCGCGGTATTTGTCGCTCGTCTCGCCCATGTTGCACCGCCCAAGATTTCTTAGTTTTGCCGATCCTCTGCAAAAGTTCCCTAAATGTCAAGCTTGATTGGTATGTGAATAAATGTTTTATATACAAATATCGCCACGAAGTTTGCAGGCGAATAGACATCGCGTCCAGGGAGGGAATGATGATTAAATCGAACACTTTGAGGGCCTTACTCGCCAGTTCTGCCGTTCTTGCAGCTAGCGAATCGGCATTGGCATCGGACTGGGGCAGCTTTGACGGCGTCACCATCGAAGCCAAACTGATCGG
>MAAY01000059.1:36530-48378 GCA_002162795.1 Rhodobacterales bacterium 56_14_T64
GGTCGAAATCATTTCAAAGAAAAGCCACTTTGAAATCGACAAAGAAATCAAATCCGACATGGCGGCCGGCACCACATCTTGGTGCATCGGCTCGAACCACTCGTCTTTTGCGCCCCAGTACGAGGGTCTTTATGCGGATCTGACCGGCCTGGTGGATGCGGCGACAGTGGCAGAGTTTGTCCCGGGCAATATCGGTGCCTCCACCGTTGGTGGCGAGTTGCTGATGCTGCCACGCGCGCAGTTCGACGTTTCAGTTCTGTATTACCTGAAATCCAACTACGAAGACGCTGACAAAGCCGCCGCATTCAAAACAGAATACGGCTACGAGCTGGCAGTTCCCGATACGTGGGAGCAGGTCAAAGATCAGGCGATCTTCTTCTCTGATCCACCAAACTTCTACGGCACGCAGTATGCGGGCAAGGATGAAGCCATTGTTGGCCGCTTCTATGAGATGGTTGTAGCCGAAGGTGGCAACTATCTGGATGGTGACAACAAGCCGATCTTTAACTCAGATGCAGGCCAGCGCGCGTTGCAGTGGTTTGTTGACCTCTACGAAGCCAAGGCGGTTCCTGCCGGTACAACAAGCTATGTTTGGGACGATTTGGGCCAGGGCTTTGCCTCCGGCACGGTTGCGCTGAACTTGGACTGGCCAGGTTGGGCCGGGTTCTTCAATGATCCTGAATCCTCCAAGGCAGCCGGCAATGTCGGCGTTGCGGTTCAGCCGATGGGCTCGGTCACCCGCACAGGCTGGTCCGGTCACCACGGCTTCTCGGTTACCAATGACTGTGCCAACAAGGACGTTGCGGTGTCTTTGGTCACCTTCCTGACCAGCGAAGAAAGCCAGCTGGCTGAATCTGCCGGTGGATCGCTACCGACCCGTAGCGCCGTTTGGAAAGCCAATGTTGCAGCGGCAAAAGCAGGCGACGATCCTTTCCGGGCCGAGTCTCTGGAAGCCTTTGCCAAAGGCGCTGAATATGCCTTTGCTGTGCCAGCCATTCCAGAGTGGGGCGAGACCACAAATATCGTCTACCCCGAACTGCAAGCCGCCATTCTTGGCGACAAGACTGTAAAAGAAGCATTGGACGACGCTGCCGAGGCAGTGGACGAGTTGATGCGCGAGTCCGGCTACTACTAAAGCCTTTACTCAGGCATGGGGGCGGGCCTGTCCTGCCCCCAATCCCACACTCAACTATTCTTACAGGTGCACTATGACCCGCCGCCGCTTGCCCGAGTGGTTTCTCCTGCTGTTGCCTGCAATCATCGTGATTGCCGCAGTTGTGCTGATCCCACTGATCTTCTCGCTCTATTCGAGCTTCACACCCTACAAGCTGACGCGGCCATCGACGCTGTGGAAATGGGTCGGAACCTATAACTACGAAAAAATCCTGACGGACGCCAAGTTCTGGGCGGCGTTTGGGCGCACAGTGCTGTTTCTAACCATTGCTCTGAACCTGGAAATGCTTTTGGGTCTTGGCATCGCATTGATGGTGAACAAGGTGACATGGGGCCAGCGAACCCTGCGCACGATCATTATGTTTCCGATGATGTTTTCACCCATTCTGGTGGGATTCCAGTTCAAGTTTATTTTCAACGACAATATTGGCCTTGTGAACAATGCGCTGCAATCGATGGGGTTCAATGTGGCGCTGCCATGGCTGGTGGACGGTAAATTGGCGATGTTTTCGATTGCCTTTGCCGAAATCTGGATGAGCACATCGGTGTTTGCGATCCTGATCCTGGCGGGGTTGTTCGCCATTCCACGCGATCCGCTCGAGGCGGCCAAGGTTGACGGTTGCACCCCGTTTCAGTCGTTTCGCCATATCACTCTGCCGTTCCTGATGCCCTTTATCTACATCGCCATGACCATCCGCTCACTGGATGTGGCCCGCGCCTATGACATTGTGCAGATCATGACTGGCGGCGGCCCCGCCCGGCGGACCGAGCTGCTGTGGACCTTGATGAGCCGCACTGGCTACGTCGATGCCCGCATGGGGCTGGCTAATGCGATGGGTTATGTCTCGATCATCCTGTCGGTGGTCTTCACCATCTATTTCTTCCGCAAACTCACCGCCGCGCGCGCCCAAATCGGCATGGAGGGGTAAGTCAGATGGATCGCAATCAATCCTACCGCAATCACAAACGCCTGATGAAGGCGTTGCATTTCAGCGGCTTGTTCATCGTCATGTCCATCATCTGTATTCCAGGTTTGTGGATCGTGCTGAACTCGTTCCGCCCAACGGTCGAGATCATGGCCAAGCCGCCGGTTTGGATCCCGACGTTCACCCTAGACCACTACCGCGCCATGTTTGGCGGCGCAGGCGAAGGCGGCGTGCCGGTGTTCAGCTATTTCCGCAACTCGATGATCGTCTCGGTGGTCTCAACCGCAATCGCCATCCTGATCGGTATGTCCGGCGGCTATGCTTTTGCACGCTACAGGTTCAAAGGTAAAAATGGTTATTTCGTCGGGTTGATGCTGTTTCGCGCGGTGCCCGGCGTCGCCCTGTCATTGCCGCTGTTCATCGTCTTTGCCCGCGTTGGCATCATCGACACCCATATCGGCCTGATCCTGGCCTATGTCGCGATGAACGTGCCGTTTACGGTCTGGCTGACCGACGGTTTCTTCCGACAGATCCCCAAGGAACTGCACGAAGCGGCTGAGATTGACGGCTGCACCCGCTGGCAAGCCTTTTGGCAGGTGGAATTCCCGGTTGCCAAATCCGGTGTCGCCTCGGCTGCGATCTTTGCCTTCCTCACCTCGTGGAATGAATTTGCCCTGGCCTCGCAGCTGACCCGCTCGGTGGGGTCTAAGACCATGCCGGTTGGCCTGCTCGATTTCACTGCAGAATTCACCATCAATTGGGGGGGCATGTGTGCGCTGGCGGTTCTGATGATCGTTCCAGCCCTGATCCTCACCTTCCTCGTCCAGAAACACCTGATTGCCGGCCTCACGTTCGGCGGCGTCAAAGGATAAGACCATGACCGAAGTAACTCTTTCCAATATTGTCAAATTCTACGGCAAGCATCAGGCCTTGCATGGGATCAATCTGGACATATCCGATGGCGAGTTTGTGGTGCTGGTTGGCCCCTCGGGCTGCGGCAAGTCCACCACACTGCGGATGATCGCCGGGCTCGAAGATATCTCGGGCGGTGAAATTGCCATTGGTGGGCGGGTGGTCAATGACCTGCCGCCGCGCGACCGCAATATCTCGATGGTGTTCCAGAACTACGCCTTGTACCCGCATATGACGGTGCGCGAGAACCTTGGGTTTTCTCTGAAGATCGCCAAAATGGATGCGGCGGAAATTGCCAAAGCCGCGGATGAGGCCGCCGGCATTCTGGGTCTGGAAGAACTGATGGACCGCAAGCCGGCCGAGCTGTCCGGTGGGCAACGTCAGCGCGTCGCCATGGGGCGCGCCATCGTGCGTCATCCGGACGTGTTCCTGTTTGATGAGCCGCTGTCCAATCTGGATGCCAAGCTGCGCACCCAAATGCGGGTCGAGATCAAGAAGCTGCACCAGAAGGTCGGCAATACCATCATCTATGTGACCCATGACCAGATCGAGGCGATGACGCTGGCGGATCGCATCGTGTTGATGAAGGACGGTCATATTGTGCAGGTCGGCACTCCGCTGGAATTGTTCAACACGCCAGTCAATACCTTTGTCGCCACCTTCATTGGCTCACCTCCGATGAACCTGATCGATGGGGTGGTGTCAGGATCTAGCACCATCCAACTTGCTGACGGGTTAAGCGTGCCAGTACCCGCCAGCGCGCAGGGGCAAGTCCACAACGGCCAGCGGGTGAAATTCGGTTTTCGCGCCGATAACCTGATGCCCTATGGGCACGCGGTTGAAGAAGAGGGCGAACGGGCGGATCTGGAGCTGACCGTAACCCTGACTGAACCGCTGGGCACCGAGACGGTTTTGTTCACCGACCTTGCAGGCACCGAAGTACAGGGAAAAATGCTAAACCCCCGTCCAGTGCGCCCAGGTGAAGTGCTGAAGTTCCGGTTGATGCTGGACAAATGTCATGTCTTTGACGCCGCCACATCAGATGCGATCAGGGGCTAAGTCATGACGCATATCACTCGCATTGAATTACAGATGATCGATCTTGTGCCCAAGGTGAAACGGGTCGATGCCATTCAGTCCTTTGTCTCGCAAGAGACGCCATTTGTGACGGTGTACGATAGCGACGGCGCCAGCGGCACCGGCTATTCTTACACCATTGGCACCGGTGGCCCGTCGGTTATGGCGCTGCTGGAACACACTCTGGCACCAGCTTTGATCGGCAAGGATCCGGACCGGATTGATGGGATCTGGCGCGACCTGTTGTTCCTGACCCATGCCACCTCGGTTGGGGCAATTACCTCATTGGCCTTGGCAGCCATCGATACGGCGCTTTGGGATCTGAAGTGCAAGAAAGCAGGCCTTCCGCTGTGGAAGGCCGCAGGCGGAACCCGCGACCGCATTCCACTGTACAGCACCGAAGGCGGTTGGTTGCATCTGGAGCCGCAGGCGTTGGTTGATGATGCCTTGGCGATGCAGGCCCAAGGCTTCAAAGGCTCGAAGATCAAGATCGGCAGCGAACATATCAGCCAAGATGGAGCGCGCCTGTCGGCGGTACGTGCGGCAGTTGGTGACAGCTATGAAATCATGACTGACGCCAATCAGGGCTTCTCCCTGTCCGAAGCCATCCGCCGTGCCCGCATGTTGGAGGATTATAACATCGGCTGGTTCGAGGAACCTCTGCCTGCCGATGATGTGGCTGGTCATGTTGAACTGGCCCGCCGGACCTCAGTGCCGATTGCGGTTGGTGAAAGCATGTATTCGATCAGCCAGTTCAAGGACTACTTGCAGATGGGCGCGGCCAGTATTGTGCAGGTGGATGTGGCCCGCATTGGCGGTATCACCCCTTGGTTGAAAGTGGCGCATATGGCCGAGGCCTTTAACGTCATGGTCTGCCCGCATTTCCTGATGGAACTCCACCTGCCGCTGGTCTGCGCGGTGCCCAATGCCAAATGGCTGGAATACATCCCACAATTGGACAGCGTGACCACCGCGCCGATGTTGGTCGAGGATGGCTTTGCCATCCCATCACAGGAGCCGGGGTTAGGTATTGAATGGGACCGGGACGCCATCACTGCCATGTCTCTGATTTCAAAAACCATCACCAGAGGAACCTGATGCAGCGCATGGGCATGGTCATCGGGATCAAACCCGACAAGATTGACGACTACAAACGTTTGCATGCGGATGTCTGGCCAGATGTTCTGGCGCAGATCAAGGGCAGCAATATCCGCAACTACAGCATTTTCCTGCGCGAGCCTGAGAACCTGCTGTTTGGCTATTGGGAGTATCATGGCTCGGATCTGGAGGCGGATCTGGCGCGGATGGCGCAAGACCCCAAGACCCGCGAATGGTGGACCCATACTGACCCTTGCCAGTCACCTTTAGCCAGTCGTGCAAGCGGCGAGCAATGGGCGATGATGGAACACGTTTTTTACACGGATTGACACTATGACTAAAAACACAGGCCGCTTGGCCGGGAAAACAACATTTATCACAGCCGCCGGACAGGGTATTGGCCGCACAACAACCGAGCTATACGCCGCCCAAGGCGCGACAGTTTTTGCCAGTGACATCAATGACACCGCTCTTGCTGAATTGGACACACTGGATGGCGTAACTGCGATCAAACTGGACGTGACCGACGCACAGGCCGTCGCGGCCTGTGTCGCTGAACTTGGCCCGCTGGACGTGTTGTTCAACTGTGCAGGTTTTGTTGCCAATGGCTCGATCCTAGACACCGACGACAAGGACTGGGAGTTCAGTTTCGATCTGAACGTCACCGCCATGTACCGGATGATCAAACTGACCCTGCCTGCCATGCTGGAAAATGGTGGCGGCTCGATCATCAACATGTCCTCGGTGGCATCGTCACTGAAGGGCGTGCCAAACCGCTTTGCCTATTGCGCATCCAAGGCCGCTGTCATCGGCATGACCAAATCCATTGCCGCCGATTATGTGAAACAGGGCATTCGCTGCAATGCGATCTGCCCCGGCACCGTGGACAGTCCCTCGATGCACGGTCGACTGCGTGCCACCGGCGATTACGATAAGGCACTAGCTGATTTTATCAATCGCCAACCCATGGGCCGCATTGGCACAGCTTGTGAAATTGCGGCACTGGCGCTGTACCTCGCCAGCGATGACAGCGCCTTTACCACCGGACAAACCCACGCCATCGACGGCGGTTGGTCCGTCTGAATTCCAAGGAGATACCACAATGAAACTTTTGCGTTTTGGCCCAGTGGGCGCTGAAAAACCCGGTCTTCTGGATGCAGATGACAACATCCGCGACCTGTCTGCCATTGTCTCGGACGTTAGTGGGGCTGTGCTGAGTGACGCCAGATTAGCGGAACTTCGTAGAATTGATCCCACAGCCCTGCCGCTGGTCGAAGGCAATCCGCGCCTCGGCGCCTGTGTCGGTCAAGTGGGCAAGTTCATTTGCATCGGTCTGAATTATGCTGATCACGCTGCTGAGAGTGGCATGGCGCTGCCCGAAGAACCTGTTATTTTCTTCAAGGCGACATCGGCCATCTGTGGTCCGAATGATAATGTCGAAATCCCGCGCACCTCGGTCAAGACCGACTGGGAGGTCGAACTAGGTGTGGTGATCGGCAAGCCTACAAAATATGTCTCGGTCGAAAATGCACTGGACCACGTGGCCGGATACTGTGTGGTCAATGACCTGTCCGAACGTGATTTCCAGCTGCATCGTTCGGGGCAGTGGGTGAAAGGCAAGTCCTGCGATACCTTTGGCCCAATAGGCCCTTGGCTGGTCACACGGGACGAAGTTGCCGACCCTCAGGCGCTGGATATGTATTTGGAGGTGAACGGCCACTGCTATCAGAATGGCTCGACCACGACGATGCATTTTGGCGTTGCCACCGTGATCTCGCACCTATCGCAATTCATGAGCCTGCAGCCGGGCGATGTGATTTCTACCGGGACACCTCCGGGCGTGGGCATGGGGCAGACGCCTGAAACCTACCTGAAGCCGGGTGACAAGATCGAGTTGGGGATCTCAGGTCTTGGCGTGCAAAAGCAAAACGTGGTCGACAGCGAATGACACGCATTACAGGGCTAACGACACACGACCTGCGCTTTCCGACGTCGCAATCACTGGATGGCTCGGACGCGATGAACCCCGATCCGGACTATTCAGCCGCCTACATCGTGCTGGAGACGGACGGCGATCATCAGGGTCACGGCCTGACCTTCACCATTGGTCGTGGCACCGAAATCTGTGTCACCGCGATCAATGCCATGCGCCACCTGCTGATTGGGCTTGATCTGGACTGGGTGTGCGAAGACATGGGGCGGTTCTGGCGCCACATCACCGGTGACAGCCAATTGCGCTGGATAGGCCCGGACAAAGGCGCCATTCACCTCGCCACCGGGGCTGTGGTCAACGCGATGTGGGATCTGCTGGCCAAAGAGGCAGGCAAGCCGGTCTGGTTGCTGGTGGGGGAAATGTCGCCTGAGGAAATCGTCAAACTGATCGACTTCCGCTACATGACCGACGTGCTGACCAAAGATGAGGCGCTAGAGATCCTGCGGGCTGCCGCGCCGGGCAAGGCGGACCGGATCGCCCGGCTCAAGGCCGAAGGCTATCCCTGCTACACCACCTCGGCGGGGTGGCTGGGATACTCCGACGACAAGCTGCGTCGGCTATGCCGCGAGGCGCGCGAGGCTGGGTTCACCCATACTAAGTTCAAGGTTGGTCGTGACCTTGACGATGATATTCGCCGACTAACCATCGCCCGCGAAGAACTGGGCGAGGACATGAACATCATGATCGACGCCAATCAGGTCTGGGAGGTGGATCAGGCCATTGAGTGGGTCAAGGCGCTATCCTTTGCACGCCCGCTGTTCATCGAGGAGCCCACCAGCCCGGATGACGTCATCGGTCATCGCAAAATCCGAGAGGCCATCGCGCCGATCAAGGTGGCCACCGGTGAAATGTGCCAAAACCGCATTATGTTCAAGCAGTTCATCGCCAACGACGCCATCGACTTTGTTCAAATCGACAGTTGTCGCCTCGGCGGGCTGAATGAGGTTCTGGCGGTGCAGCTAATGGCCGCCAAATTTGACCTGCCGGTTTGGCCGCATGCCGGTGGTGTGGGCTTGTGTGAATATGTGCAGCACCTGTCGATGATCGACTATGTGGCCATCACGGGTGAGAAGGACAGCAAGAGGATCGAGTTTGTCGATCACCTGCATGAACACTTTATCGATCCCTGTGTTGTCGAAAATGGCGCCTACAAGGCTCCAAGCGCGCCGGGGTTCTCGATCCAGATAAAACCGGAAACGCTTCGGGATTTCCAGTTTGGTCTTGCCACCGCTGCCGAGTGAAATGGATCAGCCGACCAGTGTCGCCGAAAACAAAAGAGCCCGCCTTCCATAGAAGGTGGGCTTTTTGCATTGAAAACGCCGCCAGTCGTTGGCTTGGAATTAGAAACCATACAGGCGCGCAGGATTGTCGACGAACATTTTTTGGACGTTCTCACTGGATCCGGCCCAATCCATCAGTAGATCCAGAAGATGGACATCATCCGGGTAGGTCTCAGCCGAATTGGACATGTTATGCGGCCAGTTGCTGCCCCAGATCACCCGGTCAGGCGCGTGCCGGATGACGGCCTTGGATAAGGCGCCCAGATCACTGTAGCTGGGATATCCAACCTTTGAGGTTTCATAACAGCCAGCAAGTTTCACATAGCAATTGCCACGATCCACCAGATCTAGCACTGCTTTGAACCGCGCGCTGTTTGGGGCGACAGGCTCCAGGAACTTGCCCGTGTGATCCACAACAAAGTCACCCTTGATCTGCTTTAGATCTGCAACGTGGTCCAGAATATCGCGACCATCAAACTGTACGATCATCGACCAATCAAAGGGCTGAACGCGGGCATTGACCTCAAGCATTTGATCCAGGCCAACGGCGCCTTTCAGGATATTCATGATCCGGGCGCCGCGCACACCACGCGTGGTCATGGCGTCGATCTCCTTGTCGCTGATGCTTGCATCGATGGCCACCACACCACGCGCACTGTCACCAAAATGGTCCAGACCTTCCAGCAAGCAGCGATTGTCTTTCTGGTAGGCATTGCCCTGAGTGATCACCACGCGATCCAGACCCAGCCAGTTCTGAACACTTTCATAGTGCGAAATCAGTGCATCTGCCGGGGCAGGGGGGCCGCCTGGCTGAGCACTGTACGTGCTGCTGTCAAACAGGTGGATGTGGCAATCGGTTGAACCTTTGGGCAGGGCGGTTTTAGGCGCAGGCCCCTCAAGTGTTCTGAACATATCGACGGTCCTGACGTTAATTAAGCCGGGGAATAGGCCTGCAAGGCATCCCGATTGATGGAGATCCCCAAGCCTGGGCCCTCGGGCACCGAAACAACTCCGTTATGGTGCTCTATCGGGTGATCCACGATCTCTTGGCGGAATGGGTTATAAGTGCGGTCAAATTCCAACCGTGGCGAGCGTGCCTCGTGGGTTTGCGGTGTTGGGGGCAAAATCGCGTGGAAATGAAGTCCCGCCGCCAGCGCTACAGCCGTGCCCCAGACATGAGGGACAATACGGACATGGTGCACATCTGCTAAGGTGATGATCTTGCGCGCTTCGCTGAGCCCACCAATGCCACAAACATCGGGCTGCAGAATATGGACGGTTTTCTGCGCCAGCGCCTCATCCACCGCCCAGCGGCCATGCCATGTTTCGCCGCCAGCAACCGGAATTGGTTGATTGGCGCAGACCTGCTGGTAAGCGCGCAAGGCTTCGGGCACTACGGGTTCTTCGAACCACTCGATACCATATTTTGCCGCCCTGCGGCCAACTTCGATGGCGTCGATGGCGTCGTAACCATGGTTGGCGTCGATCATCAGTTCAACGTCCGGGCCGATGGCGTCGCGGACTGCCGAAATGGTTTTCAGGTCGCTTTCGATGCCATAGCCAATTTTGATTTTGACAGCACCAAAACCCTCACCGACATATTGCGCCATCTCGGTTGCACAGGTCGACGCGTGATCTCCACCTTCGGGGCGAAACCCACCAGTTGCATAGGCAGGAATTTCAGTGCGCCAAGCACCACCCATTAGTTTGTAAATCGGCGCGTCGAAATGCTTGCCTGCAATATCCCAAAGCGCAATATCAATGCCGCTAAGCCCAGTGTGAATAGGGCCACGTTGCCCCTGATCCCGGAACTGGTTGTATAGCTCCATCCAGATCGGTTCGATATCCAGCGGGTTGCGCCCAATCAACATCGGGGTCATCGACGCAACCACAGCCGCATTGATATCTGCTGGGCCAAGGCATTCGCCCCAGCCGACCAGACCGGTGTCGCATTCTATCTCGACCAAGCAATGGCGGCGCGCCCGAAACGTCGAAAATGACGACTGAAACGGGGCCTCCAATTCATGATGCAACAGATGTGTGGTAATCCGTGTGATTTTCACTATTTGAAACCTTTGCAAATTTCGCCAAGACGCTCAATTTCTTCACCAGTCAAATCTGTCAGAGGGGGGCGTACGGGTCCAGCATTACGGCCGACAGCGGTCAAGCCGCCTTTGACGATGGACACCGCATAACCCGGTGCGCGGTCACGAATGTCCAGGAAGGGATAAAAGAAATCCTTAAGAATGCGATCCATGGTCGGTTTGTCCTTGGCCCGCATGGCTGCATAGAATTCCAGCGCCAGTTCGGGAACAAAGTTGAACACCGCCGACGAATAGGTTGTGACCCCCATCGCGTCATAGGCCTCGGCAAACATTTCATGTGTGGGCATGCCGCCAACATAGGCCAAGCGGTCGCCACAATAGGCCACCACTTTGCGCACAAGATTGATATCGCCGGTGCCGTCCTTAAAGCCTACAAGATTGGGGCAAGCGTCGGCCAACCGGGCGACGGTCTCAGCATTAGCGACAGAATTTGCGCGGTTGTAGATGATCACGCCCATATCGGTCGCATCGCACACAGCCTTGATGTGGGCGTACAACCCATCCTGAGTAGCGCCGATCAGGTAATGCGGCAGTAGCAGGATGCCATCCGCCCCCTTGGCCTCTACCGATTGGGCAATATCCACCGCCATCCGGGTGCCATAGCCACAGCCAGAAATGATCGGCATGTCGCCGGCTACCTCTTTCGCCGCGCCGACAACTTCAGCGATTTCACTGGGCGAAAGCGAGAACATCTCGCCGGTTCCGCCCGCCGCAAATAGCGCTGCCGCATCGTATTGCGAGAGCCAACTGATGTGCTCTTGATACGCCGGTTTGTCAAAATCCAGCGCGGCATCAAAATGGGTCACGGGAAAGGACAAAAGCCCCGATCCAATTTTTTCCTTAAGGTCTTGCGGGGTCATAGTCTTAGCCTTCCTGGAGATGCCAACGGTACTATTTGTTTCAGTACTGTGGCCTGCTTGTTCGGGTTGTTTCATTTGGCCCGTAAATATCAATTGAGAAACTGTTGTCAATATTTGTATGATGAATTTTAAAATAAGCGCTCAGCTTAGTTGAACGAGCCTTGCGAGGGTGCGGTACCGCTCGGCGCCTTCGCTCAGGTGTATTCGCATGGCTTCCCTGGCGCGAGCGGGGTCGCGCGCGGCGATGGCGTCTAGTAGGTCCCGGTGTTCTGTCAGGATGCCTTGTTCAATTTCAGGATCGGGCTGGAGGTCGGCCTTTTGGCGGAGCTCGGATCTTGGGATTGTGTTGCGTCCTAGTAGGGTCAGGAAGTCAACGAAGCGGCGGTTATTGGTGGCCTCGGCTATCGCTACGTGAAAGGCAAAA
>MAAY01000022.1:0-4095 GCA_002162795.1 Rhodobacterales bacterium 56_14_T64
CGAAACCCATACCGACCTGAGCAAAGGCCAGTTGGGGCAGCTGGCCCAGGATGCCGGTTTCCAAATCGAACGCACCGTAGTCGAGGTCGAGGGCCTGTGTCCGAAATGCCAAGAACAGGCCGCAGCATGAGCCTGGTCACTTTGCAGAATCTGACCATCCGCCACAGCGGCAACGCTGTCCTGTCGGGGGTGAACTTCAAAATCAACTCTGGTGAGATTGTTACCGTGGTCGGGCCAAATGGCTCGGGAAAATCTACCCTGCTGCGCGCCATCATCGGTGCGTTACAGCCACGTTCCGGCCAGGTGATCCGTTCCAAGGGATTGCGCATCGGGTATGTTCCGCAAAAACTGCACATCGACCCCACTCTGCCCTTAACGGTGCGCCGTTTTCTTAGCCTGCCCAAGCGTGTTTCAACTGCAGAGGCTGAACAGGCTTTGGATCAGGCCGGAGCCGGGCAATTGGCCGACCGGCAAATGGCCCGACTTTCAGGCGGCCAGTTTCAGCGGGTTCTGCTGGCCCGAGCACTACTGTGTGATCCGCAATTGCTGATCCTTGACGAGGCCACCCAAGGGCTGGATCAGCCGGGATCGGCGGCGTTCTACCAACAGATTGCCACGGTTCGGCGGCAACTGGGCTGCGCGGTGCTGATGGTCAGTCATGAATTGCATGTGGTGATGGCGGCCTCTGATCGGGTGATTTGCCTGAACGGCCATATCTGTTGTGAAGGCGAGCCCGAGCATGTTGCCTCGGCCCCTGAATACCGGGCCCTGTTCGGCAGCGGAACCCAAGGCGCGCTGGCGCTGTATCGGCATGAACACAACCATTCGCATGACCCCGATTGTACTCACGACCATCACGATCACGAGGCTGCAGAATGAGTTTTCTCGATAGTTTCCTAATCCGTGCCGCATTGGCCGGACTGGGGGTCGCCATCGCCGCTGCACCACTGGGTTGTTTTGTGGTCTGGCGCCGGATGGCCTATTTTGGCGATGCCACCGCACATGCTTCGATCCTTGGAGTAGCTCTGGCGCTTAGTTTTGAAATGTCCGTCTTTACCGGCGTTCTGGTGGTATCGCTGCTCATGGCCACCACCGTGTCCACGCTCAGCAATCGAGGCTATGCGATGGATACCCTGCTAGGAGTAATGGCCCATTCAGCGCTGGCTTTTGGCCTGGTGGCCGTGTCTTTTCTGCAAGGTGTGCGAATTGATCTCATGGCCTATCTGTTTGGCGACATCCTGGCGGTGGGACGTCTGGATCTGGGTGTGATCTGGACTGGATCCCTGTTGGTGTTGGCGCTTTTATGGTGGCGTTGGTCTGCTCTGCTAACGGCGACGTTAAACCCGGATCTGGCCTATGCGGCGGGTATCGACCCGCGTCGTGAACAGCTCGCATTGACCATCGCACTGGCTTTGGTTGTCGCTGTGGCTATCAAAGTGGTGGGCGTGTTGTTGATCGCGGCGATGCTGATCATCCCGGCGGCCACCGCCCGGCCCTTTGCCGCCACCCCAGAACGCATGGCGTTGATCGCAGCTATTATCGGTGGTGTATCGGCGCTTGGTGGATTGCAACTGGCCTTCACCTTCGACACCCCAACTGGGCCTACAATCGTGTGCTTGGCTGCAGTGCTGTTTGCCCTGTCCAGCCTGTCTGGCCTATTGTTGCGAAACACACGAACCTGACTTATCCGATCTGGCTCAGGTTCCCGTTCGCAACATATCATTGATCTGGGAGGTCTTCTGAATGGCCTCCCACAAAGCTTTCTTATGGATTGGTTTGCTCAAAAATCCATCCATGCCCGCCCGAAGACATTTTTCCTTATCTGTCGACATCGCATTGGCAGTCAGCGCAATGATCGGGCAATGGCCAAGGTGATTTACGGCTTCAATCTCGCGAATAATCAAAGTGGCCTCCAGCCCATCCATTTCAGGCATCATCATATCCATCAGCACCACATCAGGACGCGAGTCGCGATACATTTGCACCGCCTCAATCCCGTCGGCCGCGACCATTATTTCGGCCGGCGCATCCTTTAGCATTTTACGGACCACCAGCTGATTGGTTTTATTGTCTTCGGCCAGCAACACCTTCAGAGTCTTACCGTCCAGCGCCACAGCTTCGGGCGCGGCGCTGGGGGCAACTGACGCCGCATGTGGGCGTAAAGAGCGGCTAATCACATTGTGCAATTGCGTAGATCGCACCGGCTTCAAGGCCAATTCGCAGGCGCCAAGCGCTTGTCGCGTACCAGGGTCCAAAGATTGCTCGACTGACGACAAGATCACCAGTGGCAAGGCTACATGCTCCGGGATGGTACGGATCTGAAACGCCAATTCGCGGCCATCCATGCCGGGCATCTGATAATCCTGCAGCACCAGATCAAAAGTTTCACCGCGCGCCCGGGCCCCGGCCAGAGCGTCCAGTGCCTCGTACCCTGAAGCCGCCAAAGTACAGTGCATCCCCCAATTCGTCAGCCGCTCAAACAAGATTGTACGGTTCAACTCAAGATCATCGACAACCAGTACTTTCAGCCCCTTCAGGTCGACGTGGTCAGGCCAGACCGGTTCACAGCTGTCTCCGCTGACCAACAGCGGCAGCAGCATTGTAAACACCGATCCACCACCCGCGTCCGAACGCGCCGAAATATCGCCCCCCATCAACCGCAGCAGCCGGGTCGAGATCGCCAGCCCCAACCCAGTACCCTCAAAATTGCGTGTCGCCGCGCCATCCACCTGCTCAAATGCGTTAAAGATATGGTCGATTTTATCTTCCGGAATGCCAATGCCTGTGTCAGTGACCGAAATGCTCAGATCGCAAAGGTCGCCTTTGGTACTGCCCGAGACATCGATAAAGACGTATCCCTCTAGAGTGAATTTAACCGCATTGCCGGCAATATTGGTGATCACCTGACGGATACGACCCACGTCGCCCTCAAACACTGCGGGCAGGTCGGGATCATATCGCAGCGTGATCTCAACATCCTTTTCTGCTGCCTTTGGCGACAACAACGTCACCACGTCTTCCATTGCGGTTTGCAGGTTAAACGTCTCAGATTCCAGCTCGACTTTGCCAGCCTCAATTTTTGAAAAGTTGAGAATGTCGTTTATAATTGTCAGCAGCGCCGCACCAGAGGTGGCAATGGTATCGGCGTACATTTTCTGATCCTCATCCAGATCGGTCTCAAGGATCAATTCCGCCATGCCAATCACGCCATTCATCGGAGTGCGTATTTCATGAGACATATTGGCGAGGAACTCGGATTTAGCCCCATTGGCAATATCCGCCGCTTCCCTCGCCTGCTCTAGCGCGAACTCCCGTTCGTCGCGCTCCACAAAAGTGTCCTCCATCACCCCAACCGAGAAGTTCAACGCCGAGAACTCTTGCGACGCATACCAGGGCAAATGCTCTGTTGGCCGCTTCAGACCAGAAATCGCATCCGACATCCGCTGATGGATCATCTGCAGCGGCCGCATGGCCAGCATATGTGTCAGAAACAAAACCAGCAGAGACAGCACCCCGACAGAAAGAACAGTCCACAGGATTGTCTGGCGCACTTTCTCCTGCACCATGGCCTGACCCTCGCTGGTGGACCACTGGACCACCATATGGGCAAAAATCACCCCGTCCCATTCCACTGGCCGATCATACAACACATAATTTCGAGGCTCTGGTCCCTGGACTGCATTGGCCTCGGCGATGACATTGCGGTTCTCACTCAGGATCTGGATCGCCAACAGTTTGGAATTGCGCGCGATAGCCTCGGTCAGACCGGTTTCCAACACCGGCACGTCCTCGACAATAATAGCATCCAACATCAAACCACCAAGCAGCGAGACTGTGAGGTCCGCCTGCTCGGTCAGTTGTTGGGTCAATCGCTGTGTTTCATATCGGCGCGCAAGATCACCAATGACCCAAGCGACCAGAGCAGCCGCCAAGGCCATCGACACAACAATTTGAAATAAAATACTGGTACGCTTCATCAGATTTGACTTTCAAGGTCACTAAAATAAAAGACTTTGCTCCATTGCTCGACGGACAAAATCGTAATCCGCGTCCGAGCCTTCCAGAAATCCATTTTTTGCAATTTGGCGAACGATT
>MAAY01000022.1:4104-40219 GCA_002162795.1 Rhodobacterales bacterium 56_14_T64
TCACCCGCCGCATCGCAGCCACCACTGTCGGCGACACATCAGCGCCGGCCAGCCAGGGTTTGGTCACATTTTCAAACGACATCAACGCCCGAATGGGAACCCCTTTGGCGACCAGTTTCCTGTAGGTGCTTTCTTTGAGCGCACCTGCGCTAAACCGGCCGGCCCCCACCGCCTCACCAACCAGATCGTGGCGCCCGAGGTAAGCAAACTCTTGCAAATCTGAGCCGCTAATGCCCGCTTGGAGCAGATGGGATTGGGCCAGGTAGCGACCAATGGTCGACAGTTCGTTGCCAAAGGCAAAGCTAAGTCCGGCCAGTTGATCCAGCGACTGGATTTCACTGTCCGTATGAACCACGATCACGCCTTTGAACCGCTTGCTACCCTTTTTGGATTCCATCGCCACCAGATGAATGCCGGAACTCTGCTCTACTACATGCACATAAGACGCAGGACCAAAGCGGGCGAAATCAACGGTGCCATCCGCAAGTTGGCTGATCCCCGCTTCGTATTCCTTGGCAATCTTCATCTTGATGGAGACGGGTTCGCCCAGTTCCTCGCTCATCCGATCGGCCAGATAAGACAGAAAGGGGCGATATTTTCTAACTGTATCAGTGGGCTTGTCGGCGGCGTAGGTGCCGAAGGTCAATGTTATGTCCGCCTGCGCAGCCATTGGCAGAATGCTCATCCCACCGGCGACCACCCCCAATTGAACAACACTACGCAACTTTGGCAGGTAGCGTTTGAACGCACGTAAACACAGCAATGCACAGGTCATAATAAAATCCTCAGGTTGCAATTTCGGCTCTAAAACCGGTTCGTTCCCATATTCAGGTGCTCACATCGATCACAAGATAAGGTTAACCAGCAGTCAGAATTCCCACCTGATTTCAGGATAATAATGATCTTTTACCAATTAGTTAACCAAACGGTAACGTTTGTGACGTTTTGATGACAGCTTAACAAAAATTTTATGCAACGACCCCAATCCGTCTAACAGGAAAACACGTGGAAAGTTATTTTAGCGCTACGATCCGGACAGGGATCACTAAGGTCTCGCGACCAATTCTTGCTGCTTCGGCGATGATTTTTCTGCCGGCCGTCGCCTATGCAATCCCCTCACCAGAATTGATCATTGGCTCGGTTTCGTCCCTGGGCCAAGTTTTCGCTGTTGGCTTTGCCATGGTCTCGGGCTTGGGTGCCGTTGTCGCCACCAAGCTGGGGTTTTCGCCCAAGAAAGGTGGTGCTGCGAAACGCTATCCAATCCGGTTGATCACCTCTCTCGTCGCGATCACTCTGGCGTTAATAGCCCTAAATTATTGGCAATATGACACACAGAGATCAACAGAACTGGTCCGGCTACAATCCACACTAGTACGTCCAGCGCAATTTTCTGGCACCACAATCAAAGACACCACTTTAAAAGAAACCAGCTTCTCACGGCAGCAAGATCACCCGCTGGCAATTTCAACTAACGAGGCCGCTGCATTGCTGGCGGGCGGCAACACCGCGTTTTACGATATCCGTGAAACTGGTGAAAACGCCATGGGCACTTTGCCCGGTGCAACTCACATCCGGTTCCCTGACTTTCTGCAATCGCAGCCTGTCATTGGCGATCAACCTGTGGTTCTGTTCTGCCACAACGGAAATCGCAGCTCTGAAACCTGTGAAAAGCTAGCCGCGATGGGTATCGACTGCCGTTTTATCTCGGGCGGTATTGAAAAATGGATCGTCGAAGGCAATGGATTTAGCGACGCAGAAGTTAAATCTTTGTCCGACCTGCGCGCGATTCCTGAATACCCGAATAAGGACGTATTGCTGAACACCGCTGATTTCAAATCGCTACTCGACACCGAAGACTTGCAAATTGTGGATACCCGCTATCCGGGCGATTTTGACAGTGGCCATCTGCCCGGTGCTGTGAACATCCCGATCCGGGCGCTAACCACGGACGAGCTGATGCGCCGCATTGATGCGCTGACCCCCAGAAAACCGACCATCGTTGCCTGCTATGACCGGCGCAGTTGCTTTATGGGGCAGGTTCTGGGTCTTGAAATGTCACAAAAAGGCTTCGACTTCCGGGGTCGCTATACCCTGCCGTGGGAGTTTTTCATTCCACCGGCTCCCAAGCCCCATATTCAGAATTGGCAAGCAGCCCAGAAAATTGGTCTGTGGGACAACGCAATCACAGCTGTTGCCACTGGGTTGCTGTGGATCCACGCGCGCAGCCATATCTTATTGGGACTGTTGGGTCTTTCGCTGCTGACCCGGCTGCTGATCCTTCCCGTTGCGTTAAAATCTGAGCGTGATCAGATCACTACAGCTGAGACCGCTGATGAGTTAAAAGGCGTCAAAAACAAGTTGTCCGCTGACCCGGTGCGCAAAGCCCGCGCAGTTCGGGCGTTCTATGCTGACAAAGGCCTGACCCCAATGCGCAACCTGACCGCGCTGCTGTTTCTGCCGGTGATGATGATCGGAGTCTCGGCCGCGCAAGAGGCCAGCGCTGCACTGCAGGTTCCGTTTCTGTGGATGTCTGATCTGGGCCTGCCCGATCCGAGCTTTGTCATGCCCGCGATATTCACCGCACTGGCCGGCATCTATCTGGCATGGGCCGTAGCCAAGACCCGCCGTCAAACGGGTCTATGGCTGGGACTGGGCCTGCCTGCTCTGTTTGCCATGGTGTTCGGCCTTAGTGCTGCAGCCAATGCCTACCTGTGCTGCAGCCTGACACTGTTGCTGGTGCAACGCGCCTATGTCACCGGCATGGTCACCCGCCTGCGCCAGTCGATTGCAGTGCATTTGCACAAACGAGCCCTGCGCAAACTGCCCCTCGGTGTCATCCCAATGGGCTATAGCGAAGAGCTGGAAACCTCAGGCAACAAAGCCCTTCGTCTATCGATCCTGAAAAACGCAGGTCTGCCTGTGCCCGGCGGCGTGGTGGTGCGCGCAGACGCTATTGCCGACTATCGCCAGATGTCCCTGGTGCAAAAAAATGCATTTTCGGCCCAGATATGGCAGCTTGCCGGTCAGAAACCCTGCGCCGTGCGCAGCTCAGCCTGCAACGAGGACGGCGCGGACCAAAGCTTTGCAGGCGTGTTCGAATCCGTACTGGACGTGACCGCCGTAACCATGCGCGACGCGCTGGACGCTGTTGTTGACAGCTTCACCTCTGAACGTGCCGCCAGCTATGACATCAATGCCACAAGTGATAACGCAGGCAATATTCTGGTGCAGCAAATGGTGCAGGCGGAATACGCTGGTGTCCTGTTCACCCAAGACCCCACCGCCCCTGGCATGGTGATGATTGAATGGGTCGAGGGCTGTGGCGAGGATCTGGTCTCGGGCCGTGTCACTCCCACCTCGCTGCGCTTTGGCCGCTATACCGGCCTGCCCGCGGACGAGGATCAAGATCACACGTTGGACATGACGCCATTATTGGAACTGGGCCGTCAGATCGAAGACACCTTTGGCTGTCCGCAAGACGTTGAATGGGCCTATGCCGATGGCGAATTCCAGATTGTGCAAAGCCGCGACATCACCACCCTGAACCTTGGTTCGGAGCAAGAGCAGGCCAGGTTGGCCCAATGGCGTGGCGTATTGGACCGTTTTGGAGATGCTGCCCCAGACCAGACAATCCTGGAACAGGATGAAATGTCCGAGGTCTTGCCGCGCCCCACGCCGCTGTCCTTCTCGCTGATGGGTCGCATGTGGTCTCCAGGGGGCAGCGTTGATCTCGCCTGCCGCGATTTGGGCGTCCCATATGGCCTGCCTGAAGGGCCCGAAGGCCATATGGTCAACTTGTTCGGCAAAACCTATGTAGATGTGGCTTTGAAACAAGGCATGACGCTGAACCTCAGCACCTCCAAGGCCAAGCAGTTGCGCAAACAGGCGCGCCCGATGATCGATCACTTCCGCGGTGACGTGATGCCCGACCTGGCCGAACAACTGGCACTGTGGCAGGCGGTTGACTATACTGCCCTGCCCCTGCCCAAGCTGGTCGAAACCATCGACACGCTGCAGCAGTTGCTGGTGCAGGACATTTATGTCGAAGCCGAAAAGATCAACATTTTGGCCGGTTTTACCATGGGCGAGGCCAGCGCGGCAGCTCAAAGCGACCCGGCCCTGCGCGCGCATCTGATGCAGGTCGAGCTGCCCCATGCGCCGTCTAGCCTGATCGCCAGTTGCAAAGGAAAAACTGCGCAAACCAAAGCGCTGCAACTGATGGGCCACCGGTCGATCTTTGACTACGAACTCAGTTCACCACGTTATATCGAGGCCCCTACCCTGCTGTGGTCGCTGCTCGACAGCTCGGACGAACCAAAAACCTCCACGCCAACTCCTGCGAACCTGCCGGGTGAGCTGAGCGATGTTCTCGAACTGGCCGTGGTCTTTCAGGACCTGAAGGAACAGGCCAAACACGAGGCCCTGCGCGTGGTTGCTGAAATTCGCCGCGCAACACTGGCTCTTGGCCGGGTCACCAGGCTCAAAGAGCTGATTTTCCATCTGACATTGGAAGAGCTGCTGGGGGCTGACTGGAGCCAGCCTGAGCCCCTACATCAGTTGGCCCAAAGCCGTAAACACCAGGCGGAGCTACGCAAGAAATCAGCCCCCACCGAGATCAGCCTGACCCTGCGCGACTGCGAATTGTTATCGCTGGGCAAACTGGCCCAAGCAGGCGACGGCACTCTAGGTGGCACTTGTGTGGCCGGCAGTGGTGCCATCACCGGCCGGGTGTTCTGGGTCGAGGACGAAAGCTCGATCGACCCAGCCACGTTTGACGGCTTCTGCGATGGTGACATTCTGGTCTGCCGAATGATCAACCCGGCCTGGCTACCTTGGGTGCAACGCTCGGGCGCGGTGCTGTCCGAGGTCGGCGGCTGGCTTAGCCATATGGCGATTGTCGCCCGCGAGAAAGACGTCCTGATGTTGGTGGCTTGCAAAGGTCTGGATCAGCTTGATACCGGCAACCGGATCAAAGTCACCAATGACGGCACCATCGAACAGGTCCAGATTACCGAGTTGAAAGTGGTTTCGGCCTAACTCTGCAAAGAATCACGCGCGCGCCAAATTGGCGCGCGCGTGATCAAATCTAACGGCAAACCGCAGCTCATTCAGCTGCGCGCATAGACGTCCTCGTAGCGGATAATGTCATCTTCACCCAGATAGCTGCCGGTCTGTACTTCAATCAGCACCATCGGCACTTTGCCGGGGTTCTCCATCCGGTGCACCGCGCCTAGCGGGATATAGACAGACTGGTTTTCGCTTACCAGTTTCACCTCATCGTCCACCGTCACTTTGGCGGTGCCTTCAACCACAATCCAATGCTCGGATCGGTGGTGGTGGCTTTGCAAGGACAGTGCAGCGCCGGGATGGACCACGATGCGTTTCACCTGGAACCGATCTCCCACCACCAGACTCTCAAACCAGCCCCATGGGCGGTGATCCTTGGGAAAGGCAGTCGCCTGTTTGGCCGCTTTCGCCTTGAGCGCCGCCACTGCCAGCTTGACGTCCTGCGCACGGCTGACATCAGCCACCAAAACCGCGTCCGGCATCGCCACCGCGATGATATCCTTCAGCCCGATGCCCACCAGTTCCAGCGCATCATCTTCGGACCGCAACAGGCTGTTTTCACAATCAATCGCCGTGGCCGGCCCCTGTGCGACCACGCCATCGGTATCCGGTCCAGCCTCGCGCCAGACCGCATCCCAGCCGCCCAGATCAGACCAGCCAGCAGCAAACGGCACCACGGTCAGATTGTCAGCCCGTTCCATCACCGCATAGTCAAACGAGATATCTTCGGCCCCGCTCCAGGCTTTGGGGTCCAGGCGCAAAAAGCCAAGGTCGGGCTGCCCCTGATTCACGGCCCGCTGCACAGGCACCATCAACTCGGGCGCATGAGCGCGAAACGCCGCGACAATTGTCTGCACCGAGAACAGGAAGATCCCGGCGTTCCAAAGGAAAGTCCCTGCCGCCAACATCTGCTCAGCTGTATCCGCATCCGGTTTTTCCACAAACCGCTTCAGCCCAATGGCCCGCGGCGAGAAATCACCCGCGTCGCCATCCAGCTCCAGATAGCCATATCCGGTCTCTGCATGGGTTGGCTTGATCCCAAAGGTCACCAACTGCCCGTCGCGTGCTGCTGCCTCGCCTGCTTTTACCGCCGTCCGGAATGCAGTGGCATCCGGCACCACGTGATCCGATGGGGCCACCAGCATCAATGCCTCGGGGTCAGTTTTCAACAAGTGCAACGCCGCTGCCAGCACCGCAGGCGCGGTATTGCGCCCCTCAGGCTCAATCAGGATCGCGCCGGGATCGATACCGATCTCCGACAGCTGTTCAGTGACAATGAAGCGGAAATCGGAATTGGTCAGCACCAAGGGGGCCGCGTAACCCTCTCCCGCGAGCCGCTGCGCCGAGTCCTGAAACAAGGTGGTGTCGCCCAGTAGTGGCGAGAACTGTTTTGGATAGCTTTTACGCGACAGCGGCCAAAGCCGGGTGCCCGAGCCGCCGCAAAGAAGAACAGGAGTGATCATAAAATATCCTAACCGCTATTTCTGACGTAATTCGTCTTCGTTCAATGTTAAAAACCACTTGTAAGTCCCCCGGATGCCGTCCTCCAGCGCAATGCTGGAGCTCCAACCCATCTGGGCCAGCCGCGATACGTCCATCAATTTACGCATCGTTCCATCGGGTTTTGAGGTATCCTGCGTGATCTTACCGGTGAACCCGGTGATACGCGCCACCAGCTCGGCCAGCTCACGGATGCTGATATCCCTGCCAGAGCCGACATTGATATGGCTCAGCATGGGGTCGGTGTTAGCGGCATAACTTTCGGCATCCAGGTCCAGCACAAACAGGCTGGCAGCGGCCATATCATCCACATGCAGGAATTCACGTTTCGGCTTGCCCGATCCCCAGATCATCACTTCCTCGGCACCGATCTGTGCCGCCTCGTGAAAACGCCGGATCAGCGCGGGCAACACATGGCTGTTTTCCGGGTGAAAGTTGTCACCCGGCCCATACAAATTGGTCGGCATCACCGAATGGTAGTCAGTGCCATACTGCCGGTTATAGCTTTCACATAGCTTGATGCCGGCGATCTTGGCAATGGCATAAGGCTCGTTGGTGGCTTCCAGCGTACCGGTCAACAGCGCATCTTCCGCCATCGGCTGGTCAGCCAGTTTAGGATAGATACAGCTTGAGCCCAGTTGCAGCAGTTTGGTGACCCCAGCCTGATAGGCCGCATGGATCACGTTGCATTCAATCATCAGGTTTTCATAGATGAACTGCGCCGGGTAAGAGTTGTTGGCGACAATGCCACCAACCTTGGCCGCTGCCAAAATAACCTGATCCGGCTTCTCAGCCTCGAAAAACGCCTGCACCGCCGCCTGATTGGTCAGATCCAACTCGGCACTGGTGCGGGTAATCAGCTCATGCCCGCCCTGCGCCTGCAATTGACGCAAAATGGCGCCGCCGACCATGCCGCGATGGCCTGCCACATAAATGCGCATAACCTTACCCCTCGACCGAGACCGGCAGGTCCATGCCGTGCTGTTGCAACAGCGCGTGACGCCGTGCAGTTTTCAGATCCTCAGCCGCCATTTCGGCACACATTTCCTGCACGGTAATTTCCGGCACCCAGCCCAGCTTTTCCTTGGCCTTGGCCGGGTTGCCCAGCAAGGTTTCCACCTCGGCGGGACGGAAATAGCGTGGATCAATACGCATCACCACATCGCCGACGCTCAACGCTGGGGCATTATCACTTGCAATTGCAGCGACGGTGGCAATCTCATCCAAGCCACTGCCGGTGAATTCCAGCGTAATGCCCAGCTCTTCGGCAGACCACTGCACAAACTGGCGCACCGAATATTGTACCCCGGTGGCAATGACAAAATCCTCAGGCGCGTCCTGCTGCAGCATCATCCACTGCATCCGAACATAGTCCTTGGCATGGCCCCAGTCGCGCAGCGCGTCGATGTTGCCCAGGTGCAGGCAATCCTCGAGACCCTGCGAAATATTGGCCAGCGCCCGGGTGATTTTGCGGGTCACAAAAGTCTCACCGCGGCGCGGGCTCTCGTGGTTGAACAGGATGCCGTTGCAGGCATACATCCCATAAGCCTCGCGATAGTTCACCGTGATCCAATAGGCGTACATCTTGGCAACCGCATAGGGGCTGCGCGGGTGGAACGGCGTGGTTTCGGTCTGCGGCGTTTCCTGTACCAGACCATACAGCTCAGAGGTCGAGGCCTGATAGAACCGGGTCTTTTTTTCCAGCCCCAGAAAACGGATTGCTTCCAACAAGCGCAAGGTGCCCATGGCATCCACATCTGCCGTATATTCCGGTGCCTCAAAGCTCACAGCAACATGGCTCTGCGCGCCGAGGTTATAGACCTCGTCCGGCTGCACTTCTTTGATAATCCGGGTCAGGTTGGAACTGTCGCTCAGATCGCCGTAATGCAGCTTGAAATTGGAGTGGTCGGTGTGCGGATCCTGATAGATGTGATCCACCCGTTGCGTGTTGAACGAGCTGGCCCGACGCTTGATGCCGTGCACCTCATAGCCTTTTTCCAGCAGAAGCTCTGCCAGATAAGAGCCGTCCTGACCGGTCACTCCGGTGATAAGTGCTGTCTTGGTCATTCAATTGCCAATCATCAATGAGTCCCGCTGACCGGGTTGCCACCAGACATGCCATTGCCGGGGATGCAGTTCAATAGTCGCCGCCCCCAAGAACAGGATCTAAAGGCGTAAGTCGGATTGTTCCGGGGCCAGAACATATTTCAAATCATACACCACGGCCCCTGTGCAGCCCAGAGCGCGAATCTGCTCTTCGCCCATGGCGCGGAATTCGTCATGGGCCACGGCCAGAATAATACCACCATAAGTCCCCTGCCCCGGTTCCTGAACCAGGTGCAGCCCAAATTCAGCCTTCGCATCACCTATGGCAACATTGGGATCAAACACATCCACCGCGACGCCGAACTCCTCGAGGCCCCGTACGACATCAATCACCCGCGTATTGCGCAGATCCGGGCAGTTTTCCTTGAAAGTCAGCCCCAGCACCAACACCCGCGCATCGGCCACCTGAATACGGCGCTTTAGCATCGCTTTGATCATCTGCTGCGCAACATAGTCACCCATGCCATCGTTCAACCGTCGCCCGGCCAGCAAGATTTCAGGGTGGTAGCCAACTTGCTCGGCCTTGTGGGTCAGATAGTAGGGATCAACGCCAATGCAATGACCGCCTACCAGACCGGGGCGAAACGGCAAAAAGTTCCACTTGCTGCCCGCTGCCCGCAAGACGGCCTCGGTGTCGATGTCCAGCTTGTTGAAGATCTTCGCCAACTCATTGATCAGCGCAATGTTGATATCGCGCTGGCTGTTCTCTATCACTTTAGCCGCCTCGGCCACCCGAATACTTTCAGCACGGTAGGTGCCGGCAGTGATGATCTCGCAGTACAGCGCGTCTACACGATCGGCGGTTTCAGGCGTTGAGCCCGAGGTCACCTTGACGATTGTGGTCAGCCGATGCGTCTTGTCGCCAGGATTGATCCTCTCGGGGCTATAGCCCACATGGAAATCACGATTGAAGCCCAGCCCAGATTGCGCCTCAAGGATGGGCACGCAATCCTCTTCGGTGGCGCCGGGGTAAACGGTGGATTCGTAGATAACGATGTCTCCCGGCGCCAGCACACCGCCCACCAGTTGCGAGGCATGCTTCAGTGGCCCCAAGTCAGGGCGCCGGGTGGCGTCAATCGGGGTTGGCACGGTGACGATATAGATGTTGCTATCGGCAATCTCGGCGGCATCACTGGTAAAGCTGAGAAATTCGGCTTGTGCCATTTCGCCGGGCTCAATCTCGCGGGTGAGATCATAACCGGTGCGGAGCTGATCAATACGGGTCTGGTTGATATCAAACCCCACGACGTCTCGTTGCTTGCCAAATTCAACAGCCAGAGGCAGCCCTACATAGCCCAAGCCAATCACACAGATCCGATCCGCCGTCTTGCTCATCTCTTGCCTGCTCCTGCTCACCGGGAAACCTTACACCTGCTGTCCCTCCTATAAGTCGCGGCATGCCACCGCAACCTTCAGGACAGCACTACAATTTCGCTGACATCCGAATCCACATCGCGACAGGCGGCCAGCAGGCGCGGCACCAGATGAGCCATCACATAGGTGGCGTGGAACCGACTGGGCGCCATCAAGGTCAGCCGCCCCCCTGCCCTCCCCTGCCGGGTAAGCGATTGAATCCACGACGCGTAGCTGGCCGGGTCCTCGGCGTGCATCAACCCCTTGGTCAGCGACCACTCGCTGCCATCTGACAAATCCGGTGCTGGCGCCGGGCTGCTGATTGGCAGCGGAACCACATTGCTGGGTTTGGCGTCATCGCCGCTGAGGCGCTGTTCAAAGTCCGGGCCCACTGCTGCCCATATGCTTTGAGTGTCGCTGAGTATCCGTTCTAAGTTAATCCCGTACTCACTGACCCTGCCCCGCGAGCCCTGCCGTTTGACCACCAGCCAGCCCAAGGCGCGCAGTTTGGCCATCTCGCGTTTGACTGTGCGCTCGTCCACATGCCACATCCGCGCCATCTCGCGCTGACCCACCGCCAGCTCATCACGGGTCCAATTGTAGCGTGCTGTAATCAAAGTCATAAACCGTAGCACCAAACGTTGTTTACCCTTATCCAACGCCAAGGCATGCGTTCCCAGCGCCGTGAGAATATCATATTTGATGACCGTGGCATTACGCCCGGCTGGTTTACTGGCAAGCATCACTGCCCTCGTGTTAACAGACCCGCACCTCGGGAGGTCGGTACCTCATATGTCCCGGCTTCACTGGCCCAGATCTTGGAGAGACGTTTTGCGTGTATTGAACCTTGGCATTGCCGTGAACTGGATCAACTCAGCGCTTTTCGTCTTTGTTAACTGATTTGCGTCCTTTTGCTCGATTCTGTCAAGCACTCAGTAATTTGTGGTCCGCCCCTAATCCCTATTTCAAAAGAAATATTGGTATTATAGGTATTAGGGGACATTCAGGCTGTCCCCTAATGGCGCGAAAATGTCCCCCAATATGCAGTGTGGGGTCAAATCATGTCCCCCTAAATAGGCTCAATTCATCAAGGGTTTCGAATCACATCCGGCGTCTTTCTCCGAATCGGTAGACCTCTGTTGGTGCAACTATACAGGGCTGCGTCCCCGCGGGGACAGCAGGGCTCCCAACACGATAATAGCTTTTGCGTTTTTTGCAAATTGGGCGTAATTGAGGAGCAAGGCGGAATTTGCGTCCACTTATAAGATGCAAACGTTGAGCAGAGATGAGGAAGCCAAATGTTTACCCACCAAGACCTGTCGCAGATGCAGGCCAAGTCGCTTAAGATGCAGAGCTGGATCCGACAGCAGACCTTTTCTCCCGAGATGGAAAAAAAGCTGCGCCGCTTCTCCAGTTGGGAGGTGGCTGAGCTGATCTTCAAAGTCAATCAATCCACCCTGCGCGGACGGCTGGCGGCGGATCCCAGCTTGCCCCAAGGCTTGGTTGAGGCCGACGGCCGCCAGCGCTGGTACTCGCTCGAAGAGATAAACGAGCTGCGGCGCCGCCTTAAGGTGAACCGAAAATCACTGATGCCGGACCGACCAGCTGGCAAACGGGCGCTGCGGGTGGCGATTTCGAACTTCAAAGGCGGCGCTGGCAAATCCACCGTGGCGTTGCACTTTGCCCATGCGGCGGCGCTGGACGGCTACCGGGTGCTTTGCGTTGATTTCGATCCGCAGGCCACCTTGTCACATTCCATGGGCCTGAACGACGTGACCGAGGATTACACCGTCTGGGGCATCATGGCCCGCGATCTGGTGCGCGAGACCGAGCGGATGAATGCCAGTGCCCAGGGCGCTGAGTCGGGCGCTGCCCTGCCCCAGCGTCGCCTGCCCGAGGCGATCACCGATATGGGGTTGCAGGATCTGCGGGTCAGCGATTTTATCAAATCCACCAGCTGGCCGACCATCGATTTGGTGCCCAGCTGTGCCAATGCTGCTTTTGTTGAATTTGCCAGTGCACAATACCGCCATCTCAATCCCGAGTGGTCGTTCTTTGCTGCCGTGTCACGCTACCTTGATCAGATCCCGGCCGAAGATTACGACTTGATGATTTTCGATTGCCCGCCGGCAATTGGTTACCAATCTATGAACGCGGTGTTCGCCGCCGACATGCTCTATATACCCTCCGGCCCCGGCTACTGGGAATATGACAGCACCACGTCGTTCATCGGTCAGTTGTCCGAGGCGCTGGAGGATCTGTCAGCCTTCAACGGTGTTGTCCCCGCGGGGACAGCCACTTTGCCCAAGGTGTTTCAGGACGTGCGCTTTCTGCTGACGCGTTACGAGTCAGGCAATGATCTGCATCGGGCTATGCGCGATGCCTTTGGTAATGTGTTTGGTGAACGGCTGGCGGAACACCCGATTGAAATGACCCGCGCGGTTGAGCAATCCGGTCGCTTCCTCAGCTCGATTTACGAGATCGATTATCGCGACATGACCCGAGAAACCTGGCGACGGGCGCGCGCGTCCTTTGATCAGGCTTACGCCGAATTCAAAACCAACGCTCTGTTGGCTTGGGATGGGTTGGAGGATGAGAGATGAGCAAACGCCGCGTTTTTGATATCAACTTTCCCTCGGACCCGCCCGAACCCGCTGCCGCATCTGTCCCTGCGGGGACAGATGCGGCCCCTGCCCCCGAACCCCGACGCGGGCCGATGGCCACGGCGATTTCGGAAAATGCCGATGCTCTGAAAACTCGTGCGAACGCCGAGCAGAAAATCCGCGCTGAAAATGATCGCCTCGCGCATGAATTTGTGCGGCTAAAGAAACTGGGGCTGGTGGTAGATCGCATTCCTTTGGGTCTCATAAAGACCACCAAACTGACCCGCGATCGCAGTCAAAGTCGTGACCCTGAGTTGGACGAACTGATTTCTTCAATCCGCAGCCTGGGCCTGTCGAACCCGATTCGAGTGGAGCAAGACGGTGACGGCTATCAGTTGGTTCAGGGGTATCGTCGTCTGTCGGCTTATCGCGCATTGTACCAGGAAACCGGCGACGCACTCTTTGCCACCATTCCTGCCGGTTTGGTGGCGCATGGTGAAACCTTGCAAGGTCTCTACCGGCGTATGGTCGACGAAAATCTGGTGCGCCGTGACATCTCGTTTGCGGAAATGGCGCAACTGGCGCTGAACTATCTGCAGGACAGTGGCACCGAAGCCACCACCCTGGAACAGGCCATTGGCACGCTCTATGCTTCGACCGGGCGGCAGAAACGCAGCTATGTGCGCCACTTTGCCGAGCTACTGGAAAAGATAGGTAGCGATTTGAAATTCGCCGAGGTGATCCCCCGTGCCTTGGGACTGGATCTGAAAAAACACTTGGGTGAGGATGCGTCTTTACGGGCGGCGCTGCGTCAGCAATTGCAACAAGCACAGCCACAAACCTCCGAGGCGGAGCTGGCCATTCTGCGTGCAGCTCTGGAGCGCCCCAGCAACCGAACCCCAAAAGTTTCGGCGCGGGTGGACAGTGCCAAAACCACCCTGCGCTGCACTGTCCCCGCGGGGACAGTGCGCTGTCTGGCGCGCAATGGCCGGATTGAAATGGCAATGGAGAAAGACTTCTCGACCATCGATCAGCGTCGTCTAGAGGGCGCAATTGCTGCCTTCTTTGAGGCATTAGCCGCAGAAGGGGAGGGTGAAGCCTAGGGGGATCGCTTTGCAAGAACAGGCTCTAAACCGCTTGTTAGATCCTGTTCTTGTGAGATGACCCTAGGCTAGTTTTGCGAAAGTGAATGGATGTTGCCCTTTAGCACTGGCTGTAGGATCTCTGATCCTGCGTGGCAGTACCTGAGGATTGGCGAGACCGTAAACTGGATTTCCGGTCCGCTGCACAAAAGGAAACGGACCTATTATCTGCGACTTTTTCTTCTGCTGCAGATTCTGACTGGCGGGCTGCTATGTCTAAAGAACGCTACACAAAAATAGGGAGTTATAGTGTTTTTGTAGGAGCAAAGTGCTGTGGAAAAAACCATTGTATTGTGCCAACGGGTCGACACGTGCCGGAAATGCTTCGCAAATTACTGTTTCTAGTCAATAATTTGTAGAACGGATGCCGCAAGGCTGCCTGGCACCATCCGTTCCTATGTGTCGATCCAACTAGCAGGGTAGCCCGTCACATTTCCCCCGCGCAAAGGCGGTAGGGCAGGGGAGATTAGTTCACTACCGAGAATTCGATACGACGGTTCTTGGCCCTGTTCTGTGCGGTGTTGTTGGACACCAAGGGTTGTGTCTCGCCGTACCCAGTCACTTTCATCCGAGTTTCGGGAATTCCTTTGCCCGCCAGGTAACCGGACACGGCATTGGCACGCTGCTCGCTCAGCCTCAAATTCCAGGCCGCTTTACCCTGGCTATCGGTGTGACCGCCAATTTCGATGACCAGATCCGGGCAGCGGCTGACGATATCATACAGGCTGTCCAAAAGAGCTGTTGAACTGGCCGCAAGTTTGGCAGCCGATGGGGCAAAATTGATGCTGCCAGTGCGTGACAGGATCTCAAACCGGCCTACACAGGCAGTCCGATCAAAATTGCCTTCGGTTTCCAGCGCCGCCGAGGCTGATACAACGGAGGCCGCCAATGGCGCGGCTGATCCAGGTGTAGTGCGGTCAAAGGTCAGGTTCAGACTGACAATGGCCAGCGGCGTGATTGTCACGCCGGCCGCTTCTTCCAGTTTGACCTTGCCGCCTTCCAGTCCGAAATCCTTCATCAGAATGGGGATCGGCTTGACCGTGGCGACGTTAATTCGGTCGTTGGTCAGTAAGGACACGATGACAGGTGCACTCATGTCGGCCTTAACTCCATGCAATGAAAGGGAAAATGGCAATGTAACCTCTTTGCGACGTGAGGTTGGCAATTCTGCCAACACGGCGGCGTCCAGATGTGTCGTTATCACGGCCTGGGGATGCATAAAGGTTTCAAAGAATAAGAATCGCATCCGCACATTGCGCAAATCCACCTTGGTATCGACTGAATCCAACGCGATGGTCAGCACAGCGGTGCCGTCTTCGCTGATCTGACCATTCACCGTGGCAAAGCTGTTGGTTTCGGCAATATGACCCTTTTTGATCGACATATAAGTGATGTTGGAGGCCGCCTGATCCAGCTGCCACCCGTTTTCAAACGGGTTTTGTGCGAGCAGAAAACCGGGTGAGAAAATTAGAAATAAAGCAAGTAGAGACGGGAGCAGCCGCATAACGATGTCACTTTCAAAACAGATTGAAACCGAAACCTTGGCATTAACTGCCAAAGCACAAAAATAGCGTGATGCTGCTATACTAACAGGAAACTTGCACCTTTAGGCAAGGAGCGCGATAGTTTGCTAACAGTTTTCTGGCAGACTACTGTGGCGCGGCTGTAAGATATCTCGTTGGAGTAAAAAGTGTGAAGCATATTTTCTTGGCGTGTCGAGTGTTGTTCCTGTTGGCTGCGATGCCACTGGGTTGGGCCAGTCGCGTCAGTGCCGAAGAGAGGGTGGCTCTGATCTTTGGCAACTCGGCCTACGGGTCTGTCGCGCCGTTGGACAATCCAGTTCACGATGCCCGGCTGATGGCGCATGCGCTGACGCAGGTGGGGTTCAAGGTGACCCTGTTGAGCGACGCCAGCCAGATCGAAATGAAACGCGCCATTGCCCAGTTTGGACGCGAGCTGCGTAAGGCAGGCAGTGATGCAACCGGGTTGTTTTATTATGCCGGCCACGGCGTGCAAAGCTTTGGCAACAACTACCTGCTGCCGGTGGACGTGACCCTGTCAGATGCGGCTGATCTCGATCTGGTCGCGGTTGAGGCGCAGTCAGTGCTGCGCCAAATGGCCTCGGCGCGAAATCGCACCAACATCGTGATCCTGGATGCTTGCCGAAACAATCCGTTTAGTGAAATTCCGGAATTGAACGATAATGGTCTGGCCGAGATGAAGGCGCCCACCGGAACCTACTTGGCTTATGCCACCGCACCTGGTGGAGTGGCGCTGGACGGGGTAGGGGGCAACAGCCCGTTTACCAAAGCGGTGGTCGAGCAGATGCAGGTCCCTGGCCAGCCCATCGAGCAGCTATTCAAACAGGTGCGCCGGGCTGTGTTGAAACAAAGCAACGGATTGCAGACACCTTGGGATGCCTCGTCGCTGGTCAGCGATTTCCTGTTTGTTGACCAGCCAGTGCAACAAGCTCAGATCACGTCGAGTGAGCTGCTGGTCTGGCAAACAGTGCGGGCAACGCGCGATCCGGTGCAGCTGACTTTGTTTTTGCGCGGCTATCCCAACGGTGAATATTCAGATGAGGCACGTACAATGTTGGCTGAGATTATCCAACGGGAATTGGCGCCGCCTCCTTCCAATCCGGTCCAACCACCTAGCGATGCCGAGAATGCACTGATCCAGGCTGCCCAGGCTGACGGCAGTACCGCCGGTTATGAAGCCTATCTTCTCGCCTATCCATCCGGAACCTACGCCGAAATGGCCCGCGCCGAAGTTGCCTCTCTGAGCAAGGGAACCAGTACTGATCCGCAGGCAGGAACAGCAGAAGAAACCGTGGTTGCAGCCGAGCCCACTCCACCAGTTCCCAAACAACCCGAAGCTGGGCCGATCACGTTTGCCAGTCCTCTGATATCGGAATTGGCCCCAGTGTCAGGAAAATCCCTTGCGGAGTTGATCACCGGATCGCCCGTATTCCCCCCGATTGAAGGCCTGCCTGAGGAATATTGGAAAGACCAGACCTGCTCTAATTGCCATCAGTGGAACCGCGAGCGACTGTGCACCCAGGCCAATGCCTATCTCAGTCTAACCATGCAGCGATCTCTGACCAAGCAACACCCCTATGGTGGGGTCATGAAACGTGCGCTCAAAAGCTGGGCAACTGGCGGCTGTCAGTAAAGCGCGAAGCGACCCAAATCTCCCGCCCGTCGTCTGCCTTCTGTCGAAGGCTCCTCCCGTTGGGCGTGGCACCGCGCAGGCGCGGTGCCACGCCCAAACCCGCTCAGATGGTTCAGCGCAGCTGGGGCACCTGCGGGCGCGGGAGCATTGCGAGAAAGAACACGGTGGTGGCGGATCTTGCTAAGTGTCGGATTGGGTTTGCAATGCTTTTGTCTGGTCTACTGAGCGGCAGTGGAGACAAAGAAATACACCCATTCGCCTTTGAAATCCGGATATGACAGGCGCGCCTTAGCAACGCGATCGGACAGCCAGGTCAAGTAGCTGGCGGCCTCTTCACTGAAGGGGCGCAGCCCGGGATATAGGGGATGCGAGGCAGCAAAGGCGACGGCGATTTCTTGACCATAGGGTGGGCCTACGGTGATTTGCAGGCCAATGTCTCCGTCCGATTTGGCACCAACCCGCAGGCGGTGTTGCGCTGGGGTCAGGGTAAGGGGCACTGTGTCGTTGGGTGACAGGTGTAGCACCGTTCCGCCAGCGTCGAAGTAATCAACATAAACATAGGCGTCATAGTCCGGCGCAGTGAGATCAAAGAACATCCTCTCGCCGCCGGTATAGTCCAACACGCGGGCATGGGTGTCGGCTCCGATCAGCCGGGGATTGGTGATCTGGTCGGTGCTTTGTGGCAGTCCAACATTCGAGATCCCGGCCAGCGCGCCGCATTGCGGCCGAGGCAGGATTTTCATCTGGTCCGAAACCTGAATATCAGCCCCCATCTGCGCCTGAAGAGCGGCCAGTACCGGAGCCCGCAGCCCGTTCTCGGGCAGATGGCCGCGCAGGTTCAGGGTTGCGGTTTCCGGGTCAAATTGAACTTGCAGTCGCGAACAAGGCACCGCCGCCAGGATCCCGGCTACTCCGTCGCGCAGTGGATCGCCCGAGGCGGCGATGTCGCCGGGCATCATGAAGCTTTGGAATGCCGCCAGTGAAACCGGGTCGGCTCGATCCGCATCGTCTCCCGAGAAAGCCAGCGCTGCTTTGATGTGGGGGACCTCCGGCTTGGACAAGGCGGCCGAAACCGGGGCAGGGGGGTGTTCCGTCAGGTTGGTTGTTTCGGGGGCTTGCTCGCGGCTTGGTATGCTGCTTGGTTTTGCGGTTGCCAGGGGTTGCGCGGTGGCGTCCAGCGGTGTTGCCTTGTTGGGTGCGACCTGGGTTTCGCTCAACAGTGAGGTGCCGGGCCGCTGTTGCGGGCTTGGCGTGCTGATGGGGATGGCGGTTGTCAGGCTCTGCGCTGCGGGCACCAGAGTTGCAGCGGTGCTGGGTTGAATTATGGCCTGCGCCAGTGCCACCGGGGTGGGCTGAGAGGCCAGGGAAGCGAGCAAAACAGGTAGGGCAGCCTCGGCAATTGGTGTAGCGGCTGGCGCTGCGGTGGCGGCCAATTGGTCACTTGGCGGAGCGGCAGGGGTTAGTGGGTTGGCCTCTGCTGCCAGTGGTTTGGCTTGCGGTACCGAGTCCTGCGTTGCGGTGACGACGGTACTACTGGGCCTGGCCTGTTTTAGCTGAGGACTCGGTGGTGGCAGGCTTTGTGCTTGTGACTGTGGTACGGCCCCAGCCGCCATACCCTCTCCCTTTGCATCACTTTGCGCAGCGGATTCGCTTTGGGGTTCGCTTGGCACTGCCTCGCTGCGCGGAACGCGGTATGACTGCATTTGCAACTCGCTTTGCGGGCTGGGTTGCTGGTCCACCGGATCGGGGCGCAACGACGACAACAGCAATGCGGCGAGCCCGAGATGCAACAACGCCGAGCCAGTGACCCCGCCAAGCCATATGCCGGGGTTGGGCCTCATTGGTCGCGCTCGGGTGTGACCACCAGAACCACATCACGTATCCCCAGCTCTTCGGCCTGGGTTACATAGGGCAGTACATGGCGCAGTTCCGCGGTGCGATGGGCGTTGATGCGCAGGCGCAGGTCCGGTTGCTGTGCCAGTTGGACGCTTAGTGCTGCAGCCAGATCCTGTTTGTTGATCTCGTCACCATCCAGCGCCAGCGCGCCATCGGCGGCAATGGCCAGGGTGATGCCACCAGCAGGCATGTCACGCCCAGTCTGCGCCATCGGTGGGCGGACTTCAAACGGGGCGGTGGCGTCCATGCGACCGATCAGCATAAAAAATACCAGCAGAAAGAAAACAACATCGATCAGCGCAATGATGGTTTCCGACTGAGCGGCGCGTTTGGGGCGGTTCAGTTTCATGGCCGGGCCTCTAGCCGCAACACCCGCAACCGCTGCACGCCAGCAGTGGCTGCGGCATCCATCACCGATATCAGCGACTGGGTTGGCGCCGCGCCCGACGGCAGGATCAACACCTGCATTAGGGGTTCCTTGGCCAATTCCTGTGACAACCGCTGGCCCAGTGCGGGCGCGTCATGCACCTTGCCCTGTATGACCATCGCGCCGTCCGCACCGATGCGGATCATCACAGTGCCCTGTGGGGCAGGGGCCTGCGTCGTGCCGCCATCCGAGGGGCGCAGCGCCGGGATCATGTCAAGGTTCAGATAGGTCGAGGTGACCATGAAGAACACCAGCAGGATCAGCATCACGTCGATCATTGGCACCAGCGAGATCAGCGCGCGGGGTTGGGTCTGCCGCTTGAGGTTCATGCTATAAGCTCCGCTAACGGCTCTCGTTTACCAGCAACAACCGCCCCACCGCGCCTTCGATCAGCTGGGCAGCTCCGTCGATACGGGCAGCAAACAATCCGGCGGCAATGGCGGCGGGAATTGCCACCAGCAATCCAGCGGCAGTGGTCAGCAGCGCCTGCCAGATGCCGCCCGCCAGAACAGAGGCATTGGCCGCACCCTGTGCCAGTTCCAGTTCCTGAAACGATTGGATCATTCCCAGCACCGTGCCCAGCAATCCGAGTAGTGGCGACACCATAGCGATTAGCTCCAGCAGCCGAATCAGGCTGTTCATCTGCGACACTTCCTCGTTTCCACGGCGCATTAGTTCACCCTCAAGGCGAGGACCGCTTAACCCATCACTCAGGGCTTGCATGGCATAGCCCATCACTCGGTCAGCAGGGGACCGCCCATCAGTCACCGCTGCAATGGCGGCATGACGGTCGCCTTGTTGCCAATGCTCCAGCGCCTGGCTGCGACTGTCTTCGCCGGACCGAACTGCCCACAATTGTGTCAGTTTGACCCCGATCAGCGTCAGCGAACACACAGACATCAACGCCAGCACCATGATCACCGGCCCACCTGTGCTCACCATCTCCCAGACTGCAGTCATGGCTATTTCACCAGCTGTGCGGAAGTTTTTGAACCCAGATCAAGGATCGGAAAACAATCCATCTGGTCCTCATTCTGTGGCTGGCATGAGGTCACGTCATGCAGCAGAATTTCCGAGATATTGCTACAGGCGATCTCGGGGATCTCAAACAGTTTCAGGGTGGTGCGTTGGACTGGCAGTGGCGAAGCGTCTATCGATAGAAGCCGATCAATCACCCCTTGGCCGTCCAGAATGGCCAGTGACATCTCAAACCCGGAAAAGCTCTTGCCGGTCTGGTTGCGAAACAGGAAAAACGCCCGGCAGCCGCCACCGTCGATCTCTTCGACCTTGTTCAACTCGACCTGCAATTGGCCGGTTTCTGCCTGCGAGGCCAGCGGCAGCATTGTCAGCAAAAAGGCGGTAATCATTGGTTTCAATATCATTTGCATCTCCGGTTTGCGGTTTTGGTCAGATGATCGTCATCAGCGCTTTTTCTATGCGGTCCATCATCTTGCTGGCGCCATTCAGATCGCGCGATTGCAACAGCCTTGCGGCCTTGTGCACAGCGCGATCCAGCTTATTGCGGGATGATCCAGGGGCGCGGGCGACGTTGGCGCGCAGGGCCTGCGCCCGTTTAACACCAGCCCCCAGCGACATCCGGTCCCGGCTTTGCTGGGCACGTTTTTGGGTGAGTTGTTCGCTTTCGATCGTTTTACCGATCTTGGCCATGGCCATTTCGATCATGGTGATCAGCGTCTCGGCCTCTTGCAGCCTGCCGTCGTTGATCAGCTTGACCGATTTGGCCACCCCGCGTTTCAGCTTCATTTCCAGCTTGCCGGGGGCAAGAGCGATGCGCGGGCGGATCTTCTTTAACCGTTTCACCAGCTCTTGCGCGGCTTTGCCGCTGCCACTGGGCGGGGCCAGATCTGCTACCTTGTCTTCGCTAACCACGGCCTCGGATTTCTCGGGCTTCAGACTGTCCAGCAGATTGCCGCCCTTATCGTAGAACAGCACGTTGACCTTCGGCCGATTCTTGCGGAAGAATTTCTTCAGTTGGGTGATCACCTTGGTCGAAACTTTTTCGACAATCATCTCCATCTGATCCGAGCGCACAACATAGGTGCCCCAGATCATTGGTGGACCGCCGCCCGCCTTTTTTAGTGGCGCACGAAGGGCTTCGGGCTTTTTGCCCGGTTCGATCATCAGCAGGGGGTCGTTTTTACCATCCTGACAAAAGCCAAAACACATGCGTTTTTGGGCGCCCTTGCGCACCATCGATTTGACATCTTCTCCTTCAACGCGGGTAGCAACCATAGCAAAGCACTCACAAAACCGGTGAAACCAATTGACTTTAAGAAAACGATAAGGCTCACTTGTGGTCAAGTTATTGTTTATTGTTTTGCAATCCTACCTCCAAAACGGTGCTGCCACACTGCTCCGATTACGACACGTGGATTGCTAAGACCGATGTTTTTTGGAGGTTGCTTGCATGGATCCGGCTGTTCTGCTGCAGTCCAAAGAGGATGACGCCCCTAGTGGCGACAATCTCGAATATGATCCGACGTTTACGGATATGGAACTGGCCGCACAGCCAGGCGAAGAAACGGTGCTGGGTAATGAAACCACCGATGCCACAGACCCTGATTACCGCGAAGTTGAGAAAAATGCACTGGCGGTGCTGGAGCGCAGCCATGATATTCGCGCCGCCGTATTTCTGGCCGACGCCATCCTGCATTCCGAAGGACTGACCGGTTTTGCCGATGCCACAACGTTGTTGCGTGGCTGTCTGGAGCAATACTGGGAGACCTGCCACCCCGAGCTGGACGAAGACGACGGCGATCCGATTATGCGGATCAACGCGGTGCAGGATCTGTGCGGTCAACCCGATGACATGGCTGGCCCCTCGCCAGTGTACCGCTCGCTGCGCCGTGCCGCGCTTAGTGACAGTCGCGGCTTTGGCCGGTTCTCCCTGCGCGATATCGAGGTTGCCGAGGGGCTGATGACGGCTCCGGCGAATATGGACTCGGTGCCTGACACGCCCACCGTCAGTGCGGCCTTTCAGGACAGTGATGATGATGATCTGGCGGCGCGTTTGGCGGCAATCGAAACCTCGATCAGTAATGTCCGTGCCATTTCGGCAGTGTTTGACGAGCAGACACCGGGGCAGGGACCTGACCTGGGACCGTTGGTCAAATTGTTGCAGCAGATGGCTAAACGACTGCGCGACTATGGCAGTATCGCGGCAGCAATCCCCGAGGGTGATGACGATCCTGACACGGTCGAGGCTGGTTCTTCGGCTGTTGTGGGGCCTGCGGCTGGTGGGATGGGTGGCATCAACTCGCCCTCGGATGTGGTCAATGCACTGGATCGGATCATTGGCTATTACCAGCGCGCCGAACCGTCCAGCCCGCTGCCGATTTTGCTGGATCGCGCCAAACGTTTGGTCGGGGCTGATTTCCTGACCATCGTTGGCGAATTGGCACCACAGGGTATCAGCAATGTTCAATTGATCGGGGGCATTGACGACGACGACTGAATTATGGCCACCCGCACCCTTTTATGTTGAGGGCGGTGGCGTAACGATTGACGAGTAAGGAGTACCAGATGGCCACCAGTTCACAAAAATTTATCGCACGAAACCGGGCGCCGCGAGTTCAGATTGAATACGACGTCGAACTATATGGCGCCGAAAAGAAGGTTCAGCTTCCCTTTGTTATGGGGGTGGTGAGCGATCTGGTTGGCAAATCTGAGGTGGAACAGCCCAGCGTTGCCGATCGCAAGTTCCTGGAAATTGATGTCGACAACTTTGACGACCGGATGAAATCGATGGCGCCGCGTGCGGCGTTCACGGTGCCAAACACCCTGACCGGTGAAGGCAATCTGGCGGTCGATATAACATTTGAGAGCATGGATGATTTCAAACCCGCAGCCATTGCCGCCAAGGTGGCACCGCTGCGCGAACTGCTTGAGGCGCGCACCCAACTGTCCAACCTGATGACTTATATGGACGGCAAAACCGGTGCCGAGGATCTGATCTCGAAGATTATCCAAGACCCAAGCCTGTTGAAAACCCTAGCGGCGCAGGCCGCACCGGGTGGTAGCAGCGACGCTGAAGAGTAAGGAGGGTAACAATGGCTGAAGAACAACTCGAAGCAGAAGCCGCTGGTGGCGAAGAAGCGTTTGGCTCCAGTGAATTTGCCAACCTGCTGCAAAAGGAATTCCGGCCCAAATCGGACCAGGCCAAGACAGCGGTGGAATCCGCGGTCAAGACGCTGGCCGAACAGGCGCTGGCCAATACCGGGCTGATCAGTGACGACGCGCTGCGCTCAATCGAAAGCATCGTTGCCGAGATTGACAAGAAGCTGACCGAACAGGTCAATCTGGTGTTGCACAACGAAGAGTTCCAGCAGCTGGAGAGCGCCTGGCGCGGGCTGCATTATCTGGTCAACAACACCGAGACCGATGAGCAGCTGAAAATCCGGGTGATGCCGATCTCAAAGAAAGAGATGCACAAAACCCTGAAAAAGTTCAAAGGCACCGCCTGGGACCAGTCGCCGATCTTCAAGAAGATTTATACCGAGGAATTTAGCCAGCTGGGTGGTGAACCCTATGGTGCCTTGGTGGCGGATTATCACTTTGATCAGTCGCCTCCGGATATCGAACTGCTGGGGGAGATGTCCAAGATTGCGGCTGCAGCTCATGCGCCTTTGATCACAGGCGCGAAACCTTCGCTGTTCCAGATGGACAGCTGGTCGGAACTGTCCAACCCGCGCGATTTGACCAAGATCTTCCAAACCCCGGAATACGCCGCCTGGCGCTCGCTGCGCGAAAGTGAGGATTCCAAATACGTCGGTCTGGCAATGCCGCGGTTCCTGGGCCGGATGCCCTATGGCTCCAAAACCGATCCGGTTGAGGAATTTGCCTTTGAGGAAGATACCGGCAGTGCCGATAGTGGCCACTACTCATGGGTCAATGCCGCTTATGGCATGGCGATGAACATCACCCGGTCGTTCAAAGCTTATGGCTGGTGCTCGCGTATTCGTGGCGTTGAAAGTGGCGGTACGCTGGAAGGACTGCCGTCGCATACTTTCCCGACCACCGATGGCGGGGTCGATCAGAAATGTCCGACCGAGATCGCCATTGATGACCGTCGCGAGGCGGAATTGGCGAAGAACGGCATGATGCCCCTGCTGCACCGTAAGAACACCGATGTGGCAACATTCATGGGCGCGCAGTCGCTGCATAAGCCGGCAGAATATGATGATCCCGACGCCACGTCGAACGCCAACCTTGGTGCGCGACTGCCTTATCTGTTCGCCACCTGCCGGTTTGCACATTATCTGAAATGCATGGTTCGGGATAAAGTCGGATCATTCAAAAGCCGCCAGGGGATGGAGTCCTGGTTGCAGGATTGGATCAACAATTACGTTGATTTCAACGCCGAGATTTCTTCGGAAAACGAAAAGGCGCGCAAGCCTCTCGCCGCTGCCGAAGTGGTGGTGGAAGAGGTCGAGGGCAATCCGGGCTATTACAGCTCTAAGTTTTTCCTGCGTCCGCACTACCAGCTTGAAGGCCTTTCTGTCTCGTTACGGCTGGTATCCAAGCTGCCCTCGGAAAAAGGAGCCTGATTTGCCACACATTAGGCTCACCCAGCAAAACACGTAACGAGTCGTTGAATTTGAAAGGATAGAAAATGGCTGCCAATATGTTTGTCCAAATATCGGACGTTGACGGTGATGCCACCGAAGACGGTCACAAAAAGTGGATCGTCGTGCAATCGGCCAGCTGGAATGTCGAACGGGCGGTGGAAATGACCGACCTTGGCTCCACCCAGCGGATGCACGCCAACTCGAACTTTGGGAAGGTCGAACTGACTTCGCAGTTCGGCAAGGCGTCGAACGATCTGGCGCTGTCGGTGGCCAACGGCACCGTGCGCCCTGAAATCATCATGCATTGGTGTCGCTCAGGTGACAGCGCATCCGAGGGCCTGTTGGTCTATTGCATCTGGAAGCTGAAAGATGTGGTGATTGACAGCTATTCGCTGTCGGGTAGCGAGGACGGTATCCCAGAAGAGACCTGGTCACTGGCCTATGCCGCGATGGAGATCGAATACAAGTCGACCGATCAGAAAACCGGCAAACTCACCACCGAAGGCACGTTCAAGTGGAACGTCCAAACCGGCAAGGTCGAATAATCCAGTACTATTGCTCCGGGCGCTTTTGGCGCCCGGAGCCCCTTGTCCAATGGATTAAGCGACGGAGCAAGTTGTGATGACACCCGAAGAGCATCTGAAATCCGGTGATCCCGTTGCTGCGCTGCAAGCGTTGCAAGACTTGGTGCGCGCCGATCCCTCGGATGCCAGACTGCGCATCTTTCTGTTCCAGCTTCTGTGTGTGCTTGGCGATTGGAAACGCGCCATTGCGCAGTTGAAACTCAGTGCCGAGTTGGACGAAGGCGCCACTATGATGGCCAAGGCATACCGCGAGGCGATTATCTGCGAGGTTTATCGCGAAAAGGTATTCGCTGGTGAAAAGGACCCGATGATCTTTGGCGAACCCGGGGAGTGGCTGGCGTTGTTGATCGAGGCACAGAAATTACTGGCACAGGGAAAGTTGGGCGAGGCGGCCGAGTTGCGCGTCCGCGCCTTTGACGGTGCCCCTGCAAGTACCGGTGAGATTAACGGCGAGCGGTTCGACTGGATTGCAGACGCCGACATGCGGCTGGGCCCGGTGCTTGAGGTGATTATTAACGGGCGCTATTTCTGGCTGCCTTTCGCACAGATCGGCAAGCTGGAGGTCGAAGAACCATGTGACTTGCGTGACGCGGTCTGGACCGCTGGTACCCTTACCCTGGCCAATGGCGGCGAACTTGCAGTGCTAATCCCCACCCGTTACCCCGGCTCCGCCAAGGCGGATGCTGCGCTGATGTTGGCACGAGCCACAGATTGGCGCGATGCCGGAGATGAGACATTTGTTGGGATGGGCCAACGGCTGTTGACCACCGATCAGGGTGATTTTGCCTTGATGGATTTGCGCAGCCTGCAGATGGATGGTTTTGAGGCTGACGATGGCTGACAAGACACTAGCCGAACGCCTACAGCCCTCATTGCTAGACCGCCTCACCGATCAGCAACCCGGAAATTTGAAGGAAACCCGGGATTCACGCGTTATCGACCTGAACCGCCTGCGTGAGATCATTCAGCGGGATTTGTCCTGGTTACTGAATACTCATAACGCTGAGACGCATTTTGATACTGAACGATACCCGGCGGTGGCACGTTCGGTGTTGAATTTCGGCTTGGCCGAGGTGACGGGCGAATATTCCACTGCCCAAAAAGCCGAAGCAATCCGGCGCTCAATCGAGCAGGCCATTGCAGCCTACGAGCCACGTATCATCGAAGGTTCGGTTGATGTGTTACTGCGTAGCGAGACTGATGATGCCGAAATGACGGTTGGTCTCGATATTCGCGCCGACATGTGGGCGCAACCGATGCCGCTGGAGCTTTACCTGCGCAGCAAGGTCGATCTGACCACCGGCGAAGTGGCTGTAGAAAGGGGTATGTGACGTGGATACCCGACTTCTGGAGCATTATGAAAACGAGCTGAACTATCTGCGCGACATGGGCGCAGAGTTTGCCGCTGCCTATCCCAAAATCGCCTCGCGGCTGGGTATGGAGGGGGTCGAAGTTCTGGACCCCTATGTCGAACGCTTGCTGGAAGGTGTGGCGTTCCTGTCAGCGCGGGTGCAGCTGGAGCTGCAGCTGCAATATCCCAACTTCACTTCGAACCTGTTGGAAATTATCTACCCGCATTATCTGGCGCCAACACCGTCGATGATGATTGCGGCTTTTACCCCGGATGTCACCAACTCAGCCGTCAAAAGTGGGTATGTGCTGCCCCGTCATTCCGTGTTGCGCAGCCGTTTGACCGAGGGCGAGCAGACGGCTTGCGAATTCCGCACTGCCTCTGAGATGACCATGTGGCCGATTGAGATCACCGAGGCCGCCTATATCGATGGGCGTGGAGAGCTGGTGGCGGCAGGTGTCGCCACGGGTGTCGATGCCCGCGCCGGAATCCGACTGCGTTTGCGTCGTAGTGACGGCGAGGCAATCTCGGATCTGGCGATGGACAATCTGACGCTGTTTCTGAGCAACGCGGCGGGCAACAGCTGGCCACTGCTGGAACTGCTGTCCACTCAGGTGCAGGGGTTGGTGGCGCGCTCGACCGACCGACGTGCTGATTGGCACCTGCCGCTGCCCGAGGGACGGATCAAACAACGCGGATTTGAAACGGATGAGGCGCTGTTGCCGACGCCGCGTCAGGTGTTTGACGGCTACCGCCTGTTGCAGGAATTCTTTGCTATGCCCGAGCGGTTTCGCTTTATCGAGCTGCAGGGCCTGCGTCCGGCGCTGCAAAAGGCCACAGGCCCTGAGGTCGATATCTACATCCTCCTGCGCGAGGGTATGAGCGAAATTGCCCCCGTGGTGACGCCCGAAGTGTTTACGCTGAATGCGGTGCCTGCGGTGAACCTGTTCGAAAAACGCTGTGACCGGGTGCAGGTCGCCACGCATGACACCGAACATCACGTGATCCCCAACCGCACTGCCGGGTTGGATTTTGAGATTTACAGCCTGAACTCGGTCACCGGCATCAGCGGCGAAGGCGAGGATGATGTGGTGTTTCGCCCGTTTTACTCCTCCACCGATTTCACCGCCTCGGGCGAAACTTTCCCGGCCTATTACACCATCAAGCGCCGGATGCGGCAGCGCTCGGAGAAGGAACGTTTGCGCGGGGTACGCAGTTCGTATCTGGGGTCTGAAACTTATCTGACGCTGGTGGACCGCTCGCAAGCGCCGTACTCGCCGCATCTGGAACAGCTGGCGGTCAAGGCCTTGTGCACGAACCGCGATCTGCCGATGTTGCTGGCGACTGGGGATGCCAATGTGTTCCACTTACCCGAAGGTGGCCCAGTCACCAAAATCTCACTGCCGGTGTCGCCAACCCGTCCACGTCCAACTCTGGCGCAGGGCGATACCGCCTGGCGGCTGATTTCCCATCTGAGCCTGAACTATGTGTCGGTGACCGAGACCGGTAAGGGCAATTCAGCCGAAGCATTGCGCGAACTGGTCGGGCTATACGCGCCTTTGGGCAATCGGGTGACCGAGAAGCAGCTAGAGGGCATCGTGTCGATTTCGACCCGGCCCATCGTGCGGCGGATGAGTGACGAGGTGCTGTCCACTGCAGTGCGCGGGTTAGAGATCACTCTGGGCTTTGACGAAAGCTTTTTTGAGGGCAGCAATATCTATGCACTTGGCGCGGTACTTGAGCGGTTTTTGCGCCGCTATGCCACCATCAACTCATTTACGGAAACTGTTCTTACAACTGAAAAACGTGGGGAAATTGCGCGATGGCGACCCGAAAAAGGTCTGGGCCGGATGATCTGAGCCATTTCGACCGGTTGGTCGAGAACCCTGGGAAACACCACGTTTTTCAGGCGCTCAGAGTGTTGGAAGCCCATTACGCCGAGGCTCCACGCCTGGGCGAGAGCCGACGGCCGCGTCAGGATCAAGTCCGACTTGGGCAAGAAGCCGAGCTGGCCTTTCCGCCAAGCACTATTGCCGACTTTAAGCCTCTGCGGGGGGATCAGCCCGCACAGCTGACAAATCGGTTCTTTGGGCTGTTTGGTCCGCAGGGCCCCTTGCCGCTGCACCTGACCGAATACGCCCGCGACCGCAAACGCAACCACCGCGATCCGACGCTGGTGGCATTTGCCAATATGCTGACGCACCGGTTGATGAGCCTGCTGTACCGGGCCTGGGGACAGGGCCAGCCTGCGGTGAGTTTTGATCGGGCGGATGATCCGATGGCGCGGCAGGTGGCTGCGCTGGCCGGATATCACGGCGACAAACTGCAGGGCCGCGATGCAATGCCGGATTTGGCCAAGCTGCATTTCGCCGGCCATCTGGGGCAGGGTGCCCGCAACCCCGAGGGTCTGGTGTCGATCCTGTCGGCGTTCTTTGATGTGCCGGTAAAACTACAAGAGTTCATTGGCAGCTGGCTGGATCTGGAACCGGATGACCGCTGGCAGTTGGGTCGCGCCGGGGGACTGGGACACTCGACCAGTGTTGGTGAAAAAGTCTGGAGCCGCAGCGCCAAGTTTCGCCTGCAGATTGGGCCGCTGACCTTGAAGGAATACGAACGCCTGTTACCAGGCGGCGCGGCCCTGACTCGGCTGCGCGCCATCGTGCGGTCTTATGTTGGCGATGTGCTGGATTGGGACGTCAATCTGGTGCTGGCCGGCGATCAGGTGCCGCGCGCCAGTCTAGGGGGCAGCACGCGGCTGGGGCACACCAGCTGGATCGGCAGCCGCCCTGACCCCGATGCCGAACGTCCGGATGTGAGTGATTTGTACCTGTATCCGGGCCTTGGGTCCGCACAGGATAAGAGTTTAGAGGGAGGTATTTGACATGACCGAGATCAGCCGTGTGGCCCTGTTTGGTAAACTGAACAAGCTGGGATATCAGGCCGTCGAAAGCGCAACCGTTTTCTGCAAAATGCGGGGCAATCCGTATGTCGAACTGGGGCACTGGATGCATCAGATTCTGGCAGGGCAGGACAGCGATCTGCACCGGATCGTAGCGCACTATGATCTGGACCCTGGCAAAATTGCGGCTGAAATGACGCGGTCGTTGGATATGTTGCCACGCGGAGCCTCGACCATTTCGGACCTGTCGGATCACCTGATGGACGCGATGGAACGCGGCTGGGTTTGGGGATCCCTGCTGTATTCAGCCAATCAGGTGCGCAGTGGCTATCTGCTGCTGGGCATGCTCAAAACTCCGGCCTTACGAAATATCCTGATTGGGATTTCGCCAGAATTGGCCAGCATCGGCCCCGATGATCTGGCGGACAATTTCAACACGGCCACCGATGGATCACCCGAGGAAAGAATGAGCGCGCAGGATGGTTCGACCACCGGCGGTGGCGCGGCTCCGGGCGAGGCCTCGGATGCGCTGGCTCCGGCGGCGATGGGCAAGGGTGAGGCGCTGGAGAAATTCTGCACCGATATGACCGAGCAGGCCAAGAACGGCGATATAGATCCCATTGTGGGTCGCGACGAGGAAATTCGCCAGATTGTCGATGTACTGATGCGCCGTCGCCAGAACAATCCGATCCTGACTGGTGAGGCCGGGGTGGGTAAAACTGCGATCGTCGAAGGCTTCGCCCTGCGTATTGCCCGTGGCGATGTGCCGCCCAGCTTGCAGGATGTACGGCTGCTGATGTTGGACGTGGGGCTGTTGCAGGCCGGTGCCAGCATGAAGGGTGAATTTGAAAACCGTCTGCGTCAGGTGATTGACGAAGTGCAGGCCAGCGATGTGCCGATTGTGCTGTTTGTCGATGAAACCCATACACTGATTGGCGCGGGTGGTGCGGCGGGCACTGGCGATGCGGCCAATCTGTTGAAGCCGGCATTGGCGCGGGGAACCCTGCGCACCATCGGCGCGACCACCTGGGCCGAGTATAAGAAATACATCGAAAAAGACCCGGCGCTGACCCGGCGTTTCCAGGTGGTTCAGGTGGATGAACCCTCGGTCCCCAAGGCCATTTTGATGATGCGCGGCATTGCGTCGATGTTGGAGAAACACCACCAAGTGCAGGTTCTGGACGAAGGCATCGAGGCGGCGGTTAGCCTGTCGGCGCGCTATATCCCAGCGCGGCAATTGCCGGATAAGTCGGTCAGCCTGCTAGACACCGCCTGTGCGCGCGTGGCGATCAGTCAGCACGCGGTGCCGGCAGAGGTTGATGACAGTCGCCGTCGTATCGAGGCGCTGACCACCGAGCTGGACATTATTGGTCGTGATGAAACTGCTGGCTATGACATTGGCGGCAGGCGCGACGATGCCGAGGCCGCCAAGACAGAGGAAGAGGCGCGGCTGGAAATACTGAATGGGCGTTGGGACGCGGAAAAAGCGGTGGTGGAAGATATTCTCGACCTGCGCGCCAAACTACGGGAGGGCGCTGCCCCGGTTGATGCGCCTGCTGATAGCGAAGAAGAGGCTGGCGACAGCCCGCTGGACGACGAAGCCCGTGCCGCGCTGATGCAGCAATTGCGCGATAAAAACGTCGAGTTGGAAACGCTACAGGACGAAAGCCCGTTGATCCTGCCGATTGTCGATCATCAGGCGGTGGCCAGTGTCGTCGGCGACTGGACCGGTATTCCGGTGGGTCGCATGCTCAGCGACGAGATCGAGACCATTCTGAACCTGGAAGAACACTTGGCCAAACGGGTGATCGGACAGGACCATGCGATGAAGATGATCGCCAAACGTATCCAGACCAGTCGTGCGGGGCTCGACAATCCGTCCAAACCCATCGGGGTTTTCCTGTTGGCCGGAACCAGCGGTGTTGGTAAAACCGAAACCGCACTGGCGCTGGCCGAGGTGCTGTATGGCGGCGAACAGAACGTCATCACCATCAACATGTCCGAATACCAAGAGGCGCACACGGTTAGCAGCCTGAAAGGCGCACCTCCGGGTTATGTCGGCTATGGCGAAGGCGGAGTACTGACCGAAGCGGTGCGGCGCAAGCCTTATTCGGTGGTGCTGCTGGACGAGGTGGAAAAGGCGCATCCCGATGTGCACGAGGTCTTTTTCCAGGTCTTCGACAAAGGCGTAATGGAGGATGGCGAGGGGAGGGTGATCGACTTTAAAAACACTCTGATCCTGCTGACCTCGAACGCTGGGTCCGAGTTGATCATGGATCTATGCAGCGATCCGGACCTGTTGCCCGAACCTGAGGGCATCAACAAGGCGCTGCGCGATCCACTGCTGAAGATCTTCCCGGCGGCGCTGCTGGGACGACTGGTCACCATTCCATATTATCCGCTGAGCCCGGACATGATCGCGAAGATCACTGTATTGCAGCTGAACCGGATCAAGAAGCGGGTGATGGAATCGCACAGCGTGCCGTTTGAATACACCGATGCGGTGGTCGATAAGATCGTTGAACGCTGCCAGGAATTGGAGTCCGGCGGTCGCATGATTGACGCGATTGTGACCAATACGATGCTGCCCGACATCTCGGCCGAATTCCTGCGTCGCCTGATGCAGGGCAAGGAAGTCGAAAAAGTCAGTATCGACATCGCAGAGGGAGAGTTTGCCTACAGTTTTGAATGATGGGTGGCCAATCGTGCCAAGTTTGTAAGGGGTAAGACGATGAAGAAAAACGCTGTACCGGAACTGAATTATAAATGGTGGAAGAAGAATAAAGCCAAGACGATGAAGACGTCTGGTCTGGGCAAAGTTCTGACCCTTTATGAGGCTGCCGAAGATCAGATGGACTGGGCCAAGTCGCTCAAGGCCTTGTCTGAAGTCAAGAAAAAAGTTGTTGTTGCCATCGGTTGCTGCGATGCCAAAACCCACGCCGAAACCATTGCGGCGTTGAAAAAATACCCAGGCGTCATTCAGAAAAAGCAGGTGGAGCTTGAAGGCAAGCTGAAGGACGAGATTGCCCGCGCCAAGGATGCGTCATCTGCCCCTGCTCCTAAGCAGAAGGTCGGCAAGGATGTGGTGATCTGGAAGCGCGATATCGGTGTTGAGGCGCTGAAGAAAGCCAAGCCTAAGAACATCGCTTCGCTCAAAGGCTATGAGGTGAAGCTGAAGCTGAACGATGATATCCTTGACGTGCTCGAGGCAGAGGATGATCTGGTCACACCGGCCTATATGGCGGAAGACGCTGAAAAACTGGGCCAAAGGCTGATCACTGACATCGCCGGAATGCTCAGTAAATTTGACGAGGCCTATGAAAAGGTCAGCGACCCCAAGGATGTGGCTAAGATCGACGCACTGCTGACCAAGCAGATGAAGACCGCGGTCGCGAAGTACCAGCCAGTGTTTGAAAAGATCCCCGAGGCGCGCTGGAAGAAGTTTGTCGCCAGCAAGAAACAGTACAAGCAGTACAAGATCAAAACCGGGCTCGACATCACCATTGGTGTGCTGTCGACAGCAGGCGGTGCGGTTGCGGTGGCTGGATCTGCGGCAACGGGTGGTGCCTCTTTGGTGCTGGGGATTGTTGGTCTGGTGCGCGGCATCGCGGCCCTGGCCAAACAGATCCAAGACGCGGCACGCGATGCTGAAAAGGTCGAAAAAGTGCTCAAGAGTGATCTGGATACGCTGATGAAGCGCTACCAGAATGCACAAGGTGAGGCCAAGAAAAAGACTCAAGGTGGCGCCGAAGTTGGGGCTTCGGTGTTGAAGGGAATTTTGGGGGTGGATGCGCCCTTCTTGGCCACCTTACCCAAATGCAGCTCTAACTATGGTTTGTGGGACAACAAGGTCGCCGGGTTGGCGGTTGCTGGGCGCAAATTGTCAGGGCAAATCGTCAAGGGCCTGGCCGCTTGCGATAAGCTCGATAAAATGCTGAAGGGGTCACAGGACAAAGAGGTGCGCAAGGTGCTGGCTAAGCTGCAAAAGGCGCGTGCCAGTTTGGACAAGGCACTGAACGGCTGTTCAGACATGATGACACGGGTGTCGAATGCTGAAACCAATATGCCCAAGCTGAAACGCATGTTGGATGCGCTGTCGGCGCAGAACCCGAAATATGCTGAAATCTTTGATCGGGTGTTCCCGGCGGTGGTCAATCTGACCCTTGCTGGCGCCAGTGCAGGTGTTGGCTTCGCCGGGGCAAAAAGTGTCCTTGAGAGCGTTAATACAGGTCTGGGTCTGTTCAACGAAATCGCCCTCGAAGGCAAATCTCAGCTAGAGGCAACGCTTGGCTAGCCCGTGTTGTGATAAAACGATGAGAGAGAGGGCGGCGGTTGCGCCGGCCTCTTGGTTCACTGCCAAAAGACATTAGACCAATGATTGAAACTCAACCCCTTACACGCCAGGACAAAGCCCGTGAGTTTGTGGAGCGCGATAGCGTCAGGAACAGTATTCTTGGCGTCATCATTTTCAACGCGATCACACTGGGGCTTAGCACCTCTTCGACGGTGACAGATCACATCGGAGGTTTATTGTCAGTGATTGACCGTGCGGTGCTGGCGATTTTTGTGATGGAGCTGGCGCTCAAGTTCTATGCCTACGGCTGGCGGTTTTTTGCCTCGGCTTGGAATATTTTTGACCTGCTGGTGGTCTCGGTTGGGCTGCTACCCGATAAACAAGGATTGTCGGCCTTGCGGGGACTACGCGTGGTGCGGGCGCTGCGGTTGTTGTCGGTGGTGCCGCAGATGCGCTCGGTGGTGCAGGCCTTGCTGGATGCGCTGCCCGGCATGGGTGCAGTGATCGTGATGCTGTCGATTGTCTATTACGTTTTTGCGGTGATGGCGACGCTGATGTACGGCGCGGCCTTTAACGAATGGTTCGGCACCCTGGGGCGGTCGCTCTACTCGCTGTTCCAGATCATGACGTTGGAAAGCTGGTCGATGGGGATCGTACGACCGGTGATGCTGGTCTACCCGATGGCCTGGATCTTCTTTGTGCCCTTCATCGTCATCACGGCGTTTTCGGTGCTGAACTTGTTCATTGGCCTGTTGGTCAACACCATGCAGACGGCGGTGGAAGATGATGATGAGGCTGAATTTGAAAAGCTGCGCGAATTGGTGAAATCGGAAACAGATGTGGTGGACGAGCATGTGCTTGAGCTGATGCAGGAAATTCGCGCGCTAAGGGCAGAACTGGCCGAATCCAGAGGAGGCGCCAATGGCTGATAGTTCGCAGAAATTCATCGCCCGAAATCGCGCACCCCGGGTGCAGATCGAATATGATGTCGAGTTGTACGGCTCTGAGAAAAAGGTGCAGCTTCCCTTTGTCATGGGGGTGATGAGCGATCTGACGGGTAAGTCCAAGGTTGAACAACCCGCCGTAGCAGATCGTAAGTTCCTGGAGATCGACGTTGATAATTTTGACGAGCGGATGCGGGGGATGGCGCCTCGGGCGGCCTTTACGGTGCCCAACACCCTGACCGGCGAGGGTAACCTGGCTATTGATCTGACGTTTGAGAAGATGTCTGATTTTTCACCCGGTGCAATTGCGTCCAAGGTGGACGCGTTAAAACCTCTGCTAGAGGCGCGCAGTCAGTTGAGCAATCTGATGGCCTATATGGATGGAAAATCCGGCGCCGAGACGTTGATCGAAAAAATCCTCGGCGATACCGCACTGTTGTCGGCCTTGTCCGCCGACGGGCCGGATGCTGGGGCCGGTATGGCAACGGCGTTGGACAGCCTGCGCGGTGTCGAGCTGCCGGAGGCAGAGGTGGACCAAAGCGGTGCCATTTTGGCCGATCTGAGCGTCCGCGCGCCGGAGGACACGCCTGAAGTAGATGCCTCGAGAGCGGCACTGGCAAGCCTTGCTGCAGTGGAAATTGCCGAAATCTCTCAGGATGATAGCACCGGAGTTCTGGATGCTCTTGCCGCGCAGGAGGTGGCTGAGGTTGCCGACACCGGTGCCGCGGATGCTTTGGAGAGCTTGGCCGAAGTTGAGATTGACGAGGCTCCTGAAGATGACAGCACGGATGTGCTGAGCGACCTCGCTGCGATGGAAGTGGAGGAAGTCGTCGAAAGGGGTGCGGCCGACGCTTTGGAGAGCCTAGCTGCGGTTGAGATTGACGGGACTCCCGAAGATGACAGCGCCGATGTGCTGGGGGACCTCGCTGCAATGGAAGTGGAGGAAGTCGTCGAAACGGGTGCGGCCGACGCTTTGGGGAGCCTGGCTGCGGTTGAGATTGACGGGACTCCCGAAGATGACAGTGCCGATGTGCTGAGCGACCTCGCTGCGCTGGAAGTGGCGGAGGGCGTCGATACGGGTGCGGCCGACGCTTTGGGGAGCCTGGCTGCGGTTGAGATTGACGAGGCTCTTGAAGATGACAGTGCCGATGTGCTGAGCGACCTCGCTGCGCTGGAAGTGGCGGAGG
>MAAY01000015.1 GCA_002162795.1 Rhodobacterales bacterium 56_14_T64
TCCTTTTGACGGTCTCTAACTCATCAGTGGTATGCAGACAGGATGCGACGGATTGCGTGGGGTCGACCATCCGATTTCGCTTGGGGACCCATTTGCGAAAATAATATCCGCCTCGGTTCCAGTAGTATGGCGCAGTCTTCTTGGGCATTATCCAGACTTCCGACAGCCTAAGATAGGCCGTGGTAGCACAGAAAACTTACGGGATTTCTTACGGGGTCACCTTCTAGGAAACGAAATTGCCCACAAGCCGTCTGGTCTTAAAGGGGAGTTCCAGACCACCCGTGGTGCTGAAATGTATTTTCGAGCCACGCATGATAATCCCCAAAGGCGGCCCCTTTCGGTGCCACGGGTCTGAAAGGGCTATGCCTTGGGTTCCCGTATAAGGGTCAACACATCTTGAGTATTGTGTTCATAGGTTGCCTAAGAGGTAAAGCACAGGCAAAACACGCCTAATGTACGAGTTCGGCCGATGTCTCCATTCAGCGGATGCCCGGGTTGTTTCCTCCTCATGTCGGGCCGGTGACCACTCTGACCCAAACGCACTCCTACGACCCCACGAATACTGTATCATGCCAGCTTGTGACATTGAAATAGTTACCGTCCCCCACTTGTTTGGCGGGCAACAGGCGGATGTCCTTGGTTAGTCGGCCTCATCCATGGCCAATTGTTCAGCAAAGGTGTCGATCATCTTGTGCTTCAGCAATTTGCCTGTGGCTGCGGCAGGCAATTGCAGTGTCAGAACAATATGCGATGGACGCTTGTAGCCAGAAAGTCGTTCGGCGACATGGGCCTTTAGAGTCTCTTCGTTTGTGGCGGCCATGTCGGTGACCTGAACAAAAGCCAGGACCTCTTCGTTGCCGGCAATACTCCGGCCAACAACGGCACTTTGCACAACGGCGTCGTGTTCGTTCAGAGCGGCTTCAACTTCTTGTGGAAAAACATTGAAGCCTGATCGGATAATTATTTCCTTGCTTCGTCCGACAATGTGCAGACGTCCCTGATCGTCAATGCGTCCGACATCCCCGGTGCGCAGCCAGCCTTCGGCATCAAAGGTCTCTTGGGTTGCTGTCTCGTTGCGGTAATACCCGGCCATAACATGCGGGCCGCGGGCCAGTACCTCTCCGGTTTCGCCATCCCCGTCCAGTTTGACCTGCGTGCCGGGCAGGGCTCTGCCGACACTGGTATCAGGATCGCCAATTTCGCTTTGTGTGGCGCAGAGTCCTGCGGTGCATTCCGTCATGCCGTAGCCATTTTGCAGTGGCAGACCGTAAAAGGCTTCGGCGTTTCGTTTCCAAACAGGGTCCAGTGGCGCGGCGCCTGATGACACATACCGCAGTTTACTGCCCGTCAGTTTTTGATGGCCCTGTTCGCGGGCATATTGCATCAGCAAGGCGTGCATCTGGGGCACAGCAGGCAACACGGTTACGCCATTCTGCAGAGCCTCGTAGAGCGCAGCAGGGGTGAAGCGGCTTTGCAGGCGAATGGCGGCCCCAGCATGGGTGCTGGCGACAACCATCGAGGCAAGTCCAAAGACATGGGTGATGGGCAATGCGCCGTAGACCAAATCGCCTGGTTTGATGCCACGTAAGTTGGCCGAAGCATCACCGGCAAACAAGAGGTTGGCGTGGCTGAGCATGACCCCTTTGGGATCACCCGTGGTGCCGGTGGTGTAAAGAAGGACGCCAACCTGACTGGGGCCTTCGACGACGGGCTCAGGCTCGCCCTTTGTGGAGGTTACACAAGCGACCGTGCCAAACAGCCCGGTTTCAGGTGTCGCGTTGCGCTGTGCCGCGTGCTTGGTTGCGTCTTGTGAGGCGGCAGTGGTCAGGACAATGACGCTGGGGCTGGAATGGGCGATGACGCGGTCGACTTCGCTGTTGCTCATCCGGGCATTGATGGGAACAGCCCATGCGTCCAGCCGACTGGCTGCAAACAGAAAAGCAACCGTCGACGCGCAGTTTTCCGAGATGATCAACACACGATCACCACCGCTTACGCCGTACTGCGCAAGGATTTTTGCAGCCTCCGAGATGGCGTTCTGCAAGTCCAGATAACTGAGCTTGGTACCATCAAAGTCTTCCAGTGCCGGGGCCTCGGGTTGCGCCTTGGCCCAGTGGTCAATGTTCTGGTGAATTCGGGTGATCTGGGTCATCAGGCGCTTTCCTGGTATGGGGCAATAGTTTGCAGGGCGCTGAGCCGCGCCAGGGCTACGTTAGCTTCCTTGGCCAAACGGTCAATAATCTGGACCATGGGTTCGACTTTATCAACGAAGGCCAGCGCATGACCGGCAGAAAGAACCCCGCGCGATGTGTCGCCTGTGGCATAAGCCGCCCGGCCGTGCTGGCCCGAGATATGCGGCAGCAGGTCAGAGATTGTAACCTTTGGATTATCCTGCTCCATCTTGGCGACAGCTGCAGTGGTCTCGTTCGCCAGTGCCCGCACAGTGTTGCGGACTGACTGCATTATCAGTTGGGTATCGCGTTCGGTGGCCTCCATCATCCGCGCCTTGTAATCGGCATGAGCGTTGAGCTCATGGGCGACCAGGAACCGGGTGCCCATAACAACCCCCGAGGCCCCCATCGACAAAGCTGCGATGATTTGAGATCCGTGGCCAATACCGCCGCCGATCAGATAGGGGATGGTCAGGCGTTCGGCCGCTGTAGCGGCATTGACCATCGTGCCGATCATGTCCATGCCCGGATGCCCACCACATTCGGCGCCGACGATTGCGACCATATCCACACCAACCGACTGGGCTTTGACCGCGAAACGAACGCTGGGAACCTTGTGTAGCACCGTGATGTCGGCATCCTTAAGGATGGGCATGTATTCTTCGGGGTTGCGGCCCGAGGTTTCAACAAACTTTACGCTTTCGTCAGCGATGAGACGGAAGACATCGGCGGTCTTTTCACCCGGCACCAGTTTTGGCAGCATCGACACGTTGACCCCAAAGGCAGCACCATCACAAAGCGAACGGCACTTGCGTATTTCGGCGCGCAGGGCGTCAGGTTCGGGAAAGGACGCAGCCGTTATAAAGGACATGATCCCAGCCCGCGCGGCAGCAGAGACATAATCGGCATCTGACAGCCACATCAGACCTCCGGCGATGATGGGGATGGAGGTCCCATAGGTCTTGGTAACAGCCGTGGTAAGGAAAGGGTGAGTCATGAATTTTCCTGGGCTTTGTTAAAATCTGGCATACGTTTTTCAAGGAAGGCGGCAATGCCTTCTATTGCGTCGGGGGATGCAATTGCTTTAGCCATCGCGTCCCTTTCAACATCCAGCTGTGTGTCTGGATCGGTTGTTTGAGCCGAGGTCAGCAACGCCTTGATGCTGGCTTGGGTCGTTGATGGACCCGCAGCCAGGCCAGAGGCAATTTCCTGCGCCACGGCGAGTGTCTGGCTTGCGGGGCATAGCCTGTTGATCGCGCCAAGATTAAAGAACCGCTCGGCAGACACGGCTTGTCCGGTCAGGCAGATTTCCGACACCAGAGCCCGAGGCAAAAGCGAGGTCAGCGTCGAGGTCAGGCCGCCATCGGGCACCAGCCCGGCCTTGACATAAGCCGCACTGAATTTGGCTCCAACGGCAGCCACGATAAAGTCACAGGCAAGGGCAATGGACAGGCCAGCCCCCGCTGCGCCGCCTTCGACGGCTGCGATGACGGGCTTGGGGCAATTGCGGATCAAGCGGATCAACTCGTGCAGGGCTTCGATCCGGGCGGCGCGGTCTTCCAGTGGCAGATATTGTCGTTCGGCCAGCAGGTTCAGATCGCCACCGGCGCAAAAGAACGGACCTTTTGCCGTCAGGATAACCACCTTGATACGCGGCTCCGAGGCGGCAGTTGTTAGGGCTGATTTCAGGCCTTGATAATATTCAGGTGACAGGGCGTTGCGCCGGGTCGTATTGCGGTTTTCGATTATCAGACGATCCCCCTGATCGTCAACTTTAACCAGTGGTTCGCTCATGCCTGATGTTCCATGCTGCGGCGGTGATCCGGAACTTTGCGGAAAACACCGGTTGATGTGGCTATCAGTTGGCCGGCTTCATCAATCAACTGTGCCTCGATAAAGATAGTGGAAGTGCCGCCACCGGTGATCCGGCCCGTTGCCGTAACACGACCCGTGCGGGCAGGGGCCAGGAAATTGGTGGTCAGCGACATGGTCAGAAACGGCGCGCGCCCGGCGGGATCGATGCTCATTGATCCGGTTGCGCCGCTGGCGCTGTCCAATAGCATGGTCGCAATGCCACCATGCAGCACACCATGCCGATTAAGGTGGTCATCCGTCAGATCCAGCCAGCATCTTGCACCGCCATCCCTGTGGCTGACATCCAGTACATAACCGATCACACGCTGTGGGCCGGTTTCACCGTGGATTACCAATTCCTGGGTCATCCGACAGCCCGCGACAATGCAATGAACCGTTCAAGGTGGTAATCCGTGTCGCCCCATTGGTGATCAATCATCATCATCCGTTTGGTGAAACCAGCCAGATTGTATTCCTGCGTCATGCCAATGCCGCCGTGCAGCTGGATCGTTTCTTCGGCGACCTGACGGCCAACCCTGCCAATCAGGTTTTTTGCAGCGCTGACATGACGCTCGCGCAGAGGCCGGTCAGCATCTAGATGGCCACAGACATTGATTGTGGCAGATCGCGCTTGTTCGACCTCGATCAGCAAGTCGGCCATACGATGCTGCAGGGCCTGAAATTTGCCAATGGGTCGGCCAAATTGCTGGCGTGTTTGCATGTATTCAATCGTCAAGTCCTTGGCGCTTTCCATTGCGCCCACGGCCTCGGCACAGAGAGCGGCCGTGGCCCGTGCAACCTGAGTTTCGATTTCATAGAAACTGGCGCCCTCAGCCCCCAGCAAAGCGGTCTTGGCTACGGTCACGTTGTTCAGGTAAACCTCTGCTGCGTCCGCGCCGCTCATGGTTTGGTACGATCGCCTTTCAACAGATGATGCATCAACCAAAAACAGAGAGATCCCATCGTTACTGGCTACGTCGCCTGCTGTTCGGGCGCTGATGATCAGCGTGTCAGCACGTCCGCCGTTCATCACAACACATTTGTGTCCATTCAGAATGTAGCCGTCGCCGGTTTGTGTGGCCGTCGTGGCGACATGGTTCAAATCGTAACGGGTCAACGGTTCGCCATGGGCAAAGGCCAATTGTTGTGTGCCGTCGACGATGCTTTCGAGCAGGGCTGTTTGGTCATCGTTGCCCAGAGCGGCAATCAAACCGCCGGCCAAAATGCCAGTTTCCAGCAGTGGAGTGGCAACACCAGCGCGGCCGATTTCTTCGAAAACCACCGACAGGTCAAAGCCCGCGCCGCCAAAACCGCCGTAGTCTTCGGTGAACAGTGCGCCAATGACACCCAGTTCGGCCAGTTCGGTCCAGAGGGTGTTGCTATCTTTGTTCGCGGCGTCTGCCAGAAACCGGCGCAGGGTATCCTGCAACATCTGGCGCTCTTCAGTCAGGTTGAAATCCATGATGTGCCCTCAGAGTTCCAGAATGGTTTTGCTGATGATGGTGCGCTGAACTTCGTTCGAGCCACCAAAAATCGACAGTTTGCGGTTGTTGAAATACTGCTCGGATGCGGCAGTGGCATAGTCTGGTCCGACAGGTTCGCCATTGTAGCCTTCGTCCAGCGATTCGGGCAGGAAGGGGGTCGCATAGGGGCCAACAGCCCGGCGGGTCAGGTCGGTGATCTCTTGACGGATCAACGTGCCTTTTACCTTGAGCATGGAGCTTTGTGCGCCGGGGGCCTGCCCGGCGGCGGCCTTGGCCAGCGTGCGGCTGTTGGTGGTTGCCATTGCCATCAGGTCAATCTCGACCTGGGCCAGACGTGCGGCGAAATGCGGGTTTTCAATCAGGGGGCGGCCACCAGCGACTTCGGCAGAGGCGATCCGTTTCACATTCGCCAAGGCAGCATTTGAAAAACCAACGCCGGCAATATTGGTGCGCTCGTGGGTCAGCAGGTATTTTGCGTAGGTCCAGCCTTTGTCCTGGTCGCCCACCAAATTGCCCACTGGGACACGGACGTTATCAAGGAAAACCTCGTTCACCTCGGCACCGCCATCAAGCAGTACAATCGGGCGCACGGTGACACCGGGCGTTTCCATGTCGATCAACAGGAACGAGATGCCCTCTTGTGCTTTGACTTCGGTATTGGTGCGCACCAGGCAGAAAATCCAGTTGGCGTGTTGGCCCAAAGTGGTCCAGGTTTTCTGGCCATTGACCACATAGTGATCGCCATTGCGCACGGCAGCGGTCTTGACAGCAGCCAGATCCGATCCCGCGCCGGGTTCTGAATAACCCTGACACCACCAATCCTGGCCCGACAGGATGCGGGGCAGGTAATGGGCGCATTGCTCGGGTGAGCCAAAAGCCTGCAGCACTGGTCCAAGCATCGCCAGGCCAAAAGGCACAATCCGGGGCGCGTAGGCGAGGGTGGTTTCCTCTTCGAAAATATGCCGCTCGACTGGGGTCCAGCCTGCGCCACCATGTTGTTTTGGCCAGTTGCCAGCCAGCCATCCGCGACTGTTCAAACTTGCGTGCCAACCTTCAAAATCGGCCTTGGTCAGGTGTTTCCCCAAACGCACTTTGTCAGCCAGTTTTGGGTCCAGATTGGCGGCGAGAAAACCGCGGACTTCAGCTCGGAATTCTTGTTCTTGGGCGGTGTATGACAGATCCATTTGCGAGGTCCTTAGTAGATTTCAAACAGGCCAGCAGCGCCCATGCCGCCGCCAATGCACATGGAAACAACGCCCAGTTTCGCGCCACGCCGTTTGCCTTCAAGCAAAAGATGCCCCGCCAACCGTGCGCCGGTCATGCCAAACGGATGACCAACCGAGATCGAGCCGCCGTTCACGTTGAATTTGTCGGGGTCGATATCCAGGTGATTGCGGCAATACAGCGCTTGGCTGGCAAAGGCCTCGTTCAGCTCCCACAGATCGATGTCGGCTACCTTCAAACCGTGGCGTTCCAGCAAACGTGGAATGGCAAAGACCGGACCGATCCCCATTTCATCAGGGCCACAGCCTGCGACGGCAAAACCACGAAAGCCCCCCAGCGGTTCCAGCCCAGCCTTTTCGGCTTCGGTTCCAGACATCAGCACCATGGCCGAGGCCCCGTCGGACAATTGCGATGCATTGCCAGCGGTGATGAATTTGCCGTCACCACGAACCGGAGCCAGGCTGGCCAAGCCGCCCAGCGTGGTGGCGGGACGATTGCATTCATCTTTGGTCAGAGTGACCTGCTTGTGGGTGACTTCTTTGGTTTCGCGGTTGGTCACAGCCATGGTGACATCCATCGGCACGATTTCTGGGTCAAACAGACCTGCCTGTTGCGCCGCAGCGGTGCGTTGCTGGCTTTGCAGGGACAGCTCGTCCTGCGCCTCGCGGCTGATGCCATAGCGTTCGGCGACGATGTCGGCGGTGTCAATCATCGGGAGGTAGAGATCCGGCACATTGGCCTCCAGCCAGTCCTCGCGCGAGTGGCGGACCGGCGGTAACACCAATGAGATGCTCTCCATCCCGCCAGCGATTGCAGCGCGAGTGCCATCCAGTTTGATGGCATTGGCGGCGTTCGAAATGGCCTGCAGGCCTGAAGCACAGAAACGGTTGACCGTGGTGCCTGCAATGGATTGCGGCAGGCCAGCACGCAGCACAACTTGCCGTGCGATGTTGCCGCCGGTTGCGGCCTCGGGGTAGCCACAGCCCCACACACTGTCTTCGATCAGCGCGGGGTCAATCCCGGCGCGATCCACAGCCGCGCGGGCGACATGGCCGCCCATTGTGGCCCCATGTGTTAGGTTGAGAGATCCTCGGCCAGCTTTGCCAATTGCAGTGCGGGCGGTCGAAACGATTACGGCGTCGGTCATGTGTTTTCCTCGTCAATCATTCAAGCAGGCAAACGTCTGGCCCTTGGCAACCAGATTGCGGATCAATTGGGCAGGTTGCCAGAAATAGGCATCGTCCTGAGCATAGCGTTCTAGGTCTGCCAGTATCGCGGGCAGGCCAACTTCATCAGCATAGTGCATGGGGCCGCCACGATGTCGCGGAAATCCATAGCCCGACAGAAAGGTCATATCGACGTCCAGCGGCCGTTGTGCGATGCCTTCGGAGACCACTTTGGCGCCTTCGTTGATCATGGCAGCCATGTAGCGGCGAACAATGGTCTCTTCGTCCATCTTTTGCGGGGTTATCCCCAGTTCATCGCGCTCGGCGTTGATGAATTGCAAGACCTCGGGGTCGGGGGAGCCGTGCCGGGATCCGTCAGCATAGATGTAAAAACCGCGTCCGGTTTTCTGACCGAAACGGCCCAGTTCACACAGCCGATCGGCAAACTTGGCTACGCGCGCACGGGGATCCAGCGTTGGTGCCTTGCGCTTACGGGTCGCCCAGCCGATATCCAGCCCGGCCAGATCGCTGACCTCAAACGGACCCATGGCAAAACCAAAGGCTTTGAGCGCGCGGTCGATGTCATAAGGCGAGGCGCCGTCCAGAACCATGTGATCCGCAGCGGCGCGGTAAGTGGCGAGAATTCGGTTGCCGATAAAGCCGTCACAAACGCCAGCCCGCACTGCAATCTTGTTCAGCGTCTTGGCCAGAGCAAAACCAGTGGCCACCACATCGGGTGCGGTTGCATCGGGCACAACAACCTCTAGTAGTTTCATCACATGCGCAGGAGAGAAGAAGTGCAGACCGATGACATCCTGCGGCCTGCTGGTGGCGGCTGCAATTTCGTTGATGTCAAGGTACGAGGTATTGCTGGCCAGTATGGCTCCGGGTTTGCAAACCGTGTCCAGCTGTCGAAACACATCGTGCTTGACATCCATGCTTTCAAACACGGCCTCAATAACCAGGTCTGCCTGAGACAGGGCTGTATAATCAGTATTGGTGCGGAAACTGTCAGCCAGGATACTGTTGTGTTTTGCTTCGGAAATTTTGCCTCGCTTGAGGCTATCACCCAGCAGGCGCGTGACAGTGCCTTTGGCAGTCGAGGCCGCGTCAATATTGCGTTCAATCAAGGTGACATCCAGCCCGTTCAGCAGGCAGGAAACAGCAATGCCCGCGCCCATGGTGCCGCCGCCGATGATGCCCACCTTGGTAATGTTCCGCGCAGCCACTCCCTGCAGTTCGGGCAGTTTTGAAACTTTGCGCTCGGCAAAGAAGGCATGGACCAGGGCTGCGCGCTGCGGAGAGGCCAACATCGACATGAACAACTCTCGCTCGCGGTTGATGCCCGAGGCAAAGTCCAGCGTTGCGGCCGCCTCAACAGCGTCGACACAGGCGAGTGGAGACAGCTGGCCGCGGGATTTTTTGACCAGCTTGCTGCGCCAACCGTCTAATTCAGTGGCAGTGACCACTGTGGCTGGCATGTCGCCGACCCGACGCACTGTGGCATTGGTCGCCAGCAAGTGGTTTGCGTAAGCTATCCCAGCAGTTCTTGGGTCAGTCTCTTCGCTGATCTGATCAACGATGCCCAGCTTCAACGCTTCTTCGGCCTTTATCGGGCGACCTGAGGTCATCATCGACAGAGCAGCGTCAACGCCAGTCAGACGAGGCAACCGCTGGGTGCCGCCAGCGTCGGGAATAAGACCCAAAGTGACTTCGGGCAGGCCAACCTTGGTGCCTGGCAGGGCCAGTCGGTAATGCGCAGCCAGTGCAACCTCTAGCCCGCCGCCCAATGCCGTGCCGTGCAGCACTGCAATCACCGGTTTTTCGGTGTCTTCAATGCGTTGAAACAAGTCGGGCAGGCGTGGTCCCTGCGGCGGTTTGCCGAACTCCTTGATGTCTGCTCCGGCAATGAATGTGCGACCTGCGCCGATGAGAACAGCAATCTTGGCATTGGCGTCGGTCGAAAATCGGGCAAAGGCATCGTCTAAGCCGCGTCGCACAGCAACAGACAGCGCATTTACTGGCGGGTTCTGAACAGTAATCACCGCCACCCCATCCGTTACATCATAAGCGACAGCGCTTTCATATGAGATTGTTGATGTCATTCAGCGGCCTCAATTAGTGTTCCCGTGGCCGCGACGAGTCATGCCGGGCCGGTTGAAGACACAATACCAAGCCTGATCGGAGTTTCAATAAGTAAAATCTAATTCTACTATGCGGAATTAGCCTTGCTGCACCAAAGCAGACGGCCTGCCGGTCATTCGTTCCAGGTCTTTGACGGCCTCTCTGAGTTTCGGCCCCACTTCGGTTTCCATGCGTTCGACCGATAGAACCTCGGGGACCGCGCCACAGGTAAAGGAGACGGGTTCATTAAATTCACGACTGCGAAAAGGAACCGAAACGGCATTTACCGACTTGGCATAGCGCAACCCGTGACCTGCAATGACAAAGCCGCGGCCCAGCAGCTGTGAATAGGCGTCTTGGCGAATATCAGAGATGGTTATGTCTGCGTCGCGAACCGCGCTGCCGTAGTTGTCGACATAACTGGCAAATTCTTCGTCACTTTGAGCGGCCAGTTGGGCTTGACCGGATGATGAATGCGATGCGGGTATACGGTGTCCGACCTCTAGCCAGAGGGATGAGGTTTCCTTGGGTCGCCATGTTTTGATCAGCAGAACTTTCTGCTCATCGCGCACACCAATCAGAACAAGAGTGCCCGTTTCGTCAGCCAGTGGCTGCATGATGCCATCTGCCATATCGACGAAGGAAACCGAGGCAGATGCGACATTGCCCAGGGCCAGTAGGGCGGGCCCGGGACGATAGCGGTCGTGGCGCTGGCCATGGGACAGATAGCCAAGCGATTGTAGGGTAAAGGTCAGACGCGAGACAGTGGATTTTGGTACACCTGTCCGCTCGGAAATCTCCTGATTGCTCAACCCGTCGTCGCTGGGGCGAAAGGCGCGCAGCACACTCATGCCGCGCGCCAATGTTGTTGCAAACCTGCGATCGGATGAAAGATCCTTGACCATATTCTACTATCTCATCTGTTGTTCTGCCGGTTGGCTTACCACATGGAATTTGGCAGAAGCAAAGAAATCACCGGAAAGCTCATGATCAGGATCAAAACGATCACATCCACGGTCAAAAAGCGGGCGATGCCAGCGAAGATCCGGTCGATCGGAGCGTCCTTGCCCACGACATTGGCAATGACAAAGACGTTCAGGCCCACAGGCGGTGTGATCAGGCCGATTTCCAGCAGTTTGATAACCACAACGCCAAACCAGATGAGATCCAGCCCATAAGTTTCAACCAGCGGCACCACCAGCGGCAAGGTCAGAACCATGATTCCAATTGGATCCAGAAACATGCCCAGCATCAGGTAGATCACGGCAATGGCAAACATCAGCCAGAACACTGATAGTTCCGCCTGTGTGACTATGTCGACAATTGCGGGGGCAACGCCGGTTAGGGCCACAAAGGCGACGAAGATCTTGGCGCCGGCGGCGATCAGGAAAATTGACGAGGTCTGCAGGCAGGTGTCCCGGATGGCATCCCAGATGTCCTTCAGGGACAGTTTACGTTGCGCCAGCCCAATCAGCGCGGCGGCAGACAGGCAAACACCGGCGGCCTCGGTTGCGGTGAAGATCCCGCCATAAATGCCGCCGATGATGACCAAGAATAACACAAAGGCGGGCCAGGCCATCGCGGCTGCGCGGAACCGTTCGCCATAGCTGATATGGCCCGGATCTACAGGTGCGGCGGCTGGATCGTGCTTGACCCACAGAAAGATCACCAGCAAAAACCCAGCCAGCGTCAACAAGCCGGGTAAAATACCAGCGACGAACAGTCGGTTGATCGAGGTCTCAGTGAAGATGCCATAGATGATGAACAAAACACTCGGTGGGATCAGTGAGCCCAGTGTTCCACCAGCTGCAACACTGGCTGTGGCCAGACGGTTGTCATAGCCCATGCGCAGCATTTCGGGTGTGCAGATACGCCCCATAGTCGAAGCACAGGCGATGGACGATCCGGTGATGGCCGAAAATCCGCCGCAGCCGACAACAGATGCCATGGCAACGCCACCGGGAACTGCGGACAGCCAGACGCGGGCAGCGTAATAGATTCGCGTGGTGATGTCGGCCTTATAGGCAATATGCCCCAAGGCGATGAACAGGGGGATCATCGACAGATCATAAGAGTGGATCAGGTCAAAAGAGTTAGAATACACCATAGACGTGGTGGCGCGGATGGCGCGCTCGGGTGCGAAACTGCCGCTGCGAAAGGCAAAAATGAAGAAGGTCGCAACAGTGGCGACGCCGGCCAGGGTAAAGCCAATAGGTGCGCGTAGGGCAAGCAGGCCAAGTACAGCAGCAAAGGCGATGAGGCCAATAAGTGAGGCATCCATCAGTCGGTTCCTTCAGCGGAAGTGATAAAGTCAAATTGTCCGGCGCGAATGGAGCGGATATCTTGAACGACCAGGACAAGCAGGCGCAGCCAGCAGGCTGTCATGCCCACCAAAAACACCAGACGACCAGGCCATTTCGGTAGGTTGAGGTCACCATAGAAGAACCCTCCAGAGGTGACGGTGTGGGCAAACTCGCGACCACCAGCGTAGATCAGAGGCATGAGTGCGAATACACCAACAACTGAGCCACTGACCACCAACCAGGCCTGCGCCTTGAGGGGGAGTTTTGCGGCTAGAAATTCGACAGCCACATGACTGCGTGCCAGTGTTGCGGCTGCCAGCGGCAAGACAATTGCGGCAACCATCAACTCGCGCACGATAATGATCGTGTCGGGCAGTGCCACATTGAACAGAGACCGGGAGACAACACTGATGGTGATCATTAGACCAAGGGCAATAACGGCTGCCACCGCAAGGTTCAGCAGGAACCTTTCAAACTTCCGAAACATCGGTACCTCGCGTTCGTTTTATGCGGGCAAAGGGAAGCCCCCCAAATAGGCACATTGGGGGGCTGGGGGATTAGCGTGTCCAGGGGTACCCTTGGTCGTCACGTTCGGCCGAATACTTGGCGATCAAGCCACGGTATTCGGTCAGAAGGCTGGAGCCATCCAGGCCCGCAGCATTCATGTTTTCTACCCATGCATCGATGTGCTTGGCACCTGCAGCGACCAGCTGGTCGCGATCGTCTTGTGGCAGTGTGATGACTTCGATGCCGGTCTCTTTCATAGTGTCGATGGCAGCAGCGTTTGCGGTGGTGATCAAGCGGCCAAATTCATCGGCCATGGCACTACCCGCGTCTATGAGGACGGTTTGCTCAGCAGCGCTGAGAGCGTCAAAGCTGTCTTTGTTCATCATGATGCCAACACCGCCAACCTGGCCCCAGTCGAGCAAGGTGTAGTTCGTCATCACTTCCTGCTGCTTCAGCGCAGTTACGGCATAGGAATAGCCCTGCGAGCAATCGAGCAAGCCGGTATCCAGCCCTTGATAGGCTTTATAGATGCTCATGTTGACCATATTGCCGCCCAGCTCGCCGAACACGCGACCATAGGCGCCGGTGCCACGAATTTTGCGGTCTTTGATGTCGCTGATTGAGCGGATGGCATCGCCGGTACAGCCGATGTGAACAGCCGATGTGGTGAAAGTACCGATGTAAACCAAGTTCTTGTCAGCAAGATCTGCCTGGATCGCGGGGGAGTTACGCATCAGTTCATCTGTGGCGCGCATACCAACCCAGGCGTCCGGGTTTTCCAGTGGTAGGTCAGCAATGCCATAGGCCTGCATTTCCTGTGGGTAATAGACTGCAATCACGGTGCCCATGTCGGCAACGCCATCGCCGACGGATTGAACCGCTGCATTGGCCTTGAACAGGGCGCCGCCCCATTGAACATTGATTGTTAGTTCGCCGCCTGATGTCTCACCTACCTGATCAGCAAACCATTGCAGGGCTGCAGCACGGGCGCCCCGGTTGGGACCGGCCTCACCATGGATCAATGTGGCTCCTGCAGTTGTCACGGTTGCGGCAAAGGCAAGGCCCGCGGATAAGATGGCGGATTTCACACAGATTTTCAGTCTTCTGGTCATTGAAGTCTTCTCCCTAGTAATTCCACTATGCGGAATTGAATTCTAATAATGAGAACCCTAGATAGCTTGGACATTAAGCACAACAGAAACTTTGGCTCACTCAGAAAAGCCCAAGAGACGCTCTAAGTCCGTCTCAGTTCGAAGATGAGCGACGATGCATAAACCATCCCAACTCTTTGCCGATGCACTGATCGAGCTGGCAAGTACGCGCAAAGAACGTATAGCCGGAACGTTCAATGTCTCTGCTGAGCCAGGCAGCAGCAAAAGGCTTGGTCGAATCTTCAAGCGCGACGGCATCCGATCAAACTCTTCTTGAAGAGCTGTGTGGGATTGTCAGTCTGACATCGAAGCAAAGTGGACCTGTCGCGCATTCGTGCCGCCCCAAGTGATCGTTTAGGCCACCTTCCGTTCAAAAGCGACGGGGCTTTTCCAACCCAATGTTGAGTGGCGTCCACTGCCCGGCAGGGTATCGCAAAGCGATATCCCGAGAGGGGCGCGGATTGTAGACGCCATTGATGTATTTAAAGACTGCCATCTCGGCCTGCCTGCGGGTTTCCCATGTGCCCCGCCAGATCAGTTCGGTCTGGATGGTTTTGAAGAAGGTCTCAACGGCTGCATTATCATAACAATTACCTTTGCTGCTCATTCACTGCCCGGCAGTGCATGTTACATGCATGAGAGGGGACGCTTTGAAACCATGCTGGCGCAAGATCTTTTGATAGTCGAGTGAACAATACTGGCTGCCACGATCCGTGTGATGAATGCAGCCCTTGGATGGTGCACAAAAAGCAATCGCCATCCATTGCCCGGCAGGCGATTTGGCAAAGCCAAATCTGCCGAGAGGGGGCCAGCCAATGACGCGCCGAGAATGTAGATCCAGGATCACGGCCAGATAAAGCCAACGCTCACGCGCCCAGACATACGTGGTATCACCTGCCTATTTCCGGTTTGGCCGGTTAGCTGAGAAGTCACGGTCCAACAAGTTCGGGGCGGTGTTGAACTTGTGATTACTGTCCGTCGTAGCTTTGTGTTTGCGCGTCTCACCCCTGATATTCCGTTCTGGCGCATCCGTTGCCCGGCAGGCGATTGCAAAATAATTTGCCGAGAGGGGGCGGCCCGCACGGCGGTGACCAACGTTCAAGCCGATCTCCTTCAGCTCTTCGGTCATCCGTGGTCGTCCGTCGCGGCCCAAGCTGAGGCGTGACTGTTCTTTGATATGCGCCAACGTGACCAAATCAGATCGCTGCCTCCGACTGGCAGGACGGCTACGGAATGCCCGCAAGCCATGCGAACTGACGCTCATGACACGACACATCCGCCCAATAGAAATGTGATCCGGTGCTCTTCTCCCCTCTCGCGCATGTAAACATACGCTGCCGGGCAGTGAACGCTAAGATCATCCGCTACCTGCTCGTGTGTAAGCCCACTGGTCAGTGCAACACGCACCGCATCCTTGCGAAATTCGTCCATTTGTTTCAGTCCCATAATTCATCTCCTTCGGGCCAATAAATGCTATCAAAGGAGCGGCATCAAACCGTGACAGGTCCAGTTTCGTCTTGCTGTTTAACGAGACCGCGCGCCAAACAGGCGTACAAGTGGTACTTATTGAACACGCCTACATCGACGAGGATTGCCGGTATGTCGACGCAATTCGGGAACGGTGGACGAAGGCCTCAGGCGAGAAACTAATACCACAGGATTGGCCCGAAAAGGGCCGACGAATAAAATCTTGGATGGACGTCTGCTCCTAAATCTCAATACGAATCCGTGTGCCGCTGGGCGAACAGTCGCTCACAGCCAATGTGTCTACGTTTGGAGACGAATCCGATACCCTGTCGGGTAACGGTCTACCTACTATTTTTGGATGGAGCATGTTTGGGCGGCTAGCTACCGGGGTAGGTATTTTTGTCTCATGAAAACAACGTCTTGGATGGGGTAAGTGGTGGGCGACCCTGGAATCGAACCAGGCGTGCGTCTCCGCGAGGGAGTTACAGTCCCCTGCCACACCTTGCGGCCTGTCGCCCACTATCAGGTGACTGTTGCACCTGATGTGAAGGCGTGATTACAAGCGCACCAACGGAGCGTCAACAGGAAAATCACTGGTTTTTCTCTAAGGCTCAAAATTCCTTTTTGCCGGAGAGCAAGATGACTAAGAAACCAAAATGGGTTGTCGAAAAAGAACAGGCCAAGAAGGCCTCGGATGCGGAAACCGTGTGGCTGTTTGGCCTGCATGCAGTGCGCGATGCGCTGTTGAACCCCAAACGCCAGAAATTGCATCTGATGGTCACGCGGAATGCCCAAGCCAAGCTGGCAGAGGCGATTGCCGAATCTGGGATTGAGCCGGAATTGGTTGATTCACGTAACTTCAAAGCGCCGATTGATCCGAATTCAGTGCATCAGGGTGCGGTGCTGGAAGTGAAGCCGCTGAATTGGGGCGGGTTGGTCGAGAGTTGCATCGGCGCCGAGGTGCCGCGGGTGTTGTTGCTGGACCGGGTGACCGATCCGCATAACGTCGGCGCGATTCTGCGCACGGCCGAGGTGCTGGGGGCGAGTGCGGTGATCGGTACCCGCCACCATTCGGCACCGGAAACCGGAGCACTGGCCAAATCCGCTAGCGGCGCGCTAGAGCGTCAGCCCTACCTGCGGGTGCGCAACCTGTCGGACACCATTGTTGAATTGCAGAACATGGGCTTTATCGTGCTGGGATTGGACGGCGAGGCGGACAAAACCATCGAGGCCTCGCTGGAGGGACGTCAGGATCGTCCGGTGGCGCTGGTGCTGGGGGCCGAGGGGCCTGGGCTGCGAGAAAAGACCAAAGCGACCGTTGATCAGCTGGTCAGGATTGATGCGGCTGGTGGCTTTGGCTCCCTGAATGTGTCGAATGCTGCGGCGCTGGCGCTCTATGCATCGCTTGCCCGGTAACAACGCCTGGCAGGTCCGTCACAGGTTGTTCACATCTGCGTATCCGCCCTAGGCAGGGCGCAGATGTTCCTGCACATTGAGCAGGCCTGAACTTTTGGATGGAGTGTCCTTTGCGCCTGCGAATAGTCCCTTTAGCGGTCCTTGCTCTGCTGTTGCAACCTCTGCGTCCGGCACTGGCGGATCAACCGATGTTTCACGTCCAAGAGGGATTGGCCATTGGCGGCTATGACACTGTGGCGTTTTTTATCGAAGGAAATGCGGTTCAGGGACATTCCGATCATGCGGTGATTTGGAAAGGCGCGGTCTGGCGGTTTGTGTCTGAGGACAACCAATATAGTTTTGAGGCAGACCCACGGGCTTTTGCACCGATGTTTGGTGGCTATTGTGCTTATGCGGTGTCGCAGGGGTATTTGATGTCCGGCAGCCCGCAGGCATGGCAGATTGTCGATGATAGCCTGTACTTGCTTTATAATACCCAAGTGCAGGAGATTTGGAGCAGTGAGATGTCTGAGCTGATTGTTCAGGCACGTGGCAATTGGCCTGATGTGCTCAGGCATGAGTGATAGGCTCACAAAAGCGCGATCTGACCTTTCTATTCTGCGTTCCCGCCCCATATTATTGTTGTGACTGCGGCGCGGAACCTCCGCAGATCTTAATTCACTGTCCCTCGTTCCAGACCTTGCGCCCGGGCTATCACCTGGGCGCTTTTTTATGGGCTTCCCTTTTCTGCTGTGCCAGAGATAGGGTGCCGCTATGAACGAATATAGCGATCAATTCTTAAAGAACATTCTGAGCCGGACCAAGACTGTGGCGGTGGTTGGCGTTTCCATGAATCCGGTGCGTCCGAGTTACTACGTGGCTCGGTATATGGGCCTGAAAGGGTACCGTGTCATTCCGGTCAATCCGCGCCACGCAGGCGAGAGATTGTTTGGGCAAGTGGTGCAGGAGAGCCTGTCGGCGATTGAGGGACCGGTGGACATGGTGGATATTTTTCGCCGCTCTGAAGCGGTGCCGCCGATTGTTGCCGAAGCGCTGGAGGTTTTTCCGAACTTGCAGACGATCTGGATGCAGATCGGGGTGGGTCACGCCGACGCGGCGGCCAAGGCAGAAGCGCGAGGCGTTGATGTGGTGCAGAATCGTTGTCCTAAAATCGAGTACCAGCGGCTACACGGTGAGCTGCGGATGGGTGGCTTTGCCACTGGGATAATTTCGTCGAAACTGTAGACTGCAAACAACGGTCAACCTTGGGTCGCCATTTTCTTGAAAGAAAATGGACCGGAAAATTCGAATTTTCCGGGTTACTTGGCGCGCGAAGCTTTTTCGGTGAGACCGCTTAGACCCTGACGGCGAGCCAGTTCGGTCAACACGTCATCCAGCGGCACATCGCATGACGCAAGCATTACCAGGAAGTGGTAGAGTACATCAGCACCTTCAGAGGTGAGCTTCTCGCGGTCGCCTTTAACTGCTTCGATGATGGCCTCAATGGCTTCTTCGCCGAATTTCTCGGCACATTTTTCCGGGCCTTTGGACAGCAGTTTAGCGGTCCAGCTGCTAGATGGATCAGATCCCTTGCGGGCTTCGATGGTGGCGGCGAGGTCGTGTAGAATACTCATGTCAGCCTCATTGGGATGCCGGCGGCGGCCATGTGGGCCTTGGCCTCGGCGATGGTGTAGTCGCCAAAGTGGAAGATCGAGGCGGCCAGAACCGCGCTGGCCCCGCCTTTGGTGACGCCTTCGACAAGGTGGTCAAGATTGCCGACGCCGCCCGAGGCAATGACGGGGACGTTGACCGCATCCGAGATGGCGCGGGTCAGTGGCAGGTTGAAGCCAGCCTTGGTGCCGTCGCGGTCCATCGAGGTGAGCAGAATTTCTCCGGCACCTTTGGCGACCACTGTTTTGGCGAATTCTACCGCGTCGATGCCGGTTTCGCGGCGGCCACCATGGGTGAAGATCTCCCATTTTCCGGAGGTCGTGGACTTGGCGTCGATGGCGCAAACGATGCATTGGCTGCCGAATTGATCGGCGGCTTGGGCGATGACATCGGGGTTTGCAACAGCGGCCGAGTTGAACGAGACCTTGTCGGCACCAGCCAGCAGCAGCGCGCGCACGTCTTCGCGCGTACGGACACCGCCGCCGACAGTCAGCGGGATGTAGCACTGCTCGGCGGTGCGGCGCACCACGTCGAACATAGTACCGCGGTTTTCTTCGGTTGCCATGATGTCGAGGAAGCAGAGTTCGTCCGCGCCAGCAGCGTCGTAGGCCTTGGCACTTTCAACTGGGTCGCCTGCATCGCGTAGACCGACAAAATTGACGCCTTTGACAACGCGACCGTCAGCGACGTCGAGACAGGGAATGATACGGGTTTTCAGCATGGCTCGCCTCTGGTTATGGCGCTTTCATAGAGGGTTGGGCCGGGGATTTCCAGTGCTCAGGCGACGGCATTGAACAGACCAAGTAGGGCAGCGTAGCGCAGAGTTTTGGAAAGCGTAACTAGGACCGTGAAGCGGAGCCAGTTCATCCGCATGACGCCCGCGGCAACAGTGATCGGGTCGCCGATGATGGGGAGCCAGGCGCCCAGCACCGACCATTGGCCCCAGCGGGCGAACCAGAGTTGCGCTTTGGCCAGATGATTGGGCGATACAGGAAACCAGAGGCGTGACTGAAAGCGCAGGGCGTAGCGGCCCATGGCATAGTTGACCAGCGAGCCGAGGATATTGCCGGTGCTGGCGACCAACAGCAGAAGTTTTGTGGAATAGGTGTCTTGGGCCACGAGCAGCAGTAAGGCGGCCTCGGACCCTCCGGGCAGCAGGGTGGCGGCGGAAAAGGAGATCAGGAATAACCCCGGCAAAGACCAAGTCATTAAAACTTGATGCCTGTGGAGCAGGAGGTCAGGATGTGGTGGGGTAAGATATTGATGGTCCGGATCCGGCTTTGGCCACGCGTTTCAGCGCGTCGCGGGCGATGAGGATGTGAAACGGCATGATAGTTGCCAGGTAGAGGCGGCCAAAGAGATTGTTGCGGTGCACCCAGGTCGCCAGGTGAACCTTGCCGTCAAAGGCGCAGACAGAGACGCGAAAATTAAGGTGCTTGTCATCGAACCCGGCGATCAATTCTTGGTCCGTGTCATACTCCACTGGAAAAATCCCGACAGTATCGTCGTTTTTTGGACTGTCCTGACGCAAGCCAAAGGGCGTCGTCAGGATGCCGCGCAGCCTGACCAGTAGCATCGCCCAGGCGGGAAAACTGGTAATAATATCTGCTGCTGCGCGAGGCGGCATATCCGAAGCAACGGCGTAGCAATCGAGAAAATCTCCGGGCTGCATGACTGCATGCAGTTTGGAGTAATCAGGGAGGGCCGTTTCAGTAACCTGCGCCATTGAGAACCTCTTAATTTGTGTCGACTCATCAAACGGTAAAACACCATGCGGGGTAACAGGGCGCGGTGTCGCAGGGCATTCAAATGGCCTTTGAATTAGGCTTTGAGAACCATCAGGGCCTCTTTCAGGTCAATAGCCCCATCATAGAGCGCGCGGCCCGAAATGGCGCCGTTCAGTGGGGCGCCGCAGGTCTTCAGTGCTCGCAGGTCGTCCAGCGATGAAACCCCACCCGAGGCGATGACTGGGATCGAGACTGCGTTGGCGAGATCAGCGGTGGCGGTGACATTGGGGCCCTTCATGGCACCGTCGCGCAGGATGTCGGTGTAGATGATTGCGGCGACACCGGCGTCCTCGAATGATTTGGCGAGATCGGTCACCATGACGTCTGTTTCTGTCGCCCAGCCCTTGGTGGCGACGCGGCCGTTGCGCGCATCAATGCCGACGGCGACCTTGCCCGGGAATTCTCGGGCGGCCTCGCGGACCAAATCGGGGTTCTCAACAGCGACTGTGCCCAGAATGACACGGGCCAGGCCCTTGGTGATCCAGGCCTCGATTGTGGCCATGTCGCGGATGCCGCCACCCAACTGGGCTGGAACGTTGCATTGTTTCAGGATCTCTTCGACCGGGGCGGCGTTTACCGGACTGCCGGCGAAAGCGCCGTTTAGATCGACCAGATGCAGCCACTCACAGCCTGCCTCGACAAACTCCAGCGCCTGGGCGGCGGGGTTGTCGTTGAACACGGTGGTTTTGTCCATGTCGCCGTGTAGCAGACGCACGGCCTGACCGTCTTTGAGGTCGATGGCAGGGTAAAGGATCATTTTGGCAGCCTTTCAAGCGGGTCTCGGCGGTGTTTTGCACAAGCGCGGGGCGGATTGCAACGCGACCCCAAGTCAACCTTGCCTGAAAATGGCCCTGTGGGTCACAGTGACGCCATCAATGGGAGGAATAAAGATGAAGAAACTGGTTCTTGGAATGGCTTTGGGGTTGGGTTTGGCAGGCGTGGCGTCAGCGGATCCGGTTGCAGGCACCTGGCAAACGGCTCCGGGGGATACGGGCGGCTATCTGCACGTAACGATTGCCCCCTGTGGCAGTGACGTCTGCGGCACGATCAAAGCGGCCTATGACAAAAACAACGCTGTTCAGTCAGACTATGAGCATCTGGGAAAAAAGATGTTGTGGGACATGGAAGGCGATGGTGACGGCTATTACAGTGGTGGCAAGATCTGGGCTCCTGACGCTGACAAGACTTATTCGTCGAAGATGTCGCTGAGTGGCAATACGCTGGTGGTTAAAGGCTGTGTTGCAGGTGGGTTGATCTGCCGTGGTCAGGATTGGACGCGGGTGAACTAAGCACCGGTTACAGAAGCCCCAGTTGCACTGGGATCGGCACAAAGCCGCGTTTGACCTGTCTGTCACGGTGGGCTTCGACCGTATTAAGTGCCTCGGCATAACTGCCGAGGTACAATCGTTTCTGCTGACCACCCGGCGCGCCAAGCGGGCCGGCCACGCGTTCGACGCACCAGTCGCCGAACAGCGTTTGATACAGGCTCAGCACGCAATAGCGGTGCTGGCCCTGATGGTGGTCGAATTTCTCAAAGCGGATTTGCACGGGCTGGACCTGATTTAAAAGCGTCCGGCCCGTATGCCCTCAAGAGAGCAGCGTGTCCATCACTTGCCGACGGTAGGGTTAAACATCGCCGGTGTATTCGCCGCGCGCCGGGTAGTTGTTGGCGATGGCGAAATCCAGCGCCCCGACCAGTTCCGAGAAATGCGGCCGCACAAACGGCATGGTCTGGACTGAGCCATAGTACAGCGCCTGTTCAGGGCCGACCATGAACAAGCCGGGTTCCGAGAACAGGGCGGGCTCTTCGATGCCGATCGAGGTCTTGCCACGCGAGGTCGAGATATAGAGGCCCCAGTCTTTGGCAACACTGAGCGGCAGATCATAGCCGAAACGTAGCGATTTTGCTTCGATCTTGTCAGCCATGGCGCGGGTACGCTCTTCGCCGTCACTGCTGATGGCAATGCAGGTGATACCGCGTTCAGCGAAGTCAGCGACGCGCTTTTCGAACTCTTTCAGGTAATTTGCGCAGATTGGGCAATGCAACCCGCGATAAAAGCAGATCACGGTGCCGCGTTCGCTGCTCTCAGAGGTCAGATCAAAGGCGCCGTGGTCCAGTGTGGGTAGGGCGAGGTTAGGGGTCTTCTGGCGGGGGATAAGCATCGGGATCTCCATTTGATTGAGCTTGTGTTAGGGTGTGGCAGGTTTTATGGTCTTGAAAATCCGAAAAATCTGACAGGAAATCTGATGGCGATGGACAGGCTGACAACACTGATGGAGCGGTTCCACTTATCAGTACAGGCTGCCCCGATAGAGCAGGCCAATCTGCTGGCGCTCGCCGGAGAGGATAGTTTGCCCGCTCGGCTATTGTTCTTCCCAGACGGCGGGCATTGCCATGATGGTGGCGACGCGGTCATTCTGTCTGCGCGGGTTGAATGGTCAGGCCAGAGAAATCCGTTGTTGGCGGCGCTGCCTTCGGTAGTGGATTACGATCTGCGTTCGTCTCCTGAGGCGCAGTCTCTGGTTCATTTAATACAGGATGAGGCGCAGGGCGGGCGCTGTGGGGCGCAATCGGTGATCAACCGGTTGGGCGAGGTGTTGATGGTGCGGTTGCTGAGGGGGCAGATCGAAATCGGATCTACGCAGACGGGACTGTTGGCCGGGCTGTCAGATCCGCGGCTGAGTCGGGCCATTGTGGCGATGCACGATCATCCGGGGCGGGTTTGGACCAATGGGGATTTGGCGCAACAGGCCGGATTGTCGCTGTCGCGGTTCTCGGAATTGTTTGCAGCCGAGGTGGGCGAGACGCCGATGGGCTACCTACGCCGCTGGCGGTTGATTCTGGCGCGGCAGGACTTGCAGCGGGGTGATCGGGTCGATGCGGTGGCGCGGCGCTATGCTTATGGATCGCCCGAGGGGTTCAGCCGGGCGTTTCGTCGTGCGTTCGGGGTTGCACCAATGGCTATGCGGCAGGTGGCGTAACGTAGACAATAACAGGGTAGGGTTCTGTTGGAACTCGGAGCATGGCCAGTAGCTGGGGAATGACGATTTTTCGGGCTTTTTCTAGCGAGCTTAAGCTTTGCTTATTCAAAATCTTCGATACTGGCCTGAACCAGAACACGCGGGTAGTCGAAATCCGCAGCCAAGGGCAATTGCATTGCTTGTGGCAATTCAAAGGACGGAGACAGTCATGGCGCAGAGCGAATTCAACAGGCCCTTGGGGTTCGAAGGTGTCCAGACCGATCCGGAGGAAAGCTATCGAGCCGGGTATCAGCACGGCACCCGTGAGATGCTGCGCTTTCTGGAAGAAAGTAAAACTCCGGGCTTGGAGAGAGTAAAAGCCTGGATCAACAATGATCTGGCAGCATGGCGGCACGATACCCAGGCTGAGCCTATTCCGCCGAAACTGTAGATCTACACACGTTTCAACACTTCAATGAGAACCGCGCTGCAAGACTTAGGCAGCCCTTGCAATGGATAATTGCAAGGTGGTTGGCGATGTCAGTTCTCCTGCGGGCTGGCGCTGCATTCACTATTCTTAGCAGCCCACCAATTCCGCACAAAAGGCAGTAATGGGTCGGAGAAACCTGTTATTGCGCGAAACGTCACTGGGCAGAGCCGCACCAGACTATCGGGTTTTGTCTTTCGGAAGGGCGCCTAAGGTTTCCATGTCAGGAAATTGCCAATCATTTTCAGCCCCACGTCCTGGCTTTTTTCCGGGTGGAACTGCATGCCGATCATAGTGTCGCGGCCGATCACTGCGGTAACGTCGCCGCCATATTCCACATGGGCAAGACGTTCGGCCGGGTTACGGACCTGAAACTGGTATGAGTGCACGAAATAGGTGTGATCGCCGGATATGATGCCGTCAAAGATCGCGTGGTCATTGTCGATGACTAGATCGTTCCACCCCATGTGCGGAACTTTCAGACGGCTGTCGGATGGGGAGATCTTGACTACCTCGCCACCGATCCAACCAATGCCCGCGGTCTCGGTGTATTCATGGCCGGTGGTGGCCATCAGCTGCATGCCGACGCAGATGCCGAGGAAAGGGCGGCCTTTTTGTTCAACTGCTTCGACCATGGCGTCATAGATGCCTTTGTGGCCGCGCAGTTCCGTGGCGCAGGCGGGGAAGGCACCGTCGCCGGGCAGCACCAGACGGTCGGCGCGGGAGATCACATCGGCGTCCGAGGTCACCACCACTTCGCCAGCGTCCATTTCACGGGCCATGCGCTGAAACGCTTTGGCAGCCGAGTGCAGGTTTCCGGATTCGTAGTCGATGATGGCAGTCAGCATGGGGACGGATCTCTTGTTTGGGTGCCCTTCACCTGTCTTGAATGATGCAAAAGGTCAAGTCTTGGAGGTGGTTGCGTCAAAGGTGTCGAGCAGAGCCATTACAGCATCAAACGGGCCGCGCGCCTGCTGGGTGGGGTCAACGGGGCCAAACCGACCTGCCATATACAGGTTGGTATAGCCGTGGATCAGGGACCAGACCTGGGTTTCAACGACCATTGGATCCTGTCCTTCGGGCACAACCGGGGCACAGGCGTCGCGCAGGACCTTGTAAGCAAAAGTTGTGCCTTGCTCTAGGTCGGCTTCAAAACCAGCCATTGGCGCGGCGCTGAAAATCAAGTCAAACAGGGCCGGGTTCTCGATCGCAAAATTCAGATAGCCGCTGCAGATACCCTTGAGGCGATCCAGATCGCTTGGGTTGTTGTCGTCACAGGCCGCGAGCATTGACAGGCGAAACAGCCGAAAGCCTTCTTTGGCAATTGCCGCGCGCAACCCAGCCAAGCCGTCAAAGTGATGCGCTGGGGCGGCATGCGACACGCCAGCCCGCGCCGCGCATTTTCGCAGTGTCAGCGATTCTTTTCCGCCCTCGCTCAGCAACGAGATGCCCGCTTGGATCAGCGCAGTTCGCAGATCTCCGTGGTGGTGGGGTTTGTGGTTCGGTTCTTTGGTCATGGGTTTCAATATCATGTGACTTGACAGTGTCAAGCTAACCTGATCTTTACGCTGTCAAGTTTGGCAAAGGGTAAAGGATTGATCATGGTCTATGTGGTGCGGTTTCGGGTGTTTCTGCTTTGGTTCTTATGTTTTGGCGTGGCGCTGGCGTCGTGGCGGTTTATGGCGCTGGGGGTTGAAGCATCGATGGAGTTTGTCGCCTACCACGCAATCGAGCGGAAGCTGGCCTTCTATGCTCATATCACATTGGCGCCGGTGGCTCTGGCGCTGATGCCGTTTCAGTTCTGGAAGGGGCTGCGGGCACGGCGTCCACAGGTGCATCGCTGGATCGGACGGGCCTATGGACTGTGCATTCTTTTGGCCGGAGTGGGTAGTTTGCTGATGGCAGTTGGAACCGAGGCCGGGCCAGTTGCGGCAGTGGGCTTTGGTTTGCTGGCAGTGTTGTGGCTGGGCAGTACGGGTTACGGTATCTGGTTGGCGCAGCAAGGTCGCATTGCCGAGCACCAACGCTGGATGATGCGATCCGCGGCGCTGACCTTTGCGGCCGTCACCCTGCGCGTCTATTTGCCGTTTCTGTTTATGACACTGGGGGAAGAGGCCGGATACACCCTGGTGGCCTGGTTGTGCTGGGTGCCCAATCTGGTGGTCGCCGAGTGGCTATTGTTGCGGCCAGCACGTCAAACGTCAGCGCTGGCAGCTTAAGATCAGATCACCAAAGGGGCGCCTAGAGCGTCCCTTTGGTTGACGGGATGGCATCAGCCTTGCGCGGGTCGGTCTCAACGGCCGGGCGCAGGGCGCGAGCAACGGCTTTGAACGCGGCCTCGACAATATGGTGGCTGTTGAAGCCGTGGATTTTATCGACATGCAGCGTGATGCCGCCGTGGGTCGCGAATGCGGTAAAGAACTCGCGGACCAGCTCGGTATCAAAAGTGCCGATTTTCTGGGTTGGGATATCCAGGTTCCACACCAGAAAAGGGCGCGCTGACAGGTCTAGTGCACAACGCACCTGGGCCTCGTCCATGGCCAGGTGGCATTCACCGTAGCGGCGGATGCCCTTTTTGTCGCCCAAAGCGGCGGCCAGAGCCTGACCTAGTGCGATGCCGGTGTCCTCAACCGTGTGGTGGTCGTCGATGTGGTAGTCGCCCTTGGCGCGGATGGTCATGTCGATCAGCGAGTGGCGCGACAGCTGGTCCAGCATGTGGTCGAAGAAACCTACGCCGGTCTGGTTGTCGTAGATCCCGGTGCCATCCAGATTGATCTCGACGCTGATCGAGGTCTCGGCGGTGGAGCGGCTGATCTTGGCTGTGCGCATGGCGGCAATTCCTTGTGACTTTCGGGGTGCTTATAGGGGCAGGGGACTGGGCGGCTCAAGTGTGTCCCTGTGATTGTCGCGCAGGTGTTGCCAAAAGGGTCAAGGGATTGCACCCAGCGGAGTGGCGTGCCAGCTTGGGCGTTAACAGACCCTGACAACTCCGAGGCTATTCATGTCCACCTGTCTCTTTATCCAGATCCGCTGCAAACCCGGTACCACCTACAAGGTGGCCGAAGACATCGCCCGGCGCGAGATCCACTCTGAAATGTATTCCACCAGTGGTGATTTTGACTTGCTGATGAAGCTTTACGTCCCAAGTGGCGAGGACGTTGGTAAGTATGTCAATGACAACCTGCTGGTGATCGAGGGGATCGAGCGATCGCTGACCACGATGACCTACAAGGTTTTTTGAGGGCTGCTTTTTTGCACTGTTTTGCCCGGCGGCACCGCCGGGCCGCGCCCGACCCTCCCCACGGGAGGGCGCTTACGCACCCACCCAGGGTCAGGCGCTGCCCTTATTGATGATCAGTCAGCGATCAGGCCCTTGTCCTTCAGTTCTGCATAGGTGCTGTCGATTGCTGCCTTCAGTTTCCCCATCAGCGCGTCAATCTCGTCGCGGGTGATGATCAGTGGCGGGCACAGGGCCAGTGCATTGCCCGCGACGGCGCGCAGCAGCAGACCATTGTCCTGACAGAACTTCTGCGCCGTGGCCCCGGCAATGCCTTTGTCAAAGCTGGCGCCAGTGGTTTTGTTCGACACCAGTTCCAGCGCTGCGATCAGTCCCTTGCCACGCACCTCGCCGACCAGCGGGTGGTCGGTAAAGGCGTCGCGCAGTTGCGCTTGCAAATAGTCGCCGACCTCGGCCGCATGGACAAATAGATTGTCGCGCTCATAGATCTCTAGCGTTTTTAGGGCTGCGGCACAGGCGGCCGGGTGGCCGGAGTAGGTATAGCCGTGACCAAAGACACCAACCTGATTGGTCTGCTCGATCATTGCCTCGTACATCCAGCCGGGGATGACAGCCGCTGAGATCGGGAAATAGGCCGAGCTGAGCTGCTTGGCAAAGGTCATCAGGTCGGGCTGGATGCCCATGGTGGTGCAACCAAAATCATTGCCGGTGCGGCCAAAGCCGGTGATGACCTCATCCGCCCAGACCAGAATATCGTATTTGCGCAGCACGGCCTGCAATTTCTCATAGTATCCCTCGGGCGGCACGATCACACCGGATGCTCCGGTGATCGGCTCGACAATCATCGCGGCGATGGTTTCGGGACCCTCGGCAATGATTTGTTCTTCCAGGCTGTTGATGATGCGATCAACAAACTGCGCCTCGGTCTCGTTGCCCTTGCGGTTGGTGTAGTAATGCGGCGATTCGGTGCGCAGCACGCCTAACGCCTCGAGTGGTGCGTCAAAGTGGGCCAGGTTGGCAGGCAGCGAAGTCAGCGACCCGGCGGCAACAGTAACCCCGTGATAGCCACGCTCGCGGGTGATGATCTTGCGCTTTTCCGGCTTGCCAATGGCGTTGAAGTAGTAGCGCAGCATCTTGTAGTGGCTGTCGTTGGCATCGGAGCCCGAGTTGCCAAAGAAGAAATATGCGTCCTCAATCGGAACCATGGCCCGAAGTTTGTCGGCCAGTTCCATGATTGGCGCGTGGGTTTTGCCGCCGAAGGTGTGACTGAACGGCAGGGTGTTCAGCTGTTTGGTGATGGCGTCGATGACTTCGGTGTTGCTGTAGCCCAGCGAGGTACACCACAAGCCAGCCAGCCCTTCGATGTATTGCTTGCCGTCGGTGTCATAGACATAGATTCCCTCGCCGCGCTCCAGGCACAGTTGTTCGATGGCGGTGAAGTTGGTGGTGGGATAAATGACGGGGGCCATGCTGGAACTCCTGTTGTGACGCGCTTGGTTGAAAACAGGATTGGATGGTTTCCAGCGCCGCGTCAAAGGAATTTGATCAAAAGTTTCAAAGATTGACGAGAGCATCGCCAAAACGCGAAAAGGCCGCCCTAAGGCGGCCTTTCGAAATCCATCCAGGGTGAGATGGTCCAACTGGAGCGGGCGAAGAGATTCGAACTCTCGACCCTAACCTTGGCAAGGTTATGCTCTACCCCTGAGCTACGCCCGCGTTCCGTTGGTGAGGCGCTGAATAGGGTTTCCAGACCCGCGCCGCAAGAGGGAAAGCAGCCGGATGATGAGATTTCTTGTGAGATGATTATTGCAGGTAGAAACGCGAAAAGGCCGCCCTAAGGCGGCCCTTCGATCTCCACCGGGTTAGCGGTGGTCCAACTGGAGCGGGCGAAGAGATTCGAACTCTCGACCCTAACCTTGGCAAGGTTATGCTCTACCCCTGAGCTACGCCCGCATTCCGTTGGTGAGGCGCTGAATAGAATTTCCCGGCCCGCGCCGCAAGAGGTAAAATGGAAAAACTTGTCGCGGATGAGGAATTGCGGATTATCCCGCTACCTCTGGCAGATTGAAACCGGCCTGCGCCGCCATGCGGTATTGTTGCGTCGTTGTCGGACGGCAGGAAATAAATTCAGCAGGCGAGCAATGGGGCAGGTCCATCGCTTTGATCAGTTGCCCGTGCAGCTGGCCCTGCAACAACAGCACACCGTCCCGTTCCAACAGATCGCGCGCACCGCGTCCCTTGTCCGAGCGCACCCGTCGCATGAAATCCTTTTGCATCGCCACCGCCTCGACCACGTCGCGGGTGATCGGGCGATTTTGAATCGCGCGGAACAGATTGGCGATGCGGGCATTGCCGGTGTCGCTGGCAAAGATCTGCTCTACTACGTCCTCGTTCACCGTGCGCCAGAAGTTGGCCGGGTAGGGATGGTCGCACAGCAACCACAGGATGTGCTGGAACCCGTCAGCCGAGATCGACCGTTTGGCGTCTTTGTTCTGTCCGGCGGTTAAATAGTCACGTCGGGCGACAATAAGGCCCAGATAGCAGCGGGCGCGGACCTCATCAGCGGCGACCAGCATGCAAACGTGATCTACCGCCTCGGTTGGGATCATCCAGTTGCTGCCCATGGTGTTTTTGATGTCAACGTCTTGGTCCAGAATCACCGTATCCAGTTTGCCGCGTTTCAGGCGCAGCAGGGCGCGCAGTTCTATTTCAACCCGAGTGCCGATATAGGTTTTTTCGGTCTTCTCCAGTTCCTCATAACAGCGACGGCCGGTCTTGGGGGTCATGATGACGTCATCTATGCAAGTGCGCAGCATGGCGGGGAAGTCATCCGCCAATGCCAACGCGCCGCCAGCGCGGGCAGTGATTTCAGTTTGCAGGGATGACAGGAGATCGTGATCTGGATGGCCGGGTTGGATCAGGCTGGGTGGGATGGTCTTTTTCATTGTTGGGTCTTTGGTTCGACCGATAGGCCGAACCGCGCCTGACCTTCTTCCGTCAAACCAAAGGTTTGCCTCCGGCAAAACGGAGAAGGCGCTTCGCACCTCCCCAAGGTCAGGCGCGGTTCTTTGTGCATCAGTTCAGGCCCGCACGACATGCAGATTCGGCTTGGCAATGGCAGCCTTTAGTTGGGTCGCAACGGCCTGAGCCACAGGCGGCGGAAAGGCGTTACCAACTTGTTTATAAGCATTGGTTTTGGCCCCGGTGAAATGCCAGTCGTCCGGAAAGCCCTGAAGGCGGGCCACCATGCGCACGGTCAGTCGCGGCATGTCGTTGTGGAACGGATCTGGGGCTTCGGGTGCGATGGTGCGACCTTCAACCCCCAGCGAGGCCCAGGCCTTGCGCGACCGGGTTGGACCCAGATCAGGACCACCGTGTTTTTTGGAGCCGCCAACGATAGTGGGGGCAATCTCGTTGGCCTGTTTCATCCAGTCCTCGGCACCACGCCAGCCGCGTGCCTTCATCAGGTCGATCAGGGTCTCGCCAACGGTGGCCGGATTGTGTGGCAGCGGGTCGGGCCAGCAGAACTGGTCGTTGTACTCCTTGCGCAGCGCAATAATCACCACACGCGGGCGCAGTTGTGGCACGCCATAGTCCGAGGCATTGAGCAGCCGCCAGTCGGTTGTGTAGCCGAGCTTGCCCAGTTGTTTCTTCAGCTTTTCGCGATAGTCCAGAAACACAGCATCCAGAAAGCCGCGTACGTTTTCGATCATCACCGCCTTGGGGCGGGTGGAATCGACAATGTCCAATGCGTCGTCGAACAGATTACGCTCGTCCTTTTCGCCCAGCTGTTTGCCAGCCACCGAAAACGGTGGGCAGGGCAGACCGCCTGCCAACAGGTCGATGCCAGCAAAATCGGCGGCGCGTTCTTTGAACAGGCGCACATCTTCTTCCAGCACATTCCAGTCGGGACGGTTGTGGCGCAGGGTGGCGCAGCAGTGCTTGTCAATCTCGACCAGCGCAGTGTGATCAAATCCGGCTTTTTCCAGACCCAAGGCCTGACCGCCCGCACCTGCGCAGAGTTCTACCGATGTCAGCATACTACCTCGTCGTTTAATGCGTCGCCATTATGGCGTTCTTGCTCTGTTCTTAGCGGCGAAGCTGATTCCCCGCAAGCCATCACACTAGAGCCTGAGCCATAAATGCGAAAGGGCCGCCCTAAGGCGACCCTGTCCGTTTGACCGATGGAGCGGGCGAAGAGATTCGAACTCTCGACCCTAACCTTGGCAAGGTTATGCTCTACCCCTGAGCTACGCCCGCATACCGTCGGTGAGGGCCCAGATATGAATTTCACGCCCGCGCCGCAAGTGCAAAACGCAGAGAGTTTGAAAAAACATTGCTGGCTGGGCGACGGAACTGGGCTGACCCGGCGTGAAACCCTTCAATCACAAAAATATCCGGGGAGGATTTTACCATGCGAGTTGCGGATACTGTCAAACTGGTCGCGTTGGGCGCCATGATCACGGTGGGGTTTGTATTGCAAAGCGATGCGCAGGGGCGGCCACCGATGCGTAAACACACCGAGACCAAGGCGCAGGATTTGGATTTGGTTGCGGCGCAGGTGCAACTGAGCGGCAGCAAGGTCAAGCTGCGTGCAACTGGGGACACGGTCAAAATTCGCGCCAACGGCATTCCAAATCATGCGGTTGGGCAGTTTCCAAACCGAGGTAATCCTCACTCGATAACGGCACAGAGTTACAAATTTTCCACTGACACAGATCAATTGCCGCGCGTTGCTAAGGCCTATGGTATGGCGGGACTGTTTGGAGTGGCGGTCAACGGCGTGCCGTTTGATCCGGCTGCGGCAGAGTTTTGGCAAGGAAACCGGCAATCAGGCTGGCAATACGAAGCTTTGGGTGGCGCCGTTACGCTGGGGCTAGATCAAAACTATGCCCACGTGCAGCCCAGCGGCGCCTATCATTACCACGGGATGCCCTGGGGGCTGATGCAGCAGTTGGGTTGGTCCTCGAATAAAGCCTCGCCGTTGATTGGCTATGCTGCGGATGGGTTCCCTATTTATGCGATCACCGCCAAAGTCGGCGGCAAGGTGCAAGAGATGACCAGCTCTTACCGTTTGAAATCCGGCAGCCGCCCCGGAGGCTCGGCGCCTGGTGGGCGCTATGATGGCGCCTTTGTGCAGGATTTTCAATACCGAGCCGACTCCGGAGCATTGGACGAGTGTAATGGAGCGCAAGTGGTAACGGATGAGTACCCAGACGGCACTTATGCCTATTTTCTAAGCCAGGAATTTCCGGTGGTGCCGCGCTGTCTAAAAGGACAGGCGGATCGCAGTTTTGTGAAGCGACGTAGGTAAGGGGCCCTTGGCCCCTGCCTCCGGCGGGAGTATTTTTGGCAAAAAGAAATGTAGGCAGGGAGCCACCATGAACACGGTGGCTCCCTGCTAGGTTTTTGATCGGGCGTTTACTCCAGCTCGATCAACAGGTCTTTGGCGTCGATTTGGGTGCCGGGCTGCACGTGTACCGCCTTGATCACCGCGTCACGCTCGGCGTGGATGCCGGTTTCCATTTTCATAGCCTCAATGGTCAGCAGTAGGTCGCCTTCGTGGACTTGCTGGCCGGGTTGCACTGCAACTGTGGCCACGACACCGGGCATTGGCGCGCCGAAGTGGTTGTCGTTGCCTGCCTCGGCTTTGGGGCGTTCGGCAGTCGAGGATTTCACCAGACGGTTTGGAACACGGATCACCCGGGGCTGGCCGTTGAGTTCAAAGAACACTTTGACCTCGCCTTTCTCGTCGGTTTCGCCAATGGCCTGCAGGCGGATTTCCAGTGTCTTGCCGGGGTCGATTTCGGCTGAGATCTCGTCACCTGGTTCCATGCCGTAGAAAAAGGTCTGGGTCGGCAAGGCCCGGACTGGGCCATAGGTGCGGTGGCGGCCCATGTAGTCGAGGAACACCTTGGGATACATCAGGAAGCCGTTCAGGTCCTCGTCATCGATGGCTTTGCCTTCCAGCTCGGCACTCAGCTCGGCGCGGGCCGCTTCCAGGTCTACCGCTTCCAGGTGTTTACCGGGGCGGTCCAGATTTGGCGCTTCGCCTTTCAGAACCTTGTTGAGGAAGGCCTTTGGAAAGCCGTTAGGCGGCTGGCCCAGGTTGCCGCGCATCATGTCGATGACTGAGTCGGGGAAGGACAGATCGGTGGCCGGGTCTTCGACCTCACCCCGGGTCAGGCCTTGGCTGACCATCATCAGCGCCATGTCGCCGACAACCTTGGAAGAGGGGGTGACTTTGACGATATCGCCGAACATCTGATTCACGTCAGCATAGGTCTGGGCGACCTCGTGCCAGCGCTCTTCCAGACCCAGACTGCGCGCCTGTGCCTTGAGGTTGGTGAACTGGCCGCCGGGCATCTCGTGCAGGTAGACCTCAGACGCTGGCGCCTGAATGCCGCTCTCAAAGGCCGCATACTGCGCGCGGACCTGCTCCCAGTAGTCCGAGATCTCACGGACCGGTTTGATGTCGATGCCGGTGTCGCGGTCGGTGTTGCGCAGGCCCTCAACGATGGAGCCGAGGCAGGGCTGTGATGTCCCGCCCGAGAAGGCATCCATCGCCACGTCTACCGCATCCACGCCGGCATCAGCTGCGGCCAGAATGGTGGCGCCAGCGATGCCGGAGGTGTCATGGGTGTGGAAGTGGATTGGCAGGCCGACTTCTTCCTTCAGCGCCTTGATCAGCACCCGGGCTGCAGCGGGTTTCAGCAGGCCAGCCATATCTTTCAGACCCAGAACATGGGCGCCTGCGGCCTCTAATTCTTTGGCCATGCCGATGTAGTATTTCAGATCGTATTTGGCGCGGTTGGGATCGAGCATATCGCCGGTGTAACAAATGGTGCCTTCACAGATTTTGCCGGACTCGACCACTGCATCCATGGCGACGCGCATGTTTTCGACCCAGTTCAGGCTGTCAAAAACGCGGAAGACATCGATGCCGGTGGTAGCAGCCTGTTTGACAAAGGCCTGCACCACGTTGTCGGGGTAGTTAGTGTAGCCAACCCCGTTGGAGGCGCGCAGCAACATTTGGGTCATCACGTTTGGCATTGCCTCGCGCAAATCACGCAGGCGCTGCCAGGGGCATTCCTGCAAGAAGCGATAGGCGACATCAAAGGTTGCACCACCCCAGCATTCAACCGAGAACAGCTGGCTGAGATTGGCGGCATAGGCCGGAGCTACCTTGATCATGTCGATCGAGCGCATCCGGGTGGCCAGCAGCGATTGGTGGCCGTCGCGCATGGTGGTGTCGGTGAGCAGCAACTGCCGCTGCGCCTTCATCCAGTCCGCCACCGCCTGCGGGCCTTTTTGCTCCAGCAGGTTGCGGGTGCCATAGGGCAGGTTGCCAGGCGTTACTTTTGGTGGCCGCGGGGCTTTCAGATCGGCTGGCGGCGCGGCGCGACCATCGGTTTCGGGGTGACCATTGACCGAGATATCAGCGATATAGGTCAGCACCTTGGTGCCACGGTCCCGGCGTTTGCTGAACTGGAACAGCTCGGGCGTATTGTCGATGAACTTGGTGGTATAGCTGTTGTCGAGGAAGGTCGGGTGCTTGAGCAGGTTCTCGACAAAGGCGATGTTGGTGGAGACACCGCGCACCCGGAATTCGCGCAAAGCACGGTCCATGCGGGCAATCGCCATTTCCGGCGTTGGCGCCTTGGCGGTGATCTTGGTCAACAGGCTGTCATAATACCGTGTGATCACCCCGCCCGCGTAAGCGGTGCCGCCGTCCAGGCGGATGCCCATGCCAGTGGCCGACCGGTACGCGGTGATGCGGCCATAGTCAGGAATAAAGTTGTTCTGCGGATCCTCAGTGGTGACGCGGGTTTGTAGCGCATGACCAGTCAGAGTGATATCGTCCTGGCTGCCCTTGCCGGTTGCCTCGGCAATTGTTTTGCCCTCGGCGATCAGGATCTGGGCGCGGACAATGTCGATGCCGGTGACTTCCTCGGTGACAGTGTGTTCCACCTGAACCCGTGGGTTGACCTCGATGAAGTAGAACTTGCCGTCATCCATATCCATCAGGAATTCGACAGTGCCGGCGCATTCATAGTTCACAAAGGAGCAGATCTTACGGCCCAGATCACAGATCTCGACTCGTTGTTCTTCGGTCAGATAGGGCGCAGGCGCACGTTCAACCACTTTCTGATTGCGGCGCTGCACCGAGCAGTCACGCTCAAACAGGTGGAACATGCCGCCGTGTTTGTCGCCCAGAATCTGCACCTCGACGTGGCGCGCGCGCTGGATCATCTTCTCCAGAAAACCCTCGCCATTGCCAAAGGCAGCTTCGGCCTCGCGACGACCTTCGAGGATTTTCTCTTCCAGCTCATCCTCATTGTAGATCGGCCGCATACCGCGACCACCACCACCCCACGAGGCTTTGAGCATGAAGGGATAGCCAACCTCAGAAGCTTCTTTGCGGATGGCGTCCATGTCATCGCCCAGCACCTCGGTGGCGGGGATGACGGGGACGCCGGCCTTGACCGCGACGCGACGGGCGCTGGCCTTGTCGCCAACTTCGCGCATGGTCTCGGCCTTGGGACCGATAAACGTGATACCGTTGCGCGAGCAGGCGTCAACAAAGTCTGGGTTTTCGGACAGCAAGCCGTAACCGGGGTGAATGGCGTCCGCGCCGCTTTCCTTGGCAACGCGGATCATCTCGTCGATGCTTAGGTAGGCAGCAACTGGGCCCATGCCTTCGCCGATGCGATAGGCTTCGTCCGCCTTGAACCGGTGCAGGCCCAGCTTGTCTTCTTCGGCGTAGACCGCGACGGTGGCCTTGCCCATCTCATTGGCGGCGCGCATCACGCGGATGGCGATTTCTCCACGGTTGGCAATCAGGATTTTCTTGAAGTCAGTCATGTTGCCTCGTGGTCGTGAAATTTGACGAATTGTTAGGCGCATCTTAGAGACAGGTTCAACCGTAGTTCTGGGTAGAAGCGGCATTATTGCGCAATCAAGCGGCCTATTTTTGCAAATTTGCTTATTATAGTGGCAACGGTGTAGCTGATTGGAGTGCCCTCGCTGAAGGCAAGGACGTAACGTCAACTGCGCCGATTTGCCCCATATTGGACAGCAGGTCCTGTTTCAGAACGTCGATCAGGTGGGCTGGCCCCTTTGATCCCAAGGCAGCCAGTGCAAAATGAAAGGCGCGTCCCAGCATGATAAAGTCCGCACCCAAGGCGAGGGCGCGCAGCATGTCCAGCCCGCCTTCGACCCCGCTATCAAAGATAAGCGGCAAGTCTGTTGCCCTGCGGATTTCGGGTAACATTTCGATAGAAGCGGGGCTGCCGTCGAACTGCCGGCCACCGTGGTTCGATACCCAGAGCGCATCCAGCCCTATCTGCTGCAGACGCGGCGCATCTTCGGGGCGCATCACGCCCTTGATCACCATCGGCCCCTGCCAGTGATCACGCAGCCATTGCACATAGTCCCAGTTTGGTGACGTGCGCAGAAGGTAGCCGACATGGGCGGTCGAAGACATGCTGTTGGTCTGACCGCTGATATATTTGTCCAATGTGCGCATATGCGGCATGCCACGTCGGGCCATGCCCAAAGCCCAGGCCGGGCTGGATGCCACTTGTGTCAGCAGTTGGGGTGTCAGTCTTGGCGGTTGGGTCAACCCTGAGCGCACCTGCCGTTCCCGGCGCGAGGCCACAGGCACATCCGCTGTCAGCACCAGCACCTTGAACCCTGCTGCCTTGGCGCGGTTCAGCATGTCCTTGCGAATGTTTGGGTCTTTGGGGGGGTAAAGTTGAAACCAGGCCTGTTCACCCAGATGTGGTGCCAGATCCTCGGGCGACTGGCTGGCCACTGTGGACAGGGTATAAGGTATGCCTGCGGTGGCAGCGCTGCGGGCCAGATGACCCTCGGCGTCGGGCCAGATCAATCCTGACATGCCCAGCGGCGCGACGCCAAAGGGCAGGGGGAGTTTTTCCCCAAATAGGGATGTGCTTAGATCGATATCCAATGGACCGTGCAAGATTGACGGCAGAAAGCCTACCCGGTCCAGCGCCGCGCGGTTGCGGGCCTTGGTGGCTTCGGTTCCGGTGCCGCTGTCCAAAAACTCCCAGACAAATCGCGGCAGGCGCTGTTGCGCGCGATGGGCCAGGTCAGAGATGGCGGGGTAGCGGCTGTGCAGATCCATGTCGGATTTGTGGGAAAACTAGCGTGGGAATGCAAGAGCTGTGATTTGGGCAGTTAGTTTAGGGCTTGGTGCCGATTGCGCCGAGCCTCGCGCTGAAGGATCCCGTTTGTGTCAACGTCAGACAAGGGTTGCCGAATATCGCGCGACACCTCGCCTGCAGCCATCAGCGCCAGATATCGCGAACAGCAGACGCGCAAGAACGAGGTAAAATTGCCCAGATCATGATCAGCATCGATGGATTCGAAGTAGAGTTTGGTAATCAGCTGGTTCACCGTCATGCCGTCTCGCAAAGCGATTTCTTCCAGCGTGGACCAGAAAAACTCCTCGATCCGGATCGAAGTGGCAACGCCGTCAATACGCAGGCTTTTGGTGCGGCTGGACCACTGGGTGCTGTCGGCACCGATGAACAATTGGCACATGTCGTATCCTTTCACTGCGGTCGAAAAATAATCTGGCTGGCACGGCAATAGCAACAGAGGCGTTTGTTGTTGTTAGTCGTCGCTGCCCGGGATCTGCCGGGCAGCGACCTTAAGCTGTTAGAGCAACGCCATGAACTGCATCATCCAGGCAGGATGCGCAGGCCAGGCAGGGGCGGTGACCAGGTTGCCATCGGTGACGGCCTCGGTCACTTCTATCTCGGCATAGGTGCCGCCTGCCAATTTGACCTCGGGCGCGCAGGCCGGGTAGGCGGAGCACTTGCGCCCCTCAAGTACGCCAGCCGCAGTCAGGATTTGTGCGCCGTGGCAAATTGCGGCCACCGGTTTGTTTACTTCAAAGAAGTACCGCACCTTGTTCAACACGTCCTCGTCCAGACGCAGATACTCCGGCGCGCGGCCACCGGGAATGACCAGCGCGTCATAGTCTGCGACGTCCACATCGGCGTAGGTTTTGTTCAAGGCGAAGTTGTGACCGGGCTTCTCGGAATAGGTCTGGTCGCCCTCGAAATCATGGGTTGCTGTCGGAACCGTGTCGCCCGCAGCCTTGCCCGGGCAGATCGCATCGACCTGGTGGCCGCAGGCCATCAGGGTCTGAAACGGCACCATGGTTTCATAGTCTTCGGTGTAGTCACCAGTGATCATCAGAATTTTAGCCATTGTTTCCTCCACTCGCTTTGGCCATGAGATAATAGCCCCGCGTTCTCTGGCGTGGGTGTTAGAGGACTACTACAATTGAGGCGGAACATTGTGAGAACAAGACTTCCCCTCATCAGACCTTCGCGCTAGGATAATGGGCATGAGCAGTTTTGATGAAATGGACGCCTTCGAGGGCGCCTCGCTATCCTCGCGTGCCATGGCGGCGCGGCCCAAACCCTATCTTGACGGGTTGAACCCTGCTCAGCGCGAGGCGGTGGAATGTCTGCAAGGCCCGGTGCTGATGCTGGCCGGAGCGGGCACTGGCAAGACCAAGGCGCTGACCGCGCGGATCGTGCATCTGCTAACCACGGGGTCTGCCCGCACCAATGAAATTCTGGCGGTGACCTTCACCAACAAGGCCGCGCGCGAGATGAAAGAGCGGGTCGGCGGCATGCTGGGCCAACCGGCTGAGGGGATGCCCTGGCTGGGCACCTTTCACGCCATCTGTGTCAAACTGCTGCGTCGTCATGCCGAACTGGTGGGGCTGAAAAGCAATTTCACCATTCTGGACACCGATGATGTGATCCGGCTGCTAAAGCAACTGGTGCGCGCCGAAGGCATTGACGACAAACGCTGGCCGGCACGGCAACTGGCCAATATCATTGATGATTGGAAAAACCGCGCACTGATCCCGACCAAGGTACCGGTGGCGGATGCCTCGGCCTATAACGGCAAGGGGTTTGAGCTATACGCCCAGTACCAGACCCGCCTGCGCGAGCTGAACGCGGTGGATTTTGGCGACCTGCTGCTGCACATGGTGACGATCTTTCAAAACCATCCGGATATTCTTGAACAATACCAACGCTGGTTCCGCTTTATCCTGGTGGACGAGTATCAAGATACCAACGTCGCACAATATCTATGGCTGCGGCTGCTGGCGGCGGGGCACAAGAACATCTGCTGCGTGGGTGATGACGACCAGTCGATCTATGGCTGGCGCGGCGCCGAGGTTGGCAACATCCTGCGCTTTGACAAGGATTTCCCCGGGGCCAAGGTGGTGCGGCTGGAACAGAACTATCGCTCGACCGAGCATATTCTAGCGGCGGCCTCTGGCGTGATCGCTGGCAACGAAGGCCGGTTAGGTAAGGACCTGTGGACCGCCGCAAAGGGCGGCGAAAAGGTTCGCTTGATTGGCCATTGGGATGGCGAGGAAGAGGCGCGCTGGATCGGTGAAGAGATCGAATCCATGCAGCGCGGTACCCGTGGGATGGAGCCCCGTGATTTGGACAACATGGCCATCCTGGTGCGCGCCTCGCATCAAATGCGCGCGTTCGAGGATCGGTTTCTGACCATCGGCTTGCCGTACCGGGTGATTGGCGGGCCGCGATTCTATGAACGGCTCGAGATTCGCGATGCCATGGCCTATTTCCGCGTGGTCACCAGTCCGGACGACGATCTGGCGTTTGAGCGGATTGTGAATACACCGAAACGCGGGCTGGGCGACAAGGCACGGCAAATCATCCAAATGACCGCACGGGAAAATGGTGTTTCGCTGATCGAGGGCGCACGGCTTGTGGTCGAAGGTGGGCTGATTAAGGGCAAAGGCGCTGGCAAGCTGCGTCAACTGGTCGAAGATGCAGCCCGTTGGGGCCGTCTGGCCGGTAGTGGCGACATGACCCACATGGATCTGGCCGAGATCATTCTGGACGAGTCCGGCTATACGACTATGTGGCAGAACGACAAAACGCCCGATGCTCCAGGGCGGTTGGAAAACCTCAAGGAACTGGTAGCAGCGCTGGAAAACTTTGAGAACCTGCAAGGGTTTCTGGAGCATGTCAGCCTGATCATGGACAATGCCGCCAATGATTCCGGGCAGAAGGTGTCAATCATGACCCTGCATGGCTCCAAGGGGTTGGAGTTCCCGGCAGTGTTCCTGCCCGGTTGGGAAGAGGGGTTTCTTCCTTCGCAGCGCTCGATGGATGAAAGCGGCCAAAAAGGCCTCGAGGAAGAGCGACGCCTGGCCTATGTCGGCATCACCCGGGCCGAGGAGGTCTGTACCATTTCCTTTGTCGCTAATCGCCTCTATTTCGGGCGCTGGCAATCGCAACTTCCCTCTCGGTTTATTGATGAGTTGCCAGAGGACCATGTTGAGGTGCTGACACCTCCGGGTCTTTATGGTGGTGGTTTCGGCGCTGCGGCTCCGGTTGACGCGCCGGTGCGATCGACCATCGAAGAAAAGATGGCGCAGGCGGATGGCTATAACTCACCGGGCTGGAAACGGATGCAATCGCGGGCCGGACAACGCGGCATGGCGCAGCCCAAAGCGGCTAAGAATCAGATTATTGATGTCACCGCTGTGTCGAGCTTCACGCTGGGCGACCGAGTGTTTCACCAGAAATTTGGCTATGGCACGATCAGCGGCATCGACGGAGACAAGCTGGAAGTGGAATTTGACAAGGCTGGAACCAAGAAGGTGGTGGGGACCTACGTTTCCGCCAGTGATGACATTCCGTTTTAAGGCCGTCTGTTGGGCATTCCCCCTCTAGGGATACGAGCAGATGCCAGCCTGCGCCCAGCCGGGCCGCATGAACCCCCAAACTCACACCTGCTCAAAAGTCGCAGTTCACGTATCGCTCACAGCTTTGCAATCCGATCCGGACGCGGCGGTGGGGCTCAGCGCAGCTGAGCGCCACCGCCGCGTCATCGCCCTAAATCAACCTGATCGATTTTGGCTGGCTCATGCAGCCACGGCATAGCTCAACCAATTTTGGAGAGGAGGGTTGGGACCGATTGCGCGCCTGGTGCACCGGTTCTGGTTCGATTGTCCGGCACATTTTCTGAGCTGCGCAAAGAAAAACGACGGTGCTAGGGAGGAGGAAAAGCACCGTCGTTCTTTGCAACACCGGGTTTTCAGGGAGGAGGAAGCCCCGGTGTATTCAGACCCGGTTTTGAACCGGTATAAGGTGCGGCAGCATCAGGGAGGAGGAGGATGCTGCCGCTTAGTACAGGCCTTTTTAAGGGAGGAGAAAAAGGCCTGATCTCTATTAGTTGGAGCCGTAAGCGGCCTCGTGTGCGACGTTTTTCAACATCGAGCGGTTGAGGCCCAGGTCGGCCAGCTCGCGACGTGTTAGTGTCGACAGCTCATCCAACGTTTTGCGATACATGCGGTACTGAGTGAAGCGCGCCCAGGCGGCCTCGGCCAGAGCGACAGGCGCGCAGAACAGCGAAAATTTTGGGGTGCTGATGTGATCGACTGCAGCCATTGTCTTAGTCCTTGGTGTATTTCGTTGCGTTGCCAGTGTGGCGTTGCTTGAGGCCAAAATAGGAATTTGCTGCGCGTGCACAATCCCCGACTTGGACATTTCTGCTATGCAGCATTTGCATGGGTCAGGGGTTGCCATGCCCATCTTGCTACGATTCTAGGAGATTTTTCGAGCGGTGCTGGAAAATTGGGCTGAAAGAGAACAGTTGCCGGGATCAAGCGCGGTGGCTTGTCTGGGGTTATCGCCAGATGCGGCAACGCCTATATGAATGCAAAGAATGATTAGGAGCTCAAAATGGCTGTGACACAGACAGAGATATACGCGGCGCTGGAACGGTTGCAGCTGCCCGATGGCGGGACCTTGGTGTCACGCGACATGCTGCGCGCCTTGCGGGTTGACGATGGCAAGGTCAGTTTTGTGATCGAGGCCCCCAGCCCAGAGATAGCCAAACTGATGGAGCCCTTGCGTCGCGCCGCTGAGGACGTGGTGCGGGACTTGCAGGGGGTGTCGTCGGTTTCGGTTGCTCTGACCGCGCATGGGCCAGCGGCCCCAGCCCCCAGTCTGAAGATTGGCGGCCATGCCAAGCCTCAGGCCGGACCGATGAAACCAGCCGGCGTGCAGCGCATCTTAGCAGTGGGGTCTGGTAAGGGTGGAGTAGGCAAATCTACTGTTGCCTCAAATCTGGCCGTGGCGCTGGCCCGTCAGGGCCGCAAGGTGGGTTTGCTGGATGCCGATATCTATGGTCCCAGTCAGCCGCGCATGATGGGGGCCTCGGGGCGACCAGCCAGCCCGGACGGCAAGACAATCGAGCCTTTACACGCGCATGGCGTCACTTTGATGTCGATCGGCTTTTTGCTGGAAGCGGACAAAGCGGTGATCTGGCGAGGCCCGATGCTGATGGGCGCGCTGCAGCAGATGCTGGGGCAGGTCAACTGGGGGCAGTTGGATGTGCTGATCGTTGATCTGCCGCCGGGCACCGGAGATGTCCAGTTGACGCTCTGCACCAAGGCCGAACTGTCAGGGGCTATTGTGGTGTCGACGCCGCAGGACGTGGCGCTGCTGGATGCGCGCAAGGCGATGGATATGTTCAACACCCTAAAAACACCTGTTCTGGGTCTGATCGAGAATATGTCGTTCTTTACCTGCCCCGATTGTGGTGGCGAGCATCACATCTTTGGTCATGGCGGTGTCGCGCGTGAGGCTGAGGAGCTGGGGCTGCCCTTGCTGGCGGCCTTGCCGATAGATCTGGAAACCCGTCTGGCTGGCGACAACGGCACGCCTGTTGCGGCGGGCGAGGGGGCAATGGCGCAGGCCTATGCCCGCATTGCCGAGGGGCTGGTCAAGGGTGGCATGGCCTGAGCCACTGCCCATTGCCCACATTCAATAGCAGGCAATCTGACCCGCCCCATGTTGGGGTGGTTTTTTGTTTGGCTGGGGTGCGGCGATTTTGTTGAGGCCAGTTAGGGGGTTGGGAATTTGTGGGTCTGCGGCCGTGGTCGTGCCATGGGAAAACATGGGCGGTTTGGGCCGTTGAGGGAGAATCAGGGCCGAATTGATAGGATTTCGATGAATTTCCACGAATCAAGAATGATTCGAGCCATTGAAACTCCATTCGCCTGTGGGTTGCCTGGGGATAACTGCGGAACGTTAAGGGAACGAAAATTGCGAATCGGATTCAATTGGGTCGCTCTGGGAAATTGGGGGATTTTTTTTGAGACCATGCTTATTGCTGTATATAGTGCTTAATAATGCGGTCTACACTAGTTGTGCCGTTCAATGCCCAATTATTAGCCTTAAAAAATAATTAATTTTAGATCTTGTTAAGAAATGTGGCGGGTGTTGCCGAAAAAAGTCGTTGCCAGGCCATGAAGTCCCATAGTATCCCCTTTATATCGAATGAGACGAAGAGCACGGGGCGCCAAAACGACCCCACAAAAGCAAAAAAAGATGCAGGTAACATACAGGCCTTCGCTTTCATCGAACACAGAGATCCGGCGCGCGAGCGAGCAGACATCCCCCCAGGTGGCGCGCGCAGTCGGACACTCCCGCATAGCGGGACGAAGAGGGCGAGTTGATCAGTGGCAGCAGATCAACTCGCCGTTTTCCTTACTGGGGCACAAATAAAGACACGAGGAACGTAGCAGAAGGGACGTTAGCTTGGGCCGTAGGTTCAGAGGCGAAAGCCAGCATAAAGTTGATACAAAAGGCAGGGTGTCTATCCCGGCCTCTTTTCGACGTGTGCTTGAATCTGGCGATGCTAACTGTCAACCCGGCGGCAACCCCGAACTGGTCATCGTTTACGGCGATGACGACCGAAATTTCCTAGAATGTTATACCATGGAAGCCATCGACGAGGTCGATGCCAAGATTGATGCTTTGCCGCGTGGGTCAAACCCGCGAAAGGCCCTGCAGCGGTTGTTCCACGGACGTTCCTTTCCAACCACAGTTGATGAGACTGGCCGCCTGGTGCTGCCGGCCAAGCTGCGCAACAAGATTGGCCTCAAGAGTGAGGCCTTCTTTATTGCCGCCGGTGATACCTTTCAGATCTGGAAGCCGGAAATCTATGAACAAGATGAAATGGCAAAGACCGACGAGTGGCTGGAAGAGCTGCCCGAAGGCTATGACATAATGCAGTTCCTTGACGGAACCGGAGAGACTGATTGATGACTACGGACCAGAATTCCGGTTCCGCCCCCCACATCCCCGTCTTGCTACGCCCTCTGCTAAAGGCCGTTGCGCCGGTTTCAGGGCGTTGGCTGGATGGCACCTTTGGCGCTGGCGGCTATACACGTGGACTGCTCGAGGCTGGTGCCTCGCAGGTGATTGGCGTGGATCGCGATCCATTAGCGTTCGAGTTGGCTGAGAGCTGGGCTGGCGAATATGGCGACCGGCTGGTGATGCAGCAGGGCGTGTTTTCGCGCATGGACGAATATGCCAGCGATTTGGACGGAGTTGTGTTAGACTTAGGCGTGTCGTCGATGCAGCTGGATTTGGCCGAGCGTGGGTTCTCGTTCATGAAGGATGGCCCGCTGGACATGCGGATGTCTCAGGACGGGCCCTCGGCGGCGGATCTTGTAGCTGAGTTATCCGAGGTTGAATTGGCGGATATTCTGTTTCATTTCGGCGAAGAGCGCGCCAGTCGTCGCATTGCCAAGGCGATCGTCAAGGCACGTGTGCTGGAACCGATCACCACTACATTGCAGCTGACCAAAATTGTCGAGGGATGTCTGCCACGGCCCAAGCCGGGCAGATCACACCCTGCCACCCGCAGCTTCCAAGGCCTGCGTATTGCCGTGAATGCCGAGTACGAAGAGTTATTTCAGGGTTTGCTGGCAGCTGAACGGGCGCTCAAGCCCGGTGGGCTGCTGGCGGTTGTTACCTTTCATTCCATCGAAGACCGTATGGTCAAACGTTTCTTTCAGCACCGCGCGGGTAAGACCGGGCGCGCCAATCGATTTGCTCCAGAGATTGAGGAAATTCCATCACAGTTCACATTGATCACCCGCAAGGCCGAAGGGCCGGATGACCAGGAACTGGCGGAAAACCCACGGTCGCGGTCTGCGCGGTTGCGGGTTGGGCGGCGTAGCGAGGCACCAGCCACGCCGATTGAAGCTCGTGAGATTGGTATGCCGCAACTGAAAGAGGCACGTCGATGAAAACTCTGGCTTATCTCTTATCCGCGTTGGCGGTGTTTGGTCTGGCTTTCTGGGCCTACCGCGAAAACTATACCACGCAACAAGTGTTGAAAGAGACCCGCAGCCTGCAACGCCAAATTGGCTCTGCGCAGGTGCGGCTGGGGGTTCTGCGGGCCGAATGGGCTTACCTGAACCGTCCTGACCGTCTACGTGAGTTGGCCGAGCTGAACTTTGACAGTCTCGGCCTTTTGCCTCTTCGCCCCAACCAGTTTGGCCGGGTGGACGAGGTCGCCTATCCGCAGGTGCCATTGTTGCCCATTACCAACGGTGTTGATGTCTCGACAATGGCGGCGGTCGAGGGGCTGAACCAATGACCCGTACACCGCTGCGTCCATTGGCCCGTATTCTGGCCGCCCGTGCCAAAGGCGAAAATCCCGACGCCATCGAAAAAGAGAACCTGCGCCAGCGCCACGCTGAAATACAGGGCCAGTCACGGCAACGCTCCGAAGGTCGCTTGCTGGTGTTAGGCGTGTTTTTCGTCTGCGCCTATGCGCTGATTGGCACCCGTATGGGGATGATGGCGACGACGGATCCAACCGAACCAGTTGCCAGTGCTTCAGGCAGCGCCATCGCTGCACAGCGCGCCGACATTGTCGACCGCGAAGGCCGCATTCTGGCGACCAATTTTGAAACTCACTCGCTGTATGCGCATCCTCAACAATTGATCGACGCGGTGGCCTCGGCGACGGCGCTGGTCAAGATCTTCCCGGATCTCGATCACGAACGGTTGCTGCTGGATTTTACCGGCAAACGCAAGTTTGTCTGGATCAAGAAAAAGATCAGCCCCGAACAAAAACAGGCCGTGCATGATATCGGCGATCCCGGTCTGCTGTTTGGGCCGCGTGAAATGCGGCTCTATCCCAATGGCAGTCTGGCCGCCCATGTGCTGGGTGGCGCAAGCTTTGGCAAAGAAGATGTCGATGCCGCCGAAGTGATCGGTGTTGCCGGCGTCGAGCGTCAGTTCGACAGTTACCTGCGTGATCCGGCCAATGGCGCTGATCCGTTGCAATTATCGCTGGACCTGACCATTCAAGCCGCCGCCGAGCGGGTGCTTTACGGTGGCATGCGGTTAATGAACGCCAAGGGCGCGACGTCGATCCTGATGGATGTGCACACCGGCGAGGTAATCTCGGTGGTGTCTTTGCCCGACTTTGACCCAAACGAGCGGCCACGCCCGCCTGTTTCGGGTGATGCGTCTGACAGCCCGCTGTTCAATCGGGCGGTGCAGGGGGTCTATGAGCTGGGCTCGACATTCAAGATTTTTGCCGCCGCTCAGGCGATAGATCTGGGGCTAGTCAATCCCAATACTATGGTTGATATTCGTGGCCCACTGCGCTGGGGTCGCTTCTCGATCCGCGATTTTCACAACTACGGCAACAGCTTGTCGGTCGAACGCATCATCGTGAAGTCGTCGAACATCGGCACCGCGCGACTGGCACAACAGATCGGTGCCGAGCGTCAGCGCGATTTTCTATCGCGGCTTGGCATGTTGGAGCCAACCCCGTTTGAGATTTCCGAGGCCGCAGGTGGTCGCCCCTTGCTGCCGCCAAACTGGTCCGAACTTTCGGCAATGACGATTTCCTATGGCCACGGCTTGTCGGCCAGCCCGATGCATTTGGCAGCAGGTTATGCCACAATTGCCAACGGTGGAAACTATATCAGTCCGACTATTCTAAAGCAAAACGGACCACAACTCGGCCCACGGGTGATGTCCGCCGAGGCCGCCGCTGCTGCACGCGAGATGTTGCGGCTGGTAGTGACCGAAGGGACTGCCAGCTTTGGCGAAGTCCCCGGCTATCAGGTGGGCGGCAAGACCGGCACTGCCGATAAGCCAAAGCCGACTGGCGGTTATTACGACAACAAGGTGATCGCCACCTTTGCCTCGATGTTCCCGGCGCATGATCCGAAATACGTGCTGGTGGTGACGCTGGATGAACCCTCGATCATTGCCTACGGAGAAGAGCGCCGGACCGCTGGTTGGACCGCTGTTCCTGTCGCGGCTGAAATGATCGGCCGGATCGCGCCATTGTTGGGGCTGCGTCCGCAAGTTGAACCTGTGCCGCTAACTGGTATAACCCTTACCTCTAACTGATAGGTGAGGTCGTTATGAACAACACTTCCGGGAAAACCCTCGGCCGGTTGGGCCTGACTGCACGCGGTGCTGCGAATCCCATAATCAAAGGCGTGACATCAGACAGTCGTGCGGTGCGCGACGGCTTTCTGTTTGCCGCATTGCCGGGGACTGCGGTGCATGGCGCCAAGTTTATCGCGGTTGCATTGGATCAAGGGGCTGCGGCCATTCTGACCGATGCCGAAGGGGCCAAACTGGCAGCCGAGTCTTTGGACGCAGGCCATGCCGCATTGGTGGTGACCGAAGACCCCCGTCAGGCGTTGGCCTATGCCGCTGCCCTGTGGTTCGGCGCACAGCCGCAAACCGCCGTGGCGATCACCGGCACCAATGGCAAGACATCCGTGGCAACTTTTGTGCGTCAGATCTGGGAAGAGCTGGGTCATCCGGCTGTGAACCTTGGCACCACCGGGGTTGAAGGCGCCTGGAGCTACCCTCTGGCCCATACCACACCGGACCCGATCACCCTACACAAAGCGCTTGCCAAGGCAGTTGAGAACGGCGTGACCCATGTGGCGATGGAGGCCTCCAGCCATGGGTTGGACCAGCGCCGTATGGACGGTGTGCGTCTTGCGGCGGCTGGGTTCACCAACTTCAGCCAGGACCATTTGGACTATCACCACACATTCGAGGCGTATTTTGCCGCCAAGGCTGGGTTGTTTCGCCGTGTCCTGCCGGACGAGGGCGTCGCGGTGATCAACATCGACGATGAGCGCGGTGCCGAGATGCGCGCCATCGCTGGTGCGCGCGGCCAAGAGGTGATCACGGTTGGTCGTGGCATGGGCGACCTGTCTCTGTTGGGTCAACGCTTTGATGCCTCAGGGCAAGACATGCGGTTTAGCTGGCATGACAAGCCGTTCCTGACCCGGTTGAACTTGATTGGTGGCTTTCAAGCCGAGAACATCCTGCTGGCCTGTGGCCTGGTGATCGCTTCGGGCGAACAACCCGAACGGGTGTTTGAAACCCTGCCGCATCTGAAAACCGTGCGTGGTCGGATGCAACTTGCGGCCACACGCGACAATGGTTCGGCCGTGTTTGTGGACTTTGCCCATACCCCCGACGCCATTGCCACAGCGATCAAAGCGCTGCGCCCGCATGTGCTGGGCCGGTTGATTGCCATTGTGGGCGCTGGCGGTGACCGTGATGTCGGCAAGCGCCCCTTGATGGGGCAAGCGGCAGCGGAAAACGCCGATATGGTGATTGTCACCGACGACAATCCGCGCAGTGAAGATCCAGCGATAATCCGTGCGGCTGTCAAAGGTGGCGCGCCCGAGGCAAGTGAGGTCGGCGACCGTGCCGAGGCAATCCTACGTGGCGTAGACGCACTGAGGCCGGGCGATGCGCTGCTGGTCTGTGGCAAGGGCCACGAAAGTGGCCAGATCGTCGGCGATGACATCCTGCCCTTCGACGATGTCGAGCAAGCCAGCATGGCCGTCGCGGCACTGGACGGAGGGCTGGTATGAGCCTTTGGACGATGGACGAGGCGGTTGCCGCAACAGGCGGGCGGGCGCAGGGTGACTGGAGCGTGGACGGGATCTCGATTGATACCCGCACTTTGCAGTCCGGCGATCTGTTCGTAGCCCTAAAAGCCGCCCGTGATGGGCACGACTTTGTGGCGCTGGCTTTGGCCAGTGGGGCAGGGGCGGCGCTGGTTTCTCATGCCCCCGAGGGACTAGACGCTGATGCGCCGTTGCTTATTGTTGATGACGTTTTGGCGGGGCTGGTTGCGCTTGGCCGTGCGGCCCGCGCGCGCTGTGATGCCCGTGTGGTGGCTGTAACCGGATCGGTTGGCAAAACCTCGACCAAAGAAATGCTGGCGCGAATGCTGTCCGATCAGGGACGCATCCATGCCGCGGTGGACAGTTACAACAATCACTGGGGCGTGCCGCTGACGCTGGCCCGTATGCCGCGCGATGCCGAATACGCCGTGATCGAGATCGGCATGAACCACCCCGGCGAGATTGCGCCATTGGCCGTACAAGCCCGCCCGCATGTGGCGATGATCACCAACGTCGCCGCCGTGCACCTTGAGGCATTTAACGACGTGACTGGTATCGCCCGTGAAAAGGCTGCAGTGCTTCAGGGACTTGAACCCGGCGGAGTAGCAGTACTGAATGGCGATATCGCCGAGGCCGACGTGTTGCGCGATGCGGCAACAAAATTGGGTGTCGAAACCCTTTGGTTCGGGGTCAAAGCCAAACAGTTTAGTCTCCTCTCCGCTGAGATTCAGGGCGAGGAAACTCTGGCCCATGCCTCAGCCTTGGGCCAAGAAATAGAAATGCACATCCAGTCTCTCGGAGCGCATTTTGCGATGAATGCGCTGGGGGCCTTAGCCTGTATCACAGCTCTTGGTGCCGATCTGGACAAGGCGCTGCGCAGCTTGGCGCTCTGGTCGCCGGTCAAAGGTCGCGGTGCCCGTGAAGAAATCCATTTAGGCAGCGGCAAAATCCTGTTGTTGGACGACAGCTATAACGCCAATCCGACTTCAATAGCCGCAGCGCTAGAGGTCTTGGCAGCAACGCCGGGAACTGGTCGCAAGATCGCCTATCTGGGCGACATGAAAGAACTCGGTCCAAACGAAGTCCCCCTGCACACAGACTTGGCACTGCTGCCAGCCGTCCATTCCATCGACCAAATCCATTGCATTGGACCGCTAATACGCCATCTGCACGCGGCCTTGCCCGATGCCAAACGCGGCGCGTGGTATCAGACCAGCGCCGAAGTTTTGCCGGATCTGGCCAAACAGATTGAAACGGGCGATATCGTGCTGGCCAAAGGCTCACTGAGCATGGCTTTGGCCAAGATTGTTGACGGCATCCGCAATTTGGGCCATGGCGGCCCTACCTCTGACATTTCAAAATAGCGAACAGGACCCCCTCACATGCTCTATTGGCTAACCGAGCTATCGGACGGCGGCGATTTCTTTAACCTGTTCCGCTACATCACCTTCCGCGCAGGCGGCGCGTTTCTGACGGCGTTGATCTTTGGTTTTGTCTTTGGCAAGCCGCTGATTAACGTGCTGCGCAAAAAACAGGGCAAGGGCCAGCCGATCCGTGATGATGGCCCCGAGGGTCATTTTGTCAAAGCTGGCACCCCGACCATGGGCGGTCTGCTGATTGTTGGCGCTTTGCTGTTTTCCACACTGGTCTGGGCGCGTTTGGATAACCCCTTCGTCTGGCTCGTTCTTTTTGTCACCGTCTCCTTTGCCCTGATCGGGTTTGCAGATGACTATGCCAAGGTCTCCAAGCAAGACACTGCGGGTGTGTCGGGCAAAGTACGGCTGGCGCTCGGGGTCATGATCGCAGTGATCGCCGCCTTTTGGGCCTCGGCCTATCACCCTGAATCACTTCAAAACCAATTGGCGCTGCCAGTGTTCAAGGACACGCTGATCAACCTGGGCTATTTCTACGTGCCGTTTTCGATTTGCGTCGTGGTGGGCACCGCCAATGCGGTGAACCTGACTGACGGGCTGGACGGGTTGGCCATTATGCCGGTGATGATCGCGGCCACCACGCTGGGCATCATCTCTTATGCGGTGGGCCGGGTCGATTTCACCGAATACCTAGACGTCCACTATGTGCCCGGCACCGGCGAGATCCTGATCTTTACCATGGCGCTGTTCGGCGGAGGTCTCGGCTTCCTGTGGTACAACGCCCCGCCCGCTGCCGTGTTCATGGGCGACACCGGATCGCTGGCCTTGGGCGGCGCATTGGGTGCCATCGCGCTGGTCATCAAACACGAACTGGTGTTGGCAATCGTCGGAGGCTTGTTCGTGGTCGAGGCCCTCTCGGTGATCATTCAGGTGCTCTACTACAAACGCACCGGCAAGCGAGTGTTCCTGATGGCGCCGATCCACCACCACTACGAGAAAAAGGGCTGGGCCGAGCCCACCATCGTGATCCGCTTCTGGATCATCTCGCTGATCCTGGCGATGATTGGTCTGGCGACGCTGAAGGTGCGGTAAGACTGTACTGGTTCGCCTTGGCGCGACTTTTCCTATTTAGACCTTCTGCCCGGCCGATAGGCCGGGCATCGCCCGAACCGCCCCCACGGGGCGGGTGATTTGCCCACCCCTCGGTCCGAGCGCTGCCCTAAGTGGCACCCCAAACTTTTCAACTTTCCCGCGACCTGTTAGGGTGGGTCGCAATTGAGTTGGAGGCATAATATTGAAGTCAAATCTCTCAAAATCATTGAATGAAATTGTTTCTGTGGAATCTTGGTATGCAAAGTTCACCGAGGAAAACCGTGAAAGTGAGTTCTTCATGCACGTCCGGTTTCAGGAGGCGGTTTTTGGTGGTGACCCTGAACACACTGTGCGCTTCCGTTTGCGGCTGCGAAAAGCGGATGTCATCGTCTTCGCTGAAGAACCGTTAAAGGTCCCTAAATCCGGTGTCAGACGCGACCGCCTGAACATCGAAGCGACCTATGAACAAGAGAGGACAGAAGAAACGAACGCTGGTATTTCCGGCGAGGGGTCAGTTGAGGTTTCTCAGGCAGGTTTGAAGGGTAAAGCCAAGGTCGCCGTAAATGCGGATAAAACAGTAAAAGACAAATCCACTTCCACCAGAAGAATCAGAACAAGTGGAACGTTGGTCGAGCACTCAATCGATACCGATGGCAACAACCGCTGGTCTTTTTCCCCTGCGGATGGAGAGCACCTGCTAGGGCAGGTATTTGAACAAACAGCCCCGTTGATGAAGGTTCATCACCAAGAGCAGGTAGGTAAGATCTCACCTATTGTTAAGGTTCAGGTCAAATGCCGCCGGGAGGATATTGATGTGCTGGACTTGGAACCAAAGAACTTACCGAAGGGCATGTTTGAGCGTGGGATTGGGCCAGAAGCCAAGCTGCGTTTGGCGGAGGAAATTATCAAAGACACCTTGGCGACAGAGGGGCTCGGTAATCCCCCCATTTTTAATGGGATGGGGTCGTAGAATTCACGCGGCCATATTCAGTTTCATGGCGGGTGTGATGCCGCCGATGCCCATATTCGGGCGGTCA
>MAAY01000063.1 GCA_002162795.1 Rhodobacterales bacterium 56_14_T64
CCACTAAGTCCTCAAGATGATCGGGGAAAAGAACGCCTTGTTCTCGGTCATCGCCTTCAATGAAGCGCTTCATCCGACATCTCCTGATTACTCAATCAGATTAGCAGAAATATACGTTTTCACACAGCCTCGGCCCTTTGCGGCGGTCAGCTCCAACGGCGGAAATGCGCAGTTAGTGACATTTGCAAAGTCACACGACGGCCGAGGCTGTGTGAAAACTCGGTATTTTGAGAATTTTGCGGGAGGATATTCTCAATCCGCGTCGATAACTCAGAACTTTCAGGAAGGTGATCTCCAAAGCAGTAGATCTTGGAGTAATGTTCTTGGAAGGCGCGACCGAATTGAGTTTTCACACAGCCTCGGACCTTTGCTGGCCTTATTGACAATCATAATCTCTGCGGTGCAAGTGCCCCAGACTTGCCATTCGTGAACTGCGCAGAAATTTTGACAGCCCTAAGTTCGGTGGTGTGAACCACCTGCTTTTCGTTCTTGATGATGCAACGTGAAAGCGGATGCATAGCTGTGCTTTCTGGCGAGGCAGATCCAGTGTTACCACATGCGGAAGTTGCTCTCGCAAACTACAGTAGAATCCTGAATTATAAACCGATTGAGACACCGTTTTGGACAACCGCCGGGTCGTAGGCCTTTCGCGCAAATACTTCGCGCAGGATCGGTTCGAAATACTCCAGCGTCTTCGTTGGATAGTCCGGGTCAAACGACGATTGATCCCAGCGTTCGCAAAAGGTGGCGCAGGTGTCAAAACAGGCGTGGTCCTTATAGCGATCGCGGGCGTTTTCGTCCCAGCCGTAATGTTGGGCGAAATACAGCATCTGAAACAACCCATGGTGCTCAACCACCCAGGAGACCTCCCACCGGACAAACGGTCGGATCACCTCGCTTGAAAACCGATCGTGGTTTTGCGGTGCCAGCCCGTCACCGATATCATGCAGCAGCGCCCCGACGATCCAGTCGGTATCAACGCCATCCGCCTCAGCGCGAGTGGCCGATTGCAGCCCATGTTGCAGGCGGGTAATCTGATATCCTTCCAATGTAATTTCGCCCTGACGGCGCAGCTCGTCCATGATGCGGTCAACGGTCATGCCCAAATAGGGCTTTTCCAACTCGTGCAGCATCAGGAACTCGTCCTTGGTGCCGTTCTTCATCTGGGTGAAAGAGACCTTTTGTGGCTCAGCTGTCTCGATGGTTTTTCCGCTCATGAGTTGTTTTTCCCGGTGTCGTAAAGTTTCACGGTCTGATTTGCACCCTCTGACAAAACTGCCGCCTGGTCACGCAAAATTCGATGATAAAGTACCAAATCTGGCGCCGTGAACAGGCCCTGAGGACCAGCGATGTTTATCCATCCCTGTACCTCATCAGCACCGCGTACCAACATTGCGTAGTCACGTCCGGGCAGGCCGGCCCGCACGTCTGGTGTCACATAGCGGATTGCCAGCCCAATACGTCGGTCCGATGACCGGTTTGGTCCTGATGCGTGGAAACAGCGGCCGTGATGCAGGGACATTTCCCCTGGCCGCAGCGGTCCGTGGCGCGCATCAGCTTCGTCAATGCCGCCGATTTCTTGGCCGCGTGACAACAGATTGCTTTCGTCAAAGGTGTCCGTGTGACCGACGATCCCGTTGGCGTGGCTGCCAGGGATGAACCGCATACAGCCGGCATCGACGGACACATCGCTGAGCGCCACCCAAGCGGTGACTTCGTCGTTTGTCTCACCCATACCCCAATATGTGATGTCCTGATGCCAGGACACAGTTTTTTCCGAACCAGGTTCCTTGATAAATAATTCGACTGCCCAGGCGAGCAGATTCTCACCGAGAATGGATTGCACGGCATCCAGGATTGCCGGAGTAGAGGCCAGTTTGGCCAGCAATGGGATCACAACATGGCCGTTGACGCGAAAATACTGCGCAAGGCTACTGCCGTCAGCGCCCTCGCTATAGGTTGATTCTAGCGTTTCGATCGCCTGGCGCAGCTCAGACACGACCTGGCTGTCAAACACGTTAAGCCCGCTGATATATCCGTCGGTTTCGTATTGCTTTAGCTGAGCATCGGTCAGGTTGCCGCTTGTGCTCATAGCGTTGTCTTTTGGCATTTGGGGGTCCTTGAAATGTCCCAAGAGGGCGGTTGTTCTATGTGATGTGAAATTTGCGTAATGGGCCAGAAAGACTTCTTGCGACTGAGGGTAAGCTAAACTTATCCTACGCGAATGGCACAGACACGAATCCCATCTCTCAATTGGCTACGCGTTTTTGAGGCAGCAGCACGGGTGCAAAGTTTTGCGCGCGCCGCTGAAACCCTGAACATGAGCGCCCCGGCGGTCAGTCAGCAAATTCGCGCCCTAGAGGACCATCTAGGTCGTCAGCTATTTCAGCGTGCACCGCAGCGGGTCACCTTGACCCCTGCGGGCGCTGCATTTCTTCCTGTCGTTCAGCACTCACTGGCGTCAGTGGAAACCACGGCGGCGGCCTTGTTCGGAGGCGTAGACCAGACAACAATTACGCTACAGGCGGTGACCCTTTTGGCTGCGGGCTGGCTGCCGACGCGACTGGCGGAATTTGAGGCGGCGCATCCCCGTTTGCGCGTCAATGTTATCTGCGGCGAGACTCTGTCGGATTTTCGCACGATCCTGCCAGGCCGTGAGCCTGATCTGCAAATCGCCTTTGGCTCGGTGACTGATTTTTCGGACACGGCCGAGCCATTCATCCGCGAAACCTTGAAAGTCGTTGCCGCTCCTGATGTGGCAAGCGCGATCACGTCGCCGGGAGATCTTGCGAACCATGCTTTGTTCGAGGTCGCGGCGCATCGGTCTGGCTGGCACCAGGTCTTGGCGTCCTGTCCGGATATCGACATGCGCACGTTGGACTTTCGAATGATGGACACGACGCCCTATGCGTTAACACTCGCGGCACAGAAACGAGGCGTGGCCTTGGCGCGTGCGCCTGCCAGCGACGAACTCGTGGAGGTTCTTGGCTTGCAATATTGCGATATCTTTCCGGAGGTTCACGGCTTGCAGCGCTATTATTTCCTGCAACCCGGCGGTGGCGCATTGTCCTGTCATGCGGCTCTGCTTAGGGATTGGCTGCGCGATTGTTAGGACAGATTTGCCATTTTCAATAACAACCTGAACTGGATCAGGGCAAAATTCTGCCACCCTGAAAAGGCGCGCAATTTCTCTGGCTATTGAAAGTCCGCTTCCAGAAGTAACTCCAATAGGTTTTCCGCCGCAGAGAATGGCAGCAATCCATCCTTCCTGTCGATGCGTTAGGTCCCCGAATTGGCATGCGGCAGCGGAAGAGGTCGCCGCAATCTGTGACGACAGCGGCGCACGGTTCGTGATCATTCATCGGGATCTGATCTCAGCGCTGCGCACTGCATTGGAAGGCCGCAAAGTGATCGCGGTCACACCCGGCCCAGCCTTGTGCACCGCATTTGGGATCGATGCATGGCCTGCTGCGACCGACCCTGATATTTTGGAATGGAGCACCCTTGTTGAGGCACATGCGCCACTCGCCGAGCGCAAAATGATGCGCCCTTTGATGCGCTACACCTCAGGCTCAACCGGACTCCAAAAGGCGTGCGGCGGGGCGGGACCGCGCAAGGACTTCGAGGATGTTTTTCGTGTGAGCGATACGTGAACTGCGACTTTTGAGCAGGTGTGAGTTTGGGGGTTCATGCGGCCCGATCCAAGACCTTTTCCTTGAAGACTTCAGCGGGTGTTTTCCATCCCAAACATTT
>MAAY01000093.1:0-786 GCA_002162795.1 Rhodobacterales bacterium 56_14_T64
GCAGAATGGTTCTTTCTCTTCGTCATTTTGGATCATCTCTTTCGTCATGCGATCCATCTTAACTACTGGTCCGAAATCCTGCGACCACCTCTGTCTTCGTGTGGTCGATGTCGTTAACTACACAGAAGAGCTGGAAGTCGTGTTTGTCCACGCGGCCGCAGTATTCCGTGCCGCGATCTGTCAGGATCCACAATACCGGAAGATCATTCTCCTCGTAGAACGGCAGCACCCGGTCGTTGAGCAGATCGGCGGCTGTGATCCATTGCCCGGCAGGCGATGCCTGCATCGCTTTGGTCGGCGTTTGGGTTGTATAGAACTTGGCATGGGCAATCTTGCAATAGGTGTTCGCATCGGTCTCATGGTAAACACGGCCAACACCCTTGAGGGTACCTACATAGAAGGCGTGCTGGATGCCCAGATAGCCAGGGTAGGCCGACTCAATCTCACCACAGGCTTCTTCGTCTTGCTCTTTCCCAGCGCCTGGCACCTGTGCCTCGGTCAGGATGCCTATTGGCCTCCAGAGCCTTCAGGCAAAGCTTGATCCCTTTCGGGACATTGCTGCGCAATAAGGGGTCGCCAGATCATGGCGTATCCAGATAGAACGAGCGCCGGAGGGTGACACAAACACCCCCAGCTTGCGCATCTGGTTCGAGGTGCGGGCTTGCCCGTAAGCGGGGCAGTCGGTGGCCGATTTGATGGCCGCCTGTTCGATGACCTCATCAATACGGTTTGCAAGATTGGGTTTGCGGCGGGTGCACTCGAACAAGGCCTCGACCCGGCCATCCT
>MAAY01000093.1:806-34375 GCA_002162795.1 Rhodobacterales bacterium 56_14_T64
GACATACCAATGATCTGGTAGGCTTTGGAAACGTTGCCAAAGAAGTGCGCCTGCTGCGTGAGGAAAGGGACGTGCTAAAAAAGAGGCCACCATTCATTGACCGGCTGGGAATGTTCACATGCCTGAGAAGTTTCGTTGCAAACCAAAATCGATGAGATTTACTTACATTGAAGCTTGGAAAGAAGCCTGGCCTGTTGAGTTTCTGTGCCGCGTTATGCAGGTCACTTCCCGTGATTTACAAGCATGGAGCGTTCGCCCGATGAGCCAGCGGCAACGTGATGACATGGTGTTTTGGCTCATCTCCGTGAGCAGTACCGCCTTAGTCTGCAAAGCTATGGACGATCTCGTATGACCGAAGATTTGCAGGAACTGGGAGTGAATGAGCGGAAAAAGTAATTGTTACGACAATTCCCTTCTCGGAAGGTTGCTTCGCAATCGCCTGTCAGGCAACGCATGATCGAGACTTTCCCCAAATCCCTCAAGGCAGAGCTGATATGGCGCAACCGCTTGGAAACCAGACGCCAAGCCGAAGGCGCGATTTTCCTGTATTTCAATGCCTTTTACAATCCACGGCGGCCGCATTCGTCGTTAGGCGGAAAAATTCCCTTGGCCTTCGAACGAAAGGCTGCCTAAATGAGTTGAGACGCAGGAGCGCAAGCAGGACAGGTCCAAACCCGCCTCGACCGAAACGACACTCTAGCATTTATGTACAACAAGCACCTGATCTCGACGCCCTTTCTGATAGCGTACAGGTTCAATGATACATCCTGAGATTTGGGGGATCAGAGCGTTAAACTCTTCGGCAACAGCCATATCAGAGTGGGTGAAGCTCCGTTTGTTCAAAAAACTTCTGAAAAGAGCCGAAGTCTTGGTTATCCCCTTCTTTTCATATTCTTCAGGCTGCCAGCGTAAATCCTCTATAATATACAATCCACCCGATGCCATTCGGGGGAAGATTTCCAAAAAGGCATTTTGCTGGTGGTGCGACGCATGGCTTGCATCATCCAGGACAATATCCGGAATAGGAGAAATGCCGGAGGCTGCAGTCGCAATATTCTCCCGGTCATCCATGTCGCACCGATGGAATGTAAACCGTTCATGTTTGAACCATGAGAAGTCCGAAATATCGAGGCCATGTATATTGGCCTTCGGAAAGTACTCAAGCCACATTCGCACCGACGGAAGATCTGCAGTCTTGCGATCAATGTTGCCCCCGACCTCTGGCCCGCCAATGAGAAGCCCCATTTCCAGAAAATTGATCTTCCGTCGACGGTACGGGTGCAATAGCATGTGGTAGAGTTCTGTGTAGCGGTGTTTGGAAGATCCTTTATCCGATCCGTATCTATCGGCAAGATCGGTAAGGTTTTCTCCACCTGCGCCGAGGGCAACCATTGGCGGTATAGCCTTGGCCATCTTCTTTTCAGAAGTGGCCGTGGTCGGCACCTTGTCTTCTTCGTTGGCTTTGGCGGTCTTTTGCTCTCGTGAGAACACCGGTGCCTTCTCAGTGTCGATATCGTGCCGTTTGAGCAGCATATCCAAATAGCTGGCGGGTTCCGGGTTGCCTCCAATATCAAAAAGTAGCTCACGAACCCGGCGGCCGTAGAAGTGGATAGAGTATGTTTGGTCCTTTATGACCTCTTCAACTTTATTACTCATGACAGTCCGAACCAGCTGCCGCCGATAACGAAAACCGACCGGGTAAAGCCCTTCTACAGGAAATGCGTATTTGGCCTCGCCAGTTTTTTGCAAATAGTGTGTCACTGCCTGTGGCCCCCATACACCCCAGGTCATTTCGCTGACGTGTCTTGGTGTGCCTGCATCTTTCAGCTTCTGAAGTTCGGATTTGGCACCTTCCGAATACCATTCTGGGATGCCGTATTCATCTTCAGACATCTCAAGAAGTTGCCCCAGCGCATTACTATCAGAGGGAAGACCCAGCACGCCGCCGTTGATGTGTTTGCTCGACTCCCAGCCAAAAAAGTGACCTGTGTCGGTCTCGAAACGCTTCACGCAGTAGGCATCAAGATCAGCCCAGATCATCCGATCTTGCTGCTTAAGAAGGTGATAACGAAATACGTCCGAAAACAGGGCAAGGCTGCCTGTTCGACCGTGCTGAATAAACCTGTCGATTTTCAGCACTTCGTCGCCATGCACAAGCTCTACACCCTGCGGGACATTTTCGATCGGCCCATAGTGGTAAAGCTTTACGTGATGCCCCGCATCCACGAAGGATTGGGCGCATAAGACTTCGACGTACGACAATGGGCCCTCGACCCATAGCATGCCGATTTCGTATTCTTTAGCCATCGTTTGCCTCAACTAATTTGACACCCTAGAGATCACGGGGGTTCATTCTATTTCTGCTATTATTGCGCTTTGGGAAACAAGCGCAATAAATCGTTGTTGTCAAATCGCTCAGGCGCCCGGAGAGCCCCGAAAATCAGGCATATTCCGACGACAAAAGTTCGATGCTCGGATCATTTCGGATCCCTTCGATGTCCCGTTCATATAGGCGTGTCAGATGGGTGCGTTCCTGTTGTGTCCAAGGGTCATAACTACCGTACAGGGGGCCACGTGGATATTGCTCCTGCAGGCCAAGGCGATGCTCGAGCGCATATTCTGGCCCCTCCTGGTGGATCAGTTTTAGCAGTTCTGACACAGCTTTTCCGGATGCAGTGGGGCGTTTGTTTTTGTCTTTTGGCTGTTTCAGTTTGCCAACATCCACTGTGGGGCCACACAGATTAGCAAGTACGAGCTTATCAATTTTGCGAAAATCCTCATATTTCCAGACAGTGATTTTGGCGTCTGGAAAGCTTGCGATCATCGATGTCAGAACCTTATGCCAGGATGGTGTGTTTTGCATCACCTGTAAGCGCATCTTTGGCTCGTCAATAATGGACTTGCTTGATACCGACCGTAAGTATTCAACATAGGCTGACGCAAAAAAATCTGCATAGTTGCGAACACCAAGATGCAGTTCTCTTATCCTCCAGGGGAATTGAAATGCAAAGGCTTTCAAAATTTTGGGGTGCCAGCGATAAAGAAGTCCCCGCTTGACGCAATGGCCGCAATGTCCAGCCATGTTTTCGTCAGACAAAATAAGCCGCGCACCGGGTTCGACATCCAGATTTCTAAAAAAATCACCAGTGATTTCGGCTAACTCAGCATCCGTAATCACTGGATCCCAGTCCATGCCAAGTTTCACATAAGTGTTGAATTGGGTTGGTACAGTAAGTTGTTTGCGGGTGTCACGATGGTGCACATAATGGGCACCCTTTCGTGCGAGCATTTTGGAATTGCGCGCCAGTATGGACTGAATGTGGCTGGTGGCTGTTTTGTGAAACCCGCCGTGCAGCACGACATATGGATCAGTCATTCTTCGGCCATTTCTTGCAGCAACTGATCACGATTGACCGGTGCTTCGCCAGTGCGATTGATGGTACTTAGAAATGCGTGAAATTGCAGCCAATCCCCCTCGGACTTGAGATGGGCAATTTTTTCACGGTGCCAGCGACAGGCGTCATCGTGTAGCTGAGCCAATCGAGTGTCCTGCATCAGTGTGTCGAATTCAATCTTCGCGGCTGGGGTGCGTGACAAAATAGATTGGTCCACGTTCATATTCAGGTTCAAATCTGCCCAGTAAGACACGCCCTGATCGCGGTCGATGTGGTTGGTGCGGCCACGGTCCCGTTTGACCAAAAAACTGTCAATGGAACGGACCGCGTAATGGTGCAAACGTGCATGTGTATGGGTGAAACCCTTGTAAGCTGACCAACCCGCATCAAAATACTTGTCGGGCATTGGCTTGCCGCCAGCATCTTTCCAGACAAACCCTTTGTATTGGTCGGTAAACTTTGGCCGATGTACGCCGATTTTCCGGATCTGGTCCGACGGCCTGAAAAGAGTTTTCAGACCGAGCGCTTTGTATTTACCTCGAAAGTCCTCTTCGGCAGCCCAGGTAAATTGCTCCGAAACAAATTTGTCCTGATATTCGACTTGCCCGCCGTTACCAAAAATCTTCCAGCACAAAGAAATGGCGTCCGCATCGCCCACAGCGTCAAAAAGATCGTCCAAGTGTCCGTCACCGGACCGAATATTGAGGAACTCGTCGCAGTCGGCACAAATCACCCAATCGCTTTGCTTGTAAACCGAAGTGCTCAAAGCCCGTCGTAGGGCAACACGCTGGGGACTCGCCCCCGTTTTGAAACGATTTTCCACATGCTGCACCACACCCAATTCTTGCAGACGCATTGCAATTTTGTCGGTGCCATCGTCACAGTGGTTGGTATAAATTAAGAAGTCCGTAAAGCCGATAGATCGGTTGTAAGCGATCCATTCCAGCATGAACGGACCTTCATTTTTCATTGTCGTGACAACCAAGCGTTTGTCGTTGCGGCGTATCTTGACCGGTGACGGAGCTGCAATTTCCTTGGGTTGTCTGGTGACGGCCTCGTCTTTTGCCAATGACGCTTTGCGCATTGCATGCCGCTTGCTGAACGCTTTTGCCACACGCTCCGCCATCTCGTCGCGCCCAAGATCGCTGAAATAACTAGTCAATGATCCGCGAAACCAGGGAAGGTTCCGGCGTGCGCGATAAAGTTTGTAAAAGTCTACTGCTGTCAGTTCGTCAAAAATCGCGTGGTGCATGATTGGCTTTAATGCGTCGATTTTGCGCAAGAACACCGCCGTTTTGTGGTTTGAATACCGGCAATTGAAAATTCGGATATTGTCGCCTGAAAACCGGTCCACATGCTGTTGGTCAAGCTTGTGATAGGGGTCGTAAAAAATGTTGAGCCGTTCCAAATCCGTTGTCAGCGCCGCCGCATCAGAAAGGGGGAGGGTCCAGTCTTGCCGCTGCCCGTTTTGGTAACGCGTTTCCCAAGGCACCAAATCAGGATCGAGAGTACTTTGAGGATTGATCGCCACAACATGTGCGGAGGGCACCATGGAACCGAAAGAAATCGCAGCAAATCCACCCATGGATACACCGGCAAATACGACACGTTCATAATCTTCAAAAAACCCGTCATCCGCAAGAGCTTGCATCCGGTTGATGAGATCTGGGCAACGATACCAGTCGGCAACATGCGCCATGACGCCGAGATGCGATATGTTGGAGTCCTGAGCAAATTTGAAAGCCCAAGGTTCGCGATCAAGCGAACTGTCATTGACATTAGAGAGATTATCAAAAGTGACTAACAACCGCTTCACAGGCCGTTTTGCAAAAAGCAGACTGTGTCGGAGTTGTTTTTCAAGAAAGCCAGTCCCGCTTCCACCAGGTCGAATTTCGTCCAACCAACGAGGGTTTGGTTCCGTTTCCTGCTGCTGTGCCATTACTCAACCTTGCCCGACCTAAGCGTTTCGCTTCTTGGTGTTTTTTAGCATAGTATACTACCTGTTTGAATGGTTTTAACCTGTAATGTTTAACCTCATTTGTATTCGATGCGTTTCGTTGCGCGAAAGCCATCACAAGGCTGGTGCGGTAAGCTGAAAAGGCCCGTAATGGGCGCGTTGGCGCAGGACGATCTGGTAATTTGTTATAAAAATCAATTGGATCTAGCGCGCAGCGATTTTTCTGCGTTTAGGTTCCGGTCTCCTGCCCATTTCCGGTTTGGTCTATTGGTCGAGAAGACGCTATCCAACAGGATGGGGGCCCTGCGAAGCCCGCTCACATCCGGAACCGTCGCCGCAAGGACGCTAGCCCGAGCTCGAAAGTCCGCAGATCAACTCGACGCGCGCTGGTAACCGGACCAATTCGCTTGAGCCTGCACGCGCGCGCCGCTAATTAGCGCCCAAAGGAGAGCCCAATGCCGCAGTTTCTTGATACCACCGCGCCTGATTTTGAAGCCCGGTTTGTTGTTCTGCTGGGCGCCAAACGCGAGGACAGTCCAGACGTAGACGCAGTGGTCGCTGATATCATTGCCGATGTTCGCAGTCGAGGCGACGCCGCGGTGCTCGAGCTGACGGCCAAATTTGATCACCTTGAGCTGACATCGGATCAACTTGCCTTCTCGCGTGATGAGATCGACGCGGCGATTGCTGAGGTGAGCGGGGCCGACCGCGCCGCTCTGGAATTGGCAGCCGAACGTATTCAGGCCTACCATGAACGTCAGATGCCCCGCGATGAAAGCTGGACGGATGCGGTTGGGGCGACCCTTGGCTGGCGTTGGACAGCGGTATCCGCAGCGGGTCTCTATGTGCCTGGCGGTCTGGCCACTTATCCATCATCGGTGCTGATGAACGCGATCCCCGCCAAAGTGGCTGGGGTGCAGCGATTGGCGATTACGGTGCCAACGCCCAATGGCAAGATCAACCCGCTGGTGTTGCTGGCCGCGCGGATCGCAGGCGTGGATGAAATATATCGCATTGGCGGCGCTCAGGCGATCGCGGCGCTGGCCTATGGCACTCAAACCATCCCGCCAGTGGACAAGATTACCGGACCTGGCAACGCCTTTGTCGCCGCTGCCAAACGTCGGGTGTTTGGTAAGGTGGGGATCGACATGATCGCCGGCCCCTCTGAAATCCTGGTGATTGCCGATAAGGACAACAATCCGGATTGGATTGCGCTGGACCTGCTCAGCCAAGCCGAGCACGACGAAAGCGCCCAGTCGATCCTGATCACTGATGACGCTGAGTTTGGCCGCGCGGTGGCAGAAGCTGTGGACAAGCGGCTGGAGACTCTAGAACGGCGCGCCATTGCCGGGCCGAGCTGGCGCGATTACGGCGCGGTGATCACCGTAGCTGACATGGATCAGGCCGCTGCCCTGTCCAACCGCATGGCCCCGGAACATCTGGAGCTCTGCGTTGGTGATCCAGAGGCTTTGAGCCTCAAGACTGTGCATGCAGGCGCCATTTTCTTGGGCCAGTTTACCCCTGAGGCTATCGGTGATTACGTGGGAGGCCCCAACCACGTGCTCCCCACTGCTCGTTCAGCCCGGTTTTCGTCCGGCTTGTCTGTGATGGATTTCCTCAAACGCACGACACTCAGCCAGATGTCCCCGGCAGCCCTGCGCGCCATTGGACCGGCAGCTGAGGCGCTGGCGATCAGTGAGAGCCTGGAGGCGCATGGGTTGTCAGTGCGGGCCCGGCTTGATGCTTTGAACGATTAAGCAGTCAGCATCTGGGGCGGGCTTAGACTTGGCCTTTGGCCGATTCAATTGGGATGAAAGCAGGCGCTCTGTTCCAGTAGCTCCGATATTCCAACCTCGGCGCCTCAAGCCCGCATTTTTCGCTGGCACTTGGACAGCGGGCGTAAAAGGCGCAGCCTTGTGGTGGGTTCAGCGGCTCATCCAAGATCAATAGGCGCGCATCAGTGACCAGCGCGCGTGCAATGCCTATCCGCTGGGCCTGCCCACCGAAAAATTCGTGCGAGTAGCGGTCCTGGAATTCCTCACGCAGATTGACCGCTGCAACGATTTCACCAATTCGCTCGGCGCGCTGTCCCGCTGTCATACGATGAAGGTACGCGACATATTAGGTCTCGGGTGAATTGGCGTGACCCACCAGCTTGGCCTGCATCCAGGCGGCGGTTCGCAATAGCTTGTCGTCTTCTTCCAAACCGCCAATCAGCTGCACCCCGATAGGCAGGTTGTTTTCGCCAACCAGCAGCGGCAGGCTGATCGCAGGTAGACCTGCCAAAGTCCAAAGAGTGCAGAACACCGGATCACCGGTGGTATTGGTTGTGAGCCGCGGAGCCTCGCCGGTGGCGCAGGGGGCGAGAATGGCATCGAAGTCATTGAAGTGTTCGGCAATAGACACTTCATAAGAGCGTTTGGCTTCTAGGGCGTCCTCATACTGTGCGATGCTTATTTTCCTGGCCCGTTCGATCACTGGTTGCACGGTGTTGCTGATCAGGTCCCAGTGGTTTTCAAAGGCCCTGCCCAAATGCTGGTTGATTTCATATTCGTGAATAGTGGCCTGAACTGCGACCAAATCCGTCATTTGAGGCGTCGGGGGCAAGCGCTCGACGCGGTGCCCGAGACGGCTGATTAGCGCATCCAGACCTGCACGCGCGTCATTGTCCAGGCGACTGTTGAACGGCAGGTCAAAGCAGGCAATGTTGGGTTGCACTGGTGCCTCGGCGCGGGCGCCGCGGACCATTTGTGGTCGGGGGCGGGCAAAGCTGAGTGGATCACTTGGATCATAGCTGCCGATTACATCGGTCAGCAGCGCGATGTCCTCTAGTGTGCGGGCAAATCCACCAACTTGGTCTAATGAAGCCGAGGTTTGCAGTATTCCACGGCGCGAGATCACCCCACGGGTGGGTTTGAAGCCGTAGACCCCGCAGAACGAGGCAGGGCGGATCATTGATCCGTTGGTCTGAGTGCCGATCGCCAGTGGCACTTGATGCGCTGCCACCGCTGCGGCCGAGCCGCTTGATGATCCACCGGGGGTGCGTAACGGATCATGTGGGTTGGTGGTGTCGGTGGGGTGCATAAAGGCCAGTTCGGTTGTCTTGGTCTTGCCAAGGATCACCGCGCCCGCCTCGCGCAATCGCTCGACGATGCAAGCATCGGCCTCTGGTTGGCGCCCGGCAAAGATCGTCGAACCTCGTTCGGTCGGCATATCGGCCGTATCGATGACATCCTTCAACCCTATAGGTACCCCGTGCAAAGGGCCGGTTGCCCGGCCGCTCTTGCGGATCAAGTCCATCATCCGCGCCGAGGCCAATGCTTCATCAGGATCAAGATGGGACCAGGCGCGGATCGTTTTATCCGTCTCTTCGATGCGCGCCAGACAAGCCTCGGTCAGCTCTTCCGACGAAAAATGGCCGGCACAGATACCGTCAACAGCTTGACTGGCGGACAACAGATTTAGGTCACGTTTCATTATGGGATCCACACTCCAAACAGATAGTCAGGCAACCATAGCGCAATCCCCGGCAACTGGTACATCAGGAACATGCAGAAAATCACAATGCCCAGATACGCCATACTTCCCTGGAAGTTCTCCATCAGCAGGGCCCGTTTTTTTGAACAAGCGATCAAAACCGAGATAGGACCGCATCAAGTAGCCGTTCCGCTGCCCGCGAGAGCTGTTTGCCACGTTCCATGATGACAAAGTAGGGCGACACCATAATCTTGCGTTCCAGGTTGAGCACGCAGAGATTGGCGCCGGTCGCACGGCTAGTCAGCAGGTTGGCGACTTCTTCGGCAAGTGTGGCGATAGTGTCGGATCGCTCGAGTAGCCCAAGCATGACAACAAGGGACGATGTGTTGGTGATATGGGGCGGAATTTTGGTTCCACTTGCCGCAAAGGCTTCCTCGATAGCGCTGCGGATCGGCGACCCGCGTTCCTGAATTGTCCAATCATAGCTGGATAGATCATCTAACGAGACTTGTGTTTCCTGGGCGAGAGGGTGGGTGTTGCGCACCACAAGTGACACAACTTCTGAGCGGGCAGGCAGGATGTGAAAGGCGCGGCTGTCATAGTCATGTGGAAGTCGGGCAATGATGAAATCGAAATGGGCTTGCTCTAATCGACGGATCATCTCTGTTGATGGGCCAACCTCGATTGTGGTTTCAATCTTTGGAGAGCCTTTTTTGAGGTCCAGAATTGCAGGTACCAGACACCGTATGGCTGGCCCGGTGACCGATCCGACTTTTACCTCTCCCATTTCGCCGTGTCCCAAGCCGTTGACCTCGGCCTCAAGGGTTTCAAAGCCTGATAGAATAGACTGGGCATGGCGGACAAAGGCCTCGCCAATGGGTGTCGGGTACATTCCTTTAGGCGAGCGGATGAAAAGGGGCGCACCGATATCCGTTTCGATTTCTGCCAAGGTTCGCGAAGCAGCGGGTTGCGACAGGCCAATCGATTCAGCGGCAAACTGCAGCTTGGTCGTCTCAGAGATCTTCACCACAAGCCTTAAGTGATGAGTTTTTAGTTTACGGGTGAAGTCCATTCACATGCATACCATTTTTGTAATGTCATTGGTCAAGAAGCAAATTTGTTTGGTATGTGAGCTGTCGGTATGAGTCAGCTCGGGTTCGCTAACCCGCAAAATCAAAACACGCACACCCAGCATTGTGGGGTGTGCCAGGGAGGACACCATGAAACTCACATCACTTTTGGTTTCGGCAACCGCCGCGATTTCTTTGGCCACTGGGGTATTTGCCGAAGGCACTGTTGGCATTGCCATGCCTACCAAATCTTCGGCACGTTGGATTTCGGACGGGAATTCGATGGTCGAGCAGTTCGAAGCAGCTGGCTTTACCGCTGATCTGCAATATGCCGAAGATGACATTCCCAACCAGTTGGCACAGATTGAAAACATGATCACCAAAGGTGTTGATGTTCTGGTCATTGCTGCCATCGACGGAACCACATTGTCGAACGCTTTGGAAAACGCGCATTTTGCTGGCATCAAGGTCATCGCCTATGACCGCCTGATCCGTGACAGCGAATATGTCGATTACTATGCGACATTCGACAACTTCAAGGTTGGCGTACAGCAGGCCTCGTCTCTGGTTGCTGGTTTGGAAAAAGTCTTTGGCGACGGACCTTACAATGTTGAGCTGTTTGGTGGATCGCCTGACGATAACAACGCCTATTTCTTCTACAATGGCGCGATGTCGGTTCTGCAGCCGCTGATCGATGCCGGCTCCGTTAACATTGTATCCGGCCAAATGGGCATGGATACCGTGGGGACGTTGCGTTGGGATGGTGCCGTTGCACAGGCCCGCATGGATAACCTGCTGTCCGCTCACTACACCGACAAAACCCTGCACGGCGTTCTGTCGCCATATGATGGGCTGTCGATTGGTATCCTGTCATCACTGAAAGGCGTCAGCTATGGCTCGGACGATCTAAAGATGCCAATCGTGTCTGGTCAAGACGCCGAGGTTCCCTCGGTTAAATCCATGCTGGCCGGCGAGCAGTATTCGACTGTGTTCAAGGACACCCGTGAGTTGGCGCGTGTCACTGTTGGTATGGTTCAGGCCGTGCTGGAAGGTGGCACACCTGAGATCAACAACACCGAAACCTATGACAACGGTGTAAAGATCATCCCGTCCTACTTGCTAGAGCCGGTTTCAGTTGATGTTTCCAACTGGGAAGAAATCCTGCTTGGGTCTGGGTACTACACTGAAGACCAGATCAAGTAATTCAAACACTTGATCTCAGTCCTGCCCATACTCCCAGTTGGGCAGGACACCACTCTCTCATTGAGCATGACTATGAACACTCTTCTCGAAATGCGCGATATCACCAAGATTTTTCCGGGTGTGAAAGCCCTGGATACGGTCAATCTGGCGGTGCGTGAAGGCGAAATTCACGCGATTTGTGGTGAAAACGGCGCCGGTAAATCCACATTGATGAAAGTCCTGTCCGGTGTTTATCCGGCAGGCAGTTTCGACGGCGACATTGTCTATGACGGCGAGGTTGCCCAGTTCCAGGGTATCTCTGACAGCGAAAGCAAAGGCATCATTATTATCCATCAGGAACTGGCGCTTGTGCCGCTGATGTCGATTGCCGAAAACCTGTTTATGGGCAATGAAAACGCCTCTAACGGCGTTGTTCAGTGGCAAAAAACGTTCAAAGAGACCGAGCGGCTTTTGGCCAAGGTTGGGCTGAACGAAGCGCCGGGAACGCTGGTCGATTCCCTTGGTGTAGGCAAGCAGCAGTTGGTCGAAATTGCCAAGGCGCTGTCGAAAGAAGTCCGGCTTCTTATTCTGGATGAGCCGACAGCGGCATTGTCTGAGGCCGACAGCCAAGCGTTGTTGGACTTGATCCTTGAGTTGAAGACGCAAGGCGTGACTTCGATTATCATCAGCCACAAGCTGAACGAAGTGCGGCGGGTGGCGGATACGGTCACCGTTATTCGCGACGGGGCGACGGTTTCCACATTAGATGCTCGCACCGAGGACATCTCAGAGGATCACATCGTACGGGATATGGTTGGCCGGGACATGGCCCATCGCTATCCGGATCGAAAACGCCGGGCCGGTGATGTTCTGATGGAGGTCAAAGACTGGAACGTCTGGCACCCCGAACATGCTGAACGGCAAGTCGTTCAAGACATTAACCTGACGGTCCGAGCGGGTGAAGTGGTTGGCATTGCCGGTCTTATGGGCGCGGGCCGGACCGAATTGGCGATGAGCATCTTTGGCCAAAGTTATGGCCACAATATATCGGGCTCTGTCGAGATCGACGGAAAACCAGCCAATGTCAGCAACGTGAGCCGTGCGATTAACGCTGGGCTGGCTTACGTGACTGAGGACCGTAAGTCGCTGGGTCTGATCCTGGACGAAACCATCCAACGCAATATCACCCTGACTAATTTACCTAAGGTGTCTTCGAACGGCGTGATCGCCGAAGCCAAAGAATCTCAGGTGGCGGAAAAGTATCGCGAAGCGATGAACATTCGCACCCCCAGCGTGTTCCAGAAAGTCACCAATCTTTCCGGCGGAAACCAGCAAAAGGTTGTGTTGTCCAAGTGGCTGTTTGCGGAACCCAAGGTGTTGATCCTGGACGAACCCACGCGCGGCATCGATGTCGGTGCAAAATTCGAAATTTACAACATCATCAACGAGCTAAGCGCGGACGACAAAGGGGTCATCATGATCTCCTCTGAACTGTCCGAGCTGTTGGGGATGTGTGACCGTATTTACGTAATGAACGAAGGTGCTTTTGTCGGGGAACTCACCGCTGACGAAGCTAGCCAAGAGCGCATCATGTCGCTCATTGTGACCAACTAGGAGGTCGTACCAGTGGAACTGGCAGAGACAAAAACACAAGAAAACCAGCCTGCGGGAATTGGTCAATATCTATTGGGGCACCTGCGCGAATTCGGACTATTGTTTGCGCTGATTGCGATCATGGGATTTTTCCAGGTCGTGACCGGCGGCACCATGCTGAAGGCGATCAATATAACCAACCTGTTCCTGCAGAACAGTTATATCATCATCATGGCGCTGGGCATGTTGATGGTCATCGTTGCAGGTCATATCGACTTATCAGTTGGCTCGGTCATGGGGTTTGTCGGCGCTTTGGCTGCTGTCATGATCGTCAACTGGGACTGGCCGATGTACACTGCCGTTCCGATCTGCCTGATCGCCGGCGGATTGATCGGCGCTTGGCAGGGCTATTGGGTGGCCTATTGGAAAATCCCGTCCTTTATCGTCACCTTGGCTGGCATGCTGGTGTTTCGTGGTATGTCTTTGTGGCTGCTCGAAGGGCAATCTGTTGGTCCATTCCCCCGTGAATTTCAGGCGCTGTCGACCGGATTTGTGCCGGATCTCATTGGCAGCGGCAAACCTAATGTAACCGCATTGGGCACCGGTATCATCGCAGCCGTTCTGGTGGTCTGGATGGGGCTGCGGGGCCGCGCCCGGGATCGGCAATACGGGATCGAAGGCGAACCGGTGCTGTTCTTTGCGATCCGCAATGCCATCGTAGCTGGCGCGCTGATCTTTGTGACTTACAAACTGGCGAACTTCCGAGGCCTGCCAAATGTGCTGATCTCGATGGTTGTACTGACCGTGGTCTATACTTTCGTGACGGAAAACACTGTGCTGGGGCGTCGTGTCTATGCGCTGGGTGGCAATGAGAAAGCAGCCAAATTATCCGGCATCAAGACTGAGCGGCTGGCCTTTCTGACCTTCGTCAACATGGGTGTGTTGGCGGCGCTGGCGGGGCTGATCTTTGCGGCGCGGCTGAACACTGCAACACCCAAGGCCGGGTTTGCCGTGGAGCTGGACGTGATCGCCGCTGTGTTCATCGGTGGTGCATCAATGTCGGGCGGCGTGGGCAAGATTGTCGGCGCGGTCACCGGGGCTTTCATCATGGGTGTGCTCAACAACGGCATGTCGATCATGGGGATTGGCATTGATTATCAGCAGATCATCAAAGGTCTGGTGCTGCTCGCGGCTGTGTTCTTCGACGTCTACAACAAAACCAAACAGGGCTAAGGAGCAGAGACATGACTTTCAAACCTGCCGAATGGCCCCGCAAGTTGCGCAGTCAGGAATGGTACGGCGGTACATCTCGCGACGTGATCTACCACCGGGGCTGGATGAAGAACCAGGGTTACCCGCATGACCTGTTTGATGGTCGTCCGGTTATCGGCATCATGAACACGTGGTCAGATCTGACACCCTGCAACGGCCACCTGCGCGAGTTGGCGGAAAAGGTAAAGGCTGGGATCTGGGAGGCTGGTGGCTTCCCGGTTGAAGTGCCGGCGTTCTCGGCATCCGAGAACACATTTCGCCCCACGGCGATGATGTTCCGTAACCTCGCCGCGCTATCGATCGAAGAGCAAATGCGCGGTCAGCCGATTGATGGTGCCGTCCTGCTGGTTGGCTGTGACAAAACCACGCCCAGCCTGCTGATGGCAGCTGCCTCAACCGATCTGCCCTCCATCGTGGTTACCGGTGGCCCGATGCTGAACGGCTACTTCCAAGGTGAACGCGTCGGGTCCGGCACCCATCTGTGGAAATTCTCCGAGGCAGTAAAAGCCGGGGTAATGACCCAGGAGGAATTCCTGGAAGCCGAACAATCCATGAGCCGGTCTTCGGGCACCTGCAACACTATGGGTACGGCCTCGTCGATGGCATCAATGGCCGAGGCTCTGGGCATGGCGCTGTCTGGCAATGCCGCCATTCCTGCGGTGGACAGCCGCCGCCGGGTTATGGCGCAGATGTCGGGGCGTCGTATTGTGCAGATGGTCAAAGACGATCTGAAGCCCTCGGATATCCTGACCAAACAGGCCTTTGAAAACGCCATTCGTACCAATGGGGCCATTGGTGGCTCGACCAATGCGGTTGTGCACCTGTTGGCCATCGCCGGGCGTGTGGGTATTGATCTGACGCTGGACGACTGGGATCGCTGTGGTCGCGACGTGGCCACCATCGTCAACTTGATGCCCTCGGGTAAGTACCTGATGGAAGAGTTCTTTTACGCCGGCGGTCTGCCGGTGGTGCTCAAACGGCTTGCTGAAGAAGAGTTGCTGCACAAGGAGGCTTTGACCGTTTCTGGTTTGACTATGTGGGAGGAGGTCAAAGAGGCCGTCAATCACAACGTTGATGTCATTTTACCGCTGGAAAACGCGCTGACTGATCAAGGCGGCATCGCCGTGGTCAAAGGTAATCTGGCCCCTGCGGGCGCGGTTCTGAAACCTTCTGCGGCCTCGCCGCACCTGTTGCAACACCGGGGCCGCGCCGTAGTGTTCGAGGACATCGACGACTACAAGGCGCGGATCGAGGATGATGATCTGGACATCGATGAAACCTGCGTCATGGTGCTGAAAAACTGTGGCCCCAAAGGCTATCCCGGCATGTCCGAGGTTGGCAACATGGGACTGCCGCCCAAGATCTTGAAAAAGGGCATCACAGATATGGTGCGCATTTCAGATGCCCGCATGTCGGGCACTGCGTATGGCACCGTAGTTCTACACACAGCCCCCGAGGCAGCGGCAGGTGGACCGCTAGCCGTGGTTCAGAACGGCGACATGATTGAGTTGGACGTGCCCGCCCGGCGTCTCCATCTCGACATTTCAGACGAAGAACTGGCCACCCGACTTGCCGCATGGGAGCCTACGCACGATCGGGCGCCAAGCGGCTATGCCTGGTTGCACCAACACCACGTCGAAGGCGCCGATACCGGCGCCGACCTTGATTTCTTAAAAGGTTGCCGTGGGTCGCCTGTTGGAAAGGACTCGCATTGATGCACATCGCGCTTGTAGGAATTGGCAAAATCGCCATCGACCAACATGTTCCAGCTCTCACCGCTTCGCCTGATTGGGAACTTTCGGCCACTGTGTCTCGCGCGGGCTCTGTCGACGGGATTCCGGTTTTTACAGACTTCGCCCAGATGCTGGAGGAACGTCCTGATATTCGCGTTGTCTCGCTGTGTTTGCCGCCAATCCCGCGCTTTGACTATGCGGCCATGGCGATCCAGGCTGGCCGCCATGTTATGCTGGAAAAACCTCCAGGGGCAACGTTATCCGAGTGTCATACACTCGAGGCCATGGCGCGTGCCAAACGGCTGTCGCTCTATGCCACATGGCACTCGCGTGAGGCTGAAATGGTGGCCCCAGCCAAGGCTTGGCTAAAGGGTAAGACGCTGCGTAAATTGCACATCAACTGGAAAGAAGATGTGCGCCGCTGGCATCCCGGTCAGGACTGGATCTGGGAGCCAGGTGGGCTGGGCGTGTTTGATCCGGGCATCAATGCGCTGTCCATCGTGACCGAGATCCTGCCAGATCCGATCCATCTTATGACCGCAACTCTGGAAGTGCCGGAAAACAAGCAGGCGCCCATCGCGGCGAAACTTGATTTCTTTCATCCACACGGGGCAGGGGTCACAGCTGATTTCGACTGGCGGCAAGAAGGTGAGCAGACCTGGTGCATCGATGCCGAAACCGACCAAGGGGTTTTGCGGCTTTGGAACGGTGGGGCGAGAATGGCAATCGACGGGATCGAGGTGAAACCCTCAGGTCGCGATGTTTCCGAGATTTCCGGTGAATACCCAAGGCTGTACCAGAAAATGGCCCGGCTGGTTGAAAGCGGTAACGTGGATGTCGACCTGTCGCCGATGCGCCATGTGGCGGATGCCTTCACACTTGGCCGTCGGGAAACCGTCGCGCCATTTATTGAATAGATTCCACAAAGTAAATATGTCTGGAAAGGACATTATATGATCACTCCGTTGTCGGGCATCTTCCCGGTTGCCCCGACCCCGTTCCATGCAGATGGCCAGCTCGACGAACAGGGTATGCGCCGCGTGTTGGATTGCATTATCGCCCAGGGCGTCGATGGGATCTGCATTCTGGCTAATTATTCCGAGCAGTTCGTAATTTCAGATGACGAGCGGGCGCTATTGATGCGGCTATGTCTGGAACATGTTGCTGGGCGCGTGCCAGTCATTGTGACCATCAGTCATTTTGCCACTGAAATTGTGGTGGCCCGTGCCAAAGCAGCTCAGGTTCTTGGCGCGTCTATGGTTATGATGATGCCGCCTTACCACGGGGTTGGGCTGGTGCCTGCGGAAGAGGGAATTTTTGAACACTTTCAGGCGGTCAGTGACGCAATCTCAATTCCGATCATGGTCCAGGATGCACCATTATCTGGTGTCACCCTGTCAGTGCCTTTCCTGGTGCGGATGGCGCGTGAAGTCGAGAACGTCAGTTATTTCAAGATGGAAACCCCGTTTGCGGCTGACAAATTGGCGGCCTTGATCGAACAGGGTGGAGAGCACATCGTTGGGCCGTTTGATGGCGAAGAAGCGGTAACGCTGCTGGCGGACCTTGATGCCGGTGCAACGGGCACGATGACATCGGGCATGTACTGCGAGAAACTACGGCCCATTGTGACGGACTATCTGGCGGGTGACGTGGATAGTGCTCTGGCGCATTGGCAAAAATGCTTACCTCTGATCAACCACGAAAACCGTCAGTGCGGCTTGCGTGCCTGTAAAACAGTGTTTGTTGCCGGCGGAGTGATCAAGAGTGACTATGTCCGTCACCCTCTAAAACCGATGTCCAACCGCACCAAGACACGCCTTCTGCGCCTTGCCGGTGATTTGGATATTATGGCCCTGACCTGGGGGAAATAAATTGAGACGCACCAACATTCAGATCTCATGACTGCGGTCATGATTGATGGTTGACACGTGACCTGAATGTCATGCTTTGCCAAGCTTTGGTCAGGCCACAAATGTGCGACAGTCTGGAAAAGTCCCCTTTTGGGGATTTTTTTATTTTGAGGGCCCAAAACGAGGGGCTCTCGGCAGAAAGGATATGAAACTGTCACACAAAAAACCACATATGCTCAAAAAGCAGATTTGGATTTTTCTGGGTCATGCGTGAAAGTATCTTGATGCATGGATTTTTGCCGTTAGGCTCTGTCCAATAAAAACCACACGGGGAAAAGAATATGTTTGATTTTTCAAAACTACTGTCTGCAGCTGCAGTTATTACTTCTATGTCCATTGCCGGAGCTGCTGCGGCGGATTGTGAGCGCGGGACTTTGGATGACCGGTTCTGTGACATTGATGGTGATCTGGTCGCAGATATTCCGACAGATGCCAGCGAGTTGGTTGACCCTGATACGTTGATTTTCACCTATACCCCGGTCGAAGACCCAGCGGTCTATGTGTCGGTCTGGGCTGAATTCATGGACCACCTAGCCGAGAAGACCGGCAAGAAAGTTCAGTTTTTCCCAGTTCAGTCAAACGCCGCCCAAATCGAGGCCATGCGCTCGGGTCGCTTGCACATTGCCGGCTTTAATACCGGATCGAACCCGCTGGCGGTAAACTGTGCCGGTTTCCGCCCCTTCACCATCATGGCGTCGCTGGACGGTCATTTTGGCTATGAGATGGAAATCCTGACCTATCCGGGCTCGGGTATTGAAAGTGTTGAAGACATCCGGGGCAAGCAAATTGCCTTTACCTCGCCGACCTCCAACTCGGGCTTCAAGGCGCCAAGTGCCATCCTGAAGGGGGAATACGATATGATCCCGGATCGGGATTTTGAGGCGGTGTTCTCGGGTAAGCATGACAATTCGATCATGGGTGTGGCTAACCAGGACTATATGGCGGCCTCGATCGCCAATTCGGTACTGGCACGGATGGTCAGCCGCGATGAGTTGAAGGCCGATGATGTGATTTCAATCTACAAATCGCAGACATTTCCGACCACCGGCTTTGGCACCTCGCACAACCTGACGCCTGAGTTGCAGGCTGCGATTCAAGACGCGTTCTTTAGCTTTGAGTGGGATGGCACTGCGTTGCAGGAAGAGTTCGAGAAGTCCAACGAAGGTCAATTTCTGCAGATGAACTACAAAGAGTTCTGGGATGTGATCCGTAAAATTGATTCCGCCAATGGTGTGACTTATTCCTGCAGCTAATGCGACGGAATAGCTGATAATGGTGCGCCCCGTTTCAACGGGGCGCCCTCCTTTTTGCGCATGGTGAGGCCTGAATGCTGCGACTAGATAAATTGACTAAAGTATACAAAACCGGCGACAAAGCGTTGAACGCTGTCGATCTGGAGGTTCCCAAAGGCCAGGTCCTTGCACTGATTGGCCCATCCGGGGCCGGGAAATCGACCCTGATCCGCTGCATCAACCGTCTGGTCGAGCCAACGTCGGGCACGGTGCAACTGGGCGATGTCGAATTGACCGGGCTGGGGCTTGGCGGATTGCGCAAAGAGCGTCGCCGCATGGGGATGATCTTTCAGGAATACGCGCTGGTTGAACGTTTGACAGTGATGGAAAACGTGCTGTCCGGACGATTGGGCTATGTCGGGTTCTGGCGCAGCTTCCTGCGCAAATTCCCACAAAGCGATGTGGACGAGGCGTTTCGTCTGCTCGACCGGGTTGGGCTGGTCGAAATGGCCGACAAACGGGCTGATGAACTGTCGGGCGGACAGCGCCAGCGGGTAGGGATCTGTCGGGCACTGATCCAGAACCCCTCGGTGCTGTTGGTGGATGAACCTACCGCGTCGCTGGACCCCAAAACCTCGCGCCAAATTATGCGGTTGATTGTCGAACTGTGCGAAGAGCGCAAATTGGCGGCCATTGTGAATATTCACGATGTGGCACTGGCGCAAATGTTTGTGTCGCGCATTGTGGGTCTGAAACTGGGAACTATGGTGTTTGACGGAGCGCCCGCTGATCTGACCGAAGAGGTGCTGACCCGGATTTACGGCGACGAGGATTGGTCTGAGACTATCCAGAAGGTCGACGATGACGACGAAGTGGATGCCGCATAATGAGTGCTGCACTGGACGCACGGCTCGGTCAGCCGTGGAAAAAGCCACCCCTTATCAGCTCCCCGGCTCTGCGCTGGACGCTGCTCGTCGGATCCGTGATCTACTTGATCCTGGCGATGAACTCGATTGATGTGAACTGGTCACGGGTCTATCGCGGATTGGACCGAGGCTGGCAATTTGTTGTCGCCTTTGCCAACCCCGATTTCACCTCACGCGCCGCTGAAATTAAGGACGGCATGATTGAAAGCGCAGTGATGGCACTGACGTCAACGGTAGTTGGCATCGCCATTTCCATCCCCATTGGTTTGGGTGCGGCGCGCAATATCTCGATCCTGCCAGTCTATCTGGTGTGCCGCTCAATAGTCGCGGTGTCCCGCGCGCTGAACGAGATTGTGGTCGCCATCCTGCTGGTGGCGATCTTTGGATTTGGCCCACTGGCCGGGTTCCTGACCCTCAGCTTTGCCACTATTGGATTTCTGTCCAAACTACTGGCCGAGGAAATTGAGGACATGGACAAGGTACAGGCCGAAGCGGTGCGCGCCACGGGGGCCAGTTGGTTGCAACGCTATGTCTTTGGCATCCATCCGCAGGTCGTACCGCGTCTGATTGGCTTGTCGATCTACCGGCTGGATATCAATTTCCGGGAAAGTGCTGTGTTGGGAATTGTTGGTGCTGGCGGTATTGGCGCGACTCTGAACACGGCGTTCGATCGTTATGAATTCGACACCGCCGCCGCAATCCTTCTGGTGATCATCGCCGTGGTGATGGTGCTTGAGTATCTATCCGGTATTATCCGCGCGAGGGTCCAGTAATGGCTATTTCTACACTTGATGGCCAGAAGATCTGGCAACGTCGCGATCGTGATGTGCAGCTGAAAATCTGGGCCATGTGGCTGGTGGGCACTGCCATATTCATGTGGTGCTGGCAGCAGATCTCCGAGGCGACAACCTGGGCGTTTTTCTGGGACGCGCCGCGCATTGCCGCCGATATTGGCGGCCGCGCAATGCCACCGCGCTGGTCCTATATGGACAAGCTGTGGTCCCCGCTATGGGACACGTTGAACATTGCGACATTAGGCACTGTAATGGCGCTGATGATGGCGGTTCCGGTGGCGTTTATGGCGGCGCGCAATACCACGCCGTCGGCGCTGTTTGTGCGACCCATTGCGTTGCTGATCATTGTCTCCAGCCGCTCGATCAACTCGCTGATCTGGGCACTGCTATTGGTCAAGATCCTGGGTCCCGGCGTGTTTGCCGGGCTGATTGCAATCTCGATCCGCTCAATCGGGTTCTGTGCCAAGCTTCTGTACGAAGCGATTGAGGAGATTGATGAGTCTCAGGTCGAGGCGATCACCGCAACTGGCGCCAGCCGCTGGCAGGTGATGGCCTATGGCATCGTGCCGCAGATCATGCCTGCCTTTGCCGGCATCGCGGTGTTCCGCTGGGACATCAACTTGCGCGAATCTACTGTTCTGGGCCTGGTTGGCGCTGGCGGTATTGGGCTGCAGTTGCAGGGCTCGCTGAACACGCTGGCCTGGCCGCAGGTTAGCCTGATCCTGTTGGTGATCCTGCTTGCCGTTGTAGTCAGCGAATGGGTTTCGGCCAAGGTACGTGGTGCGATTATCTGACACATCACTTTTGGCTCCGTTGGGGCTTGCAGATCCGGCTCCAGAGTAATTTGTCTGGGGTCGGTATTTGTGGATTTAAAAGAGGTGGCTGATGGCCCGAATTGTTTTTGATCTAGATGGTACGCTGATCGATAGCGTACCGGATATTCATGGTATTGCCTGCGCGGTTTTGGATCAGGAAGGGTGTGAGCGGATCACCCTGGAACAGACCCGTAATTTTGTCGGCAATGGTGCCGGCGTTTTTGTCGCCAAGATGCGGGCGGCGCGTGGGATCAGTGATAGCGAGCAGGACCGGTTGTACGCCGACTTCGTCGCCCGCTACGAAGACGCGGTTGACTTGACCGTTCCCTATCCCGGGGTACTGGCCGCTCTGGATGAGCTGCGGACACAGGGGCACAAGCTGGGCATTTGCACCAACAAGCCGATCATGCCCTGCCGTTCGGTTCTGTCACATCTGCAGATGGACCACTTCTTTGACACCATTTGGGGCGGCGACAGCCTGCCGGTACGCAAGCCGGATCCGGCGCCGTTGCACGCAGCCTTTGAAGTTTTGGGCGACGGGCCGCAGCTGTATGTGGGGGACAGTGATGTGGACGCCGAAACAGCTGAACGCGCCGGGATCCCGTTTCTGCTGTTCACGCTTGGCTATCGTAAAAGCCCGATCGAAGACTTGCCACACCGCGTGGCTTTTGACGATTTCGCCAAGCTGCCAAGGCTCGTGCAGGACCAGCTGGTAGCAGTCTGATGTCCTAAACAAGTTGAGCGGGCTTTGGGCCCGCTCAAAATCTAAAATCAGTGACGGGTGTCCCCTGTTTAGCGGGCCAACTGGCTGGCCGCGCGGGCTAGTTCTTCGATCTTGCCCCATTCGCCATTGTTCACCAGATCGCTGGGCGCGACCCAGCTGCCGCCGGCGCAGATCACATTGGGCAGGGACAGATAGGTTGAGGCATTGGACGGGCTGACACCGCCGGTTGGACAGAACGAGATCTGTGGCAAGGGAGCGCCGATGGCTTTGAGTGCCGGAGCCCCGCCCGAGGCTTCGGCTGGGAAGAATTTCAACATGTCATAGCCACGTTCCAGCAGGCGCATAGCCTCACTGGCCGACGCAGCACCGGCCAGCATTGGCAGTCCGATGTCTTCGCAGGCATCCAGCAGGGTGTCGGTCGCACCAGGGGAGACACCGAACTTCGCACCGGCCTCGACCGCCGCAGTAACGTCCTCTGGCGTGATTAAGGTCCCAGCACCCACCACACCGCCTTCAACTTTGGCCATCTCGCGGATCACATCCAATGCAATCGGAGTCCGTAGAGTGACTTCCAAAACGGGCAGGCCACCGCGAACCAGCGCTTCGGCTAGCGGGCGGGCATGGGCCACGTCATGCACCACCAACACCGGAATGATCGGTGCCATTTGGCAGATTTCACGGTTGCGCGCGCTGGCGGCTTGAGGGGTAATGGGCATGTACTAAACTCCAAATACACTGGCGCCAGTGTCGGCAGATCCGACAGCCTGGCGGAAGGGGGCAAACAGCTCACGTCCCATGCCAAAGGCATTGGCGGAAAGGTCGGCGGTGGCTGGCGCGCGGTCAGTAACGCCTGGGGTTAAAATATCGAGGGTTCCGGCGATTGCATCAACACGTAGAATATCACCATCCTGAATATAGGCGATCGGGCCACCGTCAAGGGCCTCGGGCACCACATGGATGGCGGCGGGGATCTTGCCACTGGCACCGGACATACGACCATCGGTGACCAGCGCGACTTTATGACCGCGACCCTGCAGGATCGACAGCATCGGCGTTAGGCTGTGTAGCTCGGGCATGCCATTAGCCTTGGGGCCTTGGAAGCGGATCACGATGATCACATCACCGGTGAATTCACCTGCCTTAAACGCGTCTTTGGCTTCATTCTGATCGTGAAATACACGAACGGGAGCCTCCACAATGCGGTGCTCTTCGGCGACGGCCGAGACCTTCATCACGCCAGTGCCCAGCGAACCCGTCAGGCGGCTTAGCCCGCCGGTTGGCTGGAAGGGATTAGAGGCAGGGCGCACAATTTTTTCGTTCAGGCTCTTGTCGGTGCCTTTGCGCCAGGTCAACCCGTCGTCGCCCAAGAAGGGTTCGGTGGTATAGTTGGCAAGTCCGTCGCCTGCGACAGTTTTGGTGTCGGGGTGCAGCAAGCCAGCCGACAGCATTTCACCAATCATATAGCCCAGTCCACCAGCAGCATGAAAATGGTTCACATCTGCCAAGCCGTTTGGATAGACCCGCGCCAGCAGCGGCACCACCTCGGAGAGGTCGGAAAAGTCCTGCCAGTCCAGAATGATGCCACCGGCACGTGCCATGGCGATCAGGTGGATCAATAGGTTGGTGGATCCACCGGTGGCCATCAGGCCCGCGATGCCGTTGGCAAAGGCCTTTTCGTCCAGAATATCGCAAACCGGCGTATAGGCATTGCCCAGGGCGCTCAGCGACAGCGCACGGCGTCCACCTTCCTTGGTCAGCGCGTCGCGCAGCGGTGTGTTTGGATTGACAAAGCTGGAGCCGGGAAGGTGCATTCCCATGAATTCCATCAGCATCTGGTTGGTGTTGGCGGTGCCGTAGAAAGTACAGGTGCCCGGCCCGTGATAGGCGGCCATCTCTGCCTTCAGCAATTCTTCGCGGCTCACTTCGCCCAGTGCAAATTTCTGCCGAATTTTGGCCTTGTCGTCATTGGCAAGGCCGCTGGTCATGGGGCCGGCGGGCAGGAACACGGCGGGCAGGTGACCAAAGACCTGAGCGCCGATGATCAACCCCGGTACGATCTTGTCACAAACGCCCAGATAGACCGCTGCGTCAAAAGTGTTGTGGCTCAGCGCCACAGCCGTCGCCATCGCAATAGTATCGCGCGAAAACAGGCTCAGCTCCATGCCTGCCTCACCCTGAGTGACACCGTCACACATGGCGGGCACGCCACCAGCAACCTGCGCAGTGCCGCCGACCTCGCGCACCGCATCGCGGACCAGTTGTGGGTAGGTTTCAAACGGTTGGTGAGCCGACAGCATGTCGTTGTAGGCCGTGACAATGCCAAGGTGGCCCGCTGATGCCTCGGCCAGCGCGGCCTGATCAGGCCCAGCCGCTGCATAGGCGTGGGCTTGACCGCTGCAGGTCAGGTGCGCGCGCGCCGGGCCTTTGCTTTTGGCGGCGCGCATCCGTTCCAGATAGGCCTGCCGAGTTGGGGCGCTGCGGGTGATGATGCGTTCGGTAACCGAGGCCAGTGTTGTATTCAGGGTCATGAGGTGCCGCTTTTCTGTTGGGTGCCTAGGTTCATTTGCCGATGCTGCGCCAGCTGCGCTCGTCACGGTGAAGCAGCCGCAGGGATTCTTCGGGGCCAGAGCTGCCGACGTCGTAGGGTTGTGGCGCATAGCGGCTGTCACTCCAGCCGGCGATGATGGGATCTGCCCAAGCCCAGGCTGCCTCGACTTCGTCACCACGCATGAACAGAGTCTGGTTGCCACGGATGACATCCATGATCAGCCGTTCATAGGCATCCTGTGGACGTTCATCATGCGGTAGGCTGTCGGCAAAGGTCATATCCAGAGCTGCCTGTGTCAAGCGCATACCACCGGGGCCGGGATCCTTGATTGTGGTATGCAAGGTAATGCCTTCGTCGGGCTGCAGCCGGATCACTAGCACGTTGCCCTTAGCCGGTTCGCTGCCTTGAAAGATGTTATGTGGAGGGTCGCGAAAGAACACCGCGATTTCAGAGGTCCGCGCGCGCAGGCATTTGCCGGTGCGCAGATAAAACGGCGTTCCGGCCCAACGCCAGTTGGCAACCTGAACCTTCATGGCAATAAAGCTTTCGGTCTCGCTGTCCGGGTCCCCGGCATGATCACGATAGCTGTCTTGGCTGTCCTGACCACGGTACTGGCCACGCGCAATATCCGAGTTCTCAACCGGCTCCAACGCCTCGATCACCTTGACCTTTTCGTTGCGCACGGCGTCTGGTGTAAACTGACCCGGAGGTTCCATCGCCGTCAGGCACAGCAGTTGCATCAGGTGGTTCTGCACCATGTCGCGCATCGCCCCTGAGCGGTCATAATACTCGCCGCGCCCCTCGACCCCGATGCTTTCAGCAACGGTGATCTGGACGTGATCGATATGAGACGAGTTCCACAGCGGTTCAAATAGAGAGTTAGCAAAGCGCAGCGCCATCAGGTTCTGAACGGTTTCTTTGCCTAGGTAGTGGTCGATCCGATAGATCTGGCTCTCTTCAAAGTTGGCTCGCAGCGCCTTGTTCAGGGCTTGCGCACTGGCCAGATCGTGACCAAACGGCTTTTCCACCACAATGCGACTGTCATCAGTGGCAATTCCGGTGCCGCGCAGGCGGGTGGCAATGTCGCCAAACAGACTGGGAGCGACAGACAGGTAAAAAGCCCGTACCACATCGGGGCGCATGTGTTTGCTCAACTCGTCCCAGCCCCGGTCTCCCTTGGCATCAATCGAGACATAGTCCAGTTGCGCCACAAAGGCTTTGATGTCCTTGTCGTTGACTTCGCCTTTTAGTCCAAATTCGCGGACCGCATCAGCCACCAACTCACGAAAACTGTTCACATCCATGTCGCTGCGCGAGGCACCGATGATGCGTGAGCTGTCGCAGAACTGGCCTAGTTGAAACCGGTGAAACAGGCTGGGCAGGATTTTGCGCCGGGCGAGGTCGCCTGTCGCGCCAAAAAGCACCAGATCAAAGGATTGGACGGGGATGACTCGGGAAACCATGGTTCTCTCTGACGTTTTATGCTGGGGTTAGGTTTGATTGGCGGAGTTTTGGGATAGTTTGGACAACAGCCCAGAGGTCGATCCGTCTTTGTCGTCTGTGGATGCACCTTCGACCAAGGGTAGTAGCGCCACGGCAAGTTCCTTGCCCAACTCAACGCCCCATTGATCAAACGAATTAAGTCCCCAGATGGCACCTTCGGTGAACACTCGGTGCTCGTACAGGGCGATAATCTGGCCCAACACAAATGGCGTGAGCTTTGAATAGGCTATGGTGACCGAAGGGCGGTTGCCGGGGAAGCTGAGATGAGCCGCCATGCGAGTGCGCTCAGCGCCATCAAAGCCACGCGCAGCAGCGACTTCGCTGGCCTCGGATTTGGACCGACCACGCATCAGCGCCTCGGATTGGGCCAGGCAATTGGCTTTTAGCAGGTTGTGATGATGTTGCAGGTCTGGCTCGTGTGCTTCGGCCGCGATCAAGAATTCAGTCGGCACAACTGCGGTGCCTTGGTGGATTAGCTGATAAAACGCATGCTGACCATTGGTGCCGGGTTCGCCCCAGACAATGGGTCCCGAGGCACGGGGCAGGGCGCTGCCATCTTGTGCGACTTGCTTGCCGTTGCTCTCCATATCCAGCTGCTGAAGATAGGCGGGCAAGCGGCTGAGATGTTGGTCATAGGGTAGAACGGCGCGACTGCCGTATTCGCAGATGTTATTGTGCCAGATTCCGACCAGCCCCAGCAGAACTGGCAGGTTTTCGTTCAGCGGCGCGTTTTGGAAATGACTGTCCATGGCATCTGCGCCACGCAGGAATTCATTGAAGTTCCCCGTGCCAATGGCCAGCAGGATCGGTAGGCCAACAGGCCCCCACAGGGAATAACGTCCACCAACCCAATTCTCGAAGCCAAAGACACGTTCGGGGGCGATCCCCAGCGCGGCAGTCTTATCCTGCGCAGTTGAGACTGCCGCCAGGTGATCCGCAGCCTTGTCGCCCAAAGCGGCGCGTAGCCAGACCAGCGCGGTTTCGGCATTGGTCATGGTTTCAATCGTGGTGAATGTCTTTGAGGCGATAATCACCAAAGTCCGCTGAGGGTCCAGATTGGCAAGAGTATCGTGGATATGGGCGCCGTCCACGTTTGAGACGAAGTGGCAGCGCGGCCCGTCGTGATACGGGGCCAGTGCCAGTGTCGCCATAGCAGGGCCAAGATCCGAGCCGCCAATGCCAATATTGATGACATCGGTAAATCGACCGCCGTCAGCTGTTTTAATCTCACCGCTGCGGACCGCTTCGGCAAATTGCTCCATTTGGTTTCGGATGGTGCGGATGCCGGGTAGGACATCTTCTCCATCAACCAGAATAGGAGCGTCTGATCGGGCGCGCAGCGCGGTGTGCAGTACGGCGCGGCCTTCGGTGGTGTTGATCGGATCTCCACGGAACATCGCAGCGACCTTGCCGTTTAGATCCACGCTTTCAGCCAGCTGTACCAACAAGTTTAATGCAGTGCTGTCCAAGCTGGTTTTAGAGAAATCGAGCAGCAAGTCACCGTCTTCTGCCGAGAACTGTGCAAACCGCTTTGTGTCGTCGAACAGCGACAGGATCGGGGTCTCTGATGTCTTGGCGCGGAGTTCTGCCAGTTGCTGCCAAATGTCACTCATAGTGGTACCCTTTATGCCGTTTGGCATTGACGTCTAGTTAGCGCTAACACCCATGGACCTATCCGCAGCCAGAGTAAACCGTTTGATGCGGTTTCATGTAACAGAGGGGAGAATAATGCTCGTTTTTTGGGCAAATACCGGTTTGGGTCAATCTGATCTAAGAGATACCATTATACACGCTGGCCCTGGGAATCGAAAGCCAGGCCCTTCGAATCATTAAAATCGATGGAAATCTGATCGCCGATGGTACTGTCGTACTGGCCAAACTCTCGGGATGTGAAGGTTAGCCCACCGCCCAGATCGATTAAAATATTGGTGTCGCCACCCAGTTTTTCGACGTGAACAACAGTGCCAGGCAGGCGGCCGTTTTTGGTGATGCGGGCATATTCGGGACGAATGCCGATATAGTGACCTGGCGCGCCATCCAATAATTCTGCGGGGACAAAATTCATCGAAGGAGAGCCGATGAATTCGGCGACAAAGCGGTTGGCGGGATTGTTGTAGATTTCCATCGGCGAGCCGATCTGTTCCACCCGTCCGTCGCGCAGCACCACGATCTTGTCGGCCAGCGTCATTGCCTCGACCTGATCATGAGTAACGTAGATCATGCAGGTGCCAAGCTGGCGGTGCAGTCGGGCGATCTCCAGCCGGGTGTTCATTCGCAGCGCGGCATCCAGGTTCGACAGAGGCTCGTCGAACAGGAACAGATCCGGTTCGCGGACTACCGCTCGACCAATGGCAACGCGCTGACGCTGACCACCTGACAGCTCTGATGGGCGCCGGTCCAGGTAGTCGTTCATCGACAACATCCGGCTGGCTTCGGCGACGCGGGTGGCGATCTTGTCTTTGGGCATGCGTGCCTGTTTCAGCGCCAGCGCCATGTTGTCGTGCACCGTCAAGTGCGGGTACAGCGCATAAGACTGGAACACCATGGCGATGCCGCGTTTGGCAGGGGGCACGTCGTTGACCAAGTTGCCACTGATCTCGACATCACCCGAACTGGCCTCCTCCAACCCGGAGATCACCCGCAATAGAGTCGATTTTCCGCAGCCCGAGGGGCCAACAAAGACCACAAATTCACCTTCCTCGACGGTCAGATTGATGTCTTTCAGCACCTCGACTGCCCCAAAGGATTTGCAAACATTGCTAAGTTTGAGAGCGGTCATGATGGGGATCCAGTCAGGTCAACGGGGCAGCCGGAGCGAATGCTCTGGTCGGCGGCCAAACAAATTTCCAGCGACGACACGGCGTCACTCATGTGGCGGGTCAAGTCGATGTCCTCAGAAATGGCGCGCAGCACATAAGCTTGCTCAGCATCACACAATTGTTGGTGGCCGGGCTCATCCGGCAAGTCGATCAAGTGATCCCCCGAGGACCGGTGTACCAGCAGGGCGCCAACAGCGGTGTGACCGTCAACATCATCGGACCCTGTCTTGCCTTTTTCAGTGATCGAGACCGAGCCATTGGGAGAGATCACGTCTTTTACAAAAAACGCGGTTTCCGACATCATCGGGCCCCAGCCAGCCTCGTACCAGGCAAGTGAGCCATCGTCGAACACCACTTGAAACTGGCCGTAGTTATACATATCCACGGCAATCTCATCCGACAGACGCAGGCCCATACCATTGACCTGAACAGGTTTGGCATCGGTGATCTGGCACATCACATCGACGTAATGCACGCCGCAATCAACAATCGGCGAGGTGGTCTGCATTAGAGCCTTATGAGTTTCCCAAGTGGCGCCGCTGGATTGCTGGTTCAGGTTCATCCGGAACACAAATGGCCCACCAAGATTGCGCGCCTCATTGATCAGTCGCACCCACGACGGGTGGTGGCGCAGGATATAGCCGACCACCAGTTTGCGGCTCAGTTCGACCGCCTTTGCAGTAACGCGGCGGGCATCCTGGACCGTAAGGGCCAGCGGTTTTTCCACAAACACATCTGCTCCAGCCTCCATCGCGGCAATGGCATAGTCTGCGTGACTGTCGGAATAGGTGGCGACCACCACAAGATCAGGTTTGACCGCGGCCAGTGCGGCATGGAAGTCGGTGAACACCGGGTAGCCCTGTAGGTCCGGTGCGGTGACCTTGCCAGACCGATTGACCAGCCCGACAATCTGCGCGTCCGGGTGTTTGTGGTGGGCCAAAGCATGGGACAGGCCCATATTTCCCAGACCAGCAATTAGAACGCGGATCATTTCACGGCTCCTGAAGTGATGCCCCGGATCAGCTGACGCGAGAAGATTACATAGAGGATCATCACCGGCAGGATCGCCATCGACAGCGCCGACAGCACGGCATTCCAATCGGTGACAAACTGGCCGATAAACACCTGACTGCCCAGTGTTAGGGTCTTTGTTTCCTCGGCGGGGGCCAAGATCAGTGGGAACCACAAGTCGTTCCAGATCGGAATCATGTTGAACACTGCCACGGTCGCCATCGCCGGGCGCACCAGCGGCAGCACCAGCCGAAAGAAGATGGTGTATTCCGACAACCCGTCGATGCGGCCGGCGTTTTTCAGGTCGTCTGAAACTTGCCGCATGAACTCGGACAGGATGAACACCGCCAGCGGCAGACCTTGTGCGGTATAGACGAGGATCAGCGCCCACAGCGTGTTGACCAATCCGCTACTGACCATCATTTCCAGAATCGCAACGGTACCAATGCGGATCGGGATCATGATCCCCAGCGCCAGATACAATCCCATTATCATATTGCCCTTGAACCGGTATTCGGCCAACGCAAAGGCGGCCATAGCGCCAAACAGTAACACAAAGAACAATGTGGCCACGGTGACGATCATCGAGTTCTGAAAGTACTGGAAGAAATCCCCCTGCTTCATCACCGTCTGATAGCCAATCAGCGTGAAGGTGTCGGCATCCGGCAGTGCCAGTGGGTCGCGAAAGATTGCTTTGCGTGTCTTGAAGCTGTTGATCAGGATCACAAAAACAGGAAACAGAGCGATCAAAGTATAGGTCAGTAGCGCGACATGCACGGCAATGCTGCTAAACGGGTTGGCGCGGGCTTTGGACATCTTTGCCTCCTTAGAACTGATAGCGGCGCAGGCGGGTCTGGATGCCAAACAGGTAAATGCAGACGCCAATCAGGATGATGCCAAACATGCCGCTGGCGATGGCGGACCCCATATGCGGATCACCCAGCTGCAGCTGGAAGCCAAAGAAGGTGCGATACATGAAGGTACCCAGAATATCGGTCGAGAAGGCGGGCCCGGCAAGGGCTCCTTGGGTGGTGTAGATCAGGTCAAAGGCGTTAAAATTGGCAACAAATGTTAGGATCGAAATGATCCCGATCGACGGCAGGATCAGCGGCAGCTTGATTTTCCAGAAGGCTGAAAACCCGGTGATACCGTCAACCTCGCCTGCCTCTAACACTTCTTCGGGGATCGCTAGCAGGGCAGCGTAGATCAGCATCATCGGGATGCCGACAAACTGCCAGACCGAGATCAGAGACAGAGTGGTTAGTGCGTACTCTTCCTTGCCTAGGTAAGGCGCAAAGAGCCAATGTAATCCTACCGCTTTCAGCATGTCGGGGGTGATGCCCCAGATCGGCGACAGGATCAGTTTCCAGGCAAAGCCGACGATGACGAAGGATAAGATGGTGGGTACAAAGATGGCAGTGCGATACAGAGCGGCAAAGCGTAACCGTGGGTGGCTGAGGATCGCCGCAAGGGCGATGCCAATTGGGTTTTGCACGATCATGTGAATGAAGAAGAACCACATGTTATTGCCTAGGGCGTTCCAGAACTGACCGGACCAATGAGGGTTGCCAAACAGGGTGCGGAAATTTTCCAACCCGACAAAATGGCGGACTTGATCAACTTCAGTGTACAGCGCCAGTCGCAAAGTGTTGAACAGCGGGAAGATCATGATGGCAGTGTAGACCAGCACAGCAGGGGCTAAGAATACTACAATGTGCCATTTGATGCGTGGTCTTTTCATGTCACTCTCTTCCTGTTGGGTGTTCCGGGCCAACAGGTGGCCCAGAACTTTAATGCTAGGTTTTACTTCTGCGGCGCGTACCAGCTTTCCAAGCCGGTCTGCAGTTCCATGCCAAGATCAGCGGCGGATTTGCTGCCTTTAATCGCGGCAACCGAGGCGCCCCAAGTCTCGTTCTCCAGGTTTGGCGTGCCACGTGACAGGACTTGATAGGTCGAGCGGATGGTGGATTCACACTCGCCACGCCAGCTGACAAATTCCTGCGCCAGCGGGTCTTCCATCGCGACGTCATGGTTGGACAGCGAGAAGAAGCCCGGCAGCGCGTTGGCGTAGATCGAGGCGAACTCAGATGTGCCCATCCAGTTGAGGAAGGTTTTGGCAGCCTCGGCATTGGGAGATGCAGCATTCATACCCAGCGCGATGTCGGTGTGATCCGAGATGTAGCAGGTGTCGCCCGCGTTCATCACTGGTGGCTTAAAGGCCCCCATGGCGAAATCGGCCTGTGCGTTAAAGCCAGTGATCTCCCAGCTGCCAGCCGGATAGATTGCAGCGCGGCCCAAGGTAAAGATGTTCTGGCTGTCCGGATAGGTCTGCGCCTCATAGCCGTCACCCAGATACTCGTTCCACTTGGCGAGAGTCTCATAAGGGGCAACCCACTGCGGATCAGTCAGCTTTTGCTCACCTGCGATCAGCGCCAACCGGCCTTCCTCGCCTTTCCAGTAGTTCGGACCAATGTTGTTATAGCCCATGGTGGCGGCTTCCCACTGGTCGTTGGTGCCCATCGCCAGCGGAATGTAATTGCCATCCGCTTTGATGGTTTCAAGCGCGGCAAAGAACTGTTCTTCTGTCTCTGGGATCTCCAGACCCAGTTCTGCAAACGCATCCTTGTTGTAGATGAAGCCGTGGATCACCGAAGCCATTGGCATGCAGAACGAGGCAGCAGCATCGTCGGTTTGCCAGGCGGACTTGGCAACGGGTGAGAAGTTATCCATGCCGTCGAGGTCAGATAGGTCGGCCAAATGGCCAGCGTCATACAGCGCCAGTGAGGCATCGAAGGGACGGCAGGTGATCAGATCGCCGGCGCTGCCCGCATCCAGTTTTGAGTTCAGCACCGCGTTGTATTCTGCTGGGGCCGACGGGGTGAACTTGACCTTGATGTCGGGGTTGGCGGCCTCAAACGCTGGGATGATCTTATCCTGCCACAGGATCAGGTCATCATTGCGCCAGCTTTCGATGGTCAGTGTCACTTCGGCGGCAGCAGCGCCACCCAAAATAGTCGAGCCCAGAAGTGCAAGGCTGAGTAGTTTCCGGTTCATGTCTTTCTCCCTTATGTGTCGTTATTTGGCCTTGTGGGCCATGGTCATAGGTGCCGCAGGGCGGCACGTAGGTCTCCGTTGGCCTGCTCGATTTTGTTTTTTGCTTGTTCGAGTGACGTGGCTCCGGCGGCCAGCAGTACGGCGGGTTTAACCGCTCCATTTGCTTGTTGCAGGCAGTCCTGAGCGGTGGCGTTTGAGGCGCCGGTAATGTGGGTGACGATGCCAACTGCGCGCGCGCGCAGCTTTTCATTGTCGGCCACCAGATTGACCATCATGCCGTCAAACACGTGACCCAGGCGGATGCCGGTCAGGGTTGAAATCATGTTCAGCGCCACCTTTTGCGCCGTGGCGGCGCCCAAGCGGGTAGAACCGGCAATCAATTCTGGTGGAGTGCCCAAGTGAATAGCGACATCCGCCAGTGAGAACAGCGGTGCGTCGGCATTGTTGGCAATGCATATGATGGCTGCACCGCGATCCCGCGCGGCCTGTGCAAAGCTCAGCGGGTAGGGGGTCGATCCACTTGCCGAGATTGCAATGATACAATCCTGCGCCTG
>MAAY01000066.1:0-93763 GCA_002162795.1 Rhodobacterales bacterium 56_14_T64
GACGGTATTCTCATATCTGCAATATCATGGAGGTATCCGGCCTCGCCGACGACAAAGGCGACGGGAAGCCCTGGGCTTGGCTGCGTATTCCGGGGCATGTGGCCACCCATTGAGGGTCTGTGCTGAGCAGTGGTTCATAGGTGTCAGTTGAGGCCGTTTCCGTCAATGCTTTCAGCTTGCGTTTTGCGCATGGACTGTCCGTCGAGAACCAGACGATAAGAATTGTGGACGATACGGTCGAGGATGGCGTCGGCGAAGGTCGGATCGCCGATGATCTCATGCCAAGCATCTACCGGGAGCTGGCTTGTGATCAGCGTGGACCCTCTGCCATAGCGATCCTCGACGATTTCCATCAGATCGCTGCGTTGGGATGCCGTCAGTCGATCCGGTCCCCAATCGTCAATGATCAGCACATCGGCATTGGTCAGAGAGCGGAACAGCCTGGGGTAACGCCCGTCGGCATGTGCCAGTTCCAATTCACTGAATAGCCTGGTTGCCCGCTTGTAGAGGACGGTGGCATTGTCCCTGCAAGCCTGATGGCCCAGGGCGCAGGCCAGCCATGTTTTTCCGACACCACAAGGGCCGGTGATTATCAGGTTTCGGCGATCTCTGATCCTTTTTCCTGTCAGCAGTTGCTGGAACAGGGATTTATCGAGATGCCGGGCGGTGCGGTAATCTACATCCTCTGGCACGGCACCGACATGGCGCAACCTAGCGGCGCGCATACGGGTTTGGAACCGCTTGTTTGCCCGGCTGGCAATCTCACGGTCAACGAGCAGGCCCAGCCACTCGGCATGGCTCAGCGTCATGGAATGGCGACCGACAACGTCCGTTGGCGGCGGCACAGTGTGCTGAAGTCTGGCACCGCCCAATCCAGCCCGCCCAATTCCTACAGGCCGGCCACCTTTCTGGGCCAAGTCCGATATTGTCCGCCTACTGTGCATCCGTAGGGGCTACAAACCTCACCGGAGGGTGGTGTGTCCCTTGAAATAATGAATTTTTTGATTTTTCAGGTTTCTGGACCAGTGGTATTGCTAAAGTTGCTAAAGTGCGAAAGCCGGTAGGGGGGGGCGCCAGTTCCCGCCTGAAATAAGTCTCAGGTGATCTTTCTTAGGGCTGCCATGTGCGCAGGCAGGCTTGTGGTCATCGTCCGGCATCAATTCGTTCCATTCGGCAAAATTTAGAGGCCGACCTATTTTTCCACAACCACAACCACAACCACAACCACAACCACTGCCGTTGCCAAGCAGCCCCCAAGACAGCACCATTCTTCGCGTTACTCTGCCACGTTCCATCCCCGGCCCTCAGTTCCAAACATTTCGTAGCCATGATTTGTCACAGCCAAAGTATCTTCCAGCTTTAGAAAACCGCGCTTTGGGTGGAGCATTGTTGTTTCAATGGACAGCACCATCCCAGCCTCCAGCGGATTATCCGCATCGATCCCGTCATAGGCAACTGGATGGTTGGTCATTAGGAACGGGGTTTCGTGGCTGATCAGGCCCATGCCATGTGCAAAGAAATCCGTGCAAGTGGAATTTGGTTGCTGAGCAAGCACGTTTTGCCCGTGTTCAATTAGATCTTTGCCTAGGGCTCCGGCGGTGACTTTGGAGAATGCGGCCTGTTGGACGGTTTCGATTTCCTCCAGCAATTCCTTCAGTTCGTTGTCTGGCTCTCCCAGCACACCCATACGGCAGATATCACCAATATACCCATTCAGATTACCACCAGAGTCTATAGACAGGACCTCGCCCTGCGCCCATGTCTGAGACGAGGCCGCGCGGTTGTGACTGGCGCCAAGTGTCAGCAGGCAGTACTCAAAATTAAGCCCGCGGTTGGTCTCTTCGCGGCGCAGGCGCTCAATTATATCAAGCTTTGTGTCACCTTCACTTGATCCAGAAATTGTCGCCTGCATCGCGTCGGTGATGTGGTTCGAAGCCTGCCGCAACTGGTCAAGCTCGGCTGGGGATTTGACGGCGCGCAGTCGTTCCAGAACGCCGGTTGCATCGTAGATCGTGGCATCGGGTATCGCGCTGATCAGAGTCGCGTGAGAGTCGGACGGAAGAAACCCGGGTTCAATGCCGATCCGCGGTTTGCTGACGCCAATCTTGGCCAGATGGGCCAGCGCCATTTGCATGGAATCGACGCTGCCCCAGGCCACTGGATGAAAATTGGGTACCCAGAATGGGTGGTTCTCATGCTCGCCACCCTCCATCTTGTTGGCGACATAGGCGGTTTTGTCAGCGTCGCCCTTCACATATATGAAAATAGGCAGGTACCGGCTGTGGCCGATCGCATCCATGGCCGCAAAAAAAATGAACTTGTAGCCACCCAGCAGATATTGGACATTGTGTTTTGAGGTGGCAAGCAGCACGTCGAAACCGGCAGCTTCCATCAATGCGTCAAGTTTTTCAAAGCTGTAGGGCAGGGCGGCCGGCGTAGCTGCTGGGGGCGTGTGCATTGTTGTCTCCATAAATACGTGGCGGGCTTAAAGGTCAGCGGCGGGGATAATGTGAAAACCGGGGAGTTCGCGCAGTGTCAATTCTGGTCCGGCAGGGGAATAGACAACAAAAATCTCCATCGCCTCGTCGCCGGTGTTCAAAGTGGAGTGAAAGCGGCTTTCCGGAATGAAGATGCTGCATCCTGGCCCAACCTGTTGGGTGACCGGAGTGCCAGCCTCGTCTTCGACCATTTGCTCGCCGTTTCCCTTGATGATGAAAATGATCTCTTCGGCGCCGGGATGGTTGTGACGTGTGTGCCCCTGACCGGGCGGCACGAACACCACACCGGCAGAAAGTTGTTTGGCGCCATTCACCTCGGGTCCCACCGTGAGGGCCAGCCGCCCCCAGTCAAAACCAAAGTTGTCAACGTCATTGGGATATACGAATATACGGTCCATATTGCTCATGTCGGGGGCCTCCTAAATAGATTTGTTGGGGGTGAATTGCAGCGACTTAAACGTCTCGATCTGCTTTCGAATGGCTGTTTCGGCTGGCAGCCGTTCCGCTGAACTGGCACCGTAAAACCCATGGCAGCGATCACAGTTCTGCAGAATGAAAGCGGCATCGTCTGGCATTGAAATCGGGCCACCGTGGCATAGGACAATCACGTCGTTGCGTACTGAACGGGCTGCCGAGGCAATGGCGTCTATCTCAACAACGCAATCGTCCAGCGACTTTGCCGATGTCGCGCCAATGGCTCCGCCGGTGGTGACCCCCATGTGAGCCACAATGATATCTGCACCGGCCTGGGTCATGGCAACGGCTTCTTCCGGATTGAAGACATAGGGCGTTGTAAGCAGGTCCAGCTGATGCGCCTGTGCGATCATATCGACCTCAAGACCATAGCCCATACCGGTTTCCTCAAAGCTCTGCCGCATGGCGCCGTCAAACAAACCAATGGTCGGAAAATTCTGGACGCCGGAAAAGCCCATGGATTTCAGCTCGCTTAAAAATTGCGGCATCAGGATAAAGGGATCGGTGCCGTTCACTCCGGCCAGGACCGGAGTGTTTTTAACCACCGGCAAAACCTCAACCGCCATTTCCTTGACGATTTCATTGGCATTCCCGTAAGCCAGCAATCCGGCCGCAGATCCCCGCCCGGCCATGCGGTAGCGTCCCGAATTGTAAATGATGATGAGATCGATGCCGCCGGCCTCTTCGGATTTGGCGGAAAGTCCGGTGCCAGCACCGCCGCCAATTATCGGGCGGCGTTGTTCGACCATTGCCTGAAGTTTGTTTAGAATTACGGCTCTTGCTATCGCGGGCATGGGGTTCTCAATCCTGGTTGATTTCGAGAAAGGCGTTGGCTGCGGCAGCAGAGAACGCCGGGTCATTGATGTGGTGGGGCAGAAAGATCAGTTTCCGGTTTTCGGTTTCGTGAATACGGGACTTCAGGGCTTCAAACAGCGCGGTATCAGCCGCAGGGTCCCAAAAATCGCCACCCTCGATGTCGAGCGCTGATATGCCTTTTTCAGGGATCAGAAACCGCACCGGTCCTTGGCAGGCATTCAACTTCTTAGCGATCCAATGGCCCAGTTCGACACATTCTTCTGGGGTGGTTCGCATCAGGGTGACGTTTGGGTTGTGGTGGTAAAACTGGCGGTCCTTGAACCGTTCCGGCACCGAAGCGGGCGCCCAGAAATTTACCATATCCAGAGCGCCAACAGAGCCGACATAGGGCAGCCCCGTTTTTGCCACAACATCCAGGCGATCCGCATTTGCAGGGAGCACGCCGCCAACTAGTAAGTCGGCAATTTCGGTGGTGGTGATATCCAACAGCCCATTCAACAGGCCATCGGCCAACAGTCGTTCCATGGCCCGACCACCGGTGCCCGTGGCGTGAAAAACCAAGCAGTCAAACTGATCGGAAAGTCGGTCAGATATTCCGGTGACCGAAGGGGTCGTCACGCCAAACATGCTTAGGCCAACGGCCTTTTTTGTGTCTGTTTCGCCCGGGTATGGGGACTTGACCATGCCAATCAGCGCCTGAGCCGCATTGTGCAGAATGGCGCGGCTGATTTGGTTTAGGCCTGCAATATCGGTGATCGAGGGAAACATGTTGATGTCAGAAATATCGACATAGGGGGCTACGTCGCCCGACGCGAGGGTCGAGACCATCACTTTGGGCACCCCATAGGGAAGTTCACGCATACCGGACGTAACAATCGAGGTGCCCCCGCCACCGCCGATGCCAATGATTCCTGCAATGTCTTTGGAGTGATCGCGGCAATAAGCAGCGAAGGCCGTCCCCATGTCCGCAACGGCTGTGCCCCGATCTTGGTTTTGCAGGACGGCGTCCGCACCATCAGGATGAAGACAAGCGATCTCAACATTTGAAACATCAACCGGAATCGTCGGCTCTCGGGTTCCAAGGTCGATGCAGAGCACATCGGGAAATTCAGCAGCGATAAGGGCTCGCAGATAGGCGAGTTCGTCGCCTTTCGTGTCCGCCGTGCCTATCAAGTAAATGCATGACATTATGCGATCCCCTTTGTTCCAGTTCGCTCCGGGCGCCTTGGTGAGTGAAATATCTTGATCTTGTTTTGGGACTAGAGTACCATAATGGGATGACAGTACCAAGTAAAAAACTCACAGAGCCCGACGCCGTCAATAAAGGGCCGCGTGCGCGAACGCGCCGCCTGATGGTGATGACGGCCAGTCAAATGATGCAACGGGGCGGCTCGCCTTCCGTCAGTGAAGTGGCTGAAGTCGCCGAGGTTTCGCGTTCGACCGCCTATCGGTATTTTCCGACGCAATCTGCCATGGTCCAGGCCGTCGTTGTTGAGGCGCTTGGACCGATACTGAGCTGGGAGCCCGGCAAGACAGATCCGGAAGAGTTGATCACGTCGCTTTTCGAATCGTCGTTTCCCCGCATTCTGGCCAACGAAGCAATTTTCAGGGCTGCACTGCGCCAGTCTTTGGAGGCAGGGGGCGGCACTGTGCAAGATGGCGATGATGGTTCGTTTGGCAGGGGGCATCGAGTCGAATTGTTGACGCGGGCGTTGTCCGGTCTGGCTGATGTGCTTTCGGACGCTCAAAGGACGCGGCTGGCCCAGGGCCTTTCCTTGACGTTCGGGATCGAAAGCGCAGTTGTCCTTAAGGATATTTGGAGTCTGAACAATGGTGGCGTTCAGTCTGTGACGCTCTGGGCGGCGCGCGCCATGATCCGGGCCGCTCTTGCGGAGGTTTCTGAAAGTGGCGTCGTACGATGAAAACCTTTTCATCTGCAAATTGGTCCGGCCAGATTTGGCGATCTGTGCGTGGTCCGTCCAGAAGGGTAGGCCGGGTCTTCTAGGTGAGAATGGAGTTTTTGCATAAAAGATCCTTATTTATGCGATTTTTATGGCTTGAAATGTGATGGGTGGCAAGGGGCGGTGACAAACAAACGCTTGACAGGTTAGCTTATCTGGTAATACCAATTTTGCAGTAAGTAAGTTCGACGGCCGACACGGAAAGCGAACCCTAGAAAGGGAAACTGCTGGCCCGAAATTCAAGGAAAATGAAATCGTATCTGGGAGGATATCTACGATGAAAACCAATTTCAAAAATTTGATGGCTGGCGCCGCAGTTTGCGCAATGTCGTCAACGTCACTCGCGGCCGAAGAGCTCGTGATATTTTGGGCAGAATGGGATCCCGCGAACTTTCTGCAGGAACTTGTGAACGAATACGAAGAAGTGTCAGGTATTGAAGTGATCGTTGAAACGACACCTTGGTCCGATTTTCAAACCAAAGCCTTTACTGAGTTCAACGCGCGCGGCGATGCTTACGACATGATCGTTGGCGACAGTCAGTGGCTGGGCGCGGCGTCAACCGGCGGCCACTATGTTGATCTGACCGACTTCTTTTCAGAGCACAATCTGGCCGAAGTCATGGCGCCTGCAACCGTTAAGTATTACGCCGAATATCCCGGCAATTCCGGGTCCTACTGGGCAATACCGGCTGAAGGCGACGCAGTTGGATGGTCTTACCGGAAAGACTGGTTCGAAGATCCGGCCGAAATGGCGGCTTTCAATGAAAAATACGGCTACGATCTAGCGCCGCCCGCAACCTGGGCTGAGTTGCTCGATATTGCCGAGTTTTTCCACCGCCCGGACGAAGATCGCTACGGCGTCGCAATCTACACAGACAACTCTTATGACGCGATGGTCATGGGCGTTGAGAACGCGATCTTTTCTTATGGTGCTGATCTAGGCGATTTTGAAACATACAAAGTCGATGGCCACATCAACTCTCCGGCTGCTGTTCAGGCGCTGGAAGACTATAAGCGGCTCTATGGCTATACCCCTCCAGGCTGGGCCAAAACGTTCTTTGTCGAAAACAATCAGGCAATCACTGAAGGCCTGACTGCGATGTCGATGAACTACTTCGCCTTCTTCCCGGCCTTGCTGAACGAAGCAACCAACCCGCATGCAGCCGACACCGGCTTCTTCGCCAATCCGGCCGGCCCAACAGGGGCACAGTTTGCGGCACTAGGCGGCCAGGGCATCTCGGTCGTGAGCTACTCTGACAAGCAAGAAGAGTCGATGAAGTTCCTTGAGTGGTTCATCAGCGACGATGTTCAGAAACGCTGGGCCGAACTGGGTGGATATACAGCCCACGCCAAGACCCTGTCGTCAGACGAATTCCGCAACGCAACGCCGTATAACGAAGCCTTCTACCAGACCATGTTCAAGGTCAAAGACTTCTGGGCAGTGCCTGAGTTTGCTGAGTTGCTAACCGCTGCCAACCAGCGTCTGTACCCGTTCATCGTCGGTGATGAGGGAACAGCGCAAGAGACAATGGACGCACTTGCCAGGGATTGGGAAGCAACGTTCAAAAAGTATGGTCGTACGGAATAATCCGAACTTCTAATTACAAGTGAAAGGGGCGGCAATTCGCCCCTTTCATGCACTCAACGTCAGCAAAGTTCTGGAGTTCAATCAAGTGGCACTATCAGTCATCGCCCGGCTTGAACCGGGCTCGCGCGCGGCAAAGAGGGGAATGAGCGACCTTGCGATCCGCAATCTGTTCATCATCCCGACGATCACCTTTCTGATCGTGTTCAACATTTTTCCGCTGCTCTATTCGTTGGGATATTCCTTCACGGATTTCAGAGCCTCGACCAACGCCCCGGCAAAATTTGTCGGCTTGGACAATTACAAGTTTTTGCTGAACGACGAGTTCATCTGGCGGAATTTCACCATCACCGCGAAATACGTGATTATTTCGGTGACCGGACAGGTGATTGTCGGCTTTGGCATGGCAATGCTACTTAATCGTGACATTCCCTTGAAGGGTTTGATCACCACGCTTTTGATGCTGCCAATGATGTTGTCGATGGCCGTCGTCGGCCTGTTCTGGAAGCTGCTTTACGATCCGTCTTTTGGCATCATCAACTACGGCTTGGGGCTGGGGAAATTCGAATGGCTCGCCGATCCTGATGTTGCCCTTTATGCCGTTGCTCTGACTGACATCTGGATGTGGTCACCCTTTGTGATGCTGCTCTCGCTGGCAGGCTTGTCAGCAGTTCCAAAGCATCTGTATGAGGCCGCTGAAATCGACCGTGCAGGCAGCTTTTACACTTTCACCCGCATCACCCTGCCGCTGGTCGCGCCGATCCTGATGATCGCGATCATTTTTCGCACCATGGAGGCCTTCAAAACGTTTGATATGGCCTACATTCTGTCCAGCCAGCCAACAACTGAGTTGATTGCGATCCGGCTGTATAAAATGGCGTTTTTGGAGTGGCAGACCGGGCAGTCCTCAGCTTTTGCCTACATCGTGCTGATCATGGTGGTCGCGATTACCAATATCTATGTCAAATACCTGAACAAAGTGAAGGAACGCTGAGATGGCTGGAATTCGTACCCGTCGGGAAGTGTTCTTTAACCGCGCTGCGATTGCCGGTGTGATGGTCGCCCTGTTTATAATGCTGGTGCCGATTTACTGGATTACCTCCACAGCTTTTAAGCCGCGGAATCTGGCCACCACGATCCCACCAACAGTGCTTTTTACGCCCGAAATCTCGCCCTTCGTCAAACTGTTTACTAAGCGTTCGCAACTGCGCGATCCGGTGGCCCAAGAGATCTATGACGCGGCGCCCTGGTGGGAGCAGATGGTGTTTGACGGCGGTCAAAAGGTTGTGCGCTCCAACAAAGGCGTGGTTCGACGCTCGGGCTATGGTCAACGCTTTCTCAATTCGCTGATCATCGCCATCACTTCGACTTTCCTGGCGGTGTCTATGGGCACGCTGACGGCCTATGGGTTCTCAAGGTTCAAGGTAAAAGGGGAGGACGATTGGATGTTCTTCATTCTTTCGACCCGAATGCTGCCACCGGTGGTGGTGGCGATCCCGATGTTCCTGATGTACCGGCTGGTTGGTTTGCACGACACCCACATAGGGCTAATCATTCTCTACACTGCTTTCAACTTGTCGTTTTCGGTCTGGCTGATGAAAGGGTTCATCGACGAGATTCCACGGGAATACGAAGAAGCGGCGCTTGTTGACGGTTACACACGGATGCAGGCGTTCTTCAAAGTTGTGCTGCCCGAGGCGATGACCGGCATCGCGGCCACAGCGGTATTTTGCTTCATCACCGCGTGGAACGAGTATGCCTTTGCGCTGATCATGACCAACCGGAAGGCCCAGACAGCCCCGCCATTCATTCCCAGCCAGATTGGCTCGGGATTGCCAGACTGGACGGTGATTGCTGCCGGAACCTTCCTGTTCCTGCTGCCGGTCGCCATCTTTACATTCCTGCTGCGGAACCACCTGCTGCGCGGCATGTCTTTTGGAGCAATTCGCAAATGACCTTTCGAGAGTTGAATCAAAAGTATCTGGCTCCGGCCGCGCAAAGTCTGATGATTTTTGGCATCATCGCGCTTTGCCAGCCCTGGATCCAGTTTCTCCACCGCTATGGGCTGACGCTGATCATTGTGGGGCTGGTGTCTTTCATGATCACGTCCAAGATCGCACCCGAGCCTGAGATCATCGAAGATATCGAAGAGGACGTCATCTGATGGCTCAGATTGAGTTGAAAAACGTTCAGAAATTCTTTGGCCCGGTGCAGGTGATCAAGGACATGGACCTGACCATTAATGATGGTGAGTTTGTCGTTATGTTGGGACAATCCGGCTGCGGCAAAACCACCACGCTGCGGGCGATTGCCGGCCTGGAAACTGTCACCTCTGGCGAGATCTTCATTGATGGCGTTGCAGTGCACGAAAAGAAGGCAGCTGACCGGGATATCGCATTTGTTTTTCAGTCGTTCTCGCTTTACCCACATATGAACGTCTACGAAAACATCGCTTTTCCTTTAAGGGCGGTGGGCATGAGCAACGCCGAACGTGACAAGGCGGTAAAGGAAGTCGCTGAAATCCTGCAGATCACGGCCCTATTGGATCGGCGGCCATCGGCGCTTGCGGGCGGTGATATGCAGCGGGTTGCAATTGGCCGTGCACTGGTGCGCCGCCCCAAGGCCCTGCTGATGGACGAACCAATTGGTGCGCTTGATGCCAAGCTGCGCGAAGAAATGCGGTCTGAAATCAAGCGTCTTCATATTTCGCGCGGCTCGACCAGTGTTTACGTGACCCACGATCAGATCGAGGCCATGTCTCTGGCGGACCGGATTGTAATTATGCATGACGGGTTGTTGCAGCAAATTGGCGCCCCGGATGAGGTCTATCTGAAGCCAGCCAACCTATTTGTGGCCGAGTTTGTTGGCAGCCCAGTGATGAATGTCGCGGATGTGGTGCTTGCAGCCTCTGGCGGGCAAATCCAGGTGCGGCTTGGCCATGGTGACGCTGGCTTTCACTTCCCGGCGGGATTGACCAACCATCTGAAAGAAACCGGTGCAGATATTGCGCTTGGCATTCGCCCCGAAGCGGTCTCTTTGCAGCACGACGCTAAGGACGGTTACATTCCGGTGGAGACGACAAATATTGAGCCCCTTGGGTCGCATGACATCGTTGATATCAAGCTGGGAGACATCTCTCTGCGTGCCCGGACTGAAAGCGGGTTTGTATCTGGGGAAGGCCAACAAGTCTGGGTGAATATTGATCCGGCCCAGGCCCATTTCTTTGACCGCTCAAGCGGACTAGCGCTAAGGGGGCAAAGCTGATGGCTAATCTGGAATTAAAAGGGGTGTCGAAGAATTTTGGCGCCAACAAGGCGCTTCGATCACTGGATCTTCGGATTGAGAACGGTGAGTTTTTTGTACTTTTGGGCCAAACGGGGGCGGGTAAAACCACAACTCTCCGGGTGCTTGCAGGTCTGGAAAAGCCGAATGAGGGTCAAGTTCTGATCGACGGCGAAGATGTCGCCAATTGGACGGTGGCGGAACGTGACGTGGCGCTGGTTTTGCAGCAATACTCGCTTTATCCGCGCCTGACTGTGCGCGGAAACCTGGAGTTCCCCCTGCGCTCAAAAATTCGTGGATTGAACGAAGCGGAAATTGCTGATCGGGTAGAACGAGTGGCGAAAACGCTGCAGATCACCGCGCTGCTGGATCGAAAGGTCGAACGGCTATCCGGCGGGGAAATGCAGCGTGTTTCGATTGGCCGCGCCATTGTCCGCGAGCCAAGGGTCTTTTTGATGGATGAGCCTTTGTCGGCTCTTGATGCCAAGCTTCGTGAAACGCTGCGAGTGGAGCTGAAGAAGCTTCACAACAACCTGGGTGCAACATTTCTGTATGTGACACACGACCAGGTCGAGGCGATGTCGATGGGGGACAAAATTGGCGTGCTGAATAAGGGCAGGTTGGTGCAGGTTGGTACCCCGTCCGAAGTGTATAACCGCCCGTGCAACACATTTGTTGCGCGCTCTGTAGGCACCCCGCCGATGAACCTGATCAAAGGCACATTGGACGGCAGTTCCGCAGTTATGGACGCAAATGGTTTTTGCTTGCCAGTGCAGGCCAACGGAACTGCGGCGGGGAAAGACTTGTTTTTTGGTGTCCGTCCGGAAAATTTGGTCATTGAAAGCGGCGCGCCGGTTGAGGCCAAGGTCTTTGATATCGAAGACCACGGTGTGATCAAGATCCTGACAATTGAAGTTGGGGCGAACAAGCTGCACGCAACTGTGTCCGCTCAAATGAAAGTGTCGTTGGACGAAACCGTTCGGTTCGGCTGGAAAGCGGACAAAGTCCTGCTGTTTGACCAGGCGACAGGGCGAAACCTGGCTGCCAGTTAGTCCAGATTGAAACGAGACTGATAGTTTGAAACTGCCGAGGGATTGATCAGATTCTTCGGCAGGTTTCCATCGACGATGCGACGAACTTCAGCAACGACACCGGCTCCCATCCGGTACATGCTTTCTTCTGTTATCCCAGCCATGTGCGGGGTCAAGATGACATTGGGCATCGAGAAGAAGGGGTGGTCCCGGGGTAATGGCTGCTCGGAAAACACATCCAGAGCAGCCCCGGTCAATTTGCCCGAAGTAAGCGCCTCGATGGTCGCGACTTCATCAATCACCGGGCCACGGGATACATTCACCAAAATGGACCCTGTCTTCATGCGATCAATCGCCTGCTGGTCAATCACGCCTCTGGTCTGGTCGTTAAGCGGGCAGCAAAGGGCCAGAATGTCCGAGTCACGCAACAGATCGTCGAACGAGACTGCTCGGGTATTGTCGGGAAGGTTGCTGGGCGTGCGAGTGTGCGAAATCACCTCCATGCCAAACCCCAGATGGGCCATCTGATTCAGGGCCCGACCGACGTTTCCCATGCCAAAGATGCCAAGCGTTCGGCCACTTATTTCACGGCCGCTATTGGAATGCTGACGCCCTGCCTCCCAACCGTTCTGCCGCAGGTCAGAGTTCACCCGCGGATATTGGCGCAGAAGGGCCAGGCTGGAAAAGATCACATGTTCAGCCACGGTGACAGAGTTGGCACCAGGCACGTTTGCCACCAATACACCTGCTTTTGTTGCGCTATCGACCGGGATCATGTCCAGACCAGCACCGTGGCGCACAAGGGCCCGCAAACCAGTCTCGCGACGCAGGATTTCGGGATCAATTGGAGCGCGAACAATGATGATTTCCGCGTCCGCACTTTCACCGTAAATCGCACTTGGAGTGGGTTCGCTGGCAATGCGAAGCTCGCCAATTTCCTGCAGATCGCAGGTGATATCCGGGTGCAAGTTATGGGTCGAAAAAATCAACGGTGAAAAAACCATTTCAACTCCTTACTGGGACGCTTCCCCGTTTTTGTCTTCCAACAGTTCGGCCCAGTAACTCATAGCGCCCCGTAGGTGTGAATTCATCAGCGCTTGCGCAAGCGAGGCATCCCGGCGCAAAAGTGCTTCAAAAATCTGCTGGTGCTCTTTGTGGGATTGCTGGTTCCTGTCGTCTTTTTGGAAGTAGAAAGATGTGCGGTGCTGGCTCAATTCATAGAAGGATGTGCAAATTGAATAGAACACCGAATTTTGCGTCGCACGAACGATCTCCAAATGAAAATCATGATCCAGCTGAGCCAGATCCAGACCCTTTAAAATGCGGTCCTCGGACTCGGCCAGGATTTCTCGCAACCGGTCAAAATTTTCCTTGGTTGCGCGTTCGGCAGCCAATTCCGCCGCTTTGATCTCATGGATCTTACGTACCTCAACGGCTTCGTAAATCTGCCAGGGTTCCAAGGGAATCCCGGCGCGGGCGTAAAACGCCATGGTGTCGATGCCGGATTGATCAGGGTTGACGTAGATGCCCGACTTGGCCCGGCGATCAATGATCTGCATAGACTCTAAAATCGCCAGGGCTTCGCGGACCTGGCCGCGGCTGACTGAAAAATGGTCGGCCAACTCCCGTTCCGACGGCGCCTTGCCGCCTTTGGATTTGGCAGAGGTTATCACGTAAGACGCAAGCTTAGGTAGAAGCTGGTTTTCCTGCATTTTTCACTCAGTTATTGCGTAGGTGCTGATTACTTTTTCATTTACCGTAAGCCCAAGGCCCGGTGCCTCAGGGACTTCAATTTTTCCGTCTCTAACAACAACCTCTTCTTCTGCGAGATCATGTATCATCGGGTTTGCTCCGAGCGAAAACTCAACCGTGAAACTTGCAGGTGATGCCGCACAGACGTGTAGGCCGGCAAAGAAACAAGGCGCCCCTGCCCAAAGATGCGGCGCCAATTTCAGGTTAAATGCGCTCGCCAAGTTTCCTATGCGCATCGCCTCCGTAATGCCACCACAAAAGGCGGGGTCCGGTTGGAAGATGTCAGCGGCTCGCAAGACCGCAAGATCGCGGAATGCATAGCGCGTGGCCTCGGATTCTCCCGCGGCTATCGGAATATGTGTTGCTGCACGCAACTCTGCCATCCCGACCTTGTCGTCTGCAATGACAGGCTCTTCAAACCAGGCCAGATCGCAATTCCTGACTTGATAAGCGAACCGTTTTGCGTCTGCCACTGTGTAGGTGCCATGAGCATCGACCATCAGGTCGACATTCGACCCGAGTGCGGCGCGCGCGGCTTTGACTCTGGCTGCAGAAACGCAAGGGGCGCCATCCATTGCACCAACTCTCATTTTCACGGCGCCAAATCCACCTTTGTCGATATAGGACTTCAACTGGTCGCCAATGCTGTCCTCATCCGCCCAGCCCCCCGAAGCATAGGCGGGCAGGCGGTCGGATTTGCGCCCGCCCAAGAGCTTCCAAACTGGCTGCCCTTGCGATTTCCCCAGGATGTCCCATAGGGCAATGTCGATAGCGCTGATGGCGGCGACATTCAGGCCGCGTCGTGCCAATTCAGGCATTGCCTGCCCAGCCGCAGCAGCTTTTTCGCTGCGCACACCATTGTAGAGATCCTCCCAAATGTAGGTCACATCCGCCGGATCTCGGCCAATCAGTGTGGGGCCGAATTCATGGTTGAGCAGGTGAACCAATGTGGCGTATTGCCCGGCACTGCCCGCTGCGTTTTTGCCTTCGCCCCAACCCACAAGCCCGTCGTCAGTTTCAATCTTTAAGATGGCAGCATCAAAGGTGCGCAACCGGCCAAAGTCGCTGACGTGCTGCTTGTCCATCGCTATGGGGATTTGAACCCACCAAGCTTTTACCGATTTGATTCTCATGAATTTTCCTTAATCCCCCGACACGCTAAGGAATTGCGTGACGGGGGCAGGGTGCAGATTACTTCATCAACGGGAGAAGGGTTTCAGCCGTAATCCGCATCTGGTCTGCATAAAACTCTTCAGCCAACAGGCTGGAGCCATGATCTTCGATGAATTTCAGCTGCTCGGGAGAGATATCGACCGGATTGGTTTCGATCATCTCGGGATAAGGTGCGGCAGGAGTCCGATCCACTGGGGCGACAAATTCGTTGGTCAGCGCTCCGTCATAGCCCACTTCTTTTAGAGTGCCGACAATTTTGGCCCAGTCGAGATGGCCAAGGCCGGCGGCAAACCGGTTGTTGTCTGCCACATGAAAATCAAACAACTTGTCGCCAGCCAGACGAATGGCATCATAAATGTCGTCTTCTTCGATATTCAGGTGGAACGCGTCAAGGCAGACACCACAGTCTGGTCCAACAGCTTCGGCCAAGGCCAGGGCCTGGGCGCAGCGGTTGAAGAAATAGGTCTCGAAACGGTTTAGCGGTTCAATTGCGATTTTTACGCCGCGGGCTTGGGCATGGGCATAACATTCCTTGGTTGCCTCAACCACCCAACCCCATTCTTCATCCGGGTTGCCATCGGGCGTTACCTTGCCAACAGTGGCTGGCACCAAGGTGATGATTTCACCTTCCAGCTCTGACACCATAGTGATCACGCTCTTTACATAATCCACCGAACGGGCGCGCTGGCCTTCGTCTTTGGCGGCCAGATTTCTGTCCCCCAACGTCAACGTCACAGCCCCCCAGCAGCGCATACCGGTGTCCTTCAACAGAGCACGGGTTTCTCCAATGTCATATTGATCAGGTTCGCCGGAAATTTCGATGCTCTCGTAGCCAAATTTCTTGATCCGCCGTACGGTGGTCTCCAGCGGTTCGGCCCGCATCCAATTATGTGTTGATAAGTGCATTCCTGCCCTCCCAAGGGATATCTGTCCGCGTGGCACCGGCGCAGAGCCGTGTGCACATCAAAATATTTTCTTGCCGATCTGGTTGGACCAGATAGCGACATTTTCGATGCGAGGTCAAGTGGCGAAAATGAGGGGAAATGCGCTGAAATCCTCCGAATTCGGATAATAATGGAGAAAAATTGTTGCAGGTCTGGCCGGTGAGGCTTGTTGGTTCACAGACTAATAACTTGACTGAGGTATGTTTTTGGTATTACCAGTTGGCGGGTGATTTTCAATGTACCCGTGTTGCATTTCAACAGAGAGAGCAAAAATGAAGATCGGCATGTGCATGTTCCTCTGGACAACTAATATAGGTCTGGAGCACGAGGCACTGCTTCGCGAGATCAAGGACGCCGGGTTTGACGGGGTTGAAATTCCGGTGTTTGAGGGCCGTCCGAGCGACTATGCTGAAATTGGTAAAATGCTTGACCGGATCGGCTTGGAACGCACCGCTGTGACTGCAATCAGCGACCCGCATAAAAACCTGATATCCGACAACACAGATGCAAGTTCTGCAGGCGTGGACTACATGCGTTGGGCGATTAAGTGTTCACACGCAATGGGAGCCAATAAACTGAGCGGGCCGCTGCATTCTACACTTGGACATTTTTCTGGAGAGGGGCCCACACGTGATGAATTCATGCGCTCTATCGACGCGCAACGGCGCATAGGCGATTGCGCCGAAGCCTTTGAAGTCACGATTTGTCTGGAAGCGTTGAACCGGTTTGAGTGTTATTTTCTCAACACGATGGCGGCGCTTTCGGCCCACATTCGCGAGATTGATCACCCTAGAATTCGAGCGATGTATGATACGTTTCATGCGAACATTGAAGAAGCAGACCCAATTGCGGCCCTCACCCAGAACGCCGACTTGGTTGAACACATCCACATTTCAGAAAACGACCGTGGCGTGCCGGGTCGCGGCAATATTCCTTGGGACGACACCTTCGCAGCTATTGCTCAAAGCGGCTACGATGGCTGGCTGACCATAGAAAGTTTTGGAAGAGGCCTGCCCAACTTAGCAGCCGCCACCAAAGTCTGGCGCGATTTTGCTGAGAGCCCAGAGGCCGTTTACAGAGATGGCTACATGCATATTCGCCGTGGTATGGTCAAAGCAGGCTTGTCTTGATGGTCTCCATGGCGCTAGCAGAATTAAGTTTTCGCGCGAGCAACATGGAGTTTTCCGCAAAATCGGTTTGATGGTGCGTGCAAGCACGCACCCTACACATAACGCTTAAGCCCAGACGCCTTCCGCTGCGGCGCGGATGTTGCGGATGTTTTCGCCGTATGGCGCAGGATTGCTGACGGAGCCGCCTTTGAACACGGCAGATCCGGCCACCAGCACGTCGGCGCCAGCCTGGGCCACCAGCGGAGCGGTGATGGGGTCCACACCGCCATCGATCTCGATATGGATGGGGCGGTCACCGATCATCGCGCGTAACTGCTTTACCTTCTCGATCTGGGAATGAATGAACTTCTGGCCGCCAAAGCCGGGGTTCACCGTCATCACGCAGATCAGATCCACCATGTCGAGGTGATATTCCACCTCTGACACCGGAGTGCCGGGGTTCAGAGCCAGACCAGCCTTGGCGCCTGCAGCGCGGATGGCTTGGAGAGTTCGGTGTGTATGCGGTCCGGCCTCGGCGTGGGCAGTGATGACATCGGCACCCGCCTTGGCAAAAGCCTCGATGTAGGGATCCACTGGCGCGATCATCAGGTGCACGTCCATTACGCCTTTGATATGGGGGCGGATCGCGGCGCAGGTGGCCGGGCCAAAGGTGATGTTTGGCACAAAGTGCCCGTCCATCACATCGACGTGGACCCAATCGGCGCCCTGGGCTTCGATGGCCTCACACTCAGCGCCAAAATTGGCAAAGTCGGCAGCAAGGATGGAGGGGGCGATTTTGATCTTGCGGTCAAAGGACATCGGACGGGTTCCTTTAGCATTGGGGTTCGAGGGGCATATAGCCCCTCAGACTGCGCAGCGGTAGGGCAGATTTTGACCTCGATGTCTAAAGGGTCAGATCGCAACTGGTGGCAGTCCCACATCAGCGCGGCCCTGATCCGATTTCAGAGAGAAATCCATGCCGCGCCAGATATCTCCTCCCGGACCACAGAGATAGGCCAGGCCCTGGGCCACCCAATCGGCCGGGATATGCGCCGAGGGATCCAGTTGGCTAACCGGGTTCAGGCCAGATGCACGGATTTCCTGCTGCATGTCTGTGGCCACGGTGCCCGGGCTAAGCCCAATGATGCGCAAACCTTGTGCGCGGCATTCCTTGTCGGCACAGCGGGTTAGCGACAGCGCAGCCGCTTTGGTCGCGCAGTAGTGGCTCCAGCCTTCCAAGGCACTGGTGGCTGCTCCGGATGAAATGTTGAGTATGGTGCCATGGCCCTGTGCCGCCATCACCGGAATTGCAGCTCGAAGCCCGTGGTAGACACCTTTAATATTGATGTCGGCGACTTTGCCCCAGGCCGCAGGATCGCTATCCACAATTCGGGATATAGGATCGATCACGCCAGCGTTGTTGATCAGCACGTCAAGCGATCCAAACCGTGAAACTGTTTCGGTGATCAGGTTCAAAACCTGTTGCCAATCGCTGACATCGCACGGGATTGCCAGAGCATTAGATCCCAGCTCATTTGCCAATGATGTTATTGCGTCAGTGGTGCGGGCGGCCAAGACCACATTGGCCCCCTGAGTGACCATATGGCGCGCTGTGGCCGCACCGATGCCGCGGCTGGCGCCGGTGATCACGATGGTTTTTCCTGCAAGATTTATCATGGGGGACCCCGGTTTTGCGATGTCGGTCCGGGATAAAGGATGAGGAATTCGCAAAAAATGCTCGATTTCTCATCACATTCATGAGCAATTTGCACGAATGGAAATCTCAACGCTCCGTATCTTGTTGCAAGTCGCCCAGCAGGGCAGCCTCGCTGGGGCGGCGCGTATCTTGGATTTGGATCCGTCTTCGGTGTCGCGAAGTGTTGCTGCCGCTGAGGCTCAACTAGGGCTCAGAATATTTCAGCGCAGCACAAGGCGGCTGACCGTGACCGAGGCCGGAGCGGTATATCTTGCTCGCATAACTCCGTTGGTCAAAGAGCTGGAGCTGGCCAACGACGAAGCGCGGATGATGCGCCAGACCCCCGGCGGGATGCTGCGTATCTCGGCGTCAGTGGCATTTGGTCAGGTTTGTCTGCTGCCGTTGCTGCCACTGTTCCGGGCTGAGTTGCCGGGGATCCAGTTGGATCTGCAGTTGAGCGATCAGAATGTGGATTTGGTAGGCGAAGGTATAGATCTGGCAATCCGTCTGGCTCCGGCGCCAAAGGGGGATTTGATCAGTACGCGGTTGAAAACCACGCGGTACCATGTCTGCGCAGCACCCGGATATCTGGAGCGGGCAGGGGATCTTGAGCACCCTGGGGATTTATCCCACCGCGAGTGCCTGCGATTGTCGCTGCCCGAGTATCGCAGCCGGTGGCTGTTTCGTGGCCCCAGCGGTCAACAGATCGAGGTGCCAGTTGATGGCTCTTTGATGATCTCAAACGCCTTGGCCCTACGCGAGGCGGCGCGGTTGGGATTGGGGCCTGCATTGCTGGCGGATTGGCTGGTGGATGAGGACTTGGCAAGCGGGCGTCTGGTGGATGTATTCCCTGATTGGCAGGCTGCGGCCACAACGTTTGAGACCGGCGCTTGGGCACTGTATCCCAGTCGTTTGTATTTACCGGCGCGACTGCGGGCCGCGCTGGATTTTCTGAAGCTGCATTTGAAATAGGGTCGAGTGGCGGACACCAAACGGGCTGATTAAGCCCGATAGAACAAATAGCGCCCCGGTGCGATGCCTTTGGGCCCTGCCAGTTCTTCGAAACCAACCAAGGGTTGCCCTGATACAATCACACCTCCGGATACCATCACCGAGCCGATGATGGGGGATAAGCGGGCGGCCTCGGCCACGTCCTTTTCTTTGACACCAAAGCCAAAATCATAATGCGCCAGCGCGATTTTGTGACCCTGTGTCGCAAGTCGCTTCATCATCGGTTCGGCCTCGCCCTGCAGAAAGTCCGCTTTGGGCGGGACGCAGGAAGGGTGGCACTGGAGCACTCGGTCGATGACCCAGATCCGGCGGTCGGCCAGCACCTCGCGCAGGTGATCATAGGTGCGGCCATTGCCCAGTCCCATGTCCAGAACGTCACCCGATAGCGGTGCGATCTGTTCGGCGGCCCAGTTCAACCCGTCGCGCTGGGCGGCAAGGCGGCGGAGCATGGAATCCAATCGGCTCATGAAAATGTCCTTTGTGAAGTGGTCCAGGGGGTGGCAGGGCCTGCCAACAAGCGGTTGATCAGGGCTTCGGTGAAACCCCAGATCGCCGCGTCATGGACCAGGTGATGGGTTAGAATACCATAGGGTTCGGCGTTGTCAGCCGTGCCTAAGCGGCGGTCGGTCAATTGTCGGGTAACCTGATCCAGCAGATGTTGCGGTGGCACCAGTGAGCGGTTGCCTTTCCAGTGGATCGGGTCGAGGTGAGTATTGATCTGCGCCAGCCCTGTCGTAGCCATGGTCTGTTTGCGCGGGGAAAAGGTGGACAGGTTGCTATAGCCGAGTCCGGCCAAACCTTGCAGCAGGTCATCCGAGATCCGGTTCCATGGCGGTACAAACATCGGTTCCAGCTGATCGCTGAACAAAGCACGCAGGGTTTTCAAGCCCCGGTCAGCATCCGACACAGCCTGTTCAACGGTTCGATGCGCGCCAAATTCGGCCTTTTTCTCGCCCTGCGGTGCGTGGTTCTGATGCGCCCAGCCATGAACAACGGGGATGAGCTGCGGTGTGGTGGCGACATAGGCGGCCAGCGCGGCGGTGGCGTCGCGTGGGATCACTGCCAGATGCACCGGCAGGTCCAGTTTTTCCGATAACTCGGTCAGCCGGTCCAGTTGAGGCGTTGGCTCAACCGCATCGTCGTCGCGCCACCACAGTGGCAGGGTCAGGTCCTGATCTTGCCAGGTTTGTAGCTCTTTGTGCAACGCGGTCCAATCGGCAGTCATGTCCGCTGTTCCGCCAGTTCAGTGGCAATTTCGACCGTGCGGGCTGCGCCGTCAAAGTGGAGCCCGTCAGTGGCGCGGCGCGCGGCTGCGATGGCACTGCGGACAGCGGCGCACAGGGTGTCAGGCGTCAGATCACCGCTGGTGACCACTTCGATGCCGTTTAGTGGCGACAAACTGTTGGCGCGCAGACCCTGCTCGACCTCTGTGCCGGCGTCGAACGGGATCAACACCGCAGGGGTGCCGCTTTGCAGCAGATCCAGTGCTGTGTTGTAGCCGCACATGCTGACCGAGGCCGCAGCGAGGGGGAGCATTTGGCGGAAATCTGGGCGGGCGGGTTCAATTATCGCAGGTGTGTCCATGGCCTGAAAACGGGCGATGCGTTCTGCGGCGTCGCTGCCACCGACCAGCAGGCGCCATTGGATGTCGGGCAGCAGCGCCGCGGTTTTTAGCGCGCATTCAAACAGCGCATCGCCAACGCTGCCACCGCCAGCACTGACAAGGATTTCGTCTTGGCCCAGACCCTGCGGATGAGGCGTGGCGGCGGGTGGCGCGACATAGCCGGTGTAACGCAGTCTTTCGGCGAGCATGTCAGATACGGGCCAGCTGATGTTCAGACGGGTTGCCGCGGGATCGGAGTGCACCAGCACCGCGTCATAGAACTCAGTAATCATGGCATCTGCCTGAACCGCTTTTTTCGGCTTGGACGGCGGTGCGAGGATATCGCGGATCGAGGCAACTATCACCGGGCGGCGCGGTAGGGTCTGTGCGGCAGATAGCAGAGCTTGGAATTCTTCGGCCAGATTGCGGCGTCCAAAGGGATAGAGCTCGGTTATCAGAACATCCGGCTGCATTTCTGTCAGCGCAACACAGAGCATGGCCTGACGTTGGGCGTGGTATGCGGTGTCTGCAACATCCCCTGAGGCGGTGAGCAGGCGGGTAAAATCCACCCCGTCCGAGCGCAGCGGTGGCAGTTGTAACAGCACAACCCCATCGGTGTTCAACTGGGGCGCTGCAAACCCGCCCGAAGCAACACGCACTTGGTGCCCGACCGAAGCAAACGCGCGACCCAGGGTCAACGCCCGGCTAAGGTGCCCGGTGCCCAGCAGGTGGGTGACGGCGATCAGGATTTTCATTCGGGGCTTGCGCGTTTGGTCAGGCGGACGGGGTCGGGGAGCGGTGTCAGCTTGTTGCCTTCGATTTCAATCACAAACAATCGGTTGCGTTTGATCCGGAATGGAACGGGACCGTCGAAATTCCAACCATAGGCGCGGGCCAGAATCATCCGCATGATGCCGATGTGGCAGACGGCGACTGTGTCGTTTTGCAGGCTGGAAACCCAAGGTTCAATCCGCGCCCAGACCTCGGCCGGGGTTTCGCCAGCAGGTGGGCGGTAATCCCAGCCCCAGTTCTCGATATCGCGAAAGCCGCTGTTGGAGTCGGCTTTTAGATCCTGCCCGTGCAACCCTTCCCAGTCGCCCCAGAACATCTCGGTCAGGGCAGGCGCAGTTTGCGGCGTGCGACCGGAAACGATCTGGGCGGTTTCTGACGCGCGAGACAGCGGGCTGGACCATAGATCGGCCTTGTCCCAAGGGGAGGGAAGGGTGAAACCTGATAGCTCGGCCCGGGCGGCATCGTCCAGGGAGATGTCGCTGCGGCCTTGGATCCGGCCAGCGCGGTTCCAATGGGTGTGTCCATGTCGTAAGAGGGCAAGGCGGATCATGTGGAAGCCTCCAGTATTGGGGTCACGGCGGACCAAAAGCATGCGGTGGCGGCAGGGGCCAGATGGGTGCGCGATATCATCGCGCGGGCGGCAGTTCTACGCTCAGAGCGCAAAATAGGGTCTTCCAGCAAGCGGGCGATTTGAGCGGCCAGAGCCAGTGGACCATCTTCTGGTGAAGGATAGGCCGCTGGTGTCAATACATCCCGCAGACCGGGGCGGTCTTGAGCAACCACTGGCAATCCGTGGCTTTGAGCCTCGAGATAGACCATGCCGAAGGCCTCGTTCACCCCGGGCCAAAGGAACAGGCTCGCGCCGGAGTAGGCCTCAGCCAACTGAGTGCGGTCCAATTGGCCCAGAAAGGTGACGCGGGTGCCAAAGGGCGCCATCAGCGCCTCGACTTCAGACCGGGCGGGGCCGTCTCCGGCAATGTTTAATTGCCAGTCGCAGGACAGCAGCGCCAGTGTTTCGGCGATCAGATGGTACGAGGCCAGTTTATCGCCAGAGCGCATCATGCCAGTGGTCAGCATTGGCCCGTCAAGGGGGGAGGCCGCAGGCAGGGTGTCGGTAGGCAGGAACGGCGGCAAATGCACCAGTTGCTGGGTGCCATACGACTCGCGTTTCAAAGTAATCAGGTCATTGGCGGTCAGGTAGAAAATCACGTCGGCTGTATCACAGGCGTCATGGGCCGCTTGGGCAAAATCCGCCCAGGGACCGGTCAGGCGACTGGTCGCACGCGTGCTTTCGATCTGTACATAAGGAATGCCACGCGCCCTGGCGACGGTGGGGCCAATCAAATCCGGCGCCTTGTAGTAGTTGTGATAGGTCACCCAGAGGTCGAAATTGGGCATATCACGGATCAATCGCGCGGCTTCATCGCTGGCTTGGGCGCGCAGGCCTTGCTGCACATCCCGATCCCCGCGTTTGTCATAGATTTTCAGCTCAGACACCAATTCCACCGCGGCACCACCCGCGCTGATTGCTGACATCAAATTACGCGCCATCTCGCGGTCACCTGAGGGCATCATGTGGTGCGGCGACTTCATCGGTGCATAGAAGGCAACCCGTTTGCCTTGGCCCGGTGTCATTGGCTCGCCAGCATCGCGGTTAAGCGGTTTGACAAGCGAGCAATTCCAGGGGGCATGCCAAAGTCGGACTTGAGCCGCGTCAGAGCCGCCTCGGCCATTTGTGCTGACTGGTCAGGATGTTGGGCCATTTTTAGGATGGCGTCGGCAAGGTTCTTGGGGGCGTCATCTGCCAGCAGACCATGCGTGCCGCTGGTGATGAATTCGGGGATTGCTGAAACGGCAGTGGACAGGATCGGTAATCGTTGCGAGGCGGCCTCCATCAGCACGTTGGGCAACCCGTCACGGTCGCCGTCGGCGGCGATCCGGCTGGGCAATACAAACAGATCGGCGGCGCGCATCGCGGCGATGACTTCTGGCTGGTCACAGGCTCCGCGCCAGCTGATCCGGTGGTTGATACCTGCCTCTTCGGCCATCAATGTCAGCTTGGTTTGCAAGGTGCCGCCGCCAATCTGGGTCCAATGCCAGTCTAGTTCAGCAGGCAACAGCGTCAGAGCGGCGATCAGATTATCAAAACCCTTTTTCTCGACCAATCGGCCCACCGACATCAGATGCAGCGGGTCGCCTGCTTGGCGCCAGATGCGATCCGGCGCGGCAGGAAAGCGGCTGAGGTCAAGCCCGTGGTAGATCAGGTCGATGCGCGCGGGATCATCCGACATCTGCTGCAGATGCTTGGCACCAAAGCCAGTGCAGGTGGCACCAAAGGCGGCACCATGATGGGCGCTGGACAGTTTCTCGGAAATCTCCCAGTCGGGCGAGGTCCAGATGTCCTTGGCATGGGCCGAAAAGCTCCACGGCAACCCACGCATGATCGCGGCGTAGCGTGCCACTGACGACGGCGTGTGCAGGAAATGCGCATAGAGCCCCAGCACCGCATCGGGCATTTCGGCGGCCAGAACACAGGCCTGACCAAACCGGCGGATGCGGTTGTGCGACAGGTCGCGTTTCAAATCGGCGCGCCAAATTGCATAGGCTTCGGCGTAGCCTGGTAATGCCTGAGCGGTGGCGCGAGCTTTCCACACACGGTCCGGCTCTTGATACAGGTATTCTGGCAGATAATTTACCTGTGCCTGCAATTGCTCATGCAGAGGGTGCCGTTTGATGTCGGTCGGGTGGCGGAGCGACCAGATTTCAAAACTATGACCGGCCGCCTCAAGCGCCACCAGTTCCTGTGCGATGAACGTTTCGGACAGGCGCGGCCAGCCTTTGACCAGAACCGCCAGCGGCGGAGGCGCTATTGTCATTCAGCGGCCTCTCGCGCCGGATCACTCAGCAGGTTGGCCACCCGGTTTGTGACATAATCGAGCCCGTCCAGCAGGCCAGGAGGGAAGGCAGCCGAGGGTGGTTTCTGCTGTGCCAGAGCGCGGATGGAACGGATCATTGTCTCGGGTGTCATGCCGTCACGATCTTCGTCCAGCATGGTGATCAAGCCCAATTGTTCGGCCCGGCTGGCGCGGATCCATTGCTCTAGACGCGGTGTGGTGCGGGGCACGATGACCGCCGGCTTGTCAAACGACAAAACTTCGCAAAAGGTATTGTAGCCGCCCATGCAAACCACGCCTTGTGCGCCGGCAAACAGGGTTTCGATCTGCGATTCAAAGCCCACAGTGGTGACCCGACCGTTCAGCTTTTCCGCACGGGTTTCAAATGCGGCACGGGTGTCGCCGGACAGGAACGGACCATAGACCAAAACGGCGCGTGGATTGAGATCCGGCTCGCGTTCGTAGGCAGACAACACCAGATCCACCATCGCCGCGCCGTCGCCGCCACCGCCAGGGGTGATCAGCACATAGGGCTGTTCGGGGGGCTCGCCAAGAGTGCCAAGGTCGCGGCGCAGATAGCCGGTCCAATGGGTGCGTGCTTGCACTGTGGGGCTAAGGTCGAGACCAGCGGTGGGGTCGTATATCGAGCGCAACCCGTAAACCCAGAGTTCGTCGTAAAAGCCTTCGGTGGCGGCAATGGCCCCTTTGCGGTCCCACTCGGCGGCCAGCACCTCTGGTTCATCCAGCACATCGCGCAGGCCCAACACCAGTCGCGCCCGACCGCGCGATTTGAGCATGTCCAGCGTCGGCAGCAACTCACCGTGAAAACCTGTTGGCTCTTTGTCGACAATCAGAATGTCGGGGTCGTATTGCTCGGCGGTGGAGCGGATCAGGCCGGCACGCAACTCGGTTGTCTCATCAATGCTCATGCCCATGGTACGTGAGGCATAAGTGCCGTCCGAGCGTTTGATGACACCGGGCAGCCGCACATGGTCAACCCGTGTCGGAAAGGCAAATCGCCCAGCAACAGGAGAACCGGTGAGGATCAGTGCCGAGGCGGTCGGGTCTGCCGCGGTAATGGCGCCGGCCAGGGCGCGAGAGCGGCGCAGGTGACCAAGGCCAAAGGTGTCGTGACTGTAGAGCATCACCCGCGGGGCGCGTGGTGTTGCCTTGGCTGTGGTGCTGGAAGTGGCGTGGACTGTCATGTTTGAGCCTGAGCGAATTGATCAAAAAAGTGGGGCACGGCGGGATGGACTGAAGCGGCGGAATGAAATTTGGACGATGGTATTAGGCGCAGACAGGCAGGTCGCACAAGTCGACAAGCCGATCGCAACGGCGTCAATTGAGGTGTCGGGAAAAACCCTTTTCTGCTCGGCCATTGTCCGCCTCAGGTTGCGCAGCCTACCCGGATTGGTGTGGGCAGGCACGGTCCATGTTTCTTCGCGTATCTCCGTGGATTTTCCGGCTGCACAATTCTTTGTTGGCAGGTGTCCCGTCCCGGTGGTTAGCGAACAGGAAATGTATAGCCTGCGTGAAAATAACATGCAATCAGACAGGGCACATCTACTTGCAAAGTTGTGTGTGGTCATGGTGTTTGCGCTGTGAGCATGTCTGGGCTAATTTCGACCAAATCATCCGAGGACTTCCTACCCTATGACGCATCTGTTTTTCCGGTTTCTATTGAGTGGTTTGCTGGCGTTGATGCTGACCTTGCCACTGGCCAGCCCCCTGACGGCGCAAACCGATAACGGCAGTGGAGCAGAGGCGCTGGCCAAAGCGATCGAGCAAGCCATGGACAATGGCGTCGGCGTCATTGTGCTGGATGGTCGTGGTCAGCTCATCTCTGACCTTGCTGTTTCAGAGCATCCGGAGGAGGCCATTGATCCGATGGGCGGGCCCTCGGCGCTGATGCAGGCGCAATCCGAAGTGGACAAGTTCCGCCAGGAATTGCGCAGTCGGTTGGCGGCTCTGCCTTATTCGGTGTTTGAAGTAAAATACATCCTGCGCCAAACCAGCCCGGATGGGCGTATCCAAACCTATCTGGAGGTTCTTGGCTGGAGCGTGCTGCTGCTGCTGATTGGCCGCTGGGTGTCGATAGAGATTTACGGAAAAAGGATTGCCAAGCGGCTGGTGGTTGCGCGGGTTAAATCCGCACCAGAAGGCTATCGCGAGAAAATGCCATTCCTGGTTTTCCGGTTTGTGATGGGTCTTGGGGCGACGATTTTTGCGATGATATTTGCCGCGCTGGCTGGCTATTTGATCTTTGGACCGGCCGAAGACAGCTCGGTTAAGTTCACCATCACAGCTGTCTATACGGCCTATTTTCTGGCCAGCACGGTGACGGGCCTGTGGCGGATGGTGCTGTCACCATTCCTCAGCCAATACCGGATTCCGATTTTTTCGGATCGCGATGCCAAGCGGCTCTATCTTTGGGCTTCAGTGTTGGCGACCTATGACATTTCCTCGATTCTGTTTGCCACCTGGGTTGGGGATTTTGGCCTTAACTACAACGTCTATGCGATGGTGCATGGCGTGCTGACGTTGGTGGGCACAGTTGCCAATCTGGCGATGGTGGCGTTCATCGCGCGGCCAGTCAGCAACGCTATTAGGGGCGGTAAGAGCAAGGTCGAATGTACCTGGTTGGTGCGGAGCCTGAGCACGATTTGGGCGCCGGCGATGATGGCCTATATGCTGTTTGGCTGGCTTAATCTGGCTTTCGATCTGGTGCTGGAGCGTGAGGCGCCCATTCCGCTGATGGTGGGCACCTATATGGTGCTGACTTCGATCCTGATCGTTTACGGCGCCATCAATTATGTGATCGAGCGGTTCTTTGACCGCTCGCGTCGGGTGCAGCAGCTAAATGAGGAAGTGACCGAGGCGGCATTGGACTTGGGGCCAGAAGATGAGACTGCAGGAGCTCTGACTGTCCAGCACGCAATGGGTACCTTTGAGGATCTGGCGCGCCGGGTGGCCGGAATCCTGGCCTTTGTGGTTGGCGCTTATGCGCTGGTGGTGATCTGGAACCCGGATGCGGGGTGGATGGACACCACGGCATCCGAGCGGGTGATTGACGTGGTTTCGATCTTGTTCATTGGCTATGTGGTCTACCACCTGTTTCGGATCTGGATCGACAGCAAGATCGCCGAGGAAACCGTTGATACCAGCGAAGGTGAGTTGGGCGACGAGGGCGGCGAAACGGGTGCGAGCCGTCTGGCGACGTTGTTGCCCCTGTTTCGTGGCGCCATTCTGGCGGTGGTTGTGGTGTCAATTGGCCTGATTGTGCTGTTGGAGCTGGGTATCAACGTCAGCCCACTGTTCGCCGGTGCTGGTGTTGTTGGGCTGGCGATTGGATTTGGCTCGCAGACACTGGTGCGCGACATCTTCTCGGGGGCGTTTTTCTTGGTGGATGATGCCTTTCGCAAGGGCGAATACATCGACATCGGCGATGTGAAGGGCACGGTTGAGAAGATCTCGGTGCGCTCGTTCCAACTGCGTCACCATCTGGGTGCATTGCAGACCATTCCCTTTGGCGAGATCCGCGTGCTGACCAACTATTCCCGCGATTGGGTGATCATGAAGCTGCCGCTGCGGGTGACCTATGACACGGACGTCGAAAAGGTCCGCAAGTTGATCAAGAAACTGGGTCAGGAGTTGCTGAGTGATCCGGTGATTGGGGAGAATTTCATTCAGCCGCTCAAATCGCAGGGTGTCATCGAGATGCAGGATTCTGCGATGATCATTCGGGTCAAGTTCATGACCAAGCCGGGCGACCAGTGGCTGGTGCGCAAGAAGGTCTATGAGGAAATCCGCCAGTTGTTCGAACGGGAAGGCATCCATTTTGCCCACCGCGAAGTTACGGTACGTTTGGCTGAGGGCAAGACCGAGGATCTGAACTCGCAGCAAAAGCAGGCGGTCACCGGCGCTGTGCAGGCGGCGATTGACGAAGACATGCTGGACGAAACTGGCGGTGGTGGTGATGACCGGTAGTCCTTGTTGCAACGGATCCCTCCCGTCCCCGCTCCGATCCGCAAAAGCGCCTCGCTTGGGGTTGGGCGTGGCACCGCGCCAAGGCGCGGTGTAAAAATCTTCGAAGATTTTTGGTCGGAAAATTCGAATTTTCCGGGTGGTTTTGGTCAGTCCGACCAGGTGGCGACGGCACTGCCACATTGCGCTGCCGGGCGATCCCAGATCATTTTGGTCGAGGTGAGTTGCAATGGCGGTGCCAGTCGCTGGCCAGGTCCCCAGCCGCTGTGCTCGGATGTGCTGGTGTAATCGGCGTCTGTAGGTGCGTCGATCTCCGGGCCGGTCGCAGTTTTTTCCAGGTTGTCGAGCTGCACAGCAGTGCGAGCCAGCGACAGGCGCGCTTGCGGGACTGACTGGCCCTTGGCAGCAGCACTTAGCGCCGAGAGCACCGCCGCTGCCATCAGATAGCCGGTGGCGTGGTCTAGCGCTTGTACTGGTAGTGGGGTTGGATGGGTAGTGCCTGCCCAGCTACGCCCTGAGTCGGCGATGCCACAACTCATCTGTACTAGACTGTCAAAGCCGCGTCGGCTGGCCCAGGGTCCGGTCCAGCCATAGGCGTTCAGGGTGACGTCTAGGAGGTTTGGCGCCAATCGTCTGCGGGTCTGCAGATCATAGCCCAAACCTTTGAGCGCACCGGGGCGATAGCCGTGAACCAGGACGTCAGCTTCAGAAAGTAACACCTCGAAACGGTCTCGGCCCTCGGCGGTGCGGAGGTCGAGATAGGCGCAATATTTCCCTAATGAAATGTCGGGGATCACCCCGGGTTCATCCCAGCCGGGTGGATCAATGCGCAGCACCTCGGCGCCAAATCCGGCCAGAGTGCGGGTGGCGATGGGGCCGGCCAGAACCCGGGTCAGATCCAGAACGCGCAGACCGGCCAATGGGCGGGCGGCTGTTGCTTGTGGGCGATCGCGAAGGGTGATTGCCTGCGGAGCGGTCCAGTCAATCAGCGGCTCGGTGGCGACGGCCTTGCCTTGCGGATGCGTCAGCCATTCGGACTGAGAGCGCATCGCTGCGGCCACGCCGCCCTGCTCAACAATGGCACTTTCGAGTGCATTGCCTTGCCAGGTTTTCACTGCCGCAGTCACGGCGTCGCGGGAATTGGGACAATCGAGCACCCGTAGCGCTGCGGCGCGGTGGTGTGGGAGGTTGGTATGCAGGCGGATCCAACCATCTGCGCATTGATAGTTGCCGGCGATGGCATCCCACAGGCTGGGCATCTGCCAGCCAGTGGGACGAAAACTATAGCCGTACCAAAGCGAGGCCAGACGCTGATCCACGGTGACCCCGGACCGCTCAGCGGTGAGGTTCAGGGCCTGCATCAACCCGGCCAGCTCGGTTCCGACAGCTGCAACAGACGCCGTAGCCAGTTCACTCACGGCAAAGGCACTGGGGCGCTGGCCGGTCCCGGTCACATCAAAGGTGTTGGGACCGGGTAGCGCGCGGAGCAGGGTCAATGCTGGTAGGGGTCAAGACTGTCGCGCAACCCGTCTCCAAGGAAGTTGAAGGCCAGTACCACGATGATGATCGGCAGCATCGGAATGGCGATCCAGGGGTAGATCTCAACCGAGGTCAGGTTCTGCGCATCGTTCAGCATTACGCCCCAGCTGACTGCCGGTGCGCGCAGGCCAAGGCCCAGGAACGACAGCGCGGTTTCGCCAAGGATCATCGCCGGAATCGACAGTGTGGCCGATGCGATCAGGTGCGACATGAAGTTGGGCAGCAAATGTTTGCGGATCACCCGACCGGGGTTTGCCCCCATCATTTCTGCGGCGCGGACGTATTCCTCTTCGCGGAGCGACAGGAATTTGGCGCGCACAGAACGGGCCAGTCCGGGCCAGTCGAGGATACCTAAGATAACCGAGATGATGAAGAACACCGCCACAGGTCCCCAGTTTGACGGCACCGCAGCCGACAGCGCCAGCCACAGCGGCAGTTCTGGCAGCGAGCGCAGGACTTCGATCACCCGGTTGATGCACCAATCAATACGACCGCCAAAATAACCGGCGATGGAGCCAAAGGTGATGCCCAGCAGGAATGACACGGTGATGCCAATGATGCCCACGGTCAGCGATAGCTGCGCTCCGTACAGGATTCGGCTGAACACGTCGCGGCCCAGCCGATCCGAGCCCCATAGAAATACAGTGGCGTCACCTGGAGCGCAAAACAGGTGGGTCTCGACTGGGATCAGCCCGGCCAGCCTGTATTCGTCACCTTTGCAGAAAAACTCGAGCTTGGCGGGATTGTCGGTGTCGGGCACAAACACCCACTGAAAGGTCTGCATATCGGCCTCGGAAGTCATCGGGTAGATGAACGGGCCGACAAAGTCGCCCTCGTGGTACCAATTGACCGACTGCGGTGGCGAATAGAGGTGGTCGGGGTGTCGCTCATTAGGGGTATAAGGCGCGATGAAGCCGACAAAGGGCAGCATGACATAGCTGAACAGCAAGAAGATGCCCGAAATCAGGCCGAGTTTATGGGTCTTGAACTGGCGCCAGATTAGAACCCAATTGGGAGCATCCAGATCGCTGCGCTCGAGCTGTTGCAGGGAAGCATCGGCGTCAAAGGGGGCGTCGTTGACATAGCGACCGTCTGGCAATTGGGTCATGCTTCACGCCCCTCGTATCGAATGCGGGGATCCAGCAGAACCAGCAGGACATCGGAAATCATTGTGCCAATGAGTGTCAGTAGCGCCACGAACATTAGCACAAAGGCCGACAGGAACAGGTCCTGAGTTTTCAGGGCGGTCAACAGCGTCGGGCCGATGGTTTGCAGGCCCAGCACGACGGACACCAAAACCGAACCCGAAACCATCGAGGGCAGCAGGTTGCCGATGTCGGCTACAAAGGGGTTAAAGGCCATACGCAGGGGGTATTTGGTCAGCATCCGGGCTGGAGCCATGCCCTTGGCGACTGCGGTCTCCACATAGGGTTTGCCCAGTTCGTCCAGCAAGTTGGCGCGTAGGCGTTGCATCATTCCGGCAGCACCGGACGTGCCGATGACAAAGGTCGGTACGATCAGGTGGACGAGGATTGATTTTACTTTGTCCCAGCTCATCGGCTCACCTTCATAAGCCGGGTCCATCAATCCGCCAATCGGCAGGTCGAAATACTTGTGGCCGTAATAGAACAGGATCAGCGCCAGCAGAAAGTTGGGGGTGGCCAGACCCAGATAGCCGACAAAGGCTGTGGTATAGTCAACCCATGTGCGAGACCGTGCGGCGGCGAGCACGCCCAGTGGCAGCGCCACCAGGTAGACAAACAGGACCGCAGCCAGGTTGACCAGAACGGTTAGCCACAGGGTGTCACCTACGATCTCGGCTACGGGCTGGTCAAATTCAAACGACCAGCCGTAGTTGCCCTGTATCAAGCCGTAGAATCCGTGCGGGCCAGGCAGGAAGCCAACCCAGATCAGGTATTGTTGATACAGCGGCCGGTCGAGCGAATACTCGGTGCGCAGGAACTCGGCCTTGGCGACGCCCGCTGATTGCCCGGTCGCGCGCAGCTCGGCGATCTGGTTGCTGAGGTAGTCGCCCGGCGGCAGGTTGATGATTGCAAAAACCATCACCGAAACCACCAACAGGGTCAGCAGCATGGTGCCAAAACGGTAGATCGCGTAGCGCAGAATCTCCATCAGCCGTTACCACCTTCAAAGTAGAACTCGTCGGGACGGTGGATGCCGAAATGGGCACCGGGCTCCCAGGCCCAGATGCCTTTCTTTGGCACGTTGCGCAGGGATTTGTTGACCACCACGGGTTGCGGCGCCTCGGCTAGAATACCGATGCCATAAACCTGATCAGCATGGATTTTCAACATTTCGGTCCAGGCTGCTGTTCGTTCGGCATCAGATGAAGCGATTTCCCAGTTGTGGGCCAATTCCATCAGCCGTTGCGCATCGGGCATGTCCGGAGTTTCACCAGCCTCGCCACCGGTTTGGTGGAACTGACCCCATTTGGGCCAAGCTAAAAAGACTTGGTCTGTGGGGGCCAGATAGGCAGGCGACGTATAAGGACGGGGCAATCCATTGTCCCAGCCAAACCAGACCGAGGCCATCGAGTTGCCGGAGAACACCCGGTTGCGCAGGATATCGCGATCCAGCGGGCGCATGATCAGTTTGACGCCAACATCGCGCCAATCGTCGGTGATGATCTGCAGTGCGTTCTCAACTTCCTGACGTTCGCCGGCGGTTTCGATCACCAGTTCCATAAGGCGTCCATCAGGCAGTTTGCGAATGCCATAGCGGTCTTTTTGGGTCAGACCGGCCTCGTCCAGCAACCTGTTGGCCAGATCCGGGTCCCATTGGGCCCAGGCTTTGCGCATTTCAGGGTCGAAAAACGGGCTGGCTTCCAACACTGCCATCGCGCCGGGTTTAGCCAGTTTGAAATACAGCGCCTTGTTGATCGAGTCGCGGTTGATTGCCACCGACAGCGCGCGGCGCACCCGCACATCACGCAGCACTGAACGCCAGACATCATCGTTGACGTTCAGGTTTGGATAGATGGCGATCTGCGAAGCGGTGCCGGTGCCCCAAAGATAGGTCTCGTAATTGCCACCATCAGCCTCGCCCTTGCGCAGAATGGCGATATCGCGAAAGCCCAAGCCCCGAGCCTGCAAGTCGGCCTCGCCTGCGTTGGACTTGGCAGCCACCAACCCGCCCGCGACGATCTCCATCTCGACAACGTCGATATAGGGCAGCTGCACGCCGTTCTCGTCGATCCGGTGGTAATAGGGATTTCGCACAAACAGGTGGCGGATTTTTTTGCCCGAGGTGGAATTCATCCAGGGCTGCAGGGTAGGCAGTTCGTGGTTGTCGAACTTGTACATGTTGTCGCGTTTGTTGTGCAGCGCAGCCCAGCTTTTAACCCGTGCATCGTTGACCTCAAAGGCAAGTTCATCAGGGTCTGCGTAATCGACATGGTATTTTTTCAGAAACTCAGAAGGGCGGAAAATGAACGGTGGTCGCGCCTGTGCCAAGCTTTGCAGGAAGTTCGGATTGGGGTTGTCCCATTCATAGATGACTGTTTGTGGGTCTGGGAAACTGACGCGGGGCAGCTCACCTTCGATGTGCAGAAAATCTGGCGGTCCGGTGGGGTTGAGCAGAGCGTTGTTGGCAACATCCTTCCACCAGTATTCAAAATCCGCCGAGGTAAAGGGATCGCCGTTGGACCAATGGTGACCAGGCCGCAGGTTCAGGGTGAAACGGCGGTTGTCTTCGTTCTCAAAAGACATTAGCAGGTCGGGCCGTAGCTGGTAATCGGCGTCATAGCCGACCAGCCGTGCGTAGCCATAAACCACCATCTGGCGGATGTCTTTTGAGCGGGTGATCATGGTGTTCAAGGTGCCGCCCTGTATTCCCAGCACACGCCCGCGGGACGCCAGATCCACGACCAAAGGCACTTCGGGGAGCCGCTCGGTGGCGGGCGGTAAATTACCGGCCTCAACTTCGGGGCGCCAGAATTCGCTTTCCTGTACGGTTGGAGCCGAGTGCCCGGCAAGTGGCGTCATCAGCATTGCAAAGGTCAGGGCTAAAATGGATTTTGATGTGTTAAACATGGCAACGTACCTTATGTCCGGGTTCCACTTGCACCAGCGACGGTACCACGGTGTCGGAAAAACGAAAATGCTCAGGCCAGCTGTCTGGCGCGCCGGCGCCGAATGCCACCAGTTTTAGGTCTATCGGCCGGTCAATATCCGGCTCGGGCTGGGCGGCGATCAAAGCTTTAGTATAGGGGTGTTTTGGATTGTGAAACAGAGTGTCGGGCGGGGCCTGCTCGACTACCAATCCGCCTCGCATTACAGCCACCTCGTCGGCAATCCGCGAGACAACAGCTAAGTCGTGGCTGATAAAAAGGTAGGAAAGCTTCTCGCGATCACGGATCTCTTCCAGCAGCCGCAGGATCTGGTCCTGCACCGAGACATCCAGCGCCGAGGTTGGCTCGTCGCAGACAAGCAATGACGGGTCCAGCATCAGGGCACGGGCAATCGACAGTCGTTGGCGTTGACCGCCTGAGAACGCGTGCGGATAGCGCAGCAACATATCCGGCCCCAGGCCAACCAGCCGCAACATATCCGCCGCCCGCTCGCGGCGCTCGGAACTGGAACCGATGCCGTGGATTTCCAGCGGTTCGCACAGCGCATCCAGAATGCGCATGCGTGGCGATAATGAGGAATAGGGGTCCTGAAACACCATCTGTGCCTCGCGTTGAAAGGCGGTGCGGGCGGCGCGTGACATATGATGTACGGCGATGGCCTCGGACTGCGGCGTGGCACGAAACAGGACCTCGCCGCCGAGGTCTGGCAGTTCCGCTCCTAGGGCAATACGCGCCGCAGTGGTCTTGCCCGAGCCGCTTTCACCAACAATGGCTAGCGTGGTGCCGCGCTGCAGTGCGAAATCTACGCCCCGGCAGGCATGAATTTTGGTCTCGGCCTGCCAGCTTTTACCTGCCCGCATGGTATATGTTTTGGACACAGATTTCATCTGCAGGATCAGATCGTCCTGCGGCAATTCGGGCACGGCTTGCGGGTGGGCAGGAATGGCCGGTGCAGCATCGAACAATTGCTGAGTATAGGCGTGCGCAGGTGACCGTAGCAGTGGTTCTGCTGCGCCAGCCTCCATCACCCGACCTTTGTGCATCACCACAACCTGCTCGGCCATATTGGCCACCACGCCCAGATCATGGGTGACCAGGATCATCGCCATGCCGGTGTCGCGCTGCAGCTCTTTCATCAGCCCCAGTACCTGAGCCTGGGTGGTGACATCCAGCGCCGTGGTTGGCTCGTCCGCGATCAACAGATCGGGTTTGGCCACCATCGCCATGGCAATCATCGCCCGCTGGCGCATGCCGCCGGACAGTTCAAACGGATAGGAATAATAGGCACGCTCGGGATCGGGAAATCCAACCCGCTCAAAACACTCCAGCACGATCTTGCGTGCGGCGGCTTCGCGGGTGCGGCCATGCAGCCACAGTACCTCGGAGACCTGATTTCCAATGCGGTGCAGAGGTGACAGCGAGTGCATCGGTTCCTGAAAAATCATCGAGATGGTATTGCCGCGTACGTTGCGCATCTGACGCTCGCTCAGCGCTGACAGTTCCTGCATCCCGGCACTGCCGTTCAGCTGGATGGCGCCCGAGTGGATACGAGCCGCACGCGGCAGGATCCGCAGAACGGCACGACAGGTCACTGTCTTGCCAGATCCACTTTCACCGACAAGCGCCAGGGTTTCACCGGGGTGTACGGCAAAGCTGACGTTGTGAACCACGGGGGTGCCCCCGCCAAAGCCAATACTGAGATCCTCAACTGACAGCAAAGGCTTCATTCAGGCCCACCCAGCTAGCTGTTGTGCCGCTATCATTATCTTTTCCCCTCGTTTTTTGACACCATCGCGTGCTCGGGCCTGTTTAGTCAAACCCCATTTACCCGGTCACGTTGCAGGAGAAGGGGAATTTCATGCTTTGGAGCCTCAAAACTAAGGGCCGGCGCAGGCTAGTTGCGGGTTTTCATTGTTGCTACACATCTGTGCGGTTCTCTGGCACACGGAGTAAGCCGGAAGCGGACTTCCGGATCATATGGAGTATGCTCATGCCGTCCCGTCTTGACCTATTTATCGACCGAATGGTGTCGCAGCGTGCCTGTCTGGATTTCGCAATTTCTGAGACCGCGGCGATGAAGGGTCCGGTGTTTGAGCTGGGGCTGGGCAATGGCCGCACCTATCACCACATGCGCCGCTATGTCGAAGGGCGTGATATATATGTCTTTGAGCGCGCGGTGGCGTCGCATCCAGACAGCACGCCGCCTGAAGATCAGGTCATTCTGGGGGACGTGCGCGAAACCCTGCCTGCATCCTTGGACCGATTTGGCCCAACTGCCAGCTTGGTACATGCCGACCTTGGCGGTCATAGCCGGGAAAAGAATGATGCCTTTGCCCGGTTTGTCTCGCCGCTGATCGAACCGCTGATGGCGCCGGGTGGTTTGATGGTCTCGTCTGACCGGATGTATTTTGAGAACCTGACCGAAGTGGCGCTGCCCGTAAATGCTGTCGAGGGCCGTTGCTTTATTTACCGACGTTGACGTTTTTGGCTGAAGGTGGTCTCCCGCCTGTTGTCAGCCTCTTGCCAGAGGCGCTCCACCAGTTGGGCCCTGCGCCGCGCTTTGCGCGGCGCAGGGCCCAAGGCCGCAAGGATGATCGGCGTTAGCCGATGGTCCGCGTGGGCGCGGGAGCCCACCTTTGTTTGGCGCAGATTTTGTGACCAAGCGGACCAGTTTGGTCGTTTTGTTGGGGGTGTTTCGAGTGTGATCTCGCCTCCCTAGATCCGGGCTCAAAGTCTGTAAGCGTTATATTGGGTTGTCGGGTGACGGGTTTGCCGCCTAGGCTGTGATTAAGGTGCTTACGACGAGGAATATTAAGTTAATGATCTTTTACGACTGCTCGACCGCCCCCAACCCACGCCGGGCACGGATGTTTATTGCTGAGAAAAGCCTGACGATTGAAAGCCACGACATCTCGATTGCCAAAAGCGAGCAACTGGGCGAGGCATTCAAGGACGTGAACCCCCAGGCTACGGTCCCTGTGCTGATCACTGATGAGGGCACGGCACTGACCGAAAACCTTGGCATTGCAGCATATCTGGAGGCCATGCATCCTGAACCGCCGCTGATGGGCGAGAGTGCTCAGGAAAAAGGCCTGGTGTTGATGTGGAACGCGATAGCCGAGCAACAGGGCGGAGTGCCCATTGCCGAGGCGCTGCGCAATAGTAACCCGTTTTTCCAAGGGCGTGCCATTCCCGGCCCGGTGGATTATGCGCAGGTTCCGGAATTGACAACACGTGGCTTGGACCGCACCAAACGGTTCTTTGAGCTTCTGGAGCATAGGTTGCAAGCCAGCCCCTATCTGGCCACCAACAGTTTTACTCTGGCCGATATCAGTGCCTTTGTGTTTGTTGAATTTGCCCGGGTTATCAAAATGCGGATCCCTGAGCAAAACAACGCCACTTTAGCCTGGCACGCGGCGATCAAAGCCCGTCCGAGTGCCCAGATATAAGTCCATCTGTCCACAGTAGAGTAACGTGAGAGGACACCCATGCCCCCCAAACCAATCCTGCGCCGCGACGACCCCAAGGCAGAACCTCTGGTTGGCAATATCAGAGTGACCCGTGATGACTGGCTGAATGTGGCGATGGACGTGCTGATCTCGCATGGGGTTGAGCAGGTTAAAGTGCTGGGGCTGGCAGATCGAATGGCGGTGTCGCGGTCCTCGTTTTACTGGTATTTCAAATCGCGCCAGGATCTGCTGGATACGCTGCTGAAAACCTGGGAACAGACCAATACCGTCGGTTTGGTTGGCCAGGCTGGTGCCACTGCCAAGACGGTGACCGCCGCTGTGCTGAACGTCTGGCGCTGCACCGCCGATCCGGAGTTGTTCAATACGGCGTTGGATTTTGCGATCCGCGATTGGGCGCGCCGTTCGGGGCCGGTGCGTAGCTTGCTGGATCGCTCTGACGCGCGGCGGGTTGAGGCGCTGACCCAGATGTTTCAGCGCTACGGTTTCACTGAGCGAGAGGCTTTGGCCCGCGCCAAGGTATTGTATTATATGCAACTTGGCTATGATATGGCAGGGCTCAACGAAAGCGGCAGTTACCGGCTGACCATGACACCAGAATACCTGAAGGTTTTTACGGGTCGAGACCCGGCTCCCGGTGAGATGGAAGAGTTCACCGCGTATTCGCTTCAGTTCTGGGACGCTTAAAGCGCTGAAAGTGCGGTGTCGATTTCAGATTTTACCCTTTGTGCCGCCTGTTGCCGCACCGGCCCATAGCCACGGATCTCCATCGGCGCGCATAGAATTTTCAGACAAGCCTCGTGATGATCTGTGGCATAGCTTTGTGAAATCTGTTTCAAAGCAGTCTCATGCCAGGTTAACAGGTCGCGGTGTAGCCGTGCCTCGGCGTGATAGCCAAAGATGTTGAGGCGGCTGCCACGCAGGCGTTTGCCCTTAGCCAGCAGCGTCATCGCAGGCCGCAGCCAGGGACCAAAAGCCCGTTTCATAGGGCGGCCGCGGTTGTCCTTTTTGCGGCTCAGAAGAGGCGGTGCGAGGTGGTAATTGACTTTGAAATCGCCCTCGAATTCGGCGTCGATCTGATGAGTAAAGACAGAGCTGGTTAATAGCCGCGCCACCTCGTATTCATCTTTATAAGCCATCAGTTTGAACAGTGATTTTGCCGCTGCAACTGTAAGCTCTTCGGCAACTTTTTCGGGCAGGGAGTTGCGGAAGTGGGTCAGGGTGTCTGTATAGCGCTTGGCATAGGCCACATCCTGATAGCCGGTGAGAAAACTCGCCCTTCGGCCAATCATGTCATCCAGCGTTTCAGTCGGCGGCGGAGTTTCGTCGTAGTGGGCATGAACCAACTCTGGGTCAACTGCCATCGCGCGACCGATGGCCAAAGCCAGCCGGTTTTGCTCGACGGCGACGCCGTTCAGAACAATCGCTTGATCTAAGGCTTCGGCTGACACGGGAACCAGCCCTTTTTGCCAGCCAAACCCAAGCATCATTACATTGGCCAGAACAGCATTGCCCAACATTGCTTCTGCGGCTTCGTTGGCGTTGAAGCCACTCACGTTGTCTGTGCCCACGACGTCGGCAATGGCTTGTTCGCGTGGTCCAACCAGCAGATCAGCATCGCGGCGCAGTACCAGATCGCCGGTGGGCATTTCAGCGCGGTTCAGCACAATGCGGGTATCGGGTCCGTAGTGGGCCGAGGCTTTGGGCGCGGAGCTGACAACCACGTCACAGCCAATGACCGCATCCGCAGCGCCCACATCAATGCGCACTTGATTCACATCACCCGGTGTTGCCGAGAGACGAATATAGCTGAGCACTGTGCCAAATTTCTGCGCAAACCCGGTGAAGTCCAACACGCTGGAGCCTTTGCCCTCAATATGCGCTGCCATGGTGATCAGCGCGCCAACGGTAACCACGCCGGTGCCGCCAACTCCGGTGACCAGCAGGTCAAACGGTGCATTCAGCGACGGGAGATCTGGGGGTGGCAAGTCTGCTACTAATTTCGCGGCATCCAAACCTGCGGGCTTTTTCTTGCGCCGGGTGGCGCCCTCGACGGTGACAAAACTGGGACAGAACCCGTTCAGGCATGAAAAGTCTTTGTTGCAGCTGGACAGGTTGATCTTGCGCTTGCGGCCAAAGGGCGTGTCTTTCGGTTCGACGCTCAGGCAGTTGGATTCAATCGAGCAGTCGCCGCAGCCCTCGCAGACCAGATCGTTGATTATGGCAAACCGCTTGGGATCTTCCAGAGTGCCACGTTTGCGGCGGCGGCGTTTTTCGGTGGCGCAGGCCTGTTCGTAGATCAGAACGGTGACACCGGGGATGTCGCGTAGCTCGCGTTGAACGGTATCCAGTTCCTTGCGGTCGTGAAATGTGGTGTCGCTGGGGAAATCGGCGCGGTTGAATTTGCCAATGTCATCCGACACCAGTGCGATCCGTTGAACCCCCTCGGCCCGGCAAGTCATTGCGATTCCTGTAACGCTTACCGGACCGTCCACCGGCTGTCCGCCCGTCATCGCGACAGCATCGTTATACAGGATTTTATAGGTGATATTGGTCTGCGCCGCGACGGCCTGACGGATCGCCAACGATCCTGAGTGATACCAGGTGCCTTCGCCAAGGTTCTGGAACACATGCTTGCCGCCGTTGAACATCGAGGCCGCCACCCAGGGCACGCCTTCGCCGCCCATTTGCGCATAGCCTGCGGTCTCGCGGTCCATCCAGCTGGCCATCACATGGCAGCCAATGCCCGAGTTCGCCTTGCTGCCTTCGGGCACTTTGGTCGAGGTATTATGGGGGCATCCCGAGCAGAAATACGGCGTGCGGGTGGCGCCGGGGATATTCAGCAGAGTTGGGGGAGTGTCGGTCAGCGCCCGTGCTTTGGCTGGCAGGTTCTGATCAGGAAAGAAGCGGTCCAGTCGTGCGGCCACAATGGGCACCAAAAGCAGCGGGCTCAGCTCGCCGGTCCAGGGCACCAGCGGCTCGCCGTGGCTGTCGTATTTCCCGACCATCTTTTCGGGTTTGTTGCCGGGCCAGTCATAGAAGTATTCCTTGAACTGGCTTTCAATAATGCCGCGTTTTTCTTCGACGACCAGCACCTCTTTTTTGCCGTTCACAAATCGAAGTGCGTTGCGACGGGCCAGAGGCCAAACCATGCCGACCTTGTAGATATCGATGCCCATCTTGCGGCAGGCGGCCTCGTCCAGTCCCAACAGGCGGAGCGCTTCCATGAGATCGAGATGACCCTTGCCGGTAGTAACAAAGCCAAAGTCGGCGTCGGGCAGATCATAGATGCGCTGGTCAATTGGATTGGCCTCGGCAAAGGCCCGTACAGCCTTTAGTTTGGCGCGGATCCGGGTCTCGATCTCGGGGCTGGGCAGATCCGCGCGCCGAATATGCAGCCCGCCAGGGTAGGGCGGCAATTCGGGCAGGATAAATTCACGGTCTGACATCAATTCGACCGAGCGCGCACTTTCTACCGTTTCCGACACGGCCTTGAACCCAACCCAGGTGCCAGAATAGCGCGACAGTGCAAAGCCGTACTCGCCATAACTCAGGAATTCCTCCACTGAGGCGGGGTTCAGGACCGGCATGAACCAGGCCAGAAAGGCGGCGTCAGATTGGTGTGGCATCGACGAGCTGACACAGCCATGATCGTCTCCAGCAACCACCAACACACCACCTCTGGGCGACGATCCATAGGCATTGCCGTGTTTCAGCGCATCACCTGAGCGGTCCACTCCGGGGCCTTTGCCGTACCACATCGAGAACACTCCCTCGACCTCGCACTGCGGATCCAAAACCGCCTGCTGCGCCCCCAGCACCGCGGTGGCGCCGAGATCCTCGTTGACTGCGGGCATGAACGTGATGCGGTTCTCCTGCATCCGCTTGGCCGAGCGCCAAAATTCCAGATCCACCCCGCCCAGCGGTGAGCCGCGATAGCCTGAAACAAACCCGGCGGTGTTCAACCCCGCATCGCGGTCACGGCGCGCCTGATCCAGCATGACCCGTGCCAATGCCTGCGTGCCGGTTAGAAATACCCGGCCTTGGTCCTGCTCATAACGGTCATCCAGCTGGTATTGGTGAAAACCGTGGCTTTGCTGGGTCATGGCGTACATCCCTTGCGTGAATACCTGTGTTGTCGGAAGGATAAACCAATCTGTAAGAAAATTTTTGCCAAATTATCTGGTATACCGAAAAATACCGGGTAATTTGGCCAAATTAGGAGTCATATCAGGAATGGATTTTCAAAACTATGCAGCTTGATGACCGTGACCGCAGGATTCTTACTCTGCTGCAACAGGATGCACGCATGTCCAACGCCGATTTGGCCGAATCCGTTGGCATGTCAGCCTCAGCTCTTTGGCGTCGGGTGCGCGCGCTGGAAGAGGTCGGCGTGATTGAACGCTATGGTGCCATCATCAACCCAGCGGCGATGGGCCTGGGGTTTCAGGCCATTGTGCATGTGCATCTGACCCGCCATGACCCGGAAAAGCTTGTGGAATTCATTCGCGCGATCGAGGGCAACGCTTTGGTGCAGGAGTGTTATGCGACTACCGGTCAGGCCGATTATCACCTTCGAATTTTGGCCCCGGACCTAGAGGCTTACAACCATTTTCTGGAGCAATTCCTGTTCCGCCTGCCTGCTGTGGCCAGCGCCCAAACAAATATGGTGCTCAGAACCATAAAGCACAACAAGCCGGTGCTTCCATGATCGGGTTCCGTCTTTACCAGCTAGTTAGGTCAGACGGTGACATATTGCACCCAGGCCCAGACCATTGCTAGGTAGGTTAGGTGATGCAGGGCCTGATCTGTTCCCACGGCGCGCCAGAAACCAGCCATTGTGGGTGTCAATTTCTTGGAATCAGAATAGCAGGCTTTGCAGTAGTCGATATTGAAATGAACCACCCACTCCAAAGCGCAGATGACGAGTATGAACGGCAACGGCGCTTGAAAAGCCAGAAAAACCAGTATTGATCCTATCACATGCACCCCAGCATGCTGGGCCCGGCCAATGTGAAAATACTGACCTCGCCCACAGAGCATTTTTGGCGTCTGCAAATAGAAGTCGGCAAACATATGCTTGACCTGCAGCAGACACAGCAACAGCAGAATGGATCCTACATAGTCCGGCAAGGTGGGAGCTCCTATTGTTGACACACGTTGTCGAAGCTTACGGATTTTTTCGACGCAGGCAATCGGGCAATGAAACATCTGCCGTAACGGGACATCTAACGCTAAACCATTGCCTGTGACCCTAGAACCGCGCTAGGCATTGAGACGAACACATTTACCATAGCCATGTTGGAGCCTTCCCATCGAACGCTCACTTTTCCGTTTTATTTGGAAGTATTCCAAACCTGATCAGTTGAAACTTCTGCTGATTACCACCACTCTGTTTCCGCTATTGTACCTGACGCTTGAACTTCCCAAGCGGATTATCAACGATGCAATCGGCGCGCAGACGTCAACAATTGATGTGCTGGGTTACCCGGTTGGGCAACTTAACTTCCTGTGGCTACTGTGTGGCGGATTCTTACTGGCGGTGACGGCGCATGGTTTGATGAAAATGCGCATCAACACTATGAAAGGTGTGCTGGCGGAGCGCATGTTGCGCCGGTTTCGCTATCAGTTGATTGCCCGAATACTCCGGTTCCCACAACCCTATTTCGAGCGGATTAGCCAGGGTGAGCTGGTGTCGATGGTCACCGCGGAAAGCGAGCCAATGGGCGGCTTGATGGGGGATGCGATCAGCCAGCCAGTGCTGCAGGCTGGGCAGATGATCACCATCCTGATGTTCTTGTTTCTGCAGAATTTTTGGTTTGGCCTCGCGGCGGTGGCGCTGATCCCGTTGCAGGGATGGTTGATCCCTGTGCTGCAACGGCGCATCAACCTGTTGAACAAGCAACGCATCAAACAGGTGCGCGCCTTGGCGTCCGAGATCGGCGAAAGCGCCGCCGGTGCCTCGACTCTGCGGATCAATGGTGGCTGGCGCTACCGGATGGCTTTGATCACGGCGCGGCTGGGGCGGCTTTACGATATCCGCCTCGAGATCTATCAGAAAAAGTTCTTTATGAAGTTCATCAACAACTTCATTACACAGCTGACCCCCTTTCTGTTCTACGCAATCGGCGGTTATCTGGTGCTGCAGGGCTCGGTCTCGCTGGGTGCCCTAGTGGCGGCGCTGGCGGCCTACAAAGACCTCGCCTCTCCCTGGAAAGAACTGCTGGCCTATTACAACCAGACCCAGGACATGAGCCTGCGTTGGGAAGTGATCATGGAGCGGTTTGCGCCTACAGGCATGATTGATGAGGCGTTGATGGAGGGAGAACCCGACGAGCTGGTTCACCTGAGAGGCGACATCGTTCTGGAGGGAGTCAATGTACGGGATGCCGATGGCAATCTGGTGCTCGAGGATCTCAGCGCGCTACTGCCAGCAGGTAAGGTTGTGGGCATCGCCGCGCCGTCAGAAGAAGACCGCCGGGCAATGGCAGAATTGTTGACCCGAGAGTTGTTGCCTTCGGCCGGCAAAGTCACCGTTGCAGGCCATGATCTGACCAAGCTGCATCAGGCGGTGATCGCAGCGCGGGTTGGCCACGCCACCTCGCGGCCAGTGCTGTTTCAGGGCTCGTTCGGCGACAATGTGATGATGCCGATGCGGCCACGTCCCAACGGAGCGGCGCGCGACGCCGGTCAGTATGAAACGGCGCTGAAAGCCGGCAATAGCCCCGATCCCCATGATGCGCCTTGGCTTGACCCGTCGCTGGCGGGGTTTTCCACCGAAGCAGAATTACGCGGCTGGTGGCTGCAGCTGATCGAGGGGATCGGCTCGGACACTGCCTTGTTCCGGCGCGGAATGGAGCAGCGGTTTGACCCCAAAAGCCACCCTATCCTGAGTGCCCGTTTGGCGGAGTTGCGCGGTCAGGTGCAGCAGGCGGTGCGCGATGCCGGACTGCGCCAGCACGCATTTTTTCTGAAACCTGATCAATACAATCCAGCGCTGCCTGTGGCCGAAAACCTGCTCTATGCGACCCCACACGCACCGATTACGGAAACGGTGCTGGCGCAACAGACCGAATTCCTGGACCTGATCAAAGAGCTGAAACTGGACAAAGACCTGGTGGCACTGACCCAGGATGTGGTCGACATGCTGCGCCAGATCTTTGGTCTGGACGGCACCGTCCACCCGCTGTTTCGCAAGCTGGGGCTTGAGCCATCGGCTTATGAGGCGGCGCTGACACTGGTTGAAAAAACACGATCCAAAGGTGCAGAGGCGCTGGATCACAAGGAATTGGCACAGTTGTTGATCGTTCCGTTTCGGATTTCGGCGGAACAGATTGGTCCTGCGTTTAGTGAGGAGATGCAAGATCGTATCCTGACCTTCCGGCAAAGCCATTCGACCCGGCTGATGGCCACATTGGGTGATTTGTTTGTGCCGCTTGATATTGACCAATTTGCACCTGGATTGACGGTTCTGGAAAACGCGCTGTTTGGTAAGATCTCGGATCTGGCAGGGGCCAAAGGGGACGAGTTGCGCAAGTTGGTGTCGGAACTGCTGGTGGAAAACGGGGTCCGTGATCTGGTGGTCGAGCTGATCTTTGATTTGCCAATTGCCCTAGGCGGGCAGGGGCTGGCAGCCAGTTTTGCCGAGCCGCTGGCGTTTTCACGTGCCACGATCAAGCGACCTGATATTCTGATCTTGGATACGGCAATGTCCAGTTATGATCTGGATACCCGCATTTCAGTGCACAAGAACCTGCGCCGCCTGCTGCCGGACACCACTCTGGTCTATCTCAGTGACAGCTTTGAACGCCCCGAGGTGTTCGATGTCTATTATGAGCTGCGTCAAGGCCGGATGGTCAGCGATGAAGCCCAAGAGGCAGTTGTCGAAGATGGTGCCGCCAGCGCTGACCTAGCCCGCAAACTCCGGGCGCTGGAGCAAACCGAATTGTTCTCGGGGCTGAACCGCCGCCAGTTGCGGCTGCTGGCCTTTGGGGCCCGCTGGTATCAGGCCGAAGCTGGTGAAGTGGTGTTCCTGAAGGACGATGAGGCAAGCGATGGTGCCTATATGATCCTCGAAGGCGAGGCTGGCCTGTATTTGCCTGCGGATGGCCAGGATGATCGGTTGATTGCGAGCGTAGGCCCTGGACGGCTGGTTGGTGAGTTGGGCCTGATCCGCAAAGAACCGCGGTCGCTCAGCATGATTGCAACAAGTGAGCTGACTTGCCTTCGTATCGGCGAAGAGGAGTTCTTTGCCGTGGTTGAAAATGACGCGGCAACGGCCTTTAGGCTACTGCAAGTTGTTGCAGGCTATGTTTCTAACTAATTGTTGAAGCCTGCCCGTAAAGAAGGATCCTTCGGGTTACACTGGTAATCCCCCTATTTGAGGGGGTGACCGTAGAACTTAGGCGGCTATTTTCAGTTTTTGGGCGGGTGTAATGCCAACGATGTCCATATTTGGACGGTCATTGTTGTAAGTCCTGAGCCTCGTCTATGTCTTCGATGATATGTTGGTCCAGCCAATCGTGCCTGACAGTGCGGTTGTACCGCTCAATGCAAGCCATGCTCTCGCACCGCCTTCGGTTTGGCCAGGACCCCCAGAATTTTGGTTTCACTATATCTCGCCTTCCTCATCAAAAGGCCCTCAGTCATTCTTGCCGAGAAAATCCTACTTTCGCATCCCTTTAGTTTCGGGGAAATTAGCCAATCACCGGCGTTCTCCCGCCCGTTTTCGGTCTCCTGACAGAGACCCCGCCTCCGGTTGGGCCTGGCGCCGCGCTTATGCGCGGCGCCAGGCCCAAATCCGCTGTCTGTTCGAAGAGCTGCGATGGTCTCTAGTTGCTTGGCTTCAGCGCGGGTGATCCTCCGCCAAAGCTGTTTGGAGTAACGTAACCACAGGGCGGTTCTTGCATATTGAGATGAAGGTCATTGCCGGTAAAGGGATGTGCCCGGGCCAGATCCTCATCCACATCAATGCCCAGCCCCGGCGCAGTGGGTGGGGTGATAAAGCCGTTCTCGACCCGGATTGATCCTTTGATCAGGGCGTCATGAAACGGCGTCTCGATGGTCTCTGCCATCAGGATGTTGGGGATCGAGGCGGCGAGGTGGATATTAGCCGCCCACTCAACAGGACCGGCATAAAGATGCGGCGCTATTTGCGCGTTGTAGACCTCGGCCAATGCGGCGATCTTCTTGACCTCCCAAATGCCTCCGGCCCGGCCCAGGGCGGGCTGCAGGATGGTGGCGGCACCAGCCTGCAGGACTGCAGCAAATTCATTTTTGGTGGTCAGCCGTTCGCCGGTGGCGACGGGGATGCGTACTGCCTGGGCGACTTTGGCCATCTCAGCGGGATTGTCTGGCGGCACGGGTTCCTCGAACCACAGTGGTGAGTAGGGCTCCAACGCCTGGCCCAATCGGATAGCGCCAGCAGTGGTGAATTGCCCGTGGGTGCCAAACAGCAGGTCAGCTTTGTCTCCCACCGCTTCGCGGATGGCTTTGCAGAAGGCTGCTGACATTGAGATGTCGTTCATCGCAGGCATATGGCCGCCGCGCAGTGTATATGGGCCTGCAGGGTCGAACTTTATTGCAGTATACCCCTTTCGGACCATTTCAGCGGCGCTTTCAGCGGCCATTTCGGGCGAGGCCCAAAAGCTGACGATATCGTGATGTGGCAGTGGGTAGAGATAGGTATAGGCGCGGATGCGGTCATTCATCCGGCCGCCAATCAAGGCATGCACCGGGCGGTCACGGTCTTTGCCTAGAATATCCCAGCAAGCGATCTCGAGCCCAGAGAAGGCGCCCATCACGGTCAGGTCTGGGCGCTGGGTAAAGCCGGCGGAATAGGCGCGGCGGAACATCAGCTCGATGTTTTCCGGGTTCTCATCTGCCATATGGCGTTCAAATACGTCGCGAATGACATGGGTCATTGCCTCGGGCCCAACCGAGGCGGCGTAACATTCGCCCCAGCCGGTGATACCGGTGTCGGTGGTGAGCTTGACCAGTATCCAATAGCGCCCGCCCCAGCCGGGAGCAGGTGGCGCTGTGACGATCACGTCGAGGTCTTGCAGTTTCATGGACGATCTCTTGTTTGTGTAGGGTGTGTGCTTGCACGCACCGCTGGGGAAAGGGTGGTGCGTGCAAGCACACACCCTACAACGGTCGCAGGATTAGCGCTTGAACAGGATCACATTGCGTTTGGCGCTGCCGGTTTTGGTGTCGGCGATCGCCTCATTGATCTGCTCCAGTTCCCAACGGCCCGAGATCAGCTCGTCCAGTTTCAGCCGTCCCTGTTGGTACAGGTCGATCATCCAGGGAATGTCGCGCTGGATAACAACGTCGCCCATTTTAGAGCCGATCAGCCCCTGGCCGGTGGCGGCCAGCATGACGGGTTCATAACTGGCCATGGCGCCCGAGTGGGGCATGCCGATCATGATTGCCTTGCCGCCTTGTGCCAGATAGCGCGGGGCTTGCTCGTAGGCGGGAATGGCGCCGACGGTGATCAGCACCGCATCTGCGCCGCGTCCGCCCAGTGCCTTGATGGCTGCCCGCCAAGGTTTGTCGAGCGTTGCGAGAACCCCGTGGGTGGCTCCGAATTCCTTGGCGATTTCCAGTTTTTCCTCGCTCATGTCCACCGCGACAATACGACGGGCACCGGCTATACGGGCGCCTTGGATCGCGTTGAGGCCGACGCCTCCGGCGCCAATTACCACCACGTCTTGGCCGGGCCGCAGTTGCGCTGCATTTACCACCGCTCCGACGCCGGTGATCACACCACAGGACACCAGTGAAGCAACATCTTTGCCGATGCTCTCTGGGATTTTGACGATTTGACGCTGATCCACCACCACTTTTTCGGCAAAGGCACCGCAGGCCATCGCCTGTTCCAGGGGGGCACCATCTTCGGTCTTGAGCGGGCCGTTCACCGAGTCATAGGACGTCTCACAAATTGTCGGCTGACCGCCCGCACAGCTCGGGCAGTTGCCGCAGGCGCGGATAAGGGTCACCACCACCGAGTCGCCCTCGGCGAACCCGGTAACTCCGGCTCCAACCTGAGAGATTCGCCCCGCGGCTTCGTGACCATAGACGGCGGGCAGATGACCGCCCCAGGCGCCTTCTGCAAAGGATATGTCGCTGTGGCAGATTGCGACTGCCTCTAGCGTTACTTCGACTTCGCCCATGCCGGGATCTGCGAGCAACACATCCTCAATGACCAATGGTGCGCTAAACTCGCGGCATACTGCTGCCTTGATGGTTTGCATGATATTCTCCTAATCGTTGCACCGACGGTGACCTGCAGCTGTTACGTCTGCAAGGCGAAAACCGTCACATTGGCGTCGTTGTTACGCTACGGAGTGTCGTGTACGCAGAAAAATCACCAAGCCTATGAGCATCAGTACCAGTGCCAACAGGAAGGGAGCGCCGGGCAGGTAGATCGGAGCGCCATCGCGACTGAACTGGGCAAACACCGAGGCCATTAACAGCGGCGAGATGACCATCGACAGGGCGTGGACTGCGGTCATCACGCCCTGCAGCTCTCCTTGCTGATTGTCAGGCACAGATTTGGACATAATCGCCTGCAGCGCCGGGGTCACCACTGCACCAAGGGCGGTGATCGGTGTCAGGATCAACGCCAGGGTGCCGCTGGTGATAAAGGCCAGCAGGCTAAAGCCGACGAAGTCAAAGATCTGCCCATAGATCACCGTGTTACGCTCGCCAAACTTGCGGATCACGTGGCGCAGCAGCCCGCCCTGAACAAAGGCCATCATGGCGCCAAAAATGCCCAGCGACAGACCGATGGTTTGCGGCGACCAGTTAAAGCGTTCCTCGGTGAAGTAGGACCAGATCGCCGGGTAGACGTAGATCGCCACCGAGTACAGGAAGTAGACCCACAACAACCGCTGGATGCCGGGAATACGCGCCATGGAACGAAAGGCGCCAAAGGGATGTGCGCGGCGCCAGTCAAAGGCGCGGCGATTTTTGTCGGTGACCGTTTCGGTCATCACAAACCAGCCGAGTATGAAATTCAGCGCTGCCAGTATTGCAGCCGCATAAAACGGTGCCCGAGTGCCCAGTTCTCCTAATAGCCCACCGATCAGCGGGCCAAGCACAAACCCAACGCCAAAGGCGGCGCCGAGCAGGCCAAAATTGGCGGCTTTCTCGGTCGATTTGGAGACATCCGCCATATAGGCGCCTGCGGTGGCATGGGTGGCGGCGGTCACTCCGCCGACCAGCCGTCCCAACAGCAGCAACCACAGCGAGCCGGCAAGGGCCATCACCACATAGTCCAGCGCCATCACAAACAGCGATACCAGCAGCACGGGTCGCCGCCCGTACGCGTCAGATAGGTTGCCGAGCACTGGGCTGAACAGAAACTGCATCACCGCAAAGGAGGTCGCGAGGATGCCGCCCCATAGCGCCGCATCTGCCAGGCTGCCGCCCTGCACCTCGACGATCAGCCCAGGCATGATTGGCATGATCAAGCCAATGCCCATGGCGTCGATCATCACGGTGGTCAGGATAAAAAGGAGGGGCAGACGCATGGATGAAAAACTCTGAATTAGTAGTTTTGGACCCTAGCGGCCAGCCTAATGTGCGGGAAGGGGTTAGGGCATTTTTTGGCTCAGATACTCGGCAACCTCGGCGACAAAGCGCTGGGCGTCGATAGGGGCCTGTCCCAATTGTTGTGCCGCGTCGAACAGGGCTTCGCCGTCCAGATCAGGATAGTCCCGCGCCACCAGTGTGCGCAGCGGTGTATCGGTTGCTGCAGCCTCTTTGCAGAGCACTTTGGTGGCGGCTTGGGCTTCGGGGCGGGGCATGCCAGCCGCCAAAGCAAAGCTGAGCGCCTCGGCGTGGATCATATCCAGCCCAGCGTCCAGGGCCGCTCGCATGGCATCAGGATTGGGGGCAAGGCTCGCGCAGAGCTCGTTGGTGATCTTGGCGGCACTGGCAGCCCCCAGTACGATCTGCGGCAGGCACAGCCATTCGCTAAACCAAGCAGCACCGTCTCGCTGATGTTGTTGCATTGCGGCACCGTGGAGAACGGAGATGAGCGCCGAGGACTGGCGTGCCAGCGCCACCAGCACCGATGGGGAAACCGGGTTTTGCTTCTGTGGCATTGTTGAAGACGCACCAGATCCGCCGAGAGTGATCTCGCCAATGCCGGTTTGCACCAGGGCAATGGCGTCCTCGCCCAGTTTTCCCATGGCGATATTGGCCCGGACCAGCCAATCAGCAATGCGCAAGATCGGGGTGCGGTCCACGTGCCAGCTACGCTTCGGATCACCAAGCGACAACGCCTTGGCCAGTTCGGTGCGCAGTTCAGCAGGTTGATCGCCCAGTGCGGAGGCAGTTCCCGCTGCGCCCGAAAGCGACACCAGCAGGCAGGTTTGGCGCAGGATCGGCAGTTCGCCCAACAAGTCCAAAATTGGCGCTCCCCAGATGGCGGCAACGGCGCCAAAGCTGGTTGGGGTGGCATGCTGACCATAGGTACGGGCGGGCATTGGCAGATCAGCATGTGCCTTGGCCAACTTGGCAAGGGACTGGACCACAGACTGCAAATCTGCCTCGATCAGCATCAGGGCTTGCCGCAGCCGCAGCATAAGTCCGCTGTCCATGATGTCCTGCGAGGTGGCCCCCCAATGGACATATTGCGCGTGCTCCGGGGCGTTCATTTCGGTACGAAAAGCCGAAAGCAAGGCGGGGACGGGAACCCCATTCTGACCGGTGGCCTTGCGCAGGTTTGAAGGATCAACCTGCACCTCCATCACCGCGCGTGAAATTGCGGCGGCACTGTCGCTAGGGATAACGCCCGCGGCGCCTTGAACCTTTGCCAATGCACCCTCAACCAGTAGCATGGCGCGGACTTCGGCGCTGTCGGTGAACAGGCGTCCAGCGTCGCCACTGGGAAACAGATCGCCATACAATTGGCTGTCAAAGACTGAAGCGGCCATTACAGGTCCTTTGCGATGCGCGTGATCAGATCCGCCAGCCCATCAGGGTCGGCAAAGAAGGGCGAGTGTGATGCATTCATGTGATGGACGCGTGAAGACGGCCAGTCTGCGACCATTTCGGCCTGATACTCCGGCGGGATCACCAGATCGTCGGCGCAGCGGATATAGGCCTTTGGCACGTTTCGCCACCGATCTGATACTTGGATCGGAGTGTCTTGCGGCAGGATGGCTTGCGGGCACAAATGGTCCAGGGCGTATTCCACGGCCTCGGCCGGGCAGTCCTGGTAGAACAGGTCTGGTGCACGCTCCGGGTCGATGCGGTAGCTGGCGCCACTGGCGTCTTTGATGACGGCATCGGTCAATGTCTGGCGCGGCCCGTTACGGCGCATGTCGACCAGCGACAGCCCGGACACGGGCACATAGGCGCAAAGATAGATCAGCCCTCGCATGGCATCCGGTTGTTTTTCAGCCGCAGCAGAAATTGGATAACCCGCCCAGGAATGCCCCAGCACAAGTGTATCGGGGGTAGCGGCTGCAAGGATTTCATCGGCGGTTTGATCCAGTGTTACGGTGGTCAGATCGCGCCCATCGCCGTGGCCAGGCAGGTCAATGGTGCGGGCGGAATGGCCGCGCAACTGTAACGCCGGGATCAGATCACGCCAGCACCAGGCTCCGTGACAGGAGCCGTGAATGAGTAGGAATTCAGCCATTGTGTCCGATGTTCTGCAAAAAACTGCTAAGAAGCGCGGCGTATTCCGCTGGTTGCTCGACGCAGGGCAGGTGGCCTGCTTTGCGGATCAGTGAAAACGAGGAGCCGGGAATGAGGTCAATCGTTTCTCGTACCAGATCCGGTGGTGTGGCACCGTCCTCGGACCCGGCAATGCCCAGAGTAGGCAGTCTAAGTCCGCTGGTCGGCGTATAAAAGTCGGTTCCGGCAATAGCGGCGCAACAGCCCGCATAACCCATGGGTGACTGCTGTGCCAACATCGCGCGCCACAGGGCAAGTTCGGGGTTCGCTCGGAAATCACGTGCGAACCAGCGCTGCATCACCCCATCGGCCAGCGGCTCGATGCCATCTGCAGTCACCGCGTCAATTCGCTGTTGCCACATATCGGCGGTGCCAATCTTGGCAGCCGTGTTCGACAAGACCAACGCGCGGATCTGGTCCAGTCGTTTGACCGCCAACCCCTGCGCAATCATGCCGCCAATCGACAACCCAACAAAGACGCAATCGCGGATTTCCAGCAGGTCCAGCAGTTGCTCGGCGTCGCGTATCATCGCGCCCATGGAATAAGGCGCTGGTGGTACAGAAGACAGTCCATGACCGCGCAGGTCATAGCGGATCAATTTCAGCCCGGCGGGCAGAAGCGGCAGTACCGCATCCCAAAGCCGCAAGTCAGTGCCCAGCGAGTTGGCAAAAACCACCGGAGTCCCATCCGGGTCACCATCGACGCGGTAGTGCAGCTGAACATCACCCAAGTCTGCCACTTGCATAGTAAGCCTTCCTCTTATTTCTTGTCGCCATGTAACCGGGATGGCGCGCAGGGGTAAAGGGTGCGGCCAATACTATGCGCTGTTTGGATACTGCGGTGATTTCCGGTCAGGATGCTCGTTGTCAAAATCGGTGCATTTAGACAAAACGCATTAGCGCCTGATTGAACATCTCAGGGTCAACATTGCCACCAGTTGCAACCACGATGGCTGTTTCACTGTGCAATTCAGAGCCGTGAAACAATGCTGCCGCCAGCGAGACCGCGCCGCCGGGTTCCAGCACAATTTTCAACCGCAGAAAGGCCAGGGCCATCGCATGCAGGGCTTCGTCCTCGGTGACCACTAGGCCAGCTCCACAAAGCCGTTGAAGGATCGGAAAGGTAATTTTCCCCGGAGATTCCGTGAGGATTGCGTCGCAGATTGATCCCGATGTTTGGCTGTTGCGTTCGATTTGTCCTGATTTCAGCGAGCGGGTGACGTCATCAAAGCCTTTTGGTTCGCAGGGGCGGACCTGCATCTGTGGCGCGCGCGCCTCCAGTGCCAGCGCGATACCGGAGGTCAAACCACCACCACCACAATTGACTAAAACTTCGCCTCCCTTGACGCCAAACTCAGCAGCCTGCGCGGCAATTTCCAGCCCTACAGTGCCCTGTCCGGCGATCACCTGCGGCTCGTCAAAGGGTTTGATCAGCGTCAGGTCGCGTTCACCTGCAAGTCGCTGGCCAATGGCATCGCGATCCTCGGTGGCGCGATCATACAATACCACTTCGGCCCCCAAAGCGCGCGTGTTGTCGATTTTCAGCTGCGGCGCATCCGATGGCATCACAATCACCGAAGGCGCGCCGTGCAGCGTGGCGGCATGGGCCACACCCTGGGCATGGTTGCCGCTGGAATAGGCGATCACACCTTTTGCACGGGCGGTTTCATCCAGCGCCGACAGCGCTGACCAGCCGCCACGGAACTTGAAGGATCCAGTGTGCTGCAGACATTCCGGTTTCACCAATATACGACGACCGGCGAAATCATCCAGAAACGGAGAGGTTAGGAGTGGTGTAACCCGCGTATGTCCGTGCAGTCGTTTGGCAGCCGCTTCAATCATGGCAAGTGAAGTCATGTGATCGTCTCTCTTGTCTCTAAGGCTTGTTTTGACGTTCAGCCTGCTGCCAGTTCGGGGATGGTTGTTAGATCGGACAACACGTGTCTGGGAGTCCAGGGCAAGCGGTCAACCGGCTCGCCTGCGCGGTTGGCCCATGCGGTGGTAAAGCCATAACCCGAGGCGGCGGCAGCGTCCCAGCCGTTGGAGGAGACAAACAGCACCTCGTCCTTGGCGCAGCCAAAGCGGTTGCCAACCAGATCATAGACCCGCGCGTCAGGTTTGAAGATGCCGACGCTCTGCACCGACAGCACATCGTCCAGCACATCGCCGATCCCCGCCGATTGCACCGCGCCGTCCAGCATCGCGGGCGAGCCGTTGGACAGGATCGCGGTGTTCATCCCGGCATCCTTAAGCGCGCGCAGCATCGCCGGGACCTCCGCGTAGGCCTGCAACTGCCAATAGAGATCCAGCAACCGTTGGCGCAACCTGTCATCTCCGTCCAGATCGGTGGCTTCTAACGCCCAGTCGAGCCCGTTCTGGGTGACCTCCCAGAAATCGGTATGGGCGTCAGTGATGGCCCGCAACCAGGTATATTGCAGCTGTTTCAGGCGCCAGTGATTGGCCAACTGGACCCAAGTATCGCGCAGTTGCGGGAATTCCGGTTCGGTGGCGGCCTGGCGGGCGGCGGCGGCGACATCGAACAAGGTGCCATAGGCATCGAAAATACAGGTTGTGATCGGCATAATTGTCTCCCTTGCCGGAACAGTTGCATAAGCTTGATCAGGGGGGAAGTGGGATATCATGTGCGGCACAAAGACGTGGCGGCTCGTGGATCGGCTTTACATTTTGACGGCAGGGCCTAGGGTGACGCGGTTTGAAATTCTTGAGAGATTGGACCCAATATGACCGAGGTCAAAAACGGCGACACCGTGCGTATTCACTATACCGGAACTCTGATAGACGGTAGTGTGTTTGACAGCTCGGACGGGCGCGACCCGCTGGAATTCAAAGTTGGCAGCGGTCAGGTGATCGAAGGTATGGACACGGAGATGCCGGGCATGACCGTGGGCGAGAAAAAGACCATCCAGATCCCCTGCACCAAAGCCTATGGCCCGATCAACCCCGGCGCGCGGCAGTCCATCCCTCGCGAGGGGATTCCGGATGATATCCCGCTGGAAATCGGCACTCAATTGCAAATGCAATCTCCCGAGGGCCACGCACTGCCGGTAACTGTTGTTGAGGTTGACGAGGCCACAGTGACGCTGGATGCCAACCATCCGCTGGCGGGCAAGGATCTGACGTTTGATCTAGAGCTGGTTTCGATCGCCTGACCTGGCAGGGTTGCACTGCTGAATGATCCGGGCTTTGTTCGCCGCTAACCAGTGGCATACAAGGCAGGGACGATGGCAATGCAATCTGATTTGATAAAACGGATCGGCCTGCAGTGGCCGATCTTTCAAGCTCCGATGGCCGGTGTGGGTTCCCCTGCCATGGCCGCAGCCGTCAGCAACGCAGGCGGATTGGGCGCGCTGGGCATCGGTGCCGCCAGTGTTGATCAGGCCCGTGAAATGATCCGAGACACGCGCGCCGCAACGGACAACCCGTTTAACGTCAACGTCTTCTGCCACAAGCCGGCCCAGTCAAACGCCAAAGTCGAAACCGACTGGCTTACCCGGATGGCACCATTATTCGAACAGTTTTCAGCCGCGCCGCCCACCGCGCTGCATGAGATCTATCGCAGCTTTCAGGTTGATCCAGACATGCTGGAAATGTTGCTTGAGGAACGCCCTGCGGTGGTCAGTTTCCACTTTGGCTTGCCGCCCACCGAGACGATTGCGGCACTACGCGAGGCTGGGATTGTGTTGCTGGCCAGCGCTACTTCGCTGGCTGAGGCGAAGACCGTGCAGACCGCCGGGTTGGATGGTGTAGTGGCGCAGGGTTGGGAGGCAGGTGGCCATCGCGGCATTTTCGACCCTGATGCTTTGGATGGCAAGCTGACAGCGCTGGAGCTGACCCGGATCTTGGTTGAGAGACTGGATATGCCAGTGATCACTGCTGGTGGGGTGATGAATGGGGCTGGCATAGCAGAGGCCCTCTCGGCAGGGGCTGCTGCGGCTCAGCTGGGTACCGCTTTCATCGATTGCCCCGAGAGCCTGGCCGATGCTGCTTATCGCACTGCGCTGCGCTCACCTGCTGCTAACGAGACCACTATGCTGGCAGAAATATCGGGCCGCCCGGCGCGTTGTCTTACAAATGAGTTCACCCGTTGGGCAGCGCAGCAAGGCGGAGTAGGAACACCTGATTATCCGATTGCCTATGACGCCGGCAAGGCGCTGAACGCTGCGGCTAAATCAGTGGGCGAAACCGGGTATGGGGCGCAATGGGCCGGACAAGGCGCACCGCGGGCGCGTTGCCTGCCTGCGTCAGAACTGGTTGAGGTTTTGGTGCGTGAGTTGGAGGCAGAACTTGCCGTCTAACCTATCGCAAGGTGCTGCCCGGCGCTGCCGCCGGGCAAAACAATAGAGCCTACAAATGATCCGGCTGCGGCATTCCGAGAATGTGAAAGCCGCCATCAACCCGGACCACTTCACCGGTGGTGCAGGCACCCGCATCCGAGGCAAGGTAGACAGCCGTGCCGCCCACTGCATCCAACGTTGCGTTGGAACGCAGCGGAGCGTTTTGATCGGTATGCTTGTAGGTTTTGCGCGCACCGCCAATGGCGGCTCCCGCCAGGGTTTTCATCGGGCCGGGCGAGATCGCATTGACGCGAATGCCTTCGGGGCCCAGGTCATTGGCCAGATAGCGGGTGGTTGATTCCAGCGCTGCCTTGGCCACACCCATGACGTTATAGTTTGGCACCACCCGGTTTGATCCCATGAACGTCAGGGTCAACAATGTGCCGCCGTTGTCTTTCATCAGAGGATGGGCACGTCGTGCCACCTCGATGAAGGAATAGGCCGAGATATCCATCGAGTTTTTGAAATTGGCCCGGCTGGTGTCAAGGAACCGGCCGGTCAGCTCGGATTTGTCGGAATAGGCGATGGCATGCACCACAAAGTCGATGGTGGGCCAGCGCGCACCAAGCTGTTCGAAGGCTGCATCTAGCGAGGCATCATCGGTGACGTCGACATCAACCATGAAATCACTGCCAACCGAGGCCGCCAGTGGTTGCAGGCGTTTGCCAAAGGCCTCGCCCTGATATGTAAAAGCCAGCTCGGCACCGGCCTCGGCCATTGATTTGGCAATGCCCCAGGCGATGGAACGTTCATTGGCGACACCCATGATCAGGCCGCGTTTGCCCTGCAGTACTCCAGACATACTCAGTTACCCTTTGTACTTGCTGAGGATCATCGATCCATTGGTGCCACCAAAGCCAAAGCTGTTGGTCATGACGCTGTCCAGACCGGCATCTTTAACATAGGCGGTCGCAATTTCGCCTTCGTTGATCGCCGGGTCCAACTCGTCCACGTTGATCGACGGAGTGATGAAATCATTGTCCAACATCAGCAGGCAAAAGATCGTCTCCAGCGCGCCGGCTGCGCCCTGTGCGTGCCCCGTCATCGACTTGGTGGACGAGATCGGCGGGGTGCTGCCAGTGCCAAAGACCCGGCGTACGGCTTCAACTTCACCAACATCGCCAACCGGAGTCGAGGTGCCGTGGGCGTTGATATAGCTAACCTTGCGGCCTTCGGGCAGGGTTTCCAGCGCCAGACGCATGGCGCGCTCGCCGCCTTCGCCGGATGGGGCAACCATGTCGTGACCATCGGATGTTGCGGCAAAACCGGTGACTTCGGCATAGATCTTGGCACCGCGCGCCAGCGCGTGGTCCAGATCTTCCAGCACCACGATGCCGCCACCGCCCGAGATGACAAAGCCATCGCGGTTGGCGTCAAAGGCACGGCTGGCAGATGCCGGGTCGTCATTGCGTTTCGACGACATCGCGCCCATGGCGTCGAACAAGCAGGACAGGGTCCAGTCCAGTTCCTCGCCACCACCGGCAAACATCACATCCTGCTTGCCCATCATGATCTGCTCAGCCGCATTGCCGATGCAGTGCAGCGAGGTCGAACAGGCCGAGGTGATCGAGTAATTGATGCCCTTGATCTTGAACGCTGTCGACAGGTTGGCCGAGATGGTCGAGCTCATGCATTTTGGCACTGCAAAAGGGCCAATCCGCTTGGTCGCGCCGGTTTTGGCAACCACCTGATGCGCAGTCAGCATGGCGCTGGTCGATGGACCACCGGAACCGGCAACCAGACCAGTGCGGGTGTTGACCACTTGGTCCTCAGACAGACCAGCGTCGGCAATCGCCTGGCTCATCGCGATGTGAGCGTATGCCGCGCCATCGCCCATGAACCGCAACGTGCGCTTGTCGACCAGTTCCTTGGTGTCGATCTTCAGGGTACCGGCCACCTGGCTGCGAAAGCCATGTTCGGTCATTGAGGGGCTGGCGACGATGCCAGATTTACCTGCCTTGAGTGAGGCCAAAACCTCGGCGGCATTATTCCCGATAGAGGAGACGATTCCCAGTCCGGTGACGACGACACGACGCATACGTGCACTCCCTTGTTTGCTTATGTCTTACTAGGCATTGCAGAGAGCTGGTGCAAGGTGGGTTGGGGAGTGGAGCGCTCCCCCTAGTTTGTTCACTGGCGAACATGTCTTCTTCTTTGGTCTGTGAGCCACCCCTTGCGCACAAGCTCTATTTCAATTGCTCGTTTCGAAACATCGAAATGCTGTGAAAGCAACGTCAATAGCTGATTGAAGGGCCCATAGTTGCATGGTTGATCATCCACGAAGATGTACCCATGCCCTCTATCTTGAAGTCCTAATGAATTCCTGAACTCATATGTTGTTTTGGCGAAATGTCTCTGTGGCAGAAGTAAGTTGGAAGCAAACCTGTTGGCTTGGCATTCGATCCGTACCTCGTTGAAGGCTTCGCCACGCTCATCATTGTCAAATAGATCTCGTTCTAGGACGCTTTCGGAACGGAGGTATTTGTCGTGGCCCAAGTAGAAATGTCCGATTTCGTGACCAATTGTGAAACGCGCCCTCTGCATGTTCTTGTGAAAGTTGATCGTGACTGTTCGGCTTTCGAAATTGGCAGATCCCAAAATAGTCTCGCCTGAGGAGTCAAAAACTGTTTGATCTGAATGTGACAGATCCAAAGAAAGGAAAGAGCAGATTTTCTCCAAATCCACCGGGCCGCCTTCATATCCGATCTCACCCAGCAATTTACCTGCAAAATCTTGAAGCCTTTCGTCCAAAAGGAACGGAACCCTATCGCTCTCTTCGGCGCTAATAGAAGTGTCTTCACCTGCAGAATTAGGGTCAATTTTCTGAAGTAGATGACTTACCGAGCTTAAGTATTTCCCTTCGAAGTACGCGGAAAATTTGAGCGACTTGGCTTTTTCTTGGTTTTCGAAAAACTGCCGTTCGATAAAACGGCTTTCTGAAAATGAAGTGTTTCGACGATCAGCCTTAATCTCTAGCCCATGCTCGTCGAACTTCGCCAGCCCGATCCCCGTGTTTCGCGATACTGCTTCAGCACCGCTTTTTAAGCGGGAGGAATAGACCAGCACGCCCTTAGCTGAATGACCGAATATGCGCTCAAGCTTGTGCGAAAAATCGGTTACAGCAGTTTCCGGAACTGCACTCTTATAATTCTTGCACTCAAAAACTAGAATGGAGTGTGGTTTCTCACGCCCCTTGCCGGTGACTTCGACTACAATATCGAAATTTACATCGGCTTCCCGCACCTTGCAGTAATAGTCTTTTCTTTTGTGTATCGTGCAGGTTTGAGCGGCATGAACACCATAGACGAGGTCGCCGCGATCAAGCTGTTCACAAAGAAAGCTGTGAAACGCGTCCTCTAGTTGATTGCCCTTTTCGACAGAGCTCACACTCACTCTAAAATCCCTACATCATGTTAGCTCTCGCTAAGCGCGACCTTCATGCCTTTGACCTGATAGATCACTTCGCCATCTGCCTCGACGATGCCGTCAGCAACACCCATGGTCAGGCGGCGGGTTTGGATCGCCTTGGTGAAGTCGATCTTGTAGGTCAGCATTTTGCGCTCGGGGCGGACCATGCCGGTCAGTTTGACCTCGCCCACACCCAGCGCATAGCCGCGACCCTGCCAGCCGCGCCAGCCAAGGTTAAAGCCGGTCAGCTGCCACAATCCGTCCAGACCCAGACAGCCGGGCATGATCGGGTTGCCGGGAAAATGGCATTCAAAAAACCACAGGTCCGGGTTGATATCGAACTCGGCCACTATATGGCCTTTGCCGTGCTCGCCACCGTCGGCGCTGACCTCGGTGATGCGATCCATCATCAACATCGGCGGCATTGGCAGCTGCGCATTGCCGGGGCCGAACAGCTCGCCGCGGGCGCATTTCAGCAAGTCGTCTTTGTCAAAGCTGCTAGGGTAATCGGCCATACTGGCGCATCTCCTGCCTAAAGGTATCATTTGTAATCAAGCCCCATGTAGCATCCCGCCAAAGGGTCCTGCAAGAGTAGGACGCAGGGGCCGGGTGCTGATGCCGGTGTAGTTGCGAATGAATTTCATTTGAAATTTGCCGGGGCTTTCCGCTATATGTGACACAGCAACACGATGCAGGATCTGCTGATGACGCCAAACAGCGTGAAAATCGCAACCAAATGGCTGGAAACAGCCGATTTGCGGCCAACCCGGCAACGGGTGGCGCTGGCCGAGCTGTTGGTTGGTGATGGCAAACATCGCCACGTCACTGCCGAAAGCCTGTTTGATTCTGCCAAGTCCGAAGGGGCTGTGGTGTCGCTGGCAACGGTCTACAACACCCTACGCGCTTTTTGCGAAGCCGGCGTGTTGCAGGAAATCACTGTTGACGGATCCAGAAGCTATTTCGATACCAACACCCACGATCACCCCCATTTCTATTGGGAGGACGAAGGGCGCTTGTCGGATGCTCCGGCAGATCAGTTGGTGATTCAGCAACTGCCTAAAGCCCCCGAAGGGGTCGAGATTGCCTCGGTTGATGTGGTGATCCGCCTGCGCCGCGCCTGATTCGGATCCGCCGCACTGACATATCTAGATAGGTTTTGATCTTTCGGCCTGCGTCGCACCGATTGCGGTGTTGGCTGGTGCCGCGCTGCGGCTGATCGAAACGATGGCGATTCTAAGATTGCTCAGGAATTAGTGTTTGAAACTGGCTTGGGCGTAGGGCAATTTTGCGGCAACAAACCGTCGACCCTAAGATAGAGGAGCCTGCCATGGTTCACCCGCTCATCACCCAAGACCACATCGACCAGTATCAGCGTGACGGGGTTGTCCTGATCAAAGGTCTGTTTGCCGATCAGGTGGACCTGCTGCGTGCTGGTGTGGCGGCCAATATGGCAGATCCCGGCCGCTATGCGTCAAACAACGACAAGCAAGGTGAAAGTGGGCGGTTTTTCGATGATTACTGCAACTGGACCCGAATTGCCGAGTTCAAGGAAGCTATCGAAGCGTCCCCAGTGGCCGAGGTTGCGGCTGATCTGATGCGCTCCAACTCGGTGCAAATGTTTCATGATCACGTATTGGTCAAAGAGCCCGGCACCTCAATGGCGACGCCATGGCATCAGGACGGTCCCTATTATTTTGTCGAAGGCACGCAGAACGTTAGTTTCTGGTCACCGTTGGATGAGGTGAAAGAGGCCACGCTGCGGTGCGTTGCCGGGTCGCACAAATGGCCAAAAGAAGTGCTGCCAACGCGTTGGGTCTCGGACGAGGGTTTTTTTGCCGATGAGGGGCAGTATATGCCAGTGCCGGACCCGGATACAGAGGCGATGACTGTGTTTGAGTCCGCGATGCAGCCCGGCGACGCGGTGGCGTTTAATTTCAAAACCCTGCACGGCGCGCGCGGCAATATCAGCGCATCGCGTCGCCGCGCATTTTCGCTGCGTCTGGTCGGGGATGATGCGCGTTATGTTGAGCGTCCCGGTCCCACGTCGCCGCCCTATCCGGGCCATAATATGGTGCCGGGCCAGCGTTTGCGTGAGGATTGGTTCCCGGTGTTGTTGCAGCGTTGACTGGACGAGGGGCGCGGCCTCCTCCGACCTTTGGGTGGTTTCCCCGGGAGTTTTATGGCCAGATGAAGGTCGGATGATGCGGTTCTGGTTTGTTTAGAACCATTGCCCCGGTTCCATCAGTCCCAGATCCAGCAATTGCCGGGAGTGCCATTCAAACGGGGTTGAGTTGTGCCAGCGGAAGCTGCTGATATCAAAAGCCGAGCCGGGGTTGCGTTTCAGGGCCTTGGCGGTGCGGAATGAACAGACGGCGGCGGTCAGGTTATGGTGCCATGGGCAGGCGTAGGTATTGTATTCCTGGTCATCAAAGCTGTGATCAGGCTGTAGCTGCAAATCTGCTTTGGTGCGGAACAGGGATATGCGGTCAATTTTACGGCTGCTGTTGGGGATGTGTTCCTCATGGCGCCAGCGAACCCCACCAAAGAAATCAAGCTGGCGCTCGCGGGGGTGGCCGGTTTCCGGGTCTGGCCGGGCTTGCGCGTAGTAGCCGGATTTATCCAGATAGGCATGCTCTAGCGAAACGGCACTTGGTGTGACCTGCAGGTCGCCGGCATAGAGGTCGACCACGTAAGTTAGCATCGCATCACGCCGTTCTTCGGTGTGAAACGCGAGCATCTCAACCACGCTGCGCGTTTCGCAAAACGGAAAGAACAGGTACTCTGCGTTATAGCAATAATACAGCCAGCACCCAGGCTCTGACGCCGAGATGACGGCGTTCACGGCGTCGAACACGGCTTGGGACTGCGCGCAGTCAAACGGAATTCGCTGGACTCTGGAGGCCACATCCGGGGGCAGGTCAAACGCATCAGGCATCAGCGCCAGCACCGTCTTGAAACCGGATTGCAAGTGATGGCGTAGCGTGGTGGCGATCTCGACGTCATCCTCGATGAAAATCAGCGCCACTGGCCCTTTGACCAGCAGAGCTTTGCCCTGTTTCAGAAAATCATCCAGCGATCTGTACATCATGCCTGCCTGTTCCCGCCGTACTGGCGATTTGCGCCAAAATCCGATAATCGCGCCCGCATTGCAAGCGGTCGCTTTTACCCTTATGGCAGGCGACTATTCTCTCGTCCTGGAAGGCTGATCCCATGAGCGCCCCGAAGAAGCTGTTTATCAAGACCTATGGCTGCCAGATGAACGTCTATGACAGCGAACGCATGGCCGAAGCGCTGGGCGGGCAGGGCTATGTCGAAACCAAAACCGCTGATGACGCGGATATGATCCTGATGAACACCTGCCACATTCGTGAGAAGGCGGCCGAGAAGGTTTATTCCGAACTTGGGCGAATGAAGCAATTGAAGGTGAAGAAACCGGATCTGAAAATTGGTGTGGCCGGCTGTGTGGCCCAGGCCGAAGGCGCCGAAATCATGCGCCGTCAGCCCATGGTTGATCTGGTGGTGGGCCCGCAAAGCTATCACCGCCTGCCCGAGATGGAGGCCAAAATCCGCGAAGGCAAAAAGGCGATCGATACGGATTTCCCTGAAGAGGACAAATTCGAGAAACTGAAAAGCCGCCCCAAAGCCAAACGCGGCCCGACAGCGTTTCTGACCGTGCAAGAAGGCTGCGACAAATTCTGCGCGTTTTGTGTGGTGCCGTATACCCGTGGGGCTGAGGTCAGCCGCCCAGTGGATCGCATCTTGTCCGAAACACGCGAGTTGGTCGAACGTGGGGTGCGTGAAGTCACTTTGCTGGGGCAGAACGTCAACGCCTATCATGGCGCCAGCGCCAATGGGGATTTGACATTGGCACAGCTGATCTGGGAGCTGGACAAGATTGACGGGCTTGAGCGGATCCGATTTACCACGTCGCACCCTAACGACATGATGGATGACCTGATCGAGGCCCACGGCACCTGTGCCAAGCTGATGCCTTACTTGCACCTGCCAGTGCAGTCTGGATCGGACAAGATTCTGAAACGGATGAATCGCAGCCATACGGCCGAAAGTTACTTACGTGTGATCGAAAGAATTCGTGCCGCGCGTCCCGATATTTTGCTGTCAGGCGACTTTATCGTTGGCTTCCCAGAAGAGACCGAAGCAGATTTTCAGGCCACTCTGGATTTGGTTGAAGAGGTCAAATATGGCACGGCCTATTCCTTTAAGTATTCCACACGGCCCGGCACGCCGGCGGCAGAGCGCCCACTGGTTGATGAGGCCGAGGCCTCGGATCGGTTGCAGAGATTGCAGGCCCTGTTGACCCGTCAGCAGCGTGAAATACAGGAAAGCATGGTTGGGCGCGAAGTTGGCGTGTTGCTTGAAAAACCGGGCCGTCTGCCGGGGCAAATGGTTGGTAAATCGGACTACTTACATTCGGTTCACGTTGGTGATTGCGATCGGGCAGTCGGCGACTTGGCGCGGGTGCGGATTGTTTCATCGTCGACAAACTCGCTGGCCGGGGAACTTATCCGCTGATAGACTCACCTGATTAGCATCAAATATTTGGCGGCTAGAAAACGCCGTGATGAAAGTACAATGAGCTGCATTTTGGGCACAATCCGACTAAATCAGCCTGAGTGTTCCGAAAAGTGGCATAATTGGCTTTAATATTCATATGAATTCACAAGTTAAATGTCTAAAAGTTGGGTAGATTATGAGTATTGTAGCGCGTCGCGTTTGGGGCATTGGCGGCGTTCTGGGGGAACTTACGTAAAGGATATCTCGTTGTGTTGAATTTCAAAGCGAAAGGTGCGCTTGCCACGCTGGCCGCTGCCACGGCCGCTCTGGCTGTATTGACGGCGCCACTTCAGGCGCAAGAACAACGCACCATTGTGGGCGAACGTTATGTGCCAACAATCTGGGTTGACCCGGATGGCTGTGAACATTGGGTGATGGATGATGGCGCCGAAGGGTTTATGACGCCGCATGTGACCCCAGATGGGAAACCGGTATGCCGCCGTGGGAATATTTGCGGTGTGATGCCCTCTGATCAGTTTTTTGCCACCAACCAGCACACGATTAATGCTGCCGGTCAGCAAAGTTTGCGGGACTTCTTTAAGTCGGCTAATGCGCGTAAATTCGTTATTGCTGGTCACACTGATAGTCGGGCCTCGGATGAGTATAACATCCGACTGTCCGAACGCCGCGCCGCCGCAGTTGCCAGAGTGGGCAAATCAGTTGGTGCCCGCATCGCTGAAGTTCGTGCCTACGGCGAGCGTGACCCAGTTGCGCCCAATACCAGTGCCGCAAACATGGCGAAAAATCGCCGTGTTGAAATTTATTGCCTGCGCTGAAGGAGAGATCTTATGAAATATTCTAAAGCCGCAGTACTTTTTGCTGCCATACTTTCAGTGTCCGCCTGTGGTGAGATCGCCAATAAAACCGTTGACCAGAATTTTGGTGACGGCAGTTCCGGCAGTTTGTCTCAGATGACTGCTGGCATTTGGGTTGACCCCCAAGGCTGCGAACACTGGCTGATTGATGACGGTCTCGAGGGATATGCGGACCTGCGCCGTACACCTGACGGCAAACCGGTTTGCAACAGCGAATTGCCACGCAATACGGCTACGGGCCCCTACAAGAGTGGCTCAACCTTCCCAGACTCTCTGTAACATCTGCGGGTCTTGATCTATCAGCGGCTGCCCCATACCGGGGCGGCCGCTTTTGTCTCAATTCTGTGAAATTGCTGTTGCCGTGCTTGCGCCCAAGCGCGGGTGGAGTCACACTGAAAGGGTAACGCCCAACACAGGAGGTCAGATTGGCCCTCGGCGCCCTTGATCCAACATCTGAACAATCCACAGTCCACGAGATGCTGCTGGAATTTCCCGATAACCGCCTGTTGATTGACCTATGTGGTGAATTCGACCGCAACCTGGCAGATATCGAACAAAAACTCGAGGTGCAGATCGTGCGCCGCGGCAATCAGATCCTAGTGATTGGCGACGAGCAACCGCGCGGGCGAGCCGTAACAGTGTTGCAAACTCTGTACGAAAGATTGGAAAGTGGTCGAGCCGTTGAAAGCGGTGATGTCGACCGTGAATTGCGTATGGAGCCAGTGCAGGACGCGCCCCGCAGTGATCAACTCGAGATGTTCAAAGGCGGCAAGGTCGAGATCAAAACGCGCAAAAAGCTGGTTGAACCCCGGACTGACGCCCAAAAAGCCTATGTTCAATCGCTGTTCACCAAAGAGCTTGCCTTTGGCATTGGCCCGGCGGGCACCGGCAAAACCTATCTGGCGGTGGCGGTGGGTGTTTCGATGTTCATCACCGGCCACGTGGATAAGATTATTCTGTCACGTCCAGCGGTCGAAGCGGGTGAGAAACTGGGCTATCTTCCCGGCGATATGCAGGACAAAATCGACCCCTATATGCAGCCGCTGTATGACGCGCTGAACGACTTTCTGCCCGACAAGCAACTGGCCAAACTGATGGAAGAAAAACGCATCGAAATCGCGCCGCTAGCTTTCATGCGCGGTCGTACGCTGTCAAATGCCTATGTGGTGCTGGACGAGGCCCAAAACGCCACCACCATGCAGATGAAAATGTTCCTGACCCGGCTGGGCGAGGGCTCACGCATGGTGATCACGGGTGACCGCACTCAGATTGACTTGCCGGGCCACGTCGCCTCTGGCCTGCAGGATGCCGAACGTCTGCTGACTGCGATTCCCAAGGTCAGCTTTAACTATTTCACCTCGCGCGATGTGGTGCGTCACCCCCTTGTTGCTGCTATCATCGAGGCCTATGAGGCGGATGACAAAGCCTGACCTTTATCCCCATCTCCTGTTCATCTGGCTGAAAATTCCCCAGACGTCCGGGGGCTGGCGCCCATATATTGCAAGAAGACCATGACCCTGGACATCACGATAGAAGACGACCGCTGGCAACAGGCCGATATCGAAACCCTTGCCACTCAAATGGTCACCGCAACCCTGCTTCATCTGGGCATTGAGCCCGAAACATGTGAATTGTCATTGTTGGCCTGCAATGATGCACGCATCGCAGATTTGAACCGTGAATTCCGCGACAAGCCAACGGCCACCAATGTCCTCAGCTGGCCAGCCGAGGATCTGGCCGCGGACCTTGCCGGTGGTTTGCCAGGCTTACCCGAGCCAGATTTTACCGGCGAGATGGCGCTTGGCGACATCGCAATCTCTTATGAGACCTGCGCCCGCGAGGCCGCAGATGCCGCCCGACCAATGGCTGATCATATCCGCCATTTGATTGTTCACGGGGTCTTACATCTTCTGGGCTACGATCACATTCGTGACTTAGATGCCACTTTGATGGAGAATATTGAGGTGGTGATACTTGGCAAAATGGGTGTGCATAACCCATATACTGAAAATGACAGTCCCTGAATGGGATGCAACGGATAGGAATAATGGGCGACATAGACGGCAGTTCTAATGCGGCGCAAAGCGCGCTTCAGAACGATGATAGTGCGGTACCTAAGACAAATTCCGCAATAAAGACCGGACTTTTTGGTCGAATATTGCGGGCTTGGCCGCGCTCCGAGACTGGCACTGCACCAGCTGTTAACGGCCATGTGGTACCGGAGATGCAGCCGCATGGCATCATCAATCTCTCGCGGATGCGGGTCGAAGATGTGGCTATTCCCACTGCGGAAATTGTTGCTGTACCGATCTCAACCTCAATGGATGAACTGGTGCAGGTGTTCCGCGACAGCGGCCTGACGCGCGTCCCTGTCTACAAAGGCACCTTGGATACGCCAATGGGATTTGCCCACCTCAAGGATTTTGCGCTGACCCACGGCTTCAGCGGCGACGACCGCGCCTTTGATCTGGAGCTGATGTTGCGTCCGCTATTGTTTGTGCCACCGTCGATGCCAATTGGCGTGCTGTTGTCCAAGATGCAGACCGAACGTCGCCACATGGCGCTGGTGATTGATGAATACGGTGGCGTCGACGGGTTGCTGACCATCGAGGATTTGATCGAACAGGTGGTGGGCGAGATCGAAGATGAACATGACGCTGGTGAAGATCAGACGTGGTTCAAGGAAAAAACCGGCTGCTACATTGTCCAGGCACGTACGCCGTTGGATGAATTTGAAGCTGAAATTGGCCGCTCGCTGACCAGTCACGAGGATGTCGATGAAGAGGATATCGACTCGCTGGGTGGCTTGGTGTTCATGCTGTCAGGACGAGTGCCTGCCCGTGGCGAGGTGGTAGTGCATCCGGATGGTCCGGAATTTGAAGTGATGGATGCTGATCCGCGCCGGATCAAGCGGCTAAGGGTCAGGTTGCCGGACGATGCCGCGTGATGACAGCGTTGCGCCTGACCCGCGCGCCAGCCCTTCATCGATACGGTTCTGCTGTGCTGACATTTGGGCTTGGCGCACTGCTGGCTCAGGCACTGGCTCCAGTCCAGTTTCTGTGGGGTATTCCAATTGCATTGGGACTGGTCTCTGCGCAGTTTCTGAGGACTGACTCGGCCTGGGGGGGGGCTTGGATCGGCTGGCTCTTTGGTCTTGGCTATTTTGGCTTTGGCTTGTCTTGGATTGTCGAACCGTTTCAGGTTGATCCTGATCGCCATGCCTGGATGGCACCATTTGCTCTGATCTTCTTAGCTGCTGGTTTGGCACTGTTCTGGGGGGTGGCCTTTGGATTGGCGGTTAAGGTGTCGCGCCGGGAGCTCGGTGTTCTGGCTTTGATAATCATCTGGTCACTGGCCGAGTTTGGCCGTGCTTATCTGCTTACTGGCTTGCCCTGGGCAGCTTTTGGTCAGTTCTGGATTGATAGCCCCGCTGCCATCTTGCTGCCTTGGGTCGGACCACATGGGATTGCTCTCCTGACCCTGGCCGCCGTGTTGCCACTTGGATTGGTTAGGCAAAACCCGTTTGTGGCCATTACTCCGCTAGTCCTTGTGCTGGGAGTGCTGTTTGTCCTGCCGCCGGCTCCGGCTGCCGTGCTGACGCAGAAAACGGTGCGGCTGGTGCAGCCCAATGCGCCACAAGATCAAAAATGGCACCCGGAGTATCGCTGGGGCTTTGTGCGGCGGCAATTGTCCTACACCAGCGCCATGCCGCGCCCCGACCTGATTGTCTGGCCCGAAACCGCCGTGCCGCAGCTTTTGAACAACGCCGATGAAACCCTCGCAGCGATTGCCGGAGCGGCGGACGGGGTGCCGGTGATCACTGGCATTCAACGATACGAGGACCAGCGGTACTTCAATTCACTGGTGGTGCTGGACGGTCAAGGCGCGTCGAGCCAAGTGTACGACAAAACGCATCTGGTGCCCTTTGGAGAATATGTGCCCTTTGGCGATACCCTGGCGCGCTTTGGCATCACCGGCTTTGCCTCACAAACCGGATCTGGCTATTCCGCAGGGCCGGGGCCTCAGGTCCTGGATCTGACAATCGGCAAGGCGCTGCCGCTGATCTGTTACGAGGCGGTGTTTCCTCAACTGATAAATGCCGCCCCCGAGCGTGCCGATATGCTGATTCAGATCACCAACGACGCCTGGTTCGGCACCTATTCCGGCCCCTATCAGCATCTAGTTCAGGCCCGGATGCGGGCAGCAGAGCAGGGGCTGCCAATGATCCGGGTGGCCAATACTGGGGTCTCGGCGATGATCGATGGCTATGGACGAATTCGCGAAAGCCTGCCGATGGGAGAGGCGGGCTTTGTGGATGCAGTGTTGCCGCAGCCACTGGCGCCAACACTGTACAGTCGCACGGGTGACTTGCCCGTATTCGTACTGCTGCTCTTGTTGGCTGGGGGTGTGGTGTTGTTCCAACGCAGCCGCGTCTCTTCCTCATAACTGTTTAAACTACGACTGGCTTATTGATTGACCTTCGCTGCAAGGCCGCGTAGGTCGTCTTGATACCCACCACAACGGCTTCCTGACGTGGTAGGCGAACCCCACTGGAGCACTTTTCATGACACGTAAGAACTATACTTTTACTTCGGAATCTGTTTCCGAGGGCCACCCCGACAAGCTTTGCGACCGCATTTCAGATGCTGTTCTGGATGCTTTTCTAGCCGAAGAGCCAGAAGCCCGCGTCGCAGCCGAGACCTTTGCAACCACCAACCGTGTGGTCATTGGCGGCGAAGTTGGCCTGTCCGATCAGGACAAACTACACGATTACATGGGCCGTATCGAAGATATCGCGCGCGCCTGTATCAAAGACATTGGCTATGAGCAGGAAAAATTCCACCACGAAACTGTGGAAATAACCAACCTGCTACACGAACAATCGGCCCATATTGCCCAGGGCGTTGACGCTGCTTCGGACAAGGACGAAGGCGCTGGCGATCAGGGCATCATGTTCGGCTATGCCACCACCGAAACTTCGGCGCTGATGCCAGCCCCTATCCAATACGCCCATGCGATTCTGCGGCGGTTGGCTGAAGTGCGCAAAAATGGCACCGAGCCTGCTCTGGGCCCCGATGCCAAGTCCCAGCTGTCGGTCGTCTATGAGAATGGCAAACCAGTGGGCGTCAGCTCAATTGTTTTGTCGACACAGCACTTGGACGAAACCCTGACCTCGAACGATATCCGCGCCCTTGTGACGCCGTATATCACCGAGGTTCTGCCCGAAGGATGGCTGACCGACGCCACCCAGTGGCACGTCAACCCAACCGGCAAATTTGTCATTGGCGGCCCTGATGGCGACGCTGGTTTGACCGGTCGCAAGATCATCGTTGATACTTACGGTGGTGCTGCGCCGCACGGTGGTGGTGCGTTCTCGGGCAAAGATCCAACCAAGGTTGACCGTTCCGCTGCTTATGCGGCGCGCTACTTGGCGAAAAACGTGGTTGCCGCTGGTATTGCTGAACGTTGCACCATTCAGCTGTCTTATGCCATTGGCGTTTCCAAGCCGCTGTCGATCTACGCCGACACCCATGGCACCAGCGACGTTAGTCCCGCTGCCATCGAAAAAGCTATCGATCAGGTGATGGATCTGACCCCACGCGGCATTCGCCAGCACCTGGGCATGAACAAGCCGATCTATCAGCGCACCGCAGCTTATGGCCACTTTGGTCGCGAGCCTGAAGCCGACGGTGGCTTTAGCTGGGAAAAAACAGATCTGGTCGAGGCGCTGAAAAAGGCGGTTTGATTTCAGATTTATGATCATCGGAAAAGGCGGGCCCTGTGCTCGCCTTTTTTGTTTTGCAGAGTGAGTACCGGAATTTGATGCTTGGTGGTTCGCTTGCAGGCAGGCATAACTGAGGCAGTTATTTTGCTGACGATTGGATCTCTCCATGTTGCGAAGCCTGTTTGCTTGTTTCTTGATTGCCGCCCCGTTGGCTCTGATGGCCAAAGAAACACTGCCCGAGAAATTTTCTCTCAATGGGCAAGTGTTGACCTACGACACCGAGACTAAGGTCAAAGGCAGCGATGCCGAAATGACAGTCGATGACATTGACGCCTTGCAGGAGGTGTTGAACAAGCACCCTGACGTGACCGAGCTGCGCCTGAACAGTAGCGGTGGTAGTGTTTTCGCGGGCGAAGAAATGGCGTGGATCGTCATTGACTTTGGGCTCGACACCACTGTTTCGGGGGAATGCGTCAGCGCCTGCATCGACCTGTTTCTGGCAGGTGAGCGTCGGCGCATGATGTTGGGCTCGAAAATCGGTTTTCATCAGCGCCACTGGTCGCCCAAATCGGTCAAGAATTACTATGACAATTGGAGCGACGACGAGGGCTGGGATACGCCTTTTGACTTTGGCAGCTGGATTTATGAAGATACTCAGTCCGAGATGTATCAACACCTGACCTATCTGGTTGACCGCGGTGTCGATGCCGGGTTTGCGATCGAAACTTTGCGGGTTGAACCGGGCGGTGAGTGGTATCCATCCCGGTTGAAATTGATTGCTGCAGGCGTGCTGCGCGAAAACCCCGAGACAAACTGATCAGGTCGGCGTGACTTGACCCGACAGGGCAGTTGCGGCAAAGGGGCTGCCAACATTGCCGCTGCGGCCAAACAGGAAACCTGCCAGATGTCCGATGATCAGACTCCCAGTGACAAGCCCACAGGCGAAGCACACCAAAGCGGTGCCCCTTGGCGCAACTTTTATGGCCGCTTCAAGGGCAAGACGCTGAAGCCCAATCAAAAGGCCTATCTGGACGAAGATTTGGGGCCTCTCAGCCCCGGTGCCGTCACCTGGGAGGAAAACCCGGACCGCACCAATCTGGATCTTCAGGCGTTGTTTGGCGGTCGGGATGTCTGGCTTGAGGTTGGATTTGGCGGCGGCGAGCATCTGGTGCACCAGGCCAGCAATAACGCGGATGTGGGCATTATCGGCGCCGAGCCTTACGTCAACGGTGTTGCCACTTTGCTGGGCAAAATCCGCGAATCCAAATGTGACAACATCGCCGTGCACCCCGGTGATGCTCGCGACCTGATGGATGTGCTGCCCGACCAGTCGATCTCGCGTGCCTTTCTCCTGTATCCTGATCCGTGGCCCAAGTCCCGCCATCACCGCCGCCGTTTTGTCACTCAGGAACACCTGAAGCCATTGGCGAAAGTGCTCAAACCCGGAGCCATTTTCCGGGTGGCGACTGATATCCCCGATTATGTCCGCCAAACACTCGAGGAAGTGCCGCAGGCAGGTTTTGAACGCCTGACCGTCGAAGGTGAAGACTGGCATCAGCCCTGGGATGATTGGTTGTCGACCCGCTACGAAAAGAAAGCTCTGCGCGAGGGCCGTAAGCCTCATTACCTGACTTTCAAGCGGCTTTGATCAGTCGGGCCGCAGCATATTTTCGGCCCTGATGCAGCGCGGCCGCGTGCAGTGTCGCTCAAACTGTTCGTGCCAACAGCCTTGGTCGATCGGCCGGCTAAACACGGCCGGCCCAAATCGCTCTGGACCATGCAGGGGTGATTGGGTAGGAAAATGATAACGCTCGCATAAGGAATTTCCACGTATGTCTGGACACGGCACTCCCAAACCAATGACCTCTCACCGTTGCGGCCCGCTGCAGGGGGTGGCCGAGGTTCCAGGCGACAAGTCAATTTCACACCGTTCGTTGATCCTCGGCGCGATGGCCGTAGGCGAAACCAAGATCACTGGCTTGCTCGAAGGTGAGGATGTGCTGGACACCGCCAAGGCCATGCAGGCCTTTGGCGCCGAGGTGGTGAACCACGGAGGTGGCAGCTGGTCGGTGTTTGGAGTGGGCGTTGGCGGATTTGCCGAGCCGGAAAATGTGATCGACTGCGGCAACTCGGGCACTGGCGTGCGGTTGATCATGGGCGCAATGGCGACCCAGCCGATCACTGCAACCTTTACTGGGGATGCCAGCCTGAATGGCCGTCCTATGGCACGGATCACAGATCCGCTGGCGCTGTTTGGTACGCAAACCGTTGGCCGCAAGGGTGGTCGTTTGCCGATGACCATCGTGGGAGCTGCTGATCCCGTGCCGGTGCGTTACGTCGTTCCAGTGCCTTCGGCGCAGGTGAAATCGGCCATGCTGCTGGCTGGTCTGAATGCACCGGGTAAAACCGTGGTGATCGAGAAAGAAGCCACCCGGGATCATTCCGAGCGGATGCTGGCCGGCTTTGGCGCTGAGATCACGGTTGAAGAGACCGACGAGGGCCGGGTGATCACGCTGACTGGCCGCCCCGAATTGAAACCACAGGAAATCGCCGTGCCGCGCGACCCCTCCAGCGCCGCTTTCCCGGTCTGTGCCGCCATCATCACCCCCGGGTCTGATGTGCTAGTGCCCGGCATCGGCTTGAACCCAACCCGCGCCGGTCTGTTCACCACCCTGCGTGAAATGGGTGCAGACTTGACCTATGAAAACGAACGCACCGAGGGCGGAGAACCGGTTGCCGATCTACGGGCGCGTTATTCGCCCAATATGAAGGGTATCGAAGTGCCGCCCGCCCGCGCCGCCTCGATGATCGACGAATACCCTGTGCTGTCGGTTGTGGCAGCCCATGCTACTGGCGATACGATGATGGCCGGGGTCAAGGAATTGCGGGTCAAGGAAAGCGATCGCATCGACGCAATGGCCAAGGGTCTGAGCGCCTGTGGTGTGACTGTCGATGAGGGCGAGGATTGGTGGCAGGTCACGGGCTTGGGCCCCGAGGGCGTGCCCGGTGGTGCGACCTGTGCCAGTCAATTGGATCACCGTATCGCGATGGCCTTTATGGTGCTAGGCATGGCGGCGCAGAACCCGGTCACGGTTGATGATGGCGGTCCAATTGCCACTTCCTTCCCAATTTTTGAACCACTGATGGGTGCCCTTGGAGCCAAGCTGATCCATGGCTGATGACGCGGCGGGTACAAAATTGGGTGACAGGATGACCACAGGTTTTACCATCGCAATCGACGGACCGGCCGCCGCGGGCAAGGGCACCATCTCCAAGGCGGTGGCGGCGCACTACGGCTTTGCTCATCTGGACACTGGCCTGCTGTATCGCGCTGTCGGTGCTCGGGTGTTGATTGGTGACGATCCCATCGAGGCCGCTACAACCTTGCAGCCGACCGATCTGGACCGCGATGATCTGCGCACAGCCGAAGTGGCGCAGTCTGCCTCCAAGGTAGCAGTGATCGCCGAAGTGCGCGCCGCATTGGTCGATTTCCAACGCGCCTTTGCCCGCCGTGCTGGCGGCGCAGTTCTGGATGGACGCGACATTGGCACCGTGATTTGCCCCAACGCGCAAGTGAAGCTCTACGTCACTGCCAGCGCCGAAATTCGCGCCAAACGGAGGTTTCTGGAGCTGACCGCCAAGGGGCAGATGACAACCATCGATGAAGTCCTGGCCGATGTGAAAGCGCGCGACGACCGCGACATGAACCGTGCCGAGGCCCCGCTAAAGCCTGCCAAAGATGCGCTGATCATCGATACCAGCGACCTGAGCATCGAAGAGGCTTTAAAGGTTGCACTGGACGAGATCGCATCCCAAACATAGCCACATCAATTTCTATTGAGTGGTTTCCATGCGATATTTCACTGCACTCCTAATATTTCTACTGTCGTCCTTACCCGGGCTCGCCCATAGCCCCTACTTTTCAGATTGGTCTTGCCAGTCAGAGGACGGATATAGTCTCAGACTGCTTTACGGCGACGGGGTAATCGGTCCTGATCCCGCCAGTGTGGTTGCGTTGGATACAGAGGGGCATTTGATAGCAATCCAACCCGTTGGGACCGGTAGCTATCCAATACCAGGTGCAATTTGCCAGATTGCAGATCCAGAAATGGGAGCCGTTTGGCATGCTGTGCCAGAAGATTTCTTTGTTGGTATTAAGATATTCGGTGATACTGAACAGCTGCGAAAGGCGCGTTGACAGTATGAACCAGGGGTTGTTCGGAAAAAATTTGGATTTGAGAAGTCCCCATTGAGCGATGTGTCTTTCCTGGCGATCATCTCCGCAGAGATCACTTCCAATATTACAACAGCTGTCATTCTTGCAATCTCGTCCTTTGCAATTCTGGTGTCATTGGCTGCATTGGTAAGGCGGGTTACGTACGACGGAACGGTGCCCAAGCGCATTCTTTTTGGGGTCTTGTGGTTGGTCCCGCTTCCGGTTTTTGCTTTGCTCAGCCTTGTGGTTGTTCTTTTCGACGCGCCAAGCATCCAGTTGATTGCTTTGTCAGCCTCCATTGGGGGCGTTTTGGCAGTCGCGTTGATCTTGTTCTATTCCAGATCTCGCCGACGTTCGATAGATTGAACACGGCTGATGGCCCAAAGCTTCCTACGCTTTCCCTTGCACCTGCAAGAGAATCCGAATATATCGCGCGCTGTCAGTATAGAGGCGGTTAACGCACACACGGCATTATGAGCAGGGCTGGGGTATCCTCCGGCCCTTTGTGTTTGTTTGCTTATTCCGTTTGCGCGGCGTCCATATTGACCAAACCCCAAGACCGGCGGAGACAACCGCACGGCCAGAAAACAAATGTAAAAGGAAACATGAGACCTCATGGCTCAAAACGTATCAATGGAGGACTTCGAAGCCCTTCTGAATGAAAGCTTCGAAATGGACACCCCAGATGAGGGTTCCGTAGTTAAAGGCAAAGTCATCGCGATCGAAGCGGGACAAGCCATCATCGACGTCGGCTACAAGATGGAAGGCCGCGTTGATCTGAAAGAATTCGCTAATCCTGGTGAAGAGGCTGAACTGGCTGTTGGCGACGAGGTAGAAGTCTACCTGCGGTCTGCCGAGAACGCCAAAGGCGAAGCTGTTATCTCTCGTGAGATGGCGCGTCGCGAAGAAGCCTGGGATCGCCTGGAAAAAGCATACGCAAACGAAGAGCGCGTCGAAGGCGCAATCTTTGGTCGCGTCAAAGGTGGCTTTACTGTCGATCTCGGCGGCGCAGTTGCGTTCCTGCCCGGCTCGCAGGTTGACGTCCGCCCTGTGCGTGACGCTGGCCCACTGATGGGTCTGAAGCAGCCGTTCCAGGTTCTGAAAATGGATCGTCGTCGTGGCAACATCGTTGTATCGCGTCGTGCGATCCTCGAAGAGTCCCGTGCTGAACAGCGTGCCGAAGTCATTGCTAACCTGACCGAAGGTCAGGCTGTTGACGGTGTTGTGAAAAACATCACTGAATACGGTGCATTTGTTGACCTGGGCGGCGTCGATGGCCTGCTGCACGTCACTGACATGGCATGGCGTCGTGTGAACCACCCATCCGAGATCCTGACAATCGGCGAGACCGTTAAGGTCCAGGTTATCAAGATCAACAAAGAGACTCACCGTATCTCGCTGGGCATGAAACAGCTGCAGGACGATCCATGGGATCTGGTTGCTGGTAAGTTCCCACTGGAAACTGTGCACACTGGTCGCGTTACCAACATCACCGATTACGGTGCATTTGTTGAGCTCGAGCCCGGCGTTGAAGGTCTGGTTCACGTGTCCGAAATGTCCTGGACCAAGAAAAACATCCACCCCGGCAAGATCGTTTCGACCAGCCAGGAAGTGGAAGTTATGGTTCTGGATATCGACAGCTCCAAGCGTCGCGTATCCCTGGGTCTCAAGCAGACACAGCGCAACCCATGGGAAGTCTTCGCTGAAGCCAACCCTGAAGGCACCGAAGTTGAAGGCGAAGTCAAGAACATCACCGAATTCGGTCTGTTCATTGGTCTCGAAGGCGACATCGACGGCATGGTCCACCTCTCCGACTTGTCCTGGGACGAGCGCGGCGAAGATGCGATCCAGAGCTACCACAAGAACGACGTGGTTCAGGCCGTTGTCTCCGAGGTTGATATCGAGAAAGAGCGTATCTCTCTGTCGATCAAAAACTTGGGCGGTGACAAGTTCGCCGAAGCCGTTGGCGGCGTGAAGCGCGGAACGATCGTGACTGTTGAAGTCACCGCGATCGAAGAAGGCGGCATCGAAGTTGTGTATGAAAGCATGAAGTCTTTCATCCGTCGCTCTGATTTGTCGCGTGACCGTGCCGAGCAGCGCCCTGAGCGTTTCAACGTTGGCGACAAAGTCGACGCGCGGATCACCAACGTCGACTCCAAGACCCGTCGTCTGGGTCTGTCGATCAAGGCACGTGAGATTGCTGAAGAAAAAGAAGCCGTCAAACAGTATGGTTCCTCGGACTCCGGCGCATCGCTGGGCGACATCCTGGGCGCAGCACTGAAGTCTGGCGACTAATCTTCGCTCTTCGTAGTGATATAAATTCTGGAAAGGCCCCGCTTATCGGCGGGGCCTTTTTTTATGCAGGAAAATCTGGTTGTTGGTGATCCACAAAAGCTGACAAAAGTGCTCATTACGACCGCCGAATCAATGACATCAGGCTGACGGCAGTGGCGCGGTCACTTGCACAAACCTCTCATTTTCCAAGCCACGAGGCCTAAATAGCTCTTCTGCAAGCGAAATTTTGCCGGATACAGTAGAATTTGACGCTCGCAACATGCGGTTTGTGTTCCCGCGCACCGGGTTTTCGTCTTATAGTCGTTTCAAATCACTTAGCTTTTACCGTTGGCTTGGGAGGGCCTGAATAATGATCCGCTCAGAACTGATTCAGAAGATTGCAGACGAAAACCCGCACCTGTATCAACGCGATGTTGAGCGGATCGTTAACACGGTATTCGAGGAAGTCACTGGTGCGATGTCGCGCGGTGATCGGGTCGAGCTGCGCGGGTTTGGTGCTTTTTCTGTGAAGAAGCGTGACTCGCGGGTTGGACGCAATCCTCGGACGGGTGAAACGGTTCAAGTTGATGAAAAGCACGTCCCGTTCTTTAAGACCGGCAAGTTGCTGCGGGACCGTTTAAACGGAAAATAATACGATGCGTTATGTTCGCTATGCCTTCTGGGGCGCTCTCGGAATTATTCTGATTTCGGTGAGCCTTGCCAATCGGGCCATTGTTGATTTGCAACTGATGCCAAGCGCTGTGGCCGAATTGCTGGGGTTCAACCCGGGCATATCGCTGCCGCTGTTTGTGGTCGTTCTGGGTGGGATCGCCACGGGGCTGATCATTGGCTTTGTCTGGGAATGGATCCGCGAACATAAACATCGCCGCGCCGCTGGCGGGCAGGCTCGCGAAGTGCGTAAATTGTCGCGCGAAGTGAAAAAGCTAAAAACGCAGAAGAACGAAGGCAAAGACGACGTTTTGGCCATCCTCGAAGACGCCAGCTGAGGTCAATCTGATGAGCGACATTCGGGTCAAAATCTGCGGCTTGCGCAGTGCAGATGATATTTCTACCGCGGCCAAAGCTGGTGCAACCTACGTTGGTTTTGTGTTCTTTCCAAAATCACCCCGTCATGTAGAGTTCGAACAAGCCGCCGAGCTGGCCGGTCTGGTGCCGTTTGGCCTGTGCAAGGTGGCGCTGACGGTGAATGCAACCGACGACGAGCTGGATGCCATCACGGCAGCGGTACCGCTGGACATGTTGCAACTACACGGCAAGGAAAGCCCTGAACGCGTGGCCGAGGTCAAAGCGCGCTATGGCTTGCCGGTGATGAAGGCCATTGGCGTTGCCGATGCCTCGGATCTGCCCCAGATCGACCTCTATTCCGCAGTTGCAGACCAATTGTTGATCGATGCCAAGCCGCCCAAGGATGCTGCCTTGCCAGGCGGCAATGGGCTGGCGTTTGACTGGCGTCTGCTGGCAGGTCGCAAATACTGGCAGTGCCCTTGGATGCTGGCCGGTGGCTTGACGCCAGACAATGTGGCCGAAGCAATCCGGATGACAGGGGCGTTGCAGGTTGATGTCTCGTCAGGGGTGGAAACCGCACCGGGCCAGAAAAATGCCGCTCTGATTGAGCGATTCACCAGCGCGGCGCTGGCTGCGCGGGACTAACACGCAGGAAAAATAGCCACCCAAGAGGCGGATTTTCTCTCGCCTCTCTTTACCCGTACCTGCGCGCGCGATACTCATGGGCGGCGCCGCGAAGAAGGAAACACCAATGGCCGAAGATCTTTTCAACAGCTTCATGAACGGGCCCGATGAACAGGGCCGTTTTGGCATTTTTGGCGGGCGGTTTGTGTCTGAAACCTTGATGCCGCTGATCCTCAGCCTCGAGGAAGAGTATGACCGGGCCAAGGACGATGATAGTTTCTGGGCCGAGATGAAGGATCTGTGGACCCACTATGTTGGCCGTCCCAGCCCACTGTATCATGCCGAGCGTCTGACCGAGCATCTGGGTGGTGCCAAGATCTATCTCAAGCGGGACGAGCTGAACCACACTGGTGCGCATAAGATCAACAACGTGCTGGGCCAGATCATTCTGGCGCGACGTATGGGCAAAACCCGGATCATTGCCGAGACCGGTGCGGGCCAGCACGGTGTTGCCACCGCCACTGTCTGTGCCAAGTTTGGCCTGAAATGCATCGTCTACATGGGCGCGCATGATGTGAAACGTCAGGCCCCTAACGTGTTCCGTATGCGTCTGCTGGGTGCAGAAGTCATTCCCGTCACCTCGGGCCGTGGCACGCTGAAGGACGCGATGAACGACGCTCTGCGCGATTGGGTGACCAACGTCGCTGATACCTATTACTGCATTGGCACGTCGGCTGGCCCGCATCCCTATCCGGCCATGGTTCGCGATTTCCAGTCGATCATCGGCAAGGAAGTCCGCTGGCAGCTGGCCGAGCAGGAGGGCGAAGGCCGCCTACCTGATACCCTGATTGCTGCCATTGGCGGAGGCTCCAACGCCATCGGTCTGTTCCACCCGTTCCTGGATGACAAATCGGTGCGTATCATCGGTGTCGAGGCCGGCGGTAAAGGCGTTAACGACAAGATGCAGCACTGTGCTTCGCTGAGTGGCGGCCGCCCCGGCGTGTTGCACGGCAACCGCACCTATCTGCTGCAGGATGATGATGGTCAAATCCTCGAAGGATTTTCGATCTCGGCCGGTTTGGATTATCCGGGCATCGGCCCAGAGCATTCCTGGCTGCACGATACCAACCGCGCCGAGTATGTTTCCATCACCGACAAAGAGGCGCTGGAGGCGTTCCAGCTCAGCTGTGCGATGGAAGGTATCATTCCGGCGCTCGAGCCAAGCCACGCTCTGGCGCATGTGATGAAAATTGCCCCGGACCTGCCCAAGGACCATATCATTGTAATGAATATGTGTGGTCGTGGCGACAAGGATGTCTTTACGGTCGCTCGCCACCTTGGGTTTGATATGTCCGACACAGAAGAAGGTCGTGATATCGACTAAGTCGCCCCGACACATGCGCAAGAAATAAAACGGCGACGCTCCAGACCTGGGGCGTCGCTGCTTTCATTTCATCCACAGTTACTTGCTGTCCGGCGTATACCAAATTGGCGAGGAATAGGCGCGTTCCTGGGTGATCATGGTGACGTCAGCAGGCATATCGACGCCAAAACGCGCCGCATCATAGGCGGTCCAGCGCGGGGTCGGGATCTCGATCACGCGGGTATAGTAAAACGCGTGCTGGGACGCCTCGAAATCGGGGTCCGTCCAGACCGTCCCCAGCTCTGCCCGACCGATGTCGTTGGTCCAGCTGGGAACTGACAGATCGACGGTGCTGCCAACCGGTGGCAGCTTTCCGTCATCGCCCAGCTGGCGGTCACCAGACCAGACCACATCATAGACTTGCTCCTGCGTGACGCCGTCAGCGTCGACCCATCCCTTGATGATCTGCACCCGATCCAGATTGGCGCCAATCGGATCGCGCATGGCGTAGACCAGGAACGAAGGCTCGCCCTCACCGGGGATCAGATCGCCGCCCATTGGAACGCCTTTGGCATAGCCAATTTTGGCCAGTTCACGCGACTTGATGTCGTCATCCGTGAAGTCAAAGCCGCCAAAGAAGCGCACGGTGATACGCGGCCCGGTGGTGGAATACACCTCGCGACGCTCCATCGCATCAAAGATGCCTGCGCGGGTGTTCTCAGTCGCCCAAACCGCTGTCGGTCCCGGTGTGGCGTATTGCCAGCCTTTGTACGAGATCCCCAACTCTATGTTTTCTTTGGCCAGGGTAGTGGCGCGCGTCGCACTGGGTTCCATCCAGGTAAAGGCGCCAAAGAAGTTGTCGTCATCCTGCGTGGTCAACCCGGTGTGAATATCCGATCCACCCACAAAGCCGAGCTTGAACGGGTTTGTCTTGCCGTCCTGTGCAAAGCTCAGGCCGTTCTTCAGAACGTTGCGCACATATTCATTGGCGATCATCTCTGGGGTCTTGGCCTCGGTCACATCCAGATTGGCCCAGTCCCAGTTCTCGTAGTCGGCAAACTCATCCGTTGGTGACAGCAGCGGGTGGCTTTCGCTGTCGCCCTTGGTCTGGCCGATTTCAACCAGACGTTCCCATCTGGCGCGGGTCTCCAGGTACTCGGGGTCAAAGGCCTCGCCATCGCGGAACGTATCGTTCTGGGCAAACATGATGCCATTGGACAGGTTGGGATTGTGTGGAATGGCCAGCACATCGCCGCCAGTGTCATCCTCGTAATTCTGCATCCAGTTCCACAGATCCCGCGGGTCCGGGCTGCCCGCAGGCGGCGACATCAGAAACGGCACCACCTGCAAGGCGCGCTCTGGCCCATCGCGGAAGATGACATTGCGGTGCAGGTTGTTGCCCGCCACCAACGAGGTCCACTCGTAGGCGATCATAGCGGTGAACACATGTGGCTCGTTGAACTGCTCGGCAGCGGCAACCAGATCAGCCCAGGTATTGTCATATCCCGCTGATCCGGGTTGATACAGCAGCGCCTCGGATAGGGTGCCCTGGCTGAACTGCTTGATCAGATCGAAAGAGGCCTGCTTGGCCGCATCGCCGCCCTTAGCAAATTCCTGGTGGAACTTTTTGCCCTGTGGGTCGGCCATGATGTTGGGCGCACCTTTGATGATATCGGTGATCACCCCCATGCCGTCGGTGTGTTCGGTCAGCATGTAGAAATCAAACGGCCGGGACAGTTTCACCGGCTGGCCGGTGTTCGAATTCACCTGCTCACCTCGGGCAAACCGGTACATGTCGCGTGGCATCAGCGTGGTACCGCCGCCGCCCGCGTCCGCCGACAGCGCCGAATGCACATGGGTGTCGCCAAACAGCACCTTGGTCGGGAACCCGCGATTGGCGTTGGGCGAATAGGACGCGCCCTTTAGTACGTGGGTGGTGCCATCAGGTGGCAGGCCATCTTGGGCCACAGCCGGGGAGGAGAGGGCGAGCAATGCGGTGATGAGGACAAAGCGGTTCATGGTGAAATCTCGACTTGTGAAAAAGGCTATGAATTGCCGACAGTGGGAATGGGCTATGGCTGATACCAGATTGGCGAACCCCAGGCACGTTCCTGGATCACTGCGGGTACGTCTTCCAACAGTGGCAGGTCATTGCGAACCGCATCATAAGTGGTCCAGCGCGGGGTCGGGATCTCTAACGCGCGCGCGTAATAGAACGCGCCCTCGGTTGGGTCGAAATCCTCGTCCGTCCAGCTGCCAATCAAGGTTGGCGCGCCAATGTCGTTGGTGAACATGGCCGTTGTCAAATCAACCGTATTGCCAACCGGGGCCAGTTTTCCCGTCGCATCAATGGCCCGCTCGCCTGACCACTCCACGTCGATGATTGTCTCGTTCACATCGCCGTTCACATCCACCCAGCCTTTGATGACTTGGATACGATCTAGATTGGCCCCATCGGGGTCTTTTTCGGCATAGACGGTAAAGGTGGGTGCGACTCCCGCCGCGTTCAATTCGCCCCCCATCGGCACGCCCATCAGATAGCCCTGTTCAACCATTGCAGCCGGGTCGCTTGGATTGGCGCTCAGATCCACGCCACCAAACATCCGCACTTTGATGCGCGGGCCGGATGTCACAAACGTCTCGCGCCGCTTCATCGCATCCCACAGCGCCGCGCGGGTGTTTTCAATCGCCCAAACCCCAGTGATAGAGCCGATCGACAGATCCTTGCCATCAATCCAGCCGCCAACGCCTTCGGTGCGACGACGTTCAACGGTGCCATCCTCGGGGCCGTGGCCACCGATGAAACTATCCTCGGCCACATCCGACATCAGGCCGTTGTGATTGTCGGTGCCGCCGACAAACCCATAGGCAAAGGGGTTCACTCCCAGTTCCTGCTCTTTCTGCAGCCCAACCTTCAGTCCGCCCCGGACAAAATCACGAGCGTGGAAAATGCGGCCCGAGTTGTCCTGGATCGAATCCGCATTCTCAAAATCCGAGAACTCATCAGCCGCCCAGAACTTGCGGTGCACTTCAGAGTTGCCCTTAACCTGCATCATCTCGATCAGTGGCTCGTAATGTCGACGGGTCCGGGCATACTCCACCGTCAGCGGCTGGCCAAAGGAATCCACATTGGGAAACATCCGTCCCTTGGACGCATTAGAGTTATGCGAGATCGCCAACAAATGACGGCCCTCGGCCTCTTGCACACGCATCCAATTCCACAGCTCTTCTTCGGTGTTCACATCGATATAGCTGATTGGCGCGGTGGGCACGTTGGCGTCGCGAAACAGCACATTGCGGTGCAGGTTGGCGCCGCCCGGCGCTCCGGACCATTCAAAGCCAACCATGGCGGTGAAAACACCCGGGTCATTATGCTGTTCGGCTGTGTCCACCATGATTTCCCAAGCGCTCTTGACCGTCGAAGGGCCAGCGAAAAAGTCGGGGTGCTTGGGTTTTGCCGCGCCACGATTGACGGAAAGCACATATTTGAAAAACCACTGCTGCTTTTGCTCCAAACTTTCCAGCGACCTCAGTGTGACCAGATCCGGGTTATCATGTCCGGGGGCGTCTTCGACGATGGTGGAATACATCTCGCCGATGTATTCTGAGTGGTCGGTGACGGCGGCAAAGTCCAGCGGCCGTGTCAGTTGCTTGGAGGTGCCATTGATGTCGAATGCCTCACCTTTGGCAAATCGATACGCCATGTCGGGCGTCTGCCGATTATCGCCAATATAGGCATCCAACGAGAACATCGTGTGCATATGCGTCTCGCCGAAATAGGCGTTGCGTAGCGGGTTTGGCTCGGCCTGAATCGCAGCCGCACTCATCATCAGCAGCGCGCAGGCGCTGGTCGTTAGTTTCAACCCAATCGGTCGCATGTAGTCTTCCAATCTATTTGAATAGCGGCTTTCAAAAAACGAAGCCCAGCGTGAACCAAAATTTGTCGACCTTAAAGGCGTTGCTGACGTCGAATTCCTTGATGTATTTTGCTTTGAAATTGACCGGCTGATTGCCGATGGTGGTGCTATACGTAACCACTGGCCCCAGCCCAAAGGCCCGTGATTTGAGACTGCTCAATCCCAAACCGGCCTTGATGTTTTCTGCACCCGTGCCGCTGTCCTCGGAGAACTGCTGATAAGCATATCCGGTGGCACCAATGGCCCAGCCGTTGGGCAAATGCTGCAGCACAGCCCCCTCAAAATGGAATTCAGGGGCAGTCTGGTATTGCGTTGCCGAGTTCTCGTCACTGATGGTCACCCCCAGTGCACCGCTGAACTCCAATCCGTTAATCGGGTCAAGATAGGTCAGTGAAAACGTAGGATCGACGGCAAAGCGGTTTTTGCCCAGGTTCAGCACGCTGGCGGATCTTCCCGCTACGTCCACCGATGCGGGCGCGTATTTTCCCGTTGGCAAATAGAACGTCAGCGAGGCAGACGTATGCAGATTGCCGTTGTGCCAGCCTACCATAGGAGTAATCGACAGGTCGCCAAACCCTGTTATCTTATCGGTAAACGCGCCGCTGAATTCTCCAACTACCCCCTGCGCCGTCATCGAGGCATGCGCCACCGGAACGCTGAGATTGATGGCAGGTGTTCCCCCCCACAAAGCGGCATCAAATACATAAGTTACATTGGGTCGCCACAGGGCCACGCTTAGATCCGGGTCGACAACACCAACTCCGCCAAGCACCAACGCCGACACCTCGCCCGAGTACAGCACCAGATCGTTGTTGAAGTAGATCCCTGCAGGCGGCACCACGCCAGCTAGACTGTCGCGAATCCCCAGCAAATAGGTTTGAGTGCCGCCCTCGATGGCTAGTCCAAGTGATGGACACAGCATAAAGACAGAGGCGGCTAGCGCGGCATAATTTTTTTTCACGGCAATACTTTCACTCAATACGTGCGCAAGTGAAACACAATTGCGGCCTTTGGCGCAAGGCCAGCACAGGAAAGGCTCGGCTAACCTAGTGGTTTGGGTGAGATTTCGCTGAAAATGGCCTGACAACGTGAGTCTCCCATAACGATAGCGGGAAAGCTGCAAGTTTCGAAAGTATGACAATGGCAATCGTTTATGTTCTATTTCTGAAACTTTGACGGTTTTAAATTTAAAGAATTGGCAGGGTTTTTGGGCGTAACGATTAATCACGTCGCTCTCGTTCTGGGTGAAAACGCTTTGTTAGGAGACATAGTTGATGCTCAAGGCCCGCAAATTGTCGCTTACGCTGAAACTACCACTGATCATGGTTGCCCTTACGGCGACATTCTTGGTGACCGTATCTTTTCTGGTCTATCGTATGGCCGAGCAGAACATTCGCCAGAATGTCTATTCCTCCCATGAAATGGCAGTCAAGGCTGGCCAGCAAGCGGTGACCTCTCTCATTGGATCGGTGCGCCGGGATCTGGTGATGAACGCGGATCAGCCGACCACATTCCGGGCTATCAACAATTTCAACCGTGTCTACCAAATGATCGAGGAAGAGCCGGTAGGGTATCTCACTCGGACCTATATCACCAATAACCCAAATGCGGCCGATCAGCGGGCCGAGTTGGTCGATCCGAACGATGGCGAATACTACAGCCAGGCGCACAACAGCTATCACCCGACTTTCCTGCGCTCACTGCGACTGAACGGCTATCAGGACATCTATCTGTTCAACACCGAAGGTCGGCTGTTGTACACGGTCAACAAACAGGATGATTTTGCCCAGGACTTCTCGTCAGGAGCCAATGCCGAGTCCGGTCTTGGACAGGTTTATCATGCCGCCCTACAGGCCGCTCCCGGAGAAATCACCACGTCGGACTTTGCGGCCTATGAATTGACCGGCGGTGCGCCCGGCGCGTTTCTGGCTATTCAGATTTTGAGCAAAAGTAAGGCCGTCGTAGGTGTGTTGGCGATCCAACTGTCCAGCGAGCGCATTGCCAGCGTTCTGACTGCCAATCTGGAACAGGGTGGCCATCAGAATATCTATTTGGTCAGTGAAGACGGTGTGGCGCGAAGCCCTTCACTCATTGAAGGCCTGTTTGAAGTTGCGGATCCACTGCCCAATGCAGCCCATATTCAGGCTGCCATGACACGAGACGAGGCGCTGTTTGAAACCGTAACAGCGGCCAATGGCCAGGATGCGATTGGCTTGGTCAAGCCGTTGGACATTCAGGGTTTCTCGTGGTCGCTGGTTATGGAAACGGACCGTAACGCAGCCTTTGCCGTGGTGCGCGAAATACGCCAGGTGGCGATTGGCATGATCGCAGCGGCAGTTGTCATTGCGACAATCGTGTCCTGGATTGCTGCCAACCGTGTGACCAAACCGATTCAGGCCCTGCGCGGGGTGACCAATGCCTTGGCTGAAGGTGACTATGAAATCGAAATTTCCGGACGGAACCGTGGCGACGAGCTAGGTGACCTTGCATGCACCATGGCGGACTTCCGCGACCGTCTGAAACAGGCAGACGAGGCTTCGGTTCGTGAGGCTGAGGCCGCAAGAAAAACCGCGAATGTTGTCGAGACGATGAGCGGCGCTCTGTCTGAGCTGGAGCGCGGTAATCTGGCCTGTGACATCGAGACCCCGTTTGTGGCCAACTACGAGGCCCTGCGCGAGAACTTTAACCACAGCCTGTCCAACCTGCGCGAGTCGATGTCGAGCGTTGTCGATGCCTCGCAGAACGTCGACCGATACTCGGACGAACAGAAATCTGCAGCCACCGATATGGCGCACCGCACCGAAAGCGCGGCCGTCACTCTGGAAGAAACCGCCAATGCTATTCACGATCTGTCAGACAGTGTCAAAGCCACCGCTGATCGGGCGTCGCGTGTCGATAGCGTCATGCAAAGCGCCCGCTCCGAGGCGGAAAATAGCAGCACTGTGGTGACCTCGGCGGTTGAGGCCATGGACCAGATCCAGCAGGCCTCGAACGAGATTTCCAAGATTATCAACATGATCGACGACATTGCCTTCCAGACCAACTTGCTGGCCCTGAACGCCGGGGTCGAAGCCGCGCGCGCTGGCAGCGCCGGCAGTGGCTTTGCTGTGGTGGCCCACGAGGTGCGCGCATTGGCGCAACGCGCGTCAACGGCTGCGGGGCAGATCAAAGAGCTGACCAATGCCAGCGAAGACCATGTTTCGCACGGGGTGGCGATGGTCGGGCGGGCTGGCGACGCACTGACCAGCATCATAGGTCAGGTGACATCGGTTTCTGATTTGGTCACCGAGATTGCAGACGGGGTGCAGACGCAATCCTTGGGGCTGGACAAGATCAACGGGGCAATGCGGCAACTGGATACGGTGACACAGCAAAACACCGCCATGGCCGAAGAGGCCTCGGCTTCAAGCCAATTGCTGCAGCGTGAGGCGCAAAACCTGTCGGGCATCGTGTCGCGTTTCGAGATGAGCAATGGCGATGCCGGACCCATGCCTCAGAAAACACCGGAGCAAGAGCTGCGCCGCGCCTGAACTTTGTTGAGTTGAACTGGCAAAATGACTGTATGTTAACGTGCAAGCCGGTGATTGGCCTGTCTCTGTTCATTTGGGCGCCGCATAGCAACTTCTGGGATCTGATTCATACCTTTGGTAGCGGGGTTTGCCTTGTTGGGGCCTGTTACCGCGATAGGGTTGCATGACGTCAACCGCAGCCGTGAATTCGGTCTCGAGATCCGATGGGTGCATTGGTTTGGCGCACTACGATCCCCGGCGATCCTGGATATTGCGCAACTGTCGCTGTGGCTGTTGATGTTGTTTTTTTAGGGCTTGCGTGGCGTTGTCGCTGGTACTCGGTAGCCTGTCGGCGTTGGTCGGATTGATCGTGGTGCAACCGGTTTTGGGCCACGCAACCTGGCATCCCTATCGTCGTCTGGTGCGGATAGACGCACCAAACCCAAAGGTTTGATGGTTGGAGAGAACTGGAGTGGATGCTCCTGATCTTAGGGGCCGAATTCCTCGATCCTTGTCAGCACTGTGTAGTCGGATTCAAACATCATGATCACCATGAACATCAGAATAATTAGCGGCGGCAGCACAATGGCATAGCTCAGCGCCAGACGTTCCCAGGCCATATGCATGAATACAGCGACGATCAATCCGGCCTTTGCCACCATGAAAATCAGGATCAGGCTCCAGCGAAGCAGGCCCTGCAACTGCATGTAGTCAACCATGTAGGACCCGGCGCTGAGCACGAATAGAAATCCCCAGCATACAAAATAGATCCGCAAGGGATGTTGCTGGTGGTCGTCCTCGGCCTGATCCGTGGCGGATGGTTGCGGCTGATGAGCTTCAGTTTGTGTCATAGCGGCCTCCTACCACAGATAGAAAAATGCAAAGATGAACACCCAGACCAGATCAACAAAGTGCCAGTAAAGGCCCATGATCTCGACCGCCTCATAGTCGCCCTTGCCGCTGCACATCCAGCTGCGCTCATCACGGTCGAATTCGCCCTTCCACACTTTGCGCGCCACAATCAGCAAGAAGATTACCCCGATCGATACATGGGTGCCGTGAAAGCCGGTGATCATGAAAAAGCTAGCGCCAAATTGCTCGGCTCCAAACGGATTACCCCAGGGGCGCACGCCTTCGTGGATCAGTTTTGACCATTCGAAAATCTGCATACCGACAAATCCCGCCCCCAGCGCGGCAGTCAGGACCATCAACAGGGCGGTCGGCTTGCGGGCACGGCTATAGGCGCAGTTCACCGCCATCGCCATGGTGCCCGAGGATGAAATCAGCACAAATGTCATGATGGCGATCAAGACCAGCGGCAGTTCGGTGCCGCCGATATTGAGGGCAAAAACCTCGCTGGTGTTTGGCCATTCGGACACGGTAGAGCTGCGGGATATCATATAGGCGATCAGAAAGCAGCCAAACACAAAGGTATCGCTGAGCAGGAAGATCCACATCATCGCCTTGCCCCAGGACACCTTCTTAAAGGCGCGCTGGTCCGAACTCCAATCGTCGACAAAACCCTGCAACCCCGGTGCGGGGTTGGCTTGTGGCATTTTCAGCGGGGGGTCCTGCATCGGGTTCTCCTTTAGGTCAGGGCACTGCGGCACAGCGCCAGGAATTCGTTGCCCAGCCCCGACAGCAGGGCGAGTAGCAGCAGCCAAATCACCAGCAATCCGTGCCAATACAGCGCACATAACGCGACGGGCGCCTGATTGTTCTTGGGAAGGCCCGTTTGTGCCAGCCTGAACCAGACCAGCCCCAGCGCCACCAATCCGCCCAGAATGTGCAGCCCATGCAACCCGGTGATCAGGTAAAAGAAGCTGGCAGCAGGGGCACCAGTTAGTCCGTAGCCATTGTCGGTGAGGGTGGTCCAGATCTGCAGTTGCCCGGCCATGAACCCCACGGCTGTCACGCTGCCCAAAGTCAGCCAGGCATGGGTGCGATGGCCCGCGTCGCGGGATGCAAAGTGCAAGGCTAGGCTGCTGAGCACCAACAGACCGGTGTTAAACCAGACCAATCCGGGCAGCGGCACCAACTGCCAGGGAGTCTCGTCGATTTGCATGACAAAGGCGCTGCCAAGCATGGCAAACAGCCCGCCGACCACCACCAGAAACATTGCCGTGCCCAACCGGTGAGGCGGCGGCTGGGGCAGGTCTGTCAGGGACGGTGTATTGCCACTTTCAAGCCAGGGTTTCGACGTGATCCCCTGCCGCGACAGCCACCAGCCAGAAATCAGCGCAATAGATGCCAGAAAGGTGAGGATGACGGTCATAGTGGCTCCACGGCTGGTGCCTTGGGGCCGGGGTCGGTCTGGACGATAAAGTCCTCGGGTGCGCCGGGCAGGCTGTAATCATAGGCCCAGCGATAGACCAGTGGCAGTTCGTCACCCCAGTTGCCATGTTCGGGGGGCACCACGGGGGTCAGCCATTCCAAAGTTGTTGCCCGCCAGGGGTTGGAACCAGCGACGCGGCCGTGGCGCCTGCTCCAGTAGAGGTTGAACAGAAAGACCATCTGCGCGGCCCCAACTGTCAGCGCCGCCACCGTGATAAAGGCGTTCAACCCATCGACCGGGGCGGTCATGAAGGCGGGCTCGCCAATTTCGTAGTAGCGCCGCGGGACACCTACCAACCCGACATAGTGCATAGGGAAGAAAATGGCATAGGCACCAATGAAGGTGATCCAGAAATGGATATGGCCCATGGTCTGATCCAGCATCCGGCCGGTGACCAGCGGGTACCAGTGGTAGACGGCGCCCAGGATCACCATGATCGGTGCAACCCCCATCACCATATGGAAGTGGGCCACCACAAACATGGTGTCCGATAGCGGCACATCAACCACCACGTTGCCCAGGAACAGGCCGGTCAACCCGCCGTTGACAAAGGTAACGATGAACCCCAGCGCAAACAGCATTGGCAGGGTCAGGTGAATGTCGGCCTTCCAGAGGGTCAGTACCCAGTTGTAAACCTTGATCGCCGTTGGCACCGCGATAATCAGAGTGGTGGTGGCAAAGAAGAAGCCAAAATAGGGGTGCATACCGCTGACGTACATATGGTGCGCCCAGACGATAAAGCTGAGTGCGCCAATGCCGACAATCGCCCAGACCATCATCCGATAGCCAAAGACGTTCTTGCGGGCGTGCACCGCCAGCAGGTCTGACACGATGCCAAAGGCGGGCAGGGCGACGATATAGACCTCGGGGTGGCCGAAGAACCAGAACAGGTGCTGAAAGGCGATTGGGCTGCCGCCGCCGTAACTTAGGTGCTCGCCCAACTCGACCAGGGTTGGCATAAAGAACGAGGTGCCCAGCATGCGGTCAAACATCATCATGATGCAGGCAACCAGCAGGGCCGGAAAGGCCAGCAGCGCCATCACTGTGGCGGTGAAAATGCCCCAGACTGTCAGTGGTAGCCGCATCATGGTCATGCCGCGGGTGCGGGCTTGCAGCACGGTGACCACATAGTTCAAGCCACCCATGGTAAAGCCTATGATGAATAGGATCAGCGACAGCAGCATCAGCAGGATGCCGGCTGACTGGCCTCCAGGTGTGCCAGACAGGATGGCTTGCGGTGGATACAACGTCCATCCGGCTCCCGTCGGGCCGCCGGGGACAAAGAAGCTGATGACCAGAACCACAACCGCCAGTAAATAGATCCAAAAGCTGAGCATATTGACAAAGGGGAACACCATGTCGCGCGCGCCGACCATCAGCGGGATCAGGTAATTGCCAAAACCGCCTAAGAACAGCGCCGTCAGCAGATAGACCACCATGATCATGCCGTGCATGGTGACGAATTGGTAATAGGCATCCGGGGTGATAAAGTCGAAAATGCCGGGAAATCCCAGCTGCAGCCGCATCATCCAGGACAACACCAACGCCACAAGACCAATAGCCATGGCGGTGCCGGCATATTGGATGGCGATGTATTTGGCGTCCTGCGAAAACACATAGCGTGACCACCAACCGTGCGCGTGGGGCGGTATAACATCCGCGACCTCAGCGGGCGGCAGTTGGGGGTCAGTATCATGGGGCAGGTCGGCCATTCTGTTCCTCCTGTATCCTCCTTACCCGGGACGGGTATGGGGGTGGTCTGGTGTCCTTTTTGGTGTCACGCTTCAGGGCTGGCTGTTTTGAGCAAGTTGCGTTTCGAGTTTAGCTCTGGCCGCTGCGGCATAGTCGGCAAAGGTCTCCTGCTCTTGCAGCCAGACCTGATAATCCTCGGGGCTCACCACGTAGACATCGCCGCGCATATAGCCGTGGGCCGTGCCGCAATATTCGGCGCAGAGCACTTCGAAATCGCCGATCCGGGTGGGGGTGAACCAATAGTAGGTGACCATGCCAGGCACCATGTCCATCTTGGCGCGGAATTCAGGCACGTAATAATTGTGAAGCACGTCGATAGAGCGCAGCACCATCTTAACTGGTTGACCCAACTCAAGATAGAGATCGCCGCCATCAACGATGACGTCATCCTTGCCAAAGCGGTCATAGGGGTTGATGCCCAGCGGGTTGTCATCATTGATCAGCTCCGCCGCCGAAGTGCCAAGTCGCCCGTCTTCACCGGGCAGGCGATAGCTCCAGCTCCATTGCTGGGCAAAGACCTCGACCTCGATGGCATCGTCGGGCACTGTGACAAATTGCTTCCAGACAAACAGTCCGGGCACTAGCAGCGCCGCCACTCCAATCGTGGTGAGCACTGTCAGTATGACCTCAAGCCGTTTGTTTTCGGGGTCAAAGATCGCCTTGTGGCCTTCGCGATGGCGAAAGGCAAAGACGCAATAGGCCATGAACAGGATCACCATCACAAAGACGATGCCAGTGATCCAGAAGGTGATGACCAATGTGGTGTCGATATAGCCCCAGTTAGAGGCAATCGGGGTCCACCACCATGGACTCAGCATATGAAACGCCACCGAACCCACAACTATAAGTACCAGAACAATCGCAATGACCATATCGGTAATATCCCGTCTGTCCGCATCAAATGGCGGCGCTGAAAACACCCAATCAATCGACAATTGGTGGTAATTATAGGTTAGCTCGGGATAAAATCCAGTTTTCTACCATTAAATTGCCGTGAAGGGTCATAAGCCCTGACGGAAGTGGTAGGGCTGCGGCGCGGTAAATCCCACAACAATGACGTGTGGATCACTGCGGCCAACCGGCCTTTTGCAAGCCTGCGCACAGGTGCTGCAAGTCGGCGTCATGTTTGTAATGAAGGGTCGCCAAAAGTGCCTCCATGTTGAAATCCGGATCGTGAACGTGGAGCTGTTCCAGCTGACTGGCGGCAGCCTGTTGATCCTGCAACCAGCCGTGGCACGCCGCGACAAAGGCGTGCTGGGCCGCATCCATTGACGGCAAATGGTCAAAGGCCTGAAGCGCGGCGCGATAGTCTTTGCCAGTGAAATGCGCCTTGCCCAGATGGCTCCAGAACCGCAGCGGATGATGAGGGTTCAGGCGCATGGCCTTGGTGATCCATTCCACCCCTTTGGCAGCGTCTCCACACCAGGTATGCAGCTCTCCCATCTGCACCACCACAAGATCATAATTTGGATTG
>MAAY01000066.1:93786-133274 GCA_002162795.1 Rhodobacterales bacterium 56_14_T64
GTAACGCGACCGGGTGAATTTGTGGTCCATGATATCGATTGCTGCCAGCACGCGGTGAATGTCGGCGTCGTTGTCATCGAACTGAGCCGCGCGCTGGCATGACTCTTGCACCAAAGCAAACGTTGCGTCTTTGTCTTCGCACCAGCCATAGCCCCAGCCCTGCGCCAGAAGGCAGCCCCGCCACACATGGGCATGGGCATATTCCGGATCCAATGCAATTGCGCGGTTGATCAGGTCCAGCGCTTTGGCGTTGTCCTCTCGACAGCTCCGGTGGTGTAGAACCTTGGCCATCAACACGCATTCATAGGCAGCTAGATTGCCCGGTTTCTTGCGCGCCGCTTGATCCTGCTGCAGGGCCTCAATTCGTCCTGGCAGGGTCGCAACAATGGCGGTTGTGATCTCGTCCTGGATTGCAAAGACATCATCCAGAGTACGGTCATACTTTTCGGCCCAGATATGCGCGTCGTTGGCAGTGTCGATCAGCTGCACAGTCACCCGCAACCGCTGGCCGGATTTTCGCACGCTGCCCTCGACCAGATACTGCGCCCCCAGTTTTTCCCCCACATCGCGCAGATTGACCGCTTGGCCCTTGTAGACAAAGGTCGAGTTACGCGAGATCACAAACAACTCGTGACGGCGACTTAGCTCGGTCAGAATATCTTCGGTCAGCCCGTCGACAAAGAATTCTTGTTCCGGGTCACCACTTAGGTTGTCAAAGGGCAGCACAGCGATCGACGGCTTCACGGCGCTACTGGTCGCGGTCGGCTGAGGGTCTTCTGCCGGAGTGTCGGTGACCAGAGAACTGCCCAACTCAACCTGATAGGCATTCACCGGGCGTTTCATGTTTTTCAGGTGTTGCTCGCCCAAATTCTGAAACGAAAGATCCAGTCGCCCAGACACCTGATCAAACACCGCGCCTGAGATACAGATCTGACCAACCCCGGCCAGTTGTTCCAATCTGGCGGCGACATTCACGCCGTCGCCAAAAATGTCTCCGTCCTCAAAAATGATATCGCCCAGATTGATGCCAATGCGAAATTCAATGCGCTGATCGCTCGCAACATCGCGGTTTCGCCGTTTCATGGAGGTTTGAATTTTGACCGCACATTGAACCGCATCCGATACGCTGGCGAATTCCACCAACATGCCGTCGCCGGTGGTTTTGATAATATGGCCACGGCTTTCCCCAATGGCGGGGTCCACCAGTTCCAGCCTATGGGTGCGCAAGCGGGCGATGGTTCCAGCCTCATCGGCCTGCATCAGGCGACTGTAGCCAACCATGTCGGCAGCAAGAACGGCGGCAAGTCGTTGTGTCATGCGCTTCTCCCAAGCCAATAGCATAACTGAAAACCGGCCGATTCTCTACGGTTGCCATTGTCGTCACACCGCAGCGGTCGCAGTTATAACATGGAACTGGATTTTGCCTTGGACAGGGCCATCGCCAAATCTGTCAGCAATCACCTGAGCGGCGCGATCAGTGATTTGATCCAGCAGCCCGGCATCGCGGGAAACTATTTCGGCCCGTAAAGGAGTGCCCTGACAATAGGCAATCGCAGGATGCCGGGGGGAGGGGGCACGACTGACGTCAGTGCAGGTCTCAATCTCCACCGATGAAAACCCGGCGGCCCGTAAATCGCTGCGGATCTGGGCGGTGTCATGATAGCCATGCGGCGTGCGGGCCAGAAACCGTGGTGGATCCTGCGCAAAGAACTCTGCGGCCACCTCGGTCACCAGATTGGCAAACTCGTTGTCCCGGATTTGATCCCAGACATTGAACACAAAATACCCGCCCGGTTTCAGAACCCGCTGCACCTGTAGATACCCCGCAACCCGGTCGGGAAAGAACATGGCGCCGTGCTGGCAGTGCACCACATCAAAACAGTCATCCTCAAACGGCAGGTCCAGTGCGTCCGCTTGCTGCCATTCAAGGTCATTTGGTTTGCTTTGGCGTTGCTTGGCGTGATCCAGCATCGCTGGATTAAGGTCCGTCACCACATAGCGGGTCTCGGCGGGCAGCATTGGCGCCAGCACGCGGGGCACCACGCCGCTCCCCGCTGCAATCTCCAGCACAAAAGCCGGAGCGCGGGCAGCAACGCGTTTGGCCAGATCCTCGGCACAGGCCGTGAAAATCAACGGGACCAGATAGGTGTCATAGAATTCCGGAATGGAACCGGTGAACTCCTTGTCGGTCTTGCGCATCTTCGCTCTCCTTTGACGTCTGAGTATCGTTTCGTGGCGGTCCGCTTTGATGAGGATGATCTCACACCCTGGGTCGGCCCCAAATCAACCTGGGGCCCACAACAACTGCCGATGTGGTCGATTTGCCCGCTCCTCCAGTGGAGCAGCCATTCGGCGCAGTATCGAATTGAGGCGACCGTTCGGAGTTTCACCGTCCGGGAGTTGGCCCGAACCTTAGTCCAACTTAGGCCGAAGTGCCCGATTCTACGCGAAGAGACCCAACGATTCGTCGATTCGTTAGCAATTTTGGTCCGGAATCTTAATGATTGTGCTCGGCGCGTTAAGAACTTCGATCATATTTTATTGGTATTTGAAAAAAAATGTTAACGTTTGAGGCGGAATTTACGAGGAAAACCCCTGTTTTACTGGCATGTTGGGAAACAATAACCGGGGGGTTAGTAAATTGTTAAGACTGTCACAATCTGTCCATGAATTAGTCCATGCTTTGCAACATTGGGCCTCATTCCAGCCCCACGCCTGAATGACGATGACGACGTGGGAATTTGGAGTGGTAGATGAGACTTCTTTTAGGAGCGCTCGCGGCTTGCCTGATGTTGGCAAGTCCCGATGGCGCGACGGCGGGTGATCCGTCAAAAAGTGCCAGGGCCGTGCCTGGATGGGAAGCTGTTGGTCGGCTGAACATTGCAGGGCGGAACATGTGTACCGGTGCATTGATTGCACCGAACCTGGTGCTGACGGCGGCACATTGTCTATACGACCAGACATCTGGTCGGGCCGTCAGGCCGTCGTCGATCATATTTGAAGCAGGCCTGAACGGACGACGGGTTAAGGCCGCACGAACGGTCACCAAAGTGGTGGTGCATCCTGACTACCAGTTCCGGCCAACTGGTCAGTCACAGATTGGCCATGACATTGCCGTTCTGCGTCTGGACCGTCCAATCAGCAGCAGCGAAATCCAGCCATTCACAATGGCCGCCGCACCGGAACGGGGCGACGTTGTGGGGGTTCTGTCTTATACTTATGTCCAGAATACCAAGCCCAGACTCGAACAGCCCTGCCATGTCTTGGCGCGGCAGAGTGAAACACTGGTGATGTCCTGCCAAGTCGAGTTTGGCGCCTCGGGGGCTCCGGTGCTTTCCGTTATTCCCGGTTATGCACCACAGGTGGTCTCGGTGGTGTCTGCCAAGGCGGCAATGGGCAACAGGCGTGTTTCTATCGGCACAACACTGGACCGAACGGTGCAGATGCTAATCCGCCGGGCGGGCTGATACTTCGCCACTGCTGTCTACCGATGCTTCGTTTCATGACAGTCCGTATCCTTGGGGATGCGGGCCGTTGCTCTGTCTGGCCTACGGCTCGCGAAAGGCCTCGCGGGATTTATAGAGCGGCTTGAGCAGGTATTGCAGGATGGTCTTGGATCCGGTCTGCAATTCGGCAGTGGCGCGCATGCCGGGGCGGATTTCGATCGCTTGCTGGCGTTCGGTCAGGTCCGAGCGGTCAACCCTGACGGTGACCCGGTAATAGGGTGGCGCGCGTGGATTGCGCTCGTCCTCAAAGGTGTCGGCCGAGATGAAATCCACCTTGCCTTTAAGAGTGCCATAGATGGTGTAGTCATAAGCCGATAACTTGATTGTTGCATCCTGACCGGGTTCAACACTGGCGATGTTTTCCGGTTTCACCCGCGCCTCGACAAACAGTTCTTCGCCCAGCGGGATGATTTCCAGGATCTCTTCGCCGGGGCGGATGACGCCGCCGATGGTGGTCACAGCCAGACTGTTGACGATGCCAGCCATGGGCGAGGTGATCACAGTGCGGTCCAACTGATCCTGCGCCAGCCGCAGATCCTGCCTGCGCGAGGTCAGGTCCTGCAAGGTCTGAGAATACTCTTCGGCCAATTCCAATTCGCCCTGAGTGCCGATTTCATTGTACTTCAGCCGCGCGTCACTGACCGCCTGTTTGGACCGGTTGACCTCGATTAGAGCAACAATTTTCTTTTTGTACAGCTGTTCCATATTGGTCAGCTCGTCTTGTAACTGGTCCAGAATTTCGCGCGCCCCATCACGGCGGCCGACAAAATTGGTCTGGCGCGCATTCAGTAGTGCTTTTTCCGAGGCCAGAGTGCTGGGGGATCGTTGGGCCAACTCGTCAGGCACCAAAAAATCATAAGCCCCCTCCATCTCGGCCTCTACCCGGTGGCGGCGGATTTCCAGTGCATCAATCTGATCCTGCAAGTCATCCTTGGCGGCGCGGAACTTGGTATCTTGTAAGCGGGCCAGCACCTGACCGGCGGTAACAGTGTCGCCTTGTCGCACAGACAGCTCAGCCAGAATGCCACCCTCAAGGTTCTGTACGATTTGTGATCGTGATGAGGACACAACTTCGCCGTCAGCGCGGACAATCTCGTCCACCCAGGCCACAGCGGCCCAGACCAGGAACACAATCAAGGCCAGCGCCACAAGGTAGATGATCCGGCTGGCCCCCCGGGTCGAGGCGGCAAGATCGTCTTCGGCCTGGCTCATTTCTTCTCGCCAGCAGCAAGATGCGCCAACACCTGATCACGCGGCCCGTCCACCACCATGCGCCCGGCCTGCAAGATCAGGGTACGGTTGGTCAGCGACAGGATGGGCATCCGATGGGTGGCAATAATGGCGGTGCGACCCTGCAACCAGCTCTCTAAGCGGCTGACCAGGGTCCGCTCCAACGTCTGATCCAGCGCCGCGGTCGGTTCATCCAGCAACACAATTGACGGGTCGTGTAGCCACAGCCGGGCCCAGCCGATGGACTGACGCTGACCGATTGACAAGCCACCGCCGCCGTCGCAGATCTGCAGGTCCAACCCCTTGTGGTGGCCGCGTACATAGGCACCAAGACCGGCAAAATCCAAAGCACTGAGCAGGCGCTCGTCGTTGCGCTCCATCTGGTTCAGGTTCAGGTTATCGCGCAAAGACCCAGAGAACAGTCGCACATCCTGGCTGAGATAGCCGATGTTGCGACGCAGGTCGCGTGGATCGATCTGCGCCATGTCGGTGCCGTCCAGCATCACCCGACCACGGTCAGGGGCATAGAGGCCCGACAACACCTTGAGCAGGGTCGACTTCCCAGATCCATTGGCCCCCAGCACCGCAATACGCTGACCTGGAGTGATGGCAATACCCGGCACATCCAGAGTGGGTGCGCCGTCGTCGTCATAGCGGTATTCAACTTCGCGCAGCTCGAACTTCCCTTGCAGGGTCTGGCGGCGCAGATAGGATCGGCCCGCCTCTTTTTCCTGTGGGGCCAAGGCAATCGCATCCAGCGCCTCTAGCGCAGCCTTGACGTTGCTCCAGCGCGCCATGGTGCCGGCAAACTGTGTCAGCGGCGCCAGCGTGCGGCTGGTTAGGATGCCGGTGGCGATAATGGTGCCGACGGTGAACTCGCCGGCAAACACCATGAAGGTGCCCACCACAACAGCGGCGATATAGGTGACCTGCTGTACGCCCTGCGACCAATAGGTCAGCGCACTGGACAGGCGGCGTTGCTCCGTCGAGGACTGCGACGACAGCGCGTTCAACTCGTCCCACACCCGCAGCATACGCTCTTCACCACGTTGGGATTTCAGAGTGTCGAGCTCGCTCACCACCTCGTGCAGCAGACGCCCGGCCTTGGCATTGGCACCTTGGGTTTGCCGGGTCAGCGCGATCATCTTTTTCTGCATGAAATAGGCAGGCAGCAGCATCAGGATGCCACCCAGCACCAAGAGCCAGACAATGGGCCCAGCGATCGAGGCAACCAGCAGCAGGAACACCAGGATAAACGGCACGTCGGCCAGGGTGGCTATGGTGGACGAGGTAAAGAATTCGCGCACCGAGCTGAATTCGCGCATCACGGCAAACAGGCCCGAGGGTGGCAGCGGTTTCTTGTCGGACCGCATCCCGATCAGCCGTTGCATCAGGTTGCGCTGTACTGACAGCTCGATTTGGCGACCTGCGGCGTCCGTCAGACGGGCGCGGGCCAGTTTCAGGGTGGCCTCCAGTCCGATGGCCAGAAAGGCGCCGATCGCCAGTACCCACAGGGTTGCTTGCGATTGATGGGGGATCACCCGGTCATAGACCTGCAAGGAGAACAGTGCCACGGACACGGCCAACAGGTTGGACACCAGCGACCCCAGCATGATCTCACCCACCTGACGGCGGTATTTGGGGAACTCCCCCCAGAACCAGTGATCATTTGCCAGCTTTGGGGTATGGCGCGCGGCCATCTGTTTCAATGAGGCACGCCCGGTCAACGTGGTGCCACTGAACACCGGCGCAAAATCGCTGACCGGCACCTCGGCGCGATTGTCGGGGCAGGTGGTGTCAAAGATGGTCAGGACATCATCACTCTGCGACAGCACCAACACACATTGGCCACCGCGCATCATGGTCATCGCTGGCCAGGCCTCGGGGTGGATCTGAACGTTGTGACTAATCTTGGGTAAAATGCCGGTGGTTTCCAACGCCTTGGCCAGCAGATCTAGCGAGACCTCGCCGGGGCTATTGGTCCACAGGTATTCGCTCAAGTCACTAATCGGCACTTCGGTGCCCTTGAGCCCAGCCAAGGTTGAAATCAGCGTGGCGCGGTGTTCGATACGGGCAGAGGTGCCCTCGATCAGCGCATTGACCTCTTGGCCGTCCGGGATGTCTGCCTGAAGCGCGGGTTGCTGATTTGCCACTGGCTGATTGGTGGAGAAGGGTTTGGCGCGTCCCATTGTCAGCGTGACCGCTTTGGTCAGTTTCACTACGCCTGCGCCACCCGCAATGATCTTATCCTTGGCAGATGGTTTTTGATCCTCAAAATCGGTCAAATTGCATCTCCATCCGCCAGGATGCCAAGATCACGGGCCAGTTCCAGCTGGATCAGCACAACTTCGTATTTTGCATCAATATGGGCCTGCTCGCGCTGCACCCATTCTTCGTAGATCGACACCACATCCAGCACCGAGCGCTGGCCAGCATCAAACTGGGACTGAAACAGCTGATAGGTTTCGCGGCTGCTGCGGGCTAGGGCGGCGGCTTCGCCTTCTTGACGACGGAATGAGGTCAGCCGTTGGGTCTGGCGACTATAGTTGCGGCGTGCGTCTTCTTCGGCCTCGGCGACCTGGCGTTCAGCGGTCTCGCGGGCGGATTCAATGGCTTTTAGCAGGGCAGGGGTGCCCAGTCCCAGCGGCGTCGCCAGGTCCAGCGTCAGCCCGGCGCCGGACCCTTCATTAGTAGCACTTCCGGATGCCGAGATCTGCGGCAGCAGTCCGGCCCGTTCGACCTTGGTCTGCGCGACAGTGCGAGTGGCTTCGGCGTTGGCTTTTAAAACAGTCAGGAAACTGGTGCTGTCCAGCGGTGTGCCCAGGCTCAACCTCGTTGGAGCAGTAGCAAACTCTTGTCCAGTCATCGCCTTCAACTCGGCGCGCGAGGTGGCCGCAGCTTCATGTGCCGTGGCCCGAGCTGACCGCATGCCGTCGATCTTGCTTTGCACCACTCGCAGATCGGCGCGGTCCGAGATGCCGCCTTCGACCCGGCCACTGACGACCCGGTTGAATTCCTGCATCTGGCCTAGGGCACGACTGCCAAGGGCCGCCTTTTCGTCGCCGCGTAGGGCGGCCACATACAGTGCCACCGCAGTCTCGACCCGGTTGTTCATATCAATCGACAGGTTGACGGCGGCGACTTCGACATCCGCCGCAGCAAATTCGCGTTCTGCTTTGCGGCGACCGTTATCAAACAGCACTTGCTCGATCAGAATTCCAGCCACCAGATCGCCCAGATCAGTCAGGCTGACCGAAGGACCAAGGGTTGGCAGCCAGTTCTTCAGGCTGGCTTCGGCGCGCAGTTTTGCACTGGTCAGCTCGGCCTCAGAGGACCGAGAGGAGGCATCCAGTGCAGCCGTGCTAACGGTGTCATAGGTGCTGCCGTCCTCCAGCAGGGAACGGCGGTCCAGCAGGGTGGCAATCACCTGTGACCCCTGTTCGCTGTCGGTTTGGGTAAAGCTGCTGGCCGAGGCTGCATCTACTGCTTCGTCAGAGGAATTCAGAAATGGAAACGGTTCTGCACAGGCAGACAGGCTGCATAACAGTGCAATCGCGCTGATATGTCGTCCCAATAGCATTCCGCCCTCTTGCCCGTATTGCCCGTGTTGTCACAGACGATTTGTTGGGCCTGGCTGCACAGTGCGTGCCGCCAGGCCAGTAGATCAGATGATCACGTTGATGTCGTCTTCGATCACCAGTGTCGTACCGTCAGTTCCGATGGTGTAGACGTCATATGACTGCCCATCGATGGTCTGGTTGGTGCCGGTATCGGTTGCACCTGTTACGGTCACGGTGTCGTCGTTACCCCCATGGATTGTCACGGTGTCAGAGTTGTCGGACAGAGCAATAATATCAGCTTCGGTCAGTGTCAGATCGACATCCGCTGCATAGTCGAGGTTCAGAGCGTCTATGTTGAACTGCGACAGGCCCGCATGATCGGTAGAGCCGATCTCGGTTGCGTTGTCTTCCAAAACCAAAAGGGTGCTGGAGCTGTTGCCCACGGCATCTTCACTGGTCACGACAAGGTGGGTTCCGTCAGAGATCGGTGAGTTGAAGGTGAACTCGGTTCCAAATACGGGATCAACTGTCTGGCTCGAGGCCGGAGTGCTGACGCTGCCATTACTTTCCAGAGCATTCACAGTGTAGCTATCGGTATAGCCCTCGGTACCGATCCGACGCACATCACCGCTGGCAAAGGTTACCGAGTCGACGCCAGGGTTTTCCACAAATGTGTCGACCGACAGGATTTCTGAGGTGGTGTAAGTGTTGCCAGCGATATCCGTCGCAGTGACGCTGACTGTGGTGTCATATTGTCCGTCGGCGATCGAGCCTGCTTCGAATTGTGCGGACCAGTTGCCCGATGAATCGACGGTTGCCGTGCGGCTGACTCCGGCGACAGTCACAACAACGGTTGAACCTGGCTCGGCGTTGCCGGTTAGTGTTACCCCTGCCTGTGATTCAGCCATGCTTACAATGTTATCTCCACCCGCGCGGCTGCTATCGATGCTGGCGAATGTGCTGGTGTCGATTGCGACAGTCCCGGTTGTTGTGGCTGTGTTGCCAGCCAGATCGGTCGAGACTGCCGAAACGGACGCATCATATGTGCCGGAAGCGATTTCGGAGCTGGAAAATCCTGATGACCAGTTGCCACTTGAGTCCGCAATAACCGTGTGACTGGTTGACCCCAGAGTGACAACCACGGTGGCGCCAGCTTCGGCGGTTCCGGTGAGAGTCACGCCGGCGCTGTGTTCCGCGCCGTTAATGATGCCGTCGCCAGCCTGTGTTGCATCCAAGGTGACAGCTGTTTCGGTGTCGACTCTAACGGTGTGGGAATAGGTTGAACTGTTGCCAACTGCATCAACGCTGGTGACGTTGACGGTGCTGTCATAAGTGCCGGCCGCAATGGTCGATGCGGCATAGCTGACCGACCAGCTGCCATCGCCAGCGACCGTGGTGGTCCGGGTTTCGCCTTGGAAGGTCACTTCGATCGAAGCACCTGCTTCGCCAACGCCGCTCAGAAGAACACCGTCCGAAGCCTCGGCGGCATTGATGACGTCATCAGTCTCCACCGTTTCGACAGCAATTAGTGGGCCCACGGTATCAACCACCAGAACATCAGTGGAGGTGGCACTGTTGCCAGCTATATCCGTGGTGGTGACGGCGATATTGGTATTATACTCGCCGGTCAAAATCTCGCTGCTGTCAAAGGCCATCGACCAGCTGCCATCATTTGCGACGGTGGTGGTACGGCTGGTGCCGTTGATTTCCAGAGTAACCGTTGCGCCAGGCTCGCCGGTGCCGGTGATGACGGGATTGCCGCTGTGTTCTGCTGCGTTGACGATGTCACCCGTAGACTGGGTGCCCGAGGTGATATCAACTGTTGGCGGTGTTGTGTCAGAACCACCACCGTCACCACCACCACCGCCGCCACTAAGAACGGCAGCGCCGCCAAGGACTGCGGCACCGGCTGCTCCAGCTGCTCCGGCACCACCAAGTAAAGGCGCGGCAATCAGAGGGGCAACAACAGGTTCAATACGGTCGATGTCCAGGAACACCATATCGTCGTAGGCGCTCCATTTGCCGGTCAGATCCAGCGGTTCGTACGATGCAAACAGCATCCCTGACGCGCGGTCTTCCAGAACCACCTCAATAAAATCACCTTCCTGGCTCAGGAATAGGTTTTTACCGCCGGTGGCTCCGGTGTCGTAATAGCCGTCAAGAATAAGGCTCTCACCATTGGCCAGGGTGATATGTAGATCCTGCCCCCGGCGCGCATAGCTTTCCACATCCGACGGGCTGAGGTTCAGCGAAATGTCTTTGGAGTGGGTTGCGTCGATGGTAGAAGGAGTGCCTTCGGCGAAATTGCCGTGCTGTTTCGTGCCCGTCATATCACGGACGATGTATCCGACAGTGGTCATTGTTTTACCGCTCGCTAATTTACCTATTATCCGCAGCTAAGCCGCGTAGGTGCCTGATTGTTTATCGCTCATCTGCCGTCTTTTGCGGCTTAATTTGGGCCAGTATGAGACAATTTGGAGTCAATTGTCTATAGTTTGGATGGAACTTCTTAACCTTAAACTGATCGCATAGTGGCATTGATGCCTCATGTTTATTAAGCTTGTGGGGAACTGTCGCACTTTTGCTTCACAAGTTACCAAGAGGTTAACGGGGGCTGCTTGTGGGTGCTGAACTGTGGCTTTTTCAAGGCAAGCTGTCGGGCTTGCTGACTGCAGCAGTGGGCTGATCTGATCCTGCGGGTAAAGGGTGCAAACTTGCTGGTTGCTTTGCTGTGTTGGCAATCCGGTTAGATTCTAAGATCAGTTACCGTTGAAACACCAGCCGTTGTCGCTGCTTTGTGAACAGTTGTTCTTTTAAAACTTTATGGCAATTAAGTAAAATTACACCAGTTGTAGTTAATATGGTCCGCGTTAAAGGGTGTAAGGTTTCAGGCCAAAATGCGATGCCGAAGACCAATTTCGCACACAGAACGCTGCCGTTTGACGCAGCCTTCGGCAAGTAGATCGCCGACCCCGGCACCGAGCAGATTCAGACGTTAGAACAATGCGGTTTTTCCGCCCGCAGGATGGGTGGTTTTTCCGCGCAGAGTTTCTACCCGTTAAGGGCGGTCGCAATCTAGGAGGGAAAATTCAAATGAAAGACCTTGCCGAGCTTTTTGCCGAGCAGTACGGCGAAACACGTGAACAGGAGATGTCGCTGCAGGACTATCTGAACGGCTGTCGCGACGATCCGAGCCTTTATGCCAGTGTTGCCGAACGGATGTTGAAAGCCATTGGGCAGGAAGAGCTGGTGGATACGTCCAAAGACGCCAGGCTGGGGCCAATATTTCAGAACCGCACTATCAAACGCTATTCCGCGTTTAAAGATTTCTACGGCATGGATGACACCATCGAGCGCATCGTTGGGTTTTTTCGCTATGCCGCGCAGGGTTTGGAAGAGCGTAAACAAATTCTGTACCTGTTGGGCCCTGTTGGTGGCGGTAAGTCATCTCTGGCCGAGCGGCTAAAACGTCTGGTCGAAGATGAGCCGATTTATGTACTCAAGGCCGGGGATAAGCTGTCGCCGATCTTTGAATCGCCGCTGGGACTATTTGATCCTGCGCGCATGGGTAAAATACTTGAACAGGAATATGGTGTCGCGCGTCACCGTTTGCCGGGCTTGATGTCGCCCTGGGCGGTGCAGCGGCTGGATGAATTTGAAGGTGATATCAACCGCTTTTCGGTGGTGCGCTTGCATCCGTCACGGCTGCGGCGGATCTGTGTCGCCAAGGTGGAGCCGGGCGATGAGAACAATCAGGATATCTCGACCCTTGTCGGTAAAGTCGACATTCGTATGCTGGAGCACTTCAGTCAGGACAACCCGGATGCCTATAGCTTCTCAGGCGGGCTGAATCGGTCGACCCAGGGCATCATGGAATTTGTCGAGATGTTCAAAGCGCCGATCAAGATGCTGCACCCACTGCTGACCGCGACGCAAGAAGGCAACTATATGGGCACCGAAAGTTTTGGTGCCATCCCGTTCAACGGATTGGTGCTGGCGCATTCCAACGAGTCTGAGTGGCAGAACTTCAAGAATAACAAAAACAACGAGGCCTTTATCGACCGCGTCAGTATCGTCAAGGTGCCCTATTGCCTGCGCGTCAGCGACGAGGCGATGATATATGAAAAGCTGTTGCATAACAGTGAGCTGAAGACTGCTCCCTGCGCGCCGGAAACGCTGAAGATCCTCAGCCGGTTCTCGGTTCTGTCGCGGCTGAAACCACATGAGAATTCAAACCTCTATTCCAAGATGCGGGTCTATGACGGCGAAAGTCTGAAGGATACCGATCCCAAGGCCAAGACGGTGCAGGAATATCAGGACCGGGCTGGGGTGGACGAGGGTATGACTGGGGTGTCGACCCGGTTTGCGTTCAAAGTGCTGAGTTCGGTGTTTAACTTTGACACCGAAGAGCTGGCCGCTGATCCGGTACACCTGATGTTCATTCTGGAGCAAATGGTCAAACGTGAGCAGTTCCCGCAGGAAACCGAAGCGCTGTATCTCGAGTTTATCAAGACCGAACTGGCACCTCGCTATGAAGAATTCATCGGCAATGAGATCCAGAAAGCCTATCTCGAGAGCTACTCGGAGTACGGTCAGAACGTGTTTGACCGCTATATATCTTATGCGGATGCCTGGATCGAAGAGCAGGATTACAAGGATCCCGACACTGGCCAGCTGTATGATCGCGATGTGCTGGACAGTGAGCTGAGCAAGATCGAAAAGCCGGTGGGCATCGCCAATCCCAAGGATTTCCGCAACGAGGTGGTCAAGTTTGCGCTGCGCCATCGCGCGAATACCGGCAGCAACCCGGCGTGGAATTCTTATGAAAAACTGCGTGACGTGATCGAGCGGCATATGTTCAGCCAGGTCGAAGAACTACTGCCAGTGATCAGTTTTGGCAGCAAGAAAGACAGCAAGACCGAGGGTAAGCACCTTGAGTTTGTCGATCGCATGCGTGGTCACGGCTATACCGACCGTCAGGTGCGCCGACTGGTGGAATGGTACATGCGGGTCAACAAGGCGGGGTAACAGCGAAAGGTCTGTGAGCAGATGCATCACTTTATTGACAGACGCCGGAACCCTAAGGGTAAAAGTCTGGGAAACCGGCAACGATTCCTGCGCCGCGCCCGGGATAACATCAAGGAACGTGTTGACCGTTCGGTGCGCGGAAAATCTTTGCAGCCGGGAAGTGACGACACCGACACCGGCGAACAAGTTACTATTCCCGCCAAAGGGTTAAAGGAGCCGCGTCTGGCTCATTCTAATACCGGCGGACTGCGGCATCATGTGCTGCCAGGCAACAAGGAATATGTGGTTGGCGACACCATCCTGCGACCCCAAGGTGGCGCAGGGCAGGGCGGGCGCAAAGCGTCGGACGACGGCGAAGGGGATGACGAATTTTCCTTCACCTTGTCGCAGGATGAGTATCTGGAGATCCTGTTCGACGGGCTGGAATTGCCGGATCTGGTTGAGAAAAACACCTTTGAAACGATCACCATCGGAACTCGGCGCGCCGGGCTAACAACGGCGGGATCGCCCAACAATCTGAACCTGGTGCGCACCATGCGCAATTCTCTGGGGCGGCGAATTGCCTTGCAGAGACCCTCTTTAGCAGCGAAGCGCGAGGTTGAGCGGCAGATCACCGAACTGGAAATGAAAGAGCCGCTGACGTTGAAGCAGAACGAACTGCTGGAAGACTTGCAGGCGCGGCTCAAATTTCTGGAACGCAAACGTCGGGTGGTTGGCTATATCGACCCATTGGACCTGCGCTATGATACGTTTGTGCCTGAGAAGATACGCAATTCCAGGGCGGTGGTATTCTGCCTGATGGATGTGTCCGGGTCGATGCAGGAGCGGGAAAAGGATCTGGCCAAACGGTTCTTCCTGTTGCTGCACCTATTCCTGACCCGTGGCTACGAAAAAACCGAGATCGTGTTCATTCGCCATACCCATCATGCGGAAGAAGTAGACGAAGAAACCTTTTTCTATGCGCGGGAAACCGGCGGCACCATTGTGTCTACCGCATTGGAAAAGATGAAAGAGATCATCGCAGAGCGTTACCCGACGGATGAGTGGAATATCTACGGGGCTCAGGCCTCGGATGGGGAAAACTTTGGCAATGACTCGCTGCGGTGCAAAAAGCTGCTGCTCGAGGATCTGCTGCCGGTCTGCCAGTTCTACGCCTATGTCGAGATTGTCGATGAAGATGCCGACATGCTGCTCAACAATTCTGACGCGGGCGAGGACCTGTGGCAGGCGTACCGGCAAGTCAAGGACACGGCACGGCATTTTGAGATGCAACGGGTCTCGATGCCGTCGCATATCTATCCGATTTTCCGGGAGTTTTTTCTCCCCAAGATAAAAGGGGCGCAGAATGCAGGCAGCTAAAGCCGCGTCGAATGTGTTGTTTGATGGTCCGGAATGGACTTTTGAACTGCTGGAGAAGGCCCGCGATGTGATTGAAGACATCGCGCTGAATGATCTGGGGCTGAATGTCTATCCAAACCAGATCGAGATCATCTCGTCTGAGCAGATGTTGGATGCCTATTCCTGTGCCGGCTTGCCGTTGATGTATCAGCACTGGTCATTTGGCAAACATTTTGTCCGCGATGACACTCTGTACCGCACCGGGCGGCAGGGGCTGGCTTATGAGATTGTTATCAATTCAAACCCCTGCATCAGCTACAACATGGAAGAAAACACCATGGCGATGCAGACGCTGGTGATGGCGCATGCGGCGTTTGGGCATAACCATTTCTTCAAGAACAATTACCTGTTCCTGCAATGGACGGATGCAGCGGGGATCCATGACTATCTAGCTTTTGCCAAGAACTACATCGCGGCCTGCGAAGAGCGTTATGGGCTGGATGCTGTCGAGGATATCCTGGATGCGGCGCATTCGCTTCAGTCACAAGGCGTGTTTCGCTATGGCCGTCCACCGCAGCCCACAGTCGCCGAAAAAGAGGCGATGCAACGGGTGCGCGAAGGCTATGAAAGCAGCCAGACATTGTTGGACCTGTGGACCGACAGCACCATGCGTCGCGAGGATGAGGATGACGGCCCGGAAGACCTGGCGATCAGCGCCCGCCAGCGTGAACTGAACCTGCCACAAGAGAACATTCTGTATTTTCTTGAGAAGAACAGCCCGATCCTGCACGCTTGGCAGCGTGAAATTCTGCGCATTGTGCGCACATTGGCGCAGTATCTCTATCCGCAGAAACAGACCAAAGTGATGAACGAAGGCTGTGCCACCTTTGTGCATTACTACATTATCAACAAACTGTTCGAACAGGGGCGGCTGACCCAAGGCGCTTTTATGGAGATGATGCACAGCCATACCAATGTAGTGTTGCAGCCCGATTACGACGATCAGCGTTATGGTGGCATCAACCCCTATGCGTTGGGTTTTGCGATGATGACGGACATTCGCCGGATCTGCCAGTCTCCGACGGCTGAGGACCGCGAATGGTTTCCTGATATCGCAGGAGACCCTAATTGGCGGAGGGTGCTGCGAGAGGCTTGGGCCAATTATCGGGACGAGAGCTTTATCCAGCAATTTCTGTCGCCACATCTGATCCGTAAGTTCAAGCTGTTCACCCTTACCAATGACGCTGAGAACCCCAATCTTTTGGTTAGCCAGATCCACAATCGGGCAGGCTATCGCGACATTCGCCGGGAGCTGGCCCGGTCCTATGATCTGGCCTATCTGGAACCGGACATTCAGGTGACGGATGTCGACCTGCGCGGCGATCGAGAGCTGAAATTGACTCATTTGGTGCGCAACGGCATTCATCTGGACCCGGACAATCGCGACGAAGTGCTGAAACACGCGCGAAGACTGTGGGGTTACGGCGTGGTTATGAACGCCGTGGATGACGGTTAGAACTGTCAGCCCGTGTTCGGGGATCCATATCTCTGTGCCTTTAGACGTACAAGCCGCACCTGTTATGGCTCTGGAGGGGGTGCAACTTTGTTGGGTTGTTCTGGCTGATCCTGAGCGGGCCATTGGTGCCAGGCATACAGCACTCCGGCCACCCCCAGTGCCGTCAGCCCCCACAGGGCCGGCGCAGTGCCAAAGCGGCTCATCAGCCATCCTGCCATTGGATAAGTCACCAACCAGCAACCATGCGACAGTGTGAATTGAGCGGCAAATACGGCGGGTCGGTCTTCGGCTTGCGCCGAGCGGCGCAGCAACCGCCCTGATGGGGTCAGGATAGTGGAATAGCCCACTCCGATGGCCAACCAAGCGATCAGCAGGGGTGGTAGCGACAGGCCGGTAAGCTGGGTTTGCACCGCCAGTAACACCAGAGCAGCCAGTGCCAGCAAGGCGCCTGCGGACATCACCCTGCGATCCGATGTGTGGGACAACAACCGTGGCAGCGCCAGTGCCGCCAGCATGGACCCGGCGCCAAAACTTGCCAGCACCAATGCCACCATGTTTTCGCCCAGCCCTAATTCGCTGCGCACCAAGACGACGGTATTGACGATCACCATGGCGCCAGTGGCCGAAGCCACCATGCTGAGCCCCAGCAGCCCACGCAGGCGCGGCGTGTTCAGGTATAGCCGCAGGCCGCGGGTGGTGCGGTCATAGATGCCACGCTGGCGTGCCGGTTTGGGCGAGGGCAGGGTGATCGATAGCACCAGCAGGGCAGAAGCGATGAACCCCAGTGCGGTGCCAAAGAACATGGTGCCAAAAGCCATGACGGTCAGCAGGGCGGCGGCAAGAGCTGGGGATAGCAAGCTTTCTAGATCATAGGCCAGTCGCGACAGCGACAGGGCGTTGGTATAGTCCTCTTCATCGGGCAGAACATCCGGGATCGAGGCCTGAAATGCCGGAGTAAAAGCCGCCGAAGATGCTTGTAGCATGAAGATCAGCACATAAATCTGCCAGATCTGATCGACAAAGGGCAGCGCCAGCGCCACGGCAGCGCGGATCACATCCAGGCTGACCAACCAGGCCCGGCGCGGCCGGGTTTCAGCCAGTGCTGAGGCAATTGGCGCTATGGTGACATAGCTGATCATTTTGATGGTCAAAGCGGTGCCCAGCACCAGCCCAGCACGATCTCCGGCCAGATCATAGGCCAGTAGGGCCAGCGCGACGGTGGCCAGCCCGGTGCCCATCAATGCAATCACTTGGGCTGCAATCAGGTGCCGGTAGGTGCGGTTTTTAAGGACGTTCAGCATGGGTTACAGATACCTTGTGATGTCCTTGAAGCTTTGGGTGTCAACGGCTTCACCATCGCCGCCGGGGTCAAGGCAGTGGTCGATGTGGTCGTGGATCAGCGCCCGCTTGGCATTGGTCACGGCCTTTTCAACAGCGTGCAGCTGTTGTGCGATGTCGCTGCAGGGGCGGCCTTCGGCGATCATGTCGATGACTGCAGAAAGATGGCCGTTGGCCCGCTTGAGCCGGGCTGAAATCTTGGGGTGAGAGGCGTGTTTGTGGATTTTTGACATATTTCATTTATCCCCCCGGGGGGGATAAGGTCAAGTGCCGAAAAGAGACAATAAAATGTCCAAAATCTGGGCGTGGTAGAAATATTTTTCTCTGCGTTCATTGCGGAAGTTCGCAATTTGGCCGTGAAAAATGGCGTAAGTGGCTGGAAATATGTTGCCGTTAGCGCTCACCATGATCTGGTAATCTTCAGAGTGTTCGGTTTATGCGCGGATTGACAGGCTGGATTGTAGATTGGATACAATATTGAGTGGCCAGATTTTAGTACGAGTATGGGCAAAAGAGACGCTGCGCTTGCGTATGCCGCTGTGATTGATTGCACTGATTTTTTTGAGAGATGCCCCTGACTCTTTGCGTTCTGGCACCAAGAAGCAAAAATGGGAGTTGAAAATGAAAGCTAGGTTTTTGATGGCTGCCGGCGCGTTGGCGCTGAGCACCAGCACCGCCTTTGCCAGTACGCTGGTTTATTGTTCCGAAGGGTCGCCCGAAGGATTTGATCCGGCGCTGTTCACCGCAGGCACCACCTTTGATGCCTCTGCGCACCCGATTTACAACCGGTTGCTGGAGTTTGAGACCGGCACCACCAATGTGATCCCCGGACTGGCCGAAAGCGTCGAGGCCAGCGACGATGGTCTGACCTACACGTTCAAGCTGCGTCAGGGCGTGTCTTTCCATTCCAACGATGCCTTCACACCAAGCCGCGATTTTAACGCTGAAGACGTGATTTTCTCGTTTGAGCGGCAGCGCCTGGACGATCACCCCTACAACAAGGTTTCGGGTGGCACTTGGGAGTACTTCTCGGGCATGTCGATGCCGGATCTGATCGAGTCGATCGAAAAGGTCGATGACTATACGGTCAAATTCACTTTGACCCGTCCCGAGGCACCGTTTGTTGCCAATATGGCAATGGATTTTGCCTCGATCCTATCGGCTGAATACGGCGATGTGATGCTGGCTGCGGGTACGCCTGAGGCACTGAACACTGCGCCGGTAGGTACCGGCCCGTTCTCGTTTGTGGCCTATCAAAAAGATGCGGTGATCCGCTATCAGGCGCATGACGCCTATTGGAAGGACAAGGCCGAGATCGACAATCTGATCTTTGCCATCACCCCCGACGCCTCGGTACGTTATCAAAAACTGCGGGCGGGTGAGTGTCATGTGATGCCTTACCCAAATCCGGCAGACATTGCCGCGATGCAGGAAGATCCCTCGATCACCATGATGGAGCAGGAAGGCCTGAACGTGGGCTATCTGGCCTACAACACCACCATGGCGCCGTTTGACAACCCGAATGTGCGCCGGGCGTTGAACATGGCAATCGACAAGCAGTCGATCATTGACGTGGTGTTCCAAGGCTCGGGACAGATCGCCAAGAACCCGATCCCACCGACCATGTGGGGCTATAACACCGCGATCGAGGATGACAATTATGATCCCGCCGCGGCCAAAGCTGCGCTGGAAGCTGAAGGTGTTTCTGATCTGTCGATGAAGATCTGGGCAATGCCAGTTCAGCGGCCCTATAACCCCAATGCCCGCCGTATGGCCGAACTGCTGCAAGCGGATTTTGCCAAGGTTGGTGTGACCGTGGAAATCGTCACCTACGAGTGGGGCGAGTATCTGTCGCGCTCTAAGTCGATGGACCGTGATGGTGCCGTGCTGCTGGGTTGGACCGGCGACAATGGTGACCCAGACAACTTCCTGGCCGTATTGCTGGGTTGTGATGGTCGTGAAGCATCGAACCGGGCGCAGTGGTGTCATCAGCCGTTTGAGGATCTGATCCAGAAGGCCAAGATCGTCACCGACGCTGGTGAGCGCACAGCGCTGTATGAAGAAGCACAGCTAGTGTTCAAAGAGCAGGCGCCATGGGCTACGATTGCCCACTCGATGGTCTACATGCCGATGAGCACCAAGGTAAAAGGCTTTAAGGTTCACCCACTGGGCGGCCACATATTCTACGGCGTGTCCGTCGAATAAGATTGCCAGACAACCCGAGCCGGGGCCCCATGCGGGCCCCGGTTCACGATCAGACTTTCCGGAGACAAAATATGACTAATTCTCTGGCCGAATATCGCCAGTTGGCCAAGGCCTTGGCGGTGGACGCGCTGGCGCTGGTTCCAGGCCCCAATTTCACCCGGGCGCTGGGCCATAGTTTCATGAGCCACGAGCGTCCATTTGTGCTTATCGTCCACGCTGACCTTCCGCCTGCCGCCATTGTTCCCAATCTTGAGCTGAGCTCGTGGGATCTGGTTGGCTTTGAGGGCGCGGTCTTCGACTGGCGTGATCAGGTTGGATATTCGGATGCCTTTGCCGCACTTGCACAGCATATGCCGATGCAGCGGTTGGCAGTTGAGGGGCAGGTGATGCGGGTCTTTGTGCATCATGCCCTGATACAGGCGATGCCAAAGTTAGAGATTATCGACGCCGAGGCCGAGATTTCGGGCCTGCGGATGATCAAGACCGAAGCGGATATCGCGGCGCTGGAAGCGGCAATTTCACTGTCCGAGCGGGCCCTTTCCCGCGTGTTGGACAGCGTGCAAATCGGCCAGACAGAGAAAGAAATCGAGGGCGCGCTGATCCAGGCGTTGTTTGCAGAAGGCGCCGAAGGTCTGGCGTTTTCACCAATTGTTGCGGCGGGGCCGAACTCGGCGATGCCGCATGCCCATGCCCGCGACTACAGGGTTCAATCTGGCGATGCGCTGTTGTTTGACTTTGGCGGGCGCAAGGATGGATTTGCCGCCGACATCACCCGCACCGTTTTTGTCGGCGAAGTCAGTGACGAGGGCAGGGAGGTCTATAACACCGTGCTGGCTGCCAATCTGGCCGGGTTCGAAGTCACCCGTGCGGGCGTCACCGCTCACGCTATCGACGACGTTGTAACCGGCGTGCTTGAAGCTTCCCCCTATGGCGATCGGATCCGCACCAAGACCGGTCACGGGTTGGGGCGCGATGTACATGAGGCACCCTATATCATGCGCGGCAATCACCAGATCCTGCCTGCAGGTACCGTTTATACCAACGAGCCGGGGCTTTACGAGGTCGGCAAATTTGGTGTGCGCATCGAAGATGATGTGTTGATTACTGAAACCGGATGCCGGTCGCTGACCCAGTTCCCCAAAGACCTGATGATTGTAGGCCGCTGATGCTGCGCTTTGTGCTGTCCCGCCTGCTCACGTTTCTGCCAACCTTTTTTGGCGTGACGCTGATTTCGTTTGCCTTCATCCGGGTGCTGCCCGGTGATCCCATCATTGTTATGGCGGGTGAGCGCGGCATGACCGAGGAACGATATCAGGAAATGGTGGTAAAACTGGGCTTCGACAAGCCTATGCTGCAGCAATACTGGGACTATCTCACCGGCATTCTGCAGGGGGATCTGGGCGAGAGTTTTGTTACCAAACAACCAGTTTGGGATGAATTCTTTAAGCTGTTCCCGGCCACGGTGGAACTGTCCATTTGCGCGATGATCCTGGCCATTGCGTTGGGACTGCCAGCCGGGGTGATCGCTGCCGTCAACCGGGGCAAGTTCTTTGATCGGGCGCTGATGACCTCGGCGCTGATTGGCTATTCGATGCCGATCTTTTGGTGGGCGCTGCTACTGATCATCGTGTTCTCGGGCAATCTGGGCTGGACCCCGGTGTCGGGGCGGATTGATTTGCTGTATTATTTTGACGATGTCACCGGATTTATGCTGATCGACTCTGTGTTGTCGGGGCAAGAGGGTGCCTTTAAATCCGCTGCGCGCCACCTAATCTTGCCGACAATCGTGCTGGGCACCATCCCGCTAGCGGTGATTGCTCGGCAAACCCGTTCCGCCATGTTGGAGGTTTTGGGCGAGGATTACATTCGCACTGCCAAGGCCAAGGGGTTGTCACCGCAACGCATCAATGGCGTGCATGCGCTGCGCAATGCGCTGATCCCGGTGGTGACGGTGATTGGTCTGTCGGTGGGGACATTGCTGGCGGGGGCCATCCTGACTGAGACGATTTTCAGCTGGCCAGGCATTGGCAAGTGGATGGTCGATAGCATTTTCCGCCGGGATTATCCGGTAGTACAAGGCGGTCTGTTGATGATCGCGGTGATCGTGATGATCGTGAACCTTTCCGTTGATATGCTGTACGGCGTCATCAATCCCAAAATCAGGAAACGATGATGGTTGATAATACGTCCTCAAACGGGGTGACCCGGCCCGGCCCGTTGCGCGAATTCTGGTACTATTTCCGCGAGAACCGCGGCGCTGTCTTTGGCTTTTGGTTCTTTGTCGGTTTTGTGTTTTGTGCTGCCTTCGCGCCATGGCTGTCGCCCTATGACCCGACCGAGCAGTTTCGCGATCACATCCTGCAACCACCAGCCTGGCAAGAGGGTGGCTCGTGGACATACCCTCTGGGCACCGATCCTTTGGGCCGGGATATGCTGTCGCGGCTGATCAGTGGCGCGCGATATTCGTTTTTTGTTGGCATCGTGGTGGTCACTATTTCCGCCTCAAGCGGCATCATCTTTGGGCTGTTGTCCGGTTTTGCACCGCGTTGGCTGGATTCCGTCATCATGCGGGTGATGGACATCATTCTGGCGTTCCCGTCGCTGCTGCTGGCGCTGGTGCTGGTGGCCATTCTGGGGCCGTCTCTGACCAACGCGATGATCGCCATTGCCATCGTGCTGCAGCCGCATTTTGTGCGCTTGACCCGCGCCTCGGTGCTGGCCGAGCGGCAGAAGGACTATGTCACCTCGGCCCGTGTGGCCGGTGCTGGGTTGCGGCGGCTGATGTTTGTCACTGTGCTGCCAAACTGTCTGGCGCCGATCATCGTGCAGGGAGCGCTGTCGTTTTCCACCGCAATTCTGGATGCCGCCGCGCTGGGCTTTCTCGGGATGGGAGCACAGCCGCCGACCCCGGAATGGGGCACCATGCTGGCGGAATCGCGTGAGTTCATTCTGCGCGCCTGGTGGGTGGTGACACTGCCCGGTCTGGCCATTCTTGTGACGGTGCTGGCGATCAACCTGATGGGTGATGGTTTGCGCGATGCGCTTGATCCGAAACTGAAGCGGAGCTGAGGGTATGAGCCTGCTGGAAATACACAATCTGACGGTCGAATTTGCCACCGCTTCGGGCGCGTTTCGTGCTGTGGACGGGGTGGATCTGAGCGTCGACAAAAGTGAGATCGTTGCCATCGTCGGGGAATCTGGGTCGGGCAAATCTGTGTCGATGCTGGCGCTGATGGGGCTGTTGCCGTGGAATGCCCGGATCACGGCCGACAAGATGACGTTTGAGGGCATCGATCTGCGTCTCATCTCGCCCCGGCAACGCCGTGATATCGTCGGCAAGGACATGGCGATGATCTTTCAGGAGCCGATGTCGTCTCTGAACCCCTGTTTTACTGTGGGGTTCCAGATCAAAGAAGCCCTGCGGCTGCATCTGGGACTGGACCGCAAGGCCCGGCATCAGCGTGCGATTGAACTGTTTGATTTGGTTGGAATTCCAGCCGCCCAAACCCGGCTCAACGCCTTTCCGCATCAGATGTCAGGCGGCATGAACCAGCGGGTGATGATTGCCATGGCGATTGCCTGCAAACCCAAGCTGTTGATCGCGGACGAGCCAACAACAGCACTGGACGTGACCATTCAGGCGCAGATTCTGGACCTGCTGATCTCACTGCGCGACGAGACCGGCATGGGGCTGGTGCTGATCACGCATGACATGGGGGTAGTGGCGGAAACGGCTGAGAGGGTGTCGGTGCAATACGCCGGCCAAAAGGCCGAAGAACAACCCGTGCGGGATCTGTTTCGCACGCCCTATCATCCCTATACCGCGGCTCTGCTGGCGGCGCTGCCAGAACGGGCGACCGAACGGTTGTTGCCCACCATCCCAGGCGTGGTTCCCGGCCAATTTGACCGCCCGGCGGGCTGTCTGTTTGCGCCGCGCTGTGCCCACGCGACTGAGATCTGCCAGACCACTCCGCCATTGCCCGGTGGTGCTGAGACTGGCAAGGCCCGTTGCCACTTTCCCGCCATTGCCAGCAAGGAGGTCGCGGTATGAACGTGCCCGTCGTTTCCGCCCGTGGCCTGCAACGGTTTTACGAGGTCAAAGAGGGTTTTCTGAGCAAACCCAAGATCCTGCGGGCGCTGTCCGGCATTGATTTTGACCTGCAGCCGGGCAAAACCTTAGCCATTGTTGGCGAATCTGGCTGTGGCAAATCCACCTTGGCGCGGCTGGTCACAATGATCGAAGAACCCACCAGCGGCACCCTCATCATTGAGGGTAAAGAGGTGTCTACCAGCGACTGGGCCGGCTTGCGAAAATCGGTGCAGATCGTGTTTCAGGATCCCTATGGCTCGCTGAACCCCCGCCATAAAATCAGCGACATCCTGATGGAACCGCTGGTGATCAACCGACCGGATATGCCTGCCTCTGTACGAGAGATCAGGGCGCGCGAGATGCTGACGTTGGTGGGGCTGCGGCCCGAGCATTTTGACCGCTACCCGCATATGTTTTCTGGTGGGCAGCGGCAGCGGATCTCGATCGCACGGGCGCTGATGCTGGATCCGAAGATTTTGGTGCTGGATGAGCCTGTTTCGGCGCTGGATGTGTCGATTCAAAGCCAGATTCTGAACCTGTTGGTCGAATTGCAGGATCGGTTGGGGCTGGCCTATTTGTTTATCAGCCATGATCTGTCGGTGGTGCGCCATTTTGCCGACGATGTGATCGTGATGTATCTGGGTCGGGCGGTAGAGAGGGCCACGAAGGAGAGGTTGTTCAACCAACCGCGTCACCCCTATTCCAAGGCGCTGTTGTCGACCACGCCGCGCGCCGACCCCGAGGCAAAACGGGATCGCATCAAGTTGGAGGGTGAGTTGCCGTCGCCACTGGACAACCTGCCGGGCTGTGCCTTTGCGCCGCGCTGCTGGTTGGCCACGGATGCCTGCCGCGCGCAAAGACCCAAGCTGGAGGGCGATGATCATCAGGTCGCCTGTTTCCATCCCTTGTAGGATCTGCAGAGCCGCTAGCCAGCTGTTTGCAACTTTTCCTGCAAGGACAGTTTAGCGTCGTGGATATGCGCATAGGTGAGCTTGGCTGCCAAGTCGGCATCGCCGGTTTCGCAGGCTTTCAGAATGGCCAGATGCTCTTGGTTGCTGCGTTCAATGCCGTCGGTCATCACCAGTTGCGCGCGCAGATAGCGGTCGATCCGGTCCATCGAGTTTTCGATGATCGAGATGTGATAGGGCATGTCGCTGGCGCCATATAGCGTCGCATGGAACCGGCGGTTCAGATCGCCATAAGCCATTGGATCTTGGGCGGCCGCAAATTGCTCCAGAAAGCCCCGCGCGTCGTTCAGAATCTCTGCCGTCATCTTGGGCACCGCTGCCCGGATGACCTCGGGTTCCAGCAGGCAGCGAAAGTCAAAAATCTCGCCCGCTTCCTGCATCGACAGACAGGCGACAACGGCGCCTTTGTAGCGTACCGCTTTGACCAGCCCCTGTTGCTCCAGCATGGTGATCGCTTCGCGCACGGGAATGCGAGAGGTGTTGAAGGCGCGGGCGATTTCGTCTTGCCGCAGGGGTTCACCATCACTCAGGTCGCCCTCGATGATGGATTTGCGCAGCGAGCGAAAGATGATAGTCGCCGCAGAAGCGGTTTTGCCGATGTCAACGGATTGAAATTTCAAGGTATTAGGCCTGTGCTGAGGGTCTTGCGCAGGCAATTATAGTCTGGGCAGGCAGCAATGCAATGAAACTGAGGATTGTTGTTGCTGGCTGATGCCGGGGGTACACATCTGCCAGATCAATGGCAGATGTGTAGTGTCGTGGCGCGGCTGTGTTAGCTTTGCATTTCGGCGAGCATTTCGGCGAGCATATCCATTCCGGATCCCCAACCTTTATCCAGTCCAGCCATGGCGGCTTGGAAGCAGGCTAGTTCAGCCTCGGTTGCATTATGGGGCTGCCAGGTTAGTTTGAGCAGGGTTTTATCGCCCTGTTCGGTAAACGTCACTGTAGTGAGCAAGACCCGTGGCCAATCTGGCATCATCGGGTTGGCTGTGGGTTGCCATTCGGCGTTAACAATTGAGTGTAGCCAAACCAGACGGGCAGGGGCGTCGACCTCGGTGTAGTCCATCCGTTCGTAATTGGAATTACCACTCCAATTCATCTCGTTCAGCCAGACACCGCCGGGTTTCACATCCAATTTGTGAATGGTGGTCTCAACCCCGGGGCCGTACCAGTGCGACAGCAGTTCCGCCTCGGTCCAGGTGCGCCAGACCAGTTCGCGGGGGGCGTTGAATTCTCGCTCATAGACGTAAGTGGGTAATTCACTCATTTTGGGGGCTCCTTCAATTCAGCCTGTTTCAATGTTTCCAGTAAGTCATCCAGCTGATCAAAGCTTGATGACCAAAATTCTTTGAAGTCTTCCAACCATGTCACGGCAGCGGCCATAGGTTTGGCTTTCAGCCGGGCGGGTCTGCGTTGTTTGTCTATTGCACGTTCCACCAGCCCGGCACGTTCCAGCACTTTCAGGTGTTTAGAAATTGCCGGCTGGCTCATCTCGAAAGGTTCGGCCAGTTCATTCACTCCGGCCTCACCGGTCGCCAGTTTAGACAAGATGGCCCGACGTGTTGGGTCTGCCAGTGCGGCAAAAATCGCATCAAGGTTCTGCGGAGATGGGTTGTGGTTTGATAGTTGCATAACCGTATGGTTATATAATGAGGATGCTTAAGTCAATCCCAACGAAGGATAGGCCAGACATGAAAAAACGCAGGCTGGTGGGCCTGCGTTTTCAGTGAGTTATACGAGGGATGCCCGCCTTAGAATTCAATCACGGCGCGGATGGATTTGCCATCATGCATCAACTGAAACCCTTCGTTGATCTGATCCAAGGTCAGCTTGTGCGTGATCATTGGGTCGATCTCGATCTTTCCGTCCATGTACCAGTCAACGATTTTTGGCACGTCAGTCCGACCAGACGCGCCGCCAAAGGCGGTGCCGCGCCATGAGCGACCGGTGACCAGCTGGAAAGGCCGGGTTGAGATTTCGGCGCCTGCCGGTGCCACGCCGATGATGATGCTTTCGCCCCAGCCTTTGTGCGCGGCTTCCAGTGCGGTGCGCATGACGTTGACATTGCCAGTGGCATCAAAGGTGTAATCCGCACCGCCGCCAGTCAGTTCAACCAGATGGGCGACCAGATCACCTTCGACCTCTGATGGATTGACGAAATCAGTCATACCGAAGTGCGTCGCCATTTCAACTTTACCTGGGTTCAGATCCACGCCGACAATCTGGTCAGCGCCGGCCAGACGCAGGCCCTGGATCACGTTCAGGCCGATGCCGCCAAGACCAAAGACGATGCCAGTTGACCCGATTTCGACCTTGGCGGTGTTGATCACAGCGCCGATGCCAGTGGTGACGCCACAACCGATGTAACAGATCTTATCGAACGGCGCGTCTTTACGGACCTTGGCCAGCGCGATTTCCGGCACCACGGTGTGGTTGGCAAAGGTCGAACAGCCCATGTAGTGATGGATCGGAGTGCCATCCAGCATCGAAAAACGGGTGGAGCCGTCAGGCAGCAGGCCTTGGCCTTGGGTCGAGCGGATCGACTGGCACAGGTTGGTTTTGGGGTTCAGGCAGTAATCGCACTCGCGGCATTCGGGCGTGTACAGTGGGATTACGTGATCGCCCACTTCCAGGCTGGTGACGCCTTCGCCAATCTCCATTACCACGCCAGCGCCTTCGTGGCCCAGAATGGCGGGAAAGATACCTTCGGGGTCATCGCCCGAACGGGTGAATTCATCGGTGTGACACAGGCCAGTGGCTTTGATCTCAACCAGAACTTCACCTGCGCGAGGGCCTTCCAGATTGACCTCCATGACCTGTAATGGCTGACCCGGGGCAACGGCAACGGCGGCGCGCGTTCTCATCATTTTCAAATCCTTTGTTCGTTGAGTGCCGTGTCAAGATGATCGGCAGTGGTATGAAGTATCACTGGCAGGGCCGTTAATACTCGGACCTTCGCAAGACATGTTTTAGGACCTACCCAAACAGATCACAGGGCGCAAGTTTGTCGCTACTTGTCTAACATCCGGGAAGAGGGGACTTGTCCTCAAATGCGACAAATTTCTGCCAAGGCGCGGCATATTGGATGTGCTGTTTTTGCTATGTAATTGTTGGGAACTCATATTTTTAAGGCGACTTCGGATAAGTATTCCAGCGCAGCATTATTTTTCTGGCACCCCTTGACCCTCCCCTGACTGGAACCTTCATATGAAGTAACATAGGAATAGATGACCGAGGATTTCTAATGCCCGATACCACCCAGATCTCATTGCAAGTGACCGGTCTCAGTTGTGCCTCTTGCGTTGGCCGTGCAGAACGGGCGCTGACCGCGATTGAGGGCGTCGAGAGTGCGACTGTCAATCTGGCCAATGCCACGGGGCAGGTTGTGGCCGCTGTGGATCTGCCGCCCACGGCATTGACCGGGGCGCTAAAGTCGGCGGGCTACCCAGCCGCTGAATCGCAGGTCTCACTGACGCTGGAAGGGCTCACCTGCGCGTCTTGCGTAACCCGCTCCGAGCGGGCGTTGCAAGCGGTACCCGGGGTGTTGAATGCCAGCGTCAATTTGGCCAATCAAAGTGCCCAAGTGCGGTATCTGACCGGCAGCACCAAGCCAGTAGATTTGGCCAAGGCGGTGACTGCAGCAGGTTATCCGGCCCATATCCGCGAACATGAGGGTGGCGAACAGGAACTAGTCGACCAGCGCAAGGACAAAGAAATCAAGACCTTGGCGCGGCAGACATTGATTTCCGCGGTGCTGACCCTGCCGGTGTTTGTGATCGAAATGGGAGGCCATTTGGTCCCGGCATTACATCACTGGGTGGCCGCCAACATCGGTATGCAGAACAGTTACCTGCTGCAATTTGTGCTGACCACTATCGTGTTGGCCGGACCGGGAAGATCCTTTTACACCAAAGGGTATCCTGCGTTGTTCCGGGGCGCACCTGACATGAACGCACTGGTGGCGCTTGGTACCTCTGCAGCCTATGGGTTCTCGCTGGTCTCAACCTTTGCGCCGGGGCTGCTGCCAGCGGGCACTGCCAATGTCTATTACGAGGCCGCGGCGGTGATTGTGGTGTTAATCTTGCTGGGCCGCTGGCTGGAGGCGCGCGCCAAAGGGCGCACCGGGGCAGCCATTCGCAAACTGGTTGGCCTGCAGGCGCAAAGTGCGCTGGTGGTCACCGATGGCGCAGCGGTCGAAATTCCGATTGAACAAATTGCCACCGGAGACCTGATCCGCACCCGCCCAGGCGAACGCATTGCAGTGGATGGCGAGGTGGTCACTGGCAGTTCTTACGTCGACGAGAGCATGATCACCGGTGAGCCAGCCCCGGTTGCCAAATCCACTGGTGAAATGGTCACTGCGGGTACGGTGAATGGCAATGGCGCGCTGGACTATCGCGCCACCCGTGTTGGCAGCGACACCATGCTGGCGCAGATTATCCGCATGGTGGAACAGGCGCAGGGCGCCAAGCTGCCGGTGCAAGGCATGGTCGACCGCATAACCATGTGGTTTGTGCCCGCCGTTATGGCGGCGGCGGGGCTGACCATTGTGACATGGTTGCTGTTTGGTCCGGACTCGGCGCTGAGTTTTGCGCTGGTGGCCGGTGTCTCGGTGCTGATCATTGCCTGCCCCTGTGCGATGGGGCTGGCGACGCCAACCTCGATCATGGTGGGCACTGGCCGGGCGGCTGAAATGGGTGTGTTGTTCCGCAAAGGCGACGCGCTGCAGCAGTTGCAAGAGATCAAACTGGTGGCGCTGGACAAGACCGGCACCCTGACCGAGGGCCGCCCAACACTAACCGAGTTCCGCTGTGCTGAGGGGGTCGAGCGCGACCATGTTTTGCGCCTTGTGGCTGCCGCCGAGTCCCACTCGGAGCATCCCATCGCCAGCGCCATTGTCGCAGCCGCAGGCAAGGATCTGCCTCAGGTCGAGAGCGTCGAGGCTATCCCAGGTTATGGTTTGCAGGCCAGGGTTGACGGCCATGCGCTGTTTATCGGTGCTGACCGGCTGATGGCGCGTGAAGGCATCGAAATTGGCGATCTTGGTGGCAGTGTCGCGGCACTGGCCAAGCGCGGTGAAACCCCGCTTTATGCGGCCATCGACGGTCGGATCGCGGCTGTCATTGCGGTGGCTGATCCGATCAAGCCGGGCACCCGTGCAGCAATCCAGGCGTTCCATGATCAGGGTCTGAAGGTGGCGATGATCACCGGCGACAATGCCGCCACCGCCGCCGCCATTGCCGCTGATTTGGGCATTGACGAGGTCAAGGCCGAGTGTCTTCCGGCGCAAAAAGTCGAGGCACTCAAGCAATTGCAATCCAAACACGGCGCGCTGGCCTTTGTCGGTGACGGCATCAACGATGCACCCGCGCTGGCCACGGCGCAGGTGGGCATTGCCATCGGTACAGGCACCGATGTCGCCATCGAGGCGGCGGATGTTGTGCTGATGTCTGGTGATCTGCGCGGCGTGGTCAATGCGCTGACGGTCAGTCGCGCCACCATGCGCAACATTCGGCAGAACCTGGCCTGGGCTTTTGGCTATAACGTTCTGCTGATCCCGGTTGCGGCAGGGGTACTCTATCCCTTTGGTGGCCCGCTGCTGTCGCCTGCGCTGGCCGCCGGCGCGATGGCGCTGTCCAGCGTTTTTGTGCTCAGCAACGCCCTACGCCTGCGCCGCTTGAAGCCCGTGCTCAATGAATCACCTGTCGCACCCTCTGTGGTGCTGGCCCCCAGTCTCGCAGAATAGGACGCATTGTATGAACATTGGAGACGTTTCCAGCCGTTCGGGCCTGCCCGCCAAAACCATTCGCTATTACGAGGACATCGGCTTAATCAAACCGCTGCGCTCGGCCAATGGCTACCGCAGCTTTGTCGCCGCCGATCTGCACCGGCTGGCGTTTCTGGGTCGGGCCCGGGCACTAGGCTTCACCATCGAGGATTGCCGCACTCTGATGGCGTTGTACCGCGACGAAAGCCGTGCCAGCGCCGATGTAAAACTGTTGGCCCAAGAACACTTGGGTAAGATCGAAACCAAAATCCGGGACCTGCAGATGATGCACGACACCTTAAGTGAACTGGTGACAAGCTGCGCTGGAGATGATCGCCCCGATTGCCCAATCCTGAGTGATCTGTCGGGCCTCGGGTCAACAATCAGCTAATTAATATAACCCAGGCTCAGGTATGAACTGAGCCGGGGTTTCTTTTTGCCAAAAATACTCAGATCCGATGGTCACCGCCAATGCAACACAGGCCGCGGCGCGCATCAGGCGGGGCGAAGCCCCAGGATCTCACGCGCCTGGCGCCAGTTGGCAACCGGGCGCTCATATTTCTCGCAGAGCTCAGCCGCGCGTTTGACCAGCGCAGCGTTGGACGGGGCCAGCGTCTCGCGGTTCAGCCGCATATTGTCTTCCAGACCGGTGCGGGTGTGGCCGCCTGCAGCAATGGCCCATTCGTTGACCAGGATCTGACCGGGTCCAACTCCGGCACCGCACCACTGGGCCTCGGGCGCAAGGCGCTGCATGGTACGCACGTAGTAATCAAACACATCCTTGTCGACGGGCATGGCGTTCTTCACCCCCATCACAAACTGAACATACAGGGTGCCGGCAATGCGCCCGTCACGGTTCAGCTTCACCGCTTGATGGATATGCGACAGGTCAAAGGCCTCGATCTCGGGTTTGACGTCATAGGTGCGCATTTCCGAGGCCAGCCAATCCACCAAGTCGGGCGAGTTTTCATAGACGCGGGTGGGAAAGTTGTTTGATCCCACCGAAAGCGAGGCCATGTCAGGGCGCAGCGGCAACATGCCGCCACGGTCCTTACCTGCCCCAGACCGGCCACCGGTGGACAGCTGCACAATCATGCCGGGGCAATGTTTGTGCAACCCTTCCAGCAGACGGCCAAATTTCTCCGGGTCGGAGGTTGGTGTCTCGTCGTCATTGCGCACATGGCAGTGGGCAATCGAGGCCCCAGCCTCAAATGCTTCATGGGTGCTCTCAATCTGCTCGGCAATGGTGACCGGCACCGCAGGATTGTTTTCCTTGCGCGGAACCGAGCCGGTAATGGCGACGCAGATAATGCAGGGGGTAGTCATTGAGCCAGATCCTCAGATGTCAAAAAACACGGTTTCGTCGTCGCCTTGCAGGCGGATATCGAAACGATAGATGATTGCGCCGTCGCGTTCCACACGTTGGGCGATCAGAGTTTTGCGGCGGCGTTCCCACTCAATCAGATTGATTACTGGATCGGTCGCATTGGCGACGTCTTCGTCCGAGAAATACAGCCGGGTGTTCAGCCCGACATTGATGCCGCGTGCGACGATCCACAGGTTGATGTGCGGTGCCATCATTTGACCGTTGCGGCCCATCACCGGGCCGGGTTTGACGGTGTCAAAGCCCCATTCGCCACTGTCAAAATCAGTGATCACCCGCCCCCAACCGCGAAAACCCTCTTCGACCTCGCCTGGGTGTTCGGGGTGGGCATAAATGCCAGCTGCATTGGCCTGCCAGGCCTCGAGCATCACATCTTTGACTGGCGATCCGATGCCGTCGATCACCAGACCTTCAATGCGGATACGCTCACCGGTGGCATTGGGGCCTGCGATATCGGTGCCCAACTCCTGCTCGTAGATATCAAACCCGGCGGCACCGGGGGCCAGGCCGATATGGACAAAGGGACCAGCGGTCTGTGAGGGGGTTTCTTTCAGATACTCAAGCTTCTGTCGCATCAGTTGCCCTCCAAACGGTTTTCAAACAGGGTTGAGCGGCGTCCGCGCAGCACGATGTCGAACTTGTAAGCAAGGGTGTCCAGTGGGATGCTGGCGTTCATGTCCAAAACGGCGATCAATTGCTGAATTGCGTCAGGGTCGGGGATAGTTTTGACAATAGGGCATTTCTCAATCAGCGGATCGCCCTCGAAATACAGCTGAGTGATCAAACGCTGGGCAAAGCCGGTGCCGAATACTGAGATATGGATATGGGCCGGGCGCCAGTTGTTGACCCAGTTGCGCCAGGGGTATGCACCGGGTTTGACGGTGCGGAAATAATAATACCCGTTCTCATCCGTCAAAGTACGACCGCAGCCGCCAAAATTTGGATCCATCGCGCCCAGATAGTTATCCTTCTTATGACGGTATTTGCCGCTGGCATTGGCCTGCCAGATCTCGACTAGCGTATTGGGCACCGGGCGGGCGTTTTCGTCCAGAACGCGACCATGCACGATGATGCGTTCGCCAACCGGGGCTTGCCCGGCTTGGGCATAGTTGGTCAGCAGGTCATTGTCTGTAGGGGCAATATCATTGTGACCAAACACCGGGCCGGTGATTTCGCTGGCGGTGTTTTCCAGACTGATCAATGAATACTTCGGAGAGCGCGCCACCGAGGTTTTATAGTCGCGGTCCAGTGCTGGCGGGTGCCGCTCGCGGTCGCGTTGATAGAATTCGCCTTGTTTCGGCATTTTGGGGTCTCCTCAGTCGGCGGCGTATTCGGCGTCCATTTCGGCATAGGTTTGTTTGGCCAGCTTCAGCGCGTGGTTGGCGCGTGGCACTCCGGCGTAGATGGCGACGTGTTGAAAGGCTTCGATGACGTCTTGTTTGCTGGCTCCGGTGCGCGCGGTGGCGCGGATGTGCATCGGGATTTCGCCAAAATTGCCCAGGGCTGCCAGCAGCGCCAGGGTCAGCATCGAGCGATCGCGCTGCGAAATGCCATCGCTGGCCCAAACCGTGCCCCAGGCGCCTTCGGTGATCAGCCCCTGAAATGCCTCGTCAAAGGGGGTTTTGGCGACCTCAGCGCGGTCAACATGGGCGTCTCCCAACACCGATCGGCGCACTTTCATGCCTTGTTCATAACGGGAATCTGTCATTGCGCAGGCCTTTCATTTTTCTTAGTATCGCATACCATAATTGGTCTGTATAATGCGAAAATATGGATGTTTTTATATCGGAATTGATATGCGTTTATCGGACCATCTAAAACTGCGACATCTGGAAGTTTTTGTCGAGGTGGCGCGCAAATCGAGTGTGACGCAGGCCGCTGAGGCGCTGGGCATGACCCAGCCTGCCGTAACACGGGCGTTGCGCGAGCTGGAATTGCTCTGCGGCAAGCCGCTGGTCGAGAAACATGGCCGCGGGATTCGCCTGTCAGCCTACGGCGAGATGTTTCGTGATCCTGCCGGGCGCAGTCTGGCGCTGGCCCGTGATGGCGTGGCGATGCTGCAGGGCCTGGACGAGGCCGAAGGGCCAAAAGTGGCGATTGGCGCTTTGCCGACGGTCTCTGCAACGGTGGTGCCGGACACGCTGGCGCGGCTGCGGGAAGAGGGCAGCCACAGCCGGTTTTCAGTCATGAGCGGTGACAACCAATTCCTGCTGGACCAACTTAGGCGCGGCCAGTTGGACGTGGTGGTCGGACGCCTGCCTGCACCAGAAAACATGGTGGGGGTGGATTTTGATCCGCTGTTCCGCGAACGAGTGGTGGCGGTCGTGTCCACAAGTCACCCACTGGCGCAGCTCAGCCTACTGCCGGACACTGCGTTTCAGGACTACCCGGTGTTGATGCCAAACGAGGGCTCGATCATTCGCCCCTATGTTGACCGGATGTTTCTGGAGGAGGGTATCGTGCCGCCTCGGTTCCCTATCGAAACCGTGTCATCAACCTTTGGCCGGCGTTTTGCGCTGGCACATCAAGCGATCTGGATCATCAGCCAGGGCGTGGTGCAGGCCGATTTAGAAGCGGGGTTACTGCAGCACCTGCCAATCAATACCGGCAGCACTCTGGGCCCGGTCGGCCTGTGTATTCGCTGCGAGCATCAACTGTCGCCAGCTGCCCAAAGGTTCTGCGATACCCTGCGCGAGATTTGTGGCTGAAGTGGCAATTGCCGCGAGTCAATATCGCCTCGTTGTTAGCGCAGAGGATGCGGTCTTGAGGAAACTGGTGCTTGGCTGTTTTCATTGACAGGTGAAAAACAGACCCGCTAGTCTGATTGCAACACCTCCGGATCCGGTTCTTGTGGAGGAGAACCAGATCCCAAGAAAGGTGCGATCATCCGGCAATGACTGGAGAAATCACTGCTCGCAGGAGCGGGGGAGGACAATTTGGAATTTTTGCAGCTGCTGGTAAGCGGGCTTGCGAATGGCTGTGTCTACGGTCTGATCGCGCTTGGTTTTGTTCTGATTTACAAGGCGACCGAGGCGGTGAATTTCGCGCAAGGCGATTTCATGATGCTGGGGGCCTTTGTCACTCTGGGTCTGACCAATGCCGAACATATGCATCTGCCGTTCTGGCTGGCGGCTCCGCTGGCGATCATGATCATGGCGGTGCTGGGCTATCTGCTGGATTTCTTTGTGCTGCGCCATCTGTTTGGCCAAAGCCAGACCGCCGTGGTGATCCTGACCATCGCGCTGGGCTTTGTGATCCGGTTTGTCGCCGGGGTGATCTGGGGCCACGAGCCGCAGACGTTGGAAAGCCCGCTGGCCATTGGCGATATTCATCTGGGCAGCGTGGTGCTGGGCATGGCTGATGTGGCGGTGATTGTGGTGACGGTGCTGATGACGCTGTTCCTGTACCAGTTTTTTCAGCGCACCAAATTGGGGTTGGCGATGCAGGCGGCCAGTCAGAACCAGATGGCGGCCTATTACATGGGCATCCCAGTGAAACGGGTGCAGGGGCTGATCTGGGGATTGTCCGGAGCGACGGCGGCTGTTGCTGGTATTCTGTTTGCCTCGAAGGGCGCAATAGACCCTAATGCAGGGCTTTTGGGCATCAAGGCCTTTGCGGCAGCGGTAATCGGCGGCTTTGGCTCGTTGCCCGGTGCACTGGCCGGAGGGTTGATCATCGGGGTGATCGAACCCTTTGCCTCGCGCTATTTTCCCGCCGGGTATTCGCAGATTGCCCCTTATGCCCTGTTGCTGATTGTCCTTGTGGTGCGGCCACACGGGCTGTTCAGCCAGGTGCGGATCAAGAAGGTCTGATAGATGCGCATCTTATTCAAAACCTCGTACACCGATGACATCCGCCTATTCCCGGATCGCTGGACGCTGGCGGTTTATGGGGCGCTGATGGCGCTGGCCTTTGCGCTGCCGTGGCTGATCGATGAGTTCTATATTGGCGAAGTCACCAATGTGCTGATCTGGGCCATCGCGGGACTGGGGCTGATGTTGCTGACCGGCCAAACCGGGCAGGTCAGTCTGGGCCACGCGGCGTTTCTGGCGATTGGCTGTTACACCAACACCATCCTGATCGAGATCGGGTTGCCGTTCATTGTGGCCTTTCCGCTGGCCGGGGTGATTACCGGTGTCGTTGGCACGATCATCGCCATTCCAGCGTTGCGGCTGCATGGGATTTATCTGGCAATTGCAACCATTGCGCTGTCCATTTTGGCCGATGATATCATCGTGCTGCTGGACCCGTGGACAGGCGGAGTGTCAGGGAAATTTCCGGACATGATCACCATATTCGGGCTGGAGATTGAACGTTGGACGATGCCGGTCCGGTTTTACTATCTGGTGCTGGCGGTCACCGTGATCTGCACCCTGTTCTATCGCAATCTGCTGCGCTCGCCATTAGGCCGAGCCTTTGCCGCGATACGTGACAGCGAGGTTTCAGCCACCGCGATGGGGGTGCATATCCTGCGCACCAAATGCAAGGCTTTCGGGCTGAGCTGCATGATCACTGGCTGGGCCGGAGCCTTGATGGGCTACTACGCCGGGGCGTTCAACAACGAGACGTTTTCGCTGGTGATATCAATCACTCTGCTGATGATGATTGTGATTGGCGGGCTGGGATCAATCCACGGGGCGTTCTTTGGCGCGGTTGTGGTGGCCTTTCTGCCGCAGGCGCTGTCGATCCTGAAAGGCGCGACTATTGGCGGCAGTGTGGCCATTCCGGGGCTGGAGACTGGCGTGTTTGGGATGATCCTGATCCTGTTCATCCTGTTCGAACCGATGGGCCTATATGGTCGCTGGCTAAAAATCCGCACCTGGTTCGAACTGTTCCCCTTTGCCCGCAAGGACATGTTCCGCCGTCAAAAAAGCTATCTGAAAACGGAGCGTCTGCGATGAGCCTGCTGGAGATCAAGGATGCGACGCTGAAGTTTGGCGGGGTGGTGGCGGTGAACAAGCTGAGCCTGTCGGTTGAGGAGGGCGAGGTCTACGCCATCGTGGGGCCCAATGGGGCGGGGAAATCAACTGTGTTCAACATGATCTCGCGGTTCTATCAGCCGCATGCCGGGACATTCACCTTTGATGGTCAGAACCTGCTGGAACGGGCGGCGGATCAAGTGGCGGATCTAGGGATCGCGCGGACGTTCCAGAATATCGAGCTGTTCGACCATGCCACCGTGCTGCAGAACCTGCTGGTGGGGCGGCACCGACACCGTAAGACGTCGTTGGTCGAAGAGCTGTTCTTTGCCCCTCGGGTGCGACGCGAAGAGATCGCCCATCGAGAGGCGGTGGAAGAGGTGATCGATTTTCTGGATCTGCAGCCTTACCGTGACAAGATGATTGCCGGGTTGCCTTACGGCGTGCGCAAGGTGGTTGAGTTGGGACGGGCGCTGGCCTCGGGGCCGCGACTGTTGCTGCTGGATGAACCCGCGTCAGGCCTGTCGGTTGAGGAAACCCAGGACATGCGCTGGTGGATCGATGACATCCGCAAACAAATGGGCATCACCGTGTTGATGGTGGAACATGACATGGGGCTGGTGTCGTCGGTCTGTGACCGGGTGCTGGCGCTGGCGGATGGCGCCAAGCTGGCCGAGGGCACCCCGGCGGAGGTGCAGGCACACCCGGCAGTGATCGAGGCCTATCTGGGCGCGGGGGCGGTGTAATGGGAGAACCGCTGCTGGATATTCGAAACCTTGAGAGCTTTTACGGGCCAATTATGGCCATTCGCGGCGTGTCGCTGAAAGTTGAGAAGGGCCAGATTGTCACCGTTCTTGGGGCCAATGGGGCTGGAAAATCGACCCTATTAAGAACCATTTCGGGTATTATGGACCCGGAAAAAGGCCAGGTGCTGTTCAATGGCCGAGAGATCCAAGGGCAGGAGCCGCATAAGATTGTGCAGCAGGGTATCGTGCATGTCCCCGAAGGGCGCGAGGTGTTTCCACTGCTGACGGTGGACGAGAACCTGACCCTTGGCGCCTATACTCGCAGTGACAAGGTTGGGGTGCAGCGTGACCGCGAGATGGTGTTTGAGTATTTCCCGATCCTGGCTGAACGGCGTGGGCAAGAGGCCGGTACGCTCTCGGGTGGTCAGCAGCAGATGCTGGCGATTGGTCGGGGCCTGATGCTGCGGCCGGAGTTGATGCTGCTAGACGAGCCCTCGCTGGGGTTGTCGCCGCTACTGGTGCAAGAGATTTTTGCCATCCTGCGGCGGCTGAACACGCAAGAACATGTGACGATGATGCTGGTCGAACAGAATGCTCACATCGCACTGGACTTGGCGGATATTGGCTATGTGATGGAAATTGGCCGTATTGTGATGGATGGCAGTGCCGAGCGACTGATGCAGAGCGAGGATATCAAGTCGTTTTACCTGGGCCATCAGGAAACTAGCCAACGCGGCGAGAGACGCTGGAAACGCAAGAAGACCTGGCGATAGGAGGCGGGGTGATGAACATGCAAATGGTTGAACATCCGCAGGTCACGCTGAACGGTGCGTCCTATAATTCTACCCCCGGTCTGCGCCCTGTGCGGGTGGACGGCTGCGACACCATCGTCAAACTATTTGCCCTGCGCTGTGCCGAACTGGGCGGGCGGACTGCACACCGGGAAAAGGACATGGGCATCTGGAAGGCCTATTCCTGGAGTAATTACTGGGCCCAAGCCAAATGGCTGGGTCTGGGCCTGCGCGCGCTTGGACTGCAGCGCGACGAGGTGGTCTCGATCCTGAGCGAGGACCGCAAAGAATGGCTCTATGCGGATATGGGAATACAGGGCGTCGGTGGCATTGCCGCTGGTGTCTACACTACCGATTCAGCGTCGCAGCTGGCCTATATACTGAACGACAGCAACAGCCGGTTTCTGATTGTCGAAGATGACGAGCAGCTGGATAAATATCTGGAAATTCAGGATCAGGTGCCCGAGCTGGAAAAGGTGGTGATCCTTGAGCGCGAAGGGCTGCATGATCTGGACCATGATCGCTGCCTGTTTCTGGATGACCTTTATGCGCTGGGTCGCAAATATGAGGCCGACAATCCGGATCGCTTTGAAGATGAAATTCTAAAGTCTCAAGCCGGTGAAACCGCGTTGCTGGTCTATACTTCGGGCACTACCGGCAGGCCCAAAGGGGCGATGCTGGCGCATGAAAACATCCTTGGCACTATGGAATCCGGTGCCCGCGCCTTGGCCACGATGCCGAGCGACGAACAGCTGTGTTTCTTGCCGCTGTGCCATATTCTGGAGCGCAATGTTTCGGTCTATCTGCCACTGGCGGCGGGCAGCATCGTGAACTTTGCCGAAAGCCCGGAAACCGTGTTTGACAATATGCGAGAGGTGTCACCTTCGACATTCTTTGCGGTGCCGCGGGTCTGGGAGAAAATCTATTCCCAGGTTTTGGTAATGGCGCAAGAGGCCACTCCGCTGGGGCGCTGGGCGTTTACCTGCGCGATCAGGGCCGGTACAGCGCGGGCCACATACCTGATGCAGAACCAGCCCGTACCGGGTCTTGTCGCGGCCCGTTACGCGCTGTGGGATTTTGCGGTGCTGCGCAATCTGCGGCG
>MAAY01000003.1:0-1866 GCA_002162795.1 Rhodobacterales bacterium 56_14_T64
GGACAGGATGTTCACATGAGCAAGCCCGCCGCGGAAATGCCCCATCAGCGCCTGGGCAAACTCAACAAGGCGCATGGTAATGCCGCCCTTGTTCATTAGCTCTCCAGCGAGCATGAAAAACGGGATCGCCATCAACGGGAAACTATCCATGCCGTTGTAAACATTTCGATACAAAAGCGTGATGTCACGCTCCTGACCATTGAGATACAACAGCAGGCCAGGTGCTGCCAGCAAGCCAAAGAATACCGGCAGACCAATCAGCAAAAAGATCAGGAAGACGGGAAGAAACCATATCAGCATCAGTCGGCTCCTGCCGCAATGGAAGGGTCGGTAAGGTCTGGCAACTGATCAGCGCCGCCCAGCAAAGAGATGAAAGACCGGAGTATCAACTCGACGTTGACCATGACCAACAGGATCACGCCCACCAACAACGACGCCATCATCCAAGACCGCGGAACCCGCAACCATTCGTCAAAGCCATACGATGTCGGAACATAGAGAGAGGCGGTTGTGAAGCGACCACCAAATCCGGTGACTTCGCTCCAGCCAATGTTCACGGCCACAACCAGAACCATCAATGACAGGAACAGCAAAAGCAACGTCAGCAGTTGCCCCACAACCCGAGGTAGCGCTAAAATCAACATATCAATTGCGACGAAGCCACCTTGGCGGAATGCGGTCGGCGCCATCAGGCCGGTCATCCACATCATGCAGAACCGCGCCGCCTCGTCCGGCCAGGGCAGTGCATTGTTCAGAATATACCGAAAGAAGACCTGCACCAGAATGGCCACAACCATCAGGGCAACGGCCACAATACCGATCGCGCGCCCAAGCTTCAAAAGCTGAGCGTTTACCAAGCTGATCGGCGATAGTACCGCCAATAGTCCTCCCATGTATCTCTCCCTGCAGTTCCGGAGGCTCCCCTGCCCCATGTTCGTGTCTAAGCTTGCGCCGCCTGTCCGAATTTTCCGGCGTAAAACGTCAACGCATCGCCATCGCGCATTTCGGCCTGATCCACGCGACCCACGACAATCATGTGATCCCCACCGTCATAAGCGGCTGTTTTTGTGCATTCAAAACGGGCCAGACAGTCCTCGATCAACGGCACACCATGGTCGTTGAGCTGATGCGAAATACCGTCAAATCCATACGCATTTTGCCCAAACCCCTGACACAGTTCAGCCTGATCGGCGCTGAGCACGTGAATTGCATAGTGCTCGGCGGCCTCAAAATACCGAAACCTGCGCGAGGTTTTGGCCGGCGACCAAAGCACCAAAGCCGGATCCAAAGAGACCGAAGAAAAGCTGTTGACGACAATCCCAACAGGGCCGTCTTCACTGGGCGCAGTCACCACAGTGACGCCAGTGGCAAAGCGGCCAAAGGCATCCCGCAACTGGCGCGCATTGCCTGCTTCGGGTGAAAACGTCACCGGCATATCAATGGCCCCGTCTGGCATCAGGCGACTTCCTCTCCCAAGGCCGCCTCATACAGGCGGAACCAGGTGGTACGATCCATTTTGACCTTCAGCGCATCAGAAATGCGGCCAATGCGGTCCAGATTATTGGTGCCCATCACCGGCAGCAATTTCGCAGGATGCGCCAACAACCAGGCCACCGCCACGGCACTGCGATCAACACCGTTATCACCGGCAATCTCGTCCATCAGGGACCCAATTGCGCCTTCGGCCCCCATCAAGGCACCACCGCCCAAAGGCGACCATGCCATCACGTGATGTCCAAGGCGCTGATGGAAGGCCAGATCCCCATTGGTGAATGGGGCAATCTCGCCCAGGCTGACTTCGATCTGATTGGTCACCAGCGACGCTTTCATTGCCGATTGCAACAGTTCAAAATCCCAAGGGCGAAA
>MAAY01000003.1:1941-3567 GCA_002162795.1 Rhodobacterales bacterium 56_14_T64
CATGAAGGGATCAGGCCGGTGGATCAGCAGAACATCAACATGGTCAACCGCCATATCACGCAGGGAGAATTCAACCGATTTCTCGATATGCGCCCGCGAGGTGTCATAGTGCTTGACCGGAGCATCAGAATACCGGCCACAGGGCGCTACGATGTCGCACTTGGTGACGATTTCCATCTTGTTGCGCAAGCCGGGGTTGGCACGCAGTGCGCCTCCCAGAACGGCCTCGGCAACATATTCACCGTAGATGTCTGCCTGATCAAAGGTGGTAATGCCCTGATCCAGACAAGACTGGATCTTGGCCTCAACATGCGCAGCCGAAGTATCAGCGTCATCGCCAATGCGCCACATGCCATAGACCAGACGGCTCATCGACAGATCAGAAGTTAGATTAACACGTTCCATCAGCGGCGGACTCCATTGCCCAGCGGGGTCGCGGGCGTCGTATTTGGGACGCGGCCGTATTCATGCGGCAGCGAACAGGTTTTGAGATTAGGTAGGATGCGGGCACCAAAATGCTTAGCTTCTTCCTCGTGCGGGTAGCCCGAGAAGATAAAGGCCCGCATGCCCATCTTGTGATAGGATTCAATTTTGGACATCACCTGATCGGTCGAGCCAACCAGTGCAGCCCCACAGCCAGAACGGGCCCGGCCAACGCCAGTCCACAGGTTCGGCTCGATATAGCCGTACTGGTCCGCAATATCGCGGTTCTTGGACTGATGGCTGACACCCAGCGATGTTGAATCCAAGGCGCGTTCCCGAATGGCACGGCCATAGTCATCATCCAGCTTCGAGACGATGTATTCCGCGTATTCCTGCGCCTCTTTTTCGGTGTCACGAACGATCATGTGAACCCGCAAGCCATAGTCCAGCGTGCGACCGTATTTCTCGGCAACAGCATGAACGGCCTTCATCCGTCCAGCCAGCTCTTCTTCTTTTTCCGGCCACATCAGGTAGACATCACAGTGCTCGCCACACAGCTCCAGCGCTGACGGCGAGTAGCCACCAAAATACAGCAGCGGGCCACCGGTTTGGTACGGGCGCACCGGGTCTGTGGTCAGGTCCTGAAAGTTATATATCTCGCCCTGATGATTGATTTCGCCCTGAGTCCAGGCCTGTTTCAGGATCTGAACAACTTCGCGGGACCGCTGGTAACGATAGGCGCTGTCGGCTTTTTCACCGGGAAAATCTGAGCTGATGATGTTGACCGTCAGCCGCCCCTTCAACATGTGGTCCAGCGTTGCAAGGGTGCGGGCCAGCATGATCGGTTGCACTTCGCCGCAGCGCACTGCGGCCAGCATGTTGATTGTCTCGGTGATCGGCGCACAACCGGCCACAAATGACAGTGTATCCTGACCCACCTGATAGGAAGATGGGCACAGAATGTTGCGGAACCCCTGCGCCTCAGCCGTTTTCACGATGTTCGAGCAATGCTCCCACGATGATCTCAGATCGCCCTCTGGAACACCCAGAAATTGGTAATCGTCCGAACACAGCGCAGCGAACCACGAAACCTCTGCGGCATCTAAGTCTGCCGATGTCACTGGAACGACGGTCATCCAAATCTCCTGAATTCACTTCCACTTTCATCTTGCGTAGCACTCACAATGATGTAGATCAATAGTG
>MAAY01000011.1:0-31748 GCA_002162795.1 Rhodobacterales bacterium 56_14_T64
TAAGTGTATCGCGGTCGACCTTGATGCCGTCCATCTCCATCTTGGCCAGCACCGGCACCAGCGGACGTTCCAGCGTTTCATAAACGGTGGTGACCTTGGACACATGCAGCTGAGGCTTAAAGACCTGCCACAGGCGCAGGGTGATATCGGCATCTTCGGCGGCATAAGGCACAGCATCACTGATCGGCACCTTGTCAAAGGTGATCGCTGATTTTCCGCCACCCAGTAGCGGCTTGATCGGGATCGGAGTGTGATCCAGATAGCGTTCCGACAGGGTGTCCATTCCGTGGTTATGTTTGCCGCCGTTCAGCGCGTAAGACATCAGCATGGTGTCATCAATCGGCGCCACCGCAATGTCCAGACGGGCAAAGATTTTGGCGTCGTATTTCATGTTCTGGCCGATCTTCATGATCGCCGGGTCTTCCAGAACAGGTTTCAGCATTTCTAGTGCCGTAGCCATAGGCATCTGCCCCTCGGCCAGTTCGTCCGAGCCAAACAGGTCGTCTGCAGCGGCTGCCCGGTGGGTCAGCGGGATATAGCAGGCCTCGCCCGGCTCAACGCTCAGCGAGATGCCAACCAGATCGACCACCATTGAATCGAGCCCGGTGGTTTCGGTGTCCACCGCCACCCAACCGCGCTGATAGATCTGGTCGATCCAGGGCTGTAGTTCCTCGGCACTAGTCACGCAGGTGTATTTTTCGCGCTCAAATGGCACGGCCTCGATTGGCGCCGCGGCCTCGGCAGTTGTCTCGGTGATGGCGGGGGCCTCTTGCCCCAACTGATCGGCCATCCGTTTGGTCAGGGTTCGGAATTCCATTTCGGCAAGGAAGCCCAGCAGCACCTCGGGCTCAGGGTCGCGCACCTCCAGATCAGCAATGGTGAAATCCAGCTCCATATCGCAATCCAGTTGCACCAGCGTCTTGGACATCTCGATCTGTGCGCGATTGTCGATCAAGGACTGACGGCGCTTCGGCTGTTTGATTTCCTCGGCGCGGTCCAGCAGGCTTTCCAGATCGCCATATTCGTTGATCAGCAAGGCAGCGGTCTTGATGCCAATACCCGGCGCGCCGGGCACGTTGTCCACAGAATCGCCGGCCAGCGCCTGCACATCGACCACCCGGTCCGGCCTGACGCCGAACTTTTCAACCACGCCATCACTGTCGATGCGTTTGTTCTTCATCGCATCCAGCATTTCAACGCCGCCGCCGATCAGTTGCATCAGATCCTTGTCCGAGCTGATGATAGTACAACGCCCGCCGGCCTCACGCGCTTGGCAAGCCAGAGTTGCGATGATGTCGTCGGCCTCAAACCCTTCGACCTCTTTGCAGGCGATGTTGAACGCGCGGGTGGCGTCGCGGGTCAGTGGGAACTGCGGGCGCAGGTCTTCGGGGGCAGGGGGGCGGTTGGCCTTGTAGAGGTCATACAGATCGTTGCGGAATGTCTTGCCGGAGTGATCAAATATCACTGCGACATGGGTTGGTGCATCGGGGCCGGTGTTGCCCTCAACATAGCGTTGCAACATATTGCAGAACCCGGCAACGGCGCCGATCGGCAGACCATCGGACTTGCGAGTCAGGGGCGGAAGCGCGTGATAGGCGCGAAAGATAAAGGCCGAGCCATCGATCAGATGCAGATGGCATCCCTTGCCGAATTCACTGTTGCTCATGCCTGCGGGCTCCTATGGGAAACTGTTCGTGTTCTGTTTTCAAGGTTATCGATGATCCTGGGTTCGAGAGCAATTGGTGATTGGGTGCGGTATAGAAGTTCTAGTGCTTAAGCGAAGAAGCGACTGGCTGTCGGGGTGATCATTGTTGAGAAGTTTTTTGATCAGATTGGAAGTCGTGGAGCCAGGGTTTGATGTCTATTGCGGGAATTTATAGAATCACTTCTAGGTTGCGCTGTTGAGGTTTAATAGATACTGTACACCTTTGGCCGTATGAATTTGAATTTCGTAAGATGTAGGGGCGGTAAGTTGAAGAAATATTTCGTGGGTTTTTGTGTTGGAATTGTTGCAAGTGTTGTTGCCTATTTTTCCTGGTGGAAGGTTCCAATAGAGCCTATTGTGATTACTCCAACTGTGTTTGAGATTGGGGGAATTTCACGAGTGCATCGTATGATTTTTGCTACTCAAAACTACAAAGAGAGTTGTTGGCATGAAGACACTCAAACAGACCTGCATTTTGGTAGAGCCAAATTCGAATGGACCCAAGTTTTGGGTTTCGGAGTGTCTTTTGATTTTGGAGAATCACCAAAGTTAATCAATGAAGGGAATGGCGTGTATACTTTGACTTTACCCAAGTTGGAGCAACTCCATCCTATGGAACATGGGTTTTCAGACATCCAATTCCCCAAATTCTTGTCAACAGAACTTTTCGAAGCCTTTGCGCACAAAGGGCATAATAACATCGTTCAGAGAAACAAAGCTGTATGGAAAGTACTGAAAGGATATGGGGCGACAGCCTGGACTGTTACAGATGTCATGGAGCGTCTCAGAATGCCTACTGCTGGCGAAGTTTCAAGGATGAGAGTGGAGGCTCGCGAAATCGCAAATAATCGCACTGAAGCGGTAATCAAAATGATGCTTACTAATGATCGCGTTCTTGTGTCCAAAGGGACGGAAATTGATGTTGAGAATTTGCTGACGGAAAAAGCGAAAGAAAGCGCGCAGGCAATGCTTGTTCCACTAATTAGTAAAATGATTACTGCTCAATTGAAAACTGCATCAGCGGAAGGGTTGGCATTAGATGGTATTCCTGTTACGCCACTTAAGGAACTGAAGATCGAATTTGAACAATATGAAGAAGATCCTTCTACTTATGTTCACCTTGAGGCTTGCGCAGCCTGAATTTATGTCGATGTCGGGAAAATTGCTAATGTACAGCTTCCGCTCAACTAATTAGGAATCAAGAATAATCGCCCCGGATAGCTGGGGTGATTATTCAAACTTGTGACGCGGGTGGCTTAGTCAGCCTTGCCAGCGTGATCCGTGTGCACAAACTTGCAATCGCAATAGCCACATTCAACCCAGCCCAGATCCTCGGGGATCTGCAGGTAGACGCGGGGATGGCCCAGGGCGCCCTCGCTGCCATCACAGACAACCTTATAGCTTTCGACGATTTTGGTTTCGGGTGCTTGGATGGTCATCGCTGGCAGTCCTCTTGCTAATCCATTGCCGCACTTCGCGGGTTTCACGGTTCATTGCGCATCACAAAAATCCCGAGGAGGCGTCTGCTTGGCAGGTTTTTTGTGATTCAGGTTTTCCCCGAAGTGCTTTAGGGGCTTTTATGAGCCAAGGTATAAGTGGGGGCAAGAGCGCGATGACACAGGATGCAATCCGACTGACAGGTTTGTCTAAAACCTACAAAGGCGCCAAGGGACAACCCGAGAAGCAGGCGCTCAAAGGCATTGACCTGACGGTGCCCCGTGGATCGGTGTTTGGCCTGCTGGGGCCCAATGGCGCGGGTAAGTCGACATTGATCAACATCCTTGCCGGCTTGGTGTTGAAAACCAGTGGCAAAGTGACGATCTGGGGCTTTGATCAGGACACCAATCCGCGCCAGTCCCGCGCCTCGATCGGAGTGATGCCACAAGAGCTGAATCTGGATCCCTTCTTTACGCCACGCGGCGCGCTAGAGGTGCAGGCCGGATTGTATGGTGTGCCCAAGGCCGAGCGTCGCAGTGACGAAATCCTAGCGATGATTGGGCTGGAGGATAAGGCCGAGGCTTATGCCCGTACCCTGTCGGGCGGTATGCGGCGGCGGTTGCTGCTGGGCAAGGCGCTGGTACATCACCCGAATATTCTGGTGCTGGATGAACCCACCGCTGGTGTCGATATCGAGCTGCGCCAGATGCTGTGGACCAATATCCGCAAGCTGAACGATCAGGGCATGACCATCATCCTGACCACTCATTATCTGGAAGAAGCCGAAGAGATGTGCGACGAGATCGCCATCATCGATCAGGGCGAAGTGGTGGCGCGCGACAGCACCAAAAACCTGCTGGGTCAGCTGGATTCGAAAACCATGGTCGTGCATCCTGACGCGCCTGTCACAGATCTGCCCGCAGCGCCTGGGATTGAGGCCGAGTTGCGCGGCGATGGTGCCGTCGTGTTGCGATATCGCGTCGGCTCTACCAGCGCGGAACAGGTGCTGGCTGCCGTACGCTCTGCTGGCATCACTATTCGCGATGTGAAAACGGAAGAGGCGGATCTGGAAGATGTATTTTTGGCGATTACGTCGTCACGGTAACCCGTTTTCTTGCAAGAAAACGGAGCGCAAAATTTGAATTTTCCGGAGATTACTGTTCGGGTCCGTGCGTTTCTGGAAGCCAGTTCTGGCGGCTGCTGAGAGTCTGTGCTCTCAACACTTTCCGGGTATCTGGCAACAAGCCACCACATCCTGATGATTGTTGCAGCAGTCTTTGATTAAGTAACCGATCATGCCGCCCATGGCCTGAAAATCAACGCGATAGATGATCTGGCGGGATTTGCGCTCTGCGGTAACAAGTCCGGCGTTGGACAGGGTCGACAAGTGGAACGAGGCGCGTGACGAGGCGGCACTGACGGCCTCGCCGATCTCGCCGGCCGGGGCGCCGTCACTGCCCTTGGTGACCAGATACCTGAGGATGCGCAGCCGGGTTTCCTGAGCAAGAGCGCCCAATGCGCCGATGATTTGATCTTCGTTCATATTTCAACCTTTGTTGAATTGTCCATTGACTCATCTATATTTCAATAATACTTGAGATATTGAGATATGTATAGGAGATACAAGATGACGGGTGAAGTAACAACGCTGAACGATGTGCTGGCTGCGCTGCAAGGCGTAGATCTACCGCTGGTGTTTGAAACCGACGAAGGTGCAATTGGTGCTGGCTATCACGTAACCGAACTGAAGCAGGTTTCGATCAAGAGTATTGACTGCGGCGGTAATGTTGATGACTGGCGGGAAACCCATGTGCAGCTACTGGATGGGCAGGATGGGGAGCACATGCGCACCGGTAAGTTTGCCGCGATAGCGGACAAAAGCATGAGCAAGCTGCGCCATTTGGGCGAGGACATGGTGTTTTTTGAACTTGGGCTGAAAAACAAAGGTTTGCGGCGTTACCAGATAGACGGGCTGACACAGAGCGCAAATGGGGTCAGGGTTCATCTGGATGAGGCGCGCGCACTGTGTAAGCCTGCGGCGGCCGCAACGGCGCGAGCGCCAGCTGCGGTTTCCTGTTGTGGGGTTGGGGCGCTCCCGTCCGATTTTGGATGTTGCGGCTAGACGTAGATGTCAGCCACGATCAATCCGCGCTTGATAGCAATTGTTCCGGGCTGATCGGATGTGGATGTAGTTCACACGCTGGTCCAGAAATATGTCCTCGGCTTGTTGCATCATCTCATCCCTGGCGATCACGATTCCGGTGCCATAGACGATGCGATCATCGCGGCCATAGCCTTTGATCAGATAGTCTGGAGAGTGGGCAAATATCTCGGGCGTATGATCCTCTTGATGGGCAGTGCAATGATTTGCGCAGAGAAAAATCGGCCCGGTTTCGGCATAGGGCTGTGCCGCTGGGAATGGGCGGTGGGCGAGTATCAGCATCTTAGAACCGGATGGTATGTAGCGAAGGCAATGGCGACAGGGATTGCCGCCGCCGTCTGATGTTACGCGCTCGGCTGTCTGGCCGTGGGCATCCGGTCCACCGTTTTGCAGGGCGCGGACAATTTTGGTGGGTAGGGCAGCAATTTTGACCATGTGATCTCTCCTGTTGTTTTCATCATCATGTCGCATCTTGGGTATCAGGATCGACCCGTTTCCTGCGCATCCGACCGGAGGGCTCCCGCCCGTTGTCAGCCCCGGGCGGGGCCTCCTCCCGTTGGGCCTAGCACCGCGCCTGCGGCCCGGTGCGGGTGGGGTCTGTGGTAAGACTCGAAGTGAGAACAAAACGGGAATACTGTGATCCGTATGTTTGCTGAATTTGCGAATCTTTCGAATTTTACTTTCCTCACCGGGGCATCCCATCCCGAGGAGTATATTCAGCGTGCGTTGGTGTTGGGGATCCCGGCACTGGCGATTGCGGATGAGAATTCGGTCAGTGGGATTGTGCGCGCCCACACCGAGGCGCGTGATATTGCCCGCCGGGTGCGGGAACGGCAGGCCTGGGATCGGGATAACGATCCAATTGGGCCGCCATGCCCGGATGGCATTGCCCGGCCTGCCAGTTTTCCGGTCTATGACATGCCAAGGTTGATCCCAGCGGCAAAGCTGCTGTTCACCGATGCGCCGCCCGTCATCGCCCTGCCTGAAACCCGTGCCGGATGGGGTAATCTGTGCCGATTGATCTCACGCGGGCGGCTGGCGGCGGAGAAAGGGGACTGTGCCCTGCATCTGTCTGATTTATTGGGTTTTGCGGACGGTCTCCACCTGCTGCTGGTGCCACAGGCGCACCGTGGGCAGGGCGGTGCGGGTGGATGGGTGCCGCATATGGAGGGTCTGACGCGCCGCTTTGGTGGGCGGATGCATATGCTGATGGCTCCGGTCTATGGCGGGGCTGATCGCGCCCGGTTTGCGCAGATCACCACCTGGGCTGCCGAGTTGGGCATTCTTACACTGGCCAGTGCTGCGCCCCGCATGCACCATGGCGGGCGACGGCGCTTGGCGGATGTGCTGAGCGCGATCCGGTTGCGCATCAAGGTCGAGGCGTTGGGTCGTTCGGCGCTGGCCAATGGCGAGCAGCGGATGCGGTCCGAAGCTGAGATGCGGCGGATTTTTGCCGGGTATGAGGAGGCCGTGGATCGCGCCGGAGCGCTGGCGGAGCAGCTGACATTTTCGCTGGACGAGTTGCGTTATGATTATCCCAGCGAGGCGGGCAAGGATGAAACTCCGGCCCAGAGGCTGCGCAGATTGGCGCTCAACGGGTTGGATTGGCGTTATCCTGCAGGGGCCTCGGCTAAGGTGCGCGGCATGCTGGAGCACGAACTGACCCTGATCGGTAAGCTGCGCTATGATCCCTATTTTCTGACGGTGCGCGACATTGTGCACTTTGCCCGGCAGCGCGGCATTCTATGTCAGGGTCGTGGCTCGGCGGCAAACTCGGTGGTGTGCTATTGTTTGGGGGTGACGTCTGTCAGCCCTGAAATAGGCACTATGGTGTTTGAGCGCTTTGTCTCCGAGGCGCGGGACGAGCCACCCGACATCGACGTGGATTTTGAACACGAGCGCCGCGAAGAGGTGATCCAGCATATATATCAGCACTATGGCCGCCACCGTGCGGGCTTGTGTGCGACGGTGATCCACTATCGGGGTAAGCGGGCAATTCGTGAGGTGGGTCGGGCCATGGGGCTGAGTGAGGACACGATATCGGCGCTGTCCTCGCAGCTGTGGGGGTTCTTCAGCGCCAAGGGGTTGGAGGCGCAGCGGATGGCCGAGATCGGGCTGGATGCCAGCGATCTGCGCCTGCGCCAGACCATGGATCTGGTCTATCAGATCATCGGCTTCCCCCGCCATCTGAGCCAACACGTTGGTGGCTTTATCATCACCGACGGCAGGCTGGACGAACTGGTGCCGATAGAAAACGCCAGTATGGAGGGGCGCACGGTGATCTGCTGGGACAAGGATGACATCGACGCGCTGGGTATTCTCAAGGTCGATGTGCTGAGCCTTGGTATGCTGACCTGTATCCGCAAGGCCTTTGATCTGATCAAAACCCATCACCGCCAGAGCTGGGATCTGGCCAGCCTGCCGCCCGAGGACCCAATGGTCTATGACATGTTGTGCAAGGCCGACAGTATTGGAGTGTTTCAGGTCGAAAGCCGGGCGCAGATGAATTTCCTGCCACGGATGAAGCCGCGTGAATTCTATGATCTGGTGATCGAAGTGGCGATCATCCGCCCGGGCCCGATTCAGGGCGATATGGTGCATCCCTATATCCGGCGCCGCAATAAGGAAGAACCAGTGACCCTGCCGTCGGACGCGCTGGGTGATGTGTTGCGCAAGACGCTGGGGGTGCCGCTGTTCCAAGAGCAGGCGATGCAGATTGCCATTGTCGGGGCCGGGTTCACCCCGGAGCAGGCGGATCGGTTGCGCCGCTCGCTGGCGACTTTTAAAAAGCACGGCAATGTCAGCGAATTCCGCGCTCTGTTCCTGCGGGGCATGGCCCGCAATAATTATGAGGCTGAGTTTGCCGAGCGCTGTTTCAGTCAGATTGAGGGCTTTGGCTCTTATGGCTTTCCCGAAAGCCATGCGGCGTCTTTTGCCCTGCTGGTCTATGCCTCGGCCTGGATCAAATGCCATCATCCCGGCATCTTTGCCTGTGCGCTGCTGAACGCGCAGCCGATGGGGTTTTACGCGCCGGCACAGATCGTGCGGGATGCGCGGGAACACGGGGTTGCGGTGCGCCCGATCTGCATTAACGCCAGTTTCTGGGACAACGTGATGGAGCCGGATGGGCGCGGCGGGCTAGCGCTGCGGCTGGGGCTGCGCCAGATCAAGGGGCTGCGTGAGGAAGATGCTGGCTGGCTGACCGCGGCGCGCGGCAATGGCTACATGGAGATTGACGATGTTTGGCGCAAGGCGGGGCTGGCCTCTGCGGTGATCGAGCGACTGGCTGAGGCGGATGCCTTTGCGGCGCTGGGGTTGAACCGCCGCGAGGCACTGTGGGCGGCCAAGGCAATTGCCTCGGTCAAGCCGCTGCCGCTGTTTGCCCGGGGACTGGAGGGAGAAGCGATAGATGAACCGGCTGCGATGTTGCCCGAGATGTCATTGGGGGAAGAAGTGGTTGAGGACTATGTTGCCATGCGATTAAGTCTGAGAGCCCATCCATTGGCGTTGTTGAGGGGGCGGTTAACGCCGCAGAACATGGGGGGCATCGCGGGGTGAGGTCGTTGGAATTGAGTATTTTTAGCAAAAAGAAGCACGGGGGTGCAGGGTACTTGGGCGGGGCACAAGAACAGCGGTTTCCCCTGATGCGTGTAGGCTGTAAAAGGCGAACAAACACCAATTCTGGAGTAAGACCATGACTGCCCCCAAACCTGTTGTCCTGTGTATTCTTGATGGTTGGGGGAGTGGCGAATCCAAGGTGGCAAACGCGCCGCATCTGGCGCAGACCCCGAATTTTGATGCCATCATGGCGCAGGGGCCGCAGGCGCGGCTGATTACGCATGGTCCGGATGTTGGCTTGCCAAGTGGGCAGATGGGGAATTCTGAAGTTGGGCACACCAATATCGGCGCGGGCCGGGTGGTGGCGATGGATCTGGGACAGATTGATCTGGCGATCGAGGATGGCTCGTTTTTTGAAAATGCTGCCCTGTTGGGTTTTATTGCCAAGATGAAGGCCACCGGTGGTGCCGCGCATCTGATGGGACTGGTGTCGGATGGTGGTGTGCATGGGCATATCACTCATATTCTGGCCGCGGTGAAGGCGGTGACTGATGCGGGCGTGCCGGTTTGGCTGCATGCCATAACGGATGGCCGCGACGTGGCACCGAAATCGGCCTTGGGGTATTTTGAAACATTGCAGGCTGCGTTGCCGGAAGGGGCAGAGATTGCCACTGTGACCGGGCGGTACTATGCGATGGATCGCGATAACCGTTGGGAGCGGGTCAGTCAGGCATATTCTGCGATGATCAATGGTGGCGGGCGTGTTGTGGCGGATGCACAGGCCGCAGTGGAACAGTCCTATGAGCAGGGTGAGACGGATGAATTCATCTCGGCCTCGGTTGTGGGAGAATATCCCGGTGCGCGCGACGGTGATGGCTTCTTCTGCCTGAACTTCCGGGCTGACCGGGCACGTGAGATCTTGGCTGCGATTGGCCAGCCGGATTTTGATGCCTTTGACACCGGTAAGCGACCGAAACTGGCAGGTTTGTTGGGAATGGTGGGCTACTCGGATGACCACAACAGCTACATGACCACGGCCTATCCCAAGGCGAAAATCGTCAACACTCTGGGGGCTTGGGTGGCCAAACAAGGGCTGACGCAGTTTCGTTTGGCCGAGACCGAGAAATACCCGCATGTTACCTTCTTCCTGAATGGTGGCAAAGAAGCGCCCGAGGTGGGTGAAGATCGCTACATGCCTAAATCGCCGAATGTGGCGACCTATGATTTGCAGCCGGAGATGTCGGCGCCCAAGGTCACGGCCAAATTTGTCGAGGCGATTGAGGCCGGTTATGATCTGATCGTGACCAATTACGCCAATCCTGACATGGTGGGCCATACCGGTGATCTGGAGGCGGCGATGAAGGCTTGTGAAGCTGTGGACCAGGGATTGGGACAGGTTATTGCCGCGCTCAAGAAAGTTGGCGGTGCTATGCTGGTGACAGCGGATCACGGCAATTGTGAGGTGATGGTGAACCCGGAAACCGGCGAACCCCATACGGCGCATACGTTGAACTTGGTGCCGGTCGCCTTGGTCGGCGGACCTGAGGGTGCTACATTGCGCGACGGGCGGTTGGCGGATTTGGCGCCGACATTGCTGGCGCTGATGGGGTTGGAAAAGCCTGCTGAGATGACCGGGGAGAACCTGTTGGCATGATGCTACGCGCCGTATTTCTAATCCTGTGCCTGACTGGCGGCGTGGCCGCTGCAGCCGAGGATCCGGCCAGCGCAGCCCGCGCGGCAAGCGAGCAGTTGGAAGCGGCAACAGTACAATTGCAAACGGCCGAAAGTGCTCGCGATCGGGTCAAGGCCCTGACTGAAACGGTGCGCGCCTACGAGGCGGGACTGGCAGCAATGCGTGATGGATTGCGCCGGGTGGCACGGCGCGAGGCCCAGTTGGTGGCTCGGCTGCAAGCGCGCGAGGGTGAGGTGGCAGATCTGCTGGGGATCTTGCTGACAATTGAGACCTCGGCCCCACCAGTGCTACTGCTACATCCCTCGGGACCATTGGGGGCGGCGCGGTCGGCGATGATGCTGGCTGAGGTGACGCCGGGATTGCATGCCCGTGTAGAGACGCTGAAACATGATCTGGAGGAGGTGCAGACACTGCGCTTGTTGCAGCAAAACGCCGCTGGCACCTTGCAACATGGGTTGGCCGGCGTGCAGCAGGCCCGGGCGGAATTGTCCAAGGCGATCGCTGATCGCACCGATTTGCCGCGCCGCTTTGCCCATGATCCGGTGCGCACCTCGATCCTGATTTCCTCGACCGAGACGCTAGAGGGGTTTGCCAGCGGGCTGGCCAATATCGTCGAAGGTGAGATTGCCGAATCCAGCGCCGATATCAGTGACCAGCGGGGCGAGGTGCCACTACCGGTGCAAGGGTTGGTGCTGCGGGGATTTGGGGCACAGGATGCGGCTGGTATCTCGCGCCCTGGTCTGCTGATCGCGGCGCGACCTCGCGCGCTGGTGGCCTCCCCAACTGCTGCCACCATTCGCTATCGCGGACCGCTGCTGGATCTGGGCAATGTGGTGATTCTGGAGCCGCAATCTGACATGCTGTTTGTGCTGTCAGGGCTGGCCGAGGTGTTTGGCGAGGCGGGACAGGTGATCCCCAAGGGCACTCCGGTTGGGCTTATGGGCGGTGTAACCCCAGAAATTGGTGCGATATTGTCACTAAGCGGTGATGGGGCTGGAACTGACCGGACAGAAACGCTCTATATAGAAGTTAGAATGCATGATGGCCCTGTGGACCCAGAGATCTGGTTCCGTACCGATAAGGATGGATAGAGGCATATGAAAAAGTTTGCGATGGCAGCTGTCGGCGGAACGCTGGCGGGAATCCTTGCGACCACCTATGTAGCGGGACCGCTGCTGGCCCAGGAAAACGCCCGATCGGCGACTGTATACGAGCAGTTGGACCTGTTTGGGGACATTTTTGAACGCATCCGCGTGCAATATGTCGAAGAGGTTGATGAGACCGAGCTGATCGAAGCTGCCATTGGCGGCATGCTGGCCTCGCTTGATCCGCACTCCAGCTATCTGTCGCCCGATGACGCGGCGCAGATGCGGGTGCAGACCCGTGGCGAATTTGGCGGTCTGGGGATCGAAGTCACTCAGGAAGAGGGCTATGTCAAAGTGGTGTCGCCAATGGATGGCACCCCGGCGGATGAGGCTGGTATGGAATCCGGTGACTTCATTACCCATGTGGATGGCGAAAGCGTGCTGGGTCTGTCGCTGGACGAAGCGGTGGATATGATGCGTGGGCCCGTGGGTTCGGAAATCATCATCACCGTGGTACGCGAAGGTGAGGACGAGCCATTTGATGTTTCGATCATTCGTGACACCATCAAATTGACAGCTGTCCGTGCCCGCACCGAAGGCTCAACCGTGGTGCTGCGGATCTCGACCTTCAACGATCAGACAACTCCGAACTTGATTTCTGGCCTGAGGGAACAGGTTGAAGAGGCAGGTGGCATCGAAAACGTCAATGGTGTCGTGCTGGATCTGCGGAACAACCCAGGTGGCCTGTTGAACCAAGCGATCCGCGTCTCAGATGAGTTTCTGGAAAGCGGCGAGATCGTCTCGACCCGTGGCCGTAACCCCGAAGACGGCGAGCGTTTCAACGCTACTCCGGGCGATCTGGCCGAAGGTCTGCCGATTGTTGTGCTGATCAATGGCGGCTCGGCTTCGGCCTCTGAAATCGTTGCCGGTGCGTTGCAAGATCACCGCCGCGCAATCGTTGTGGGCACCAAAAGCTTTGGTAAAGGCTCGGTGCAGACAGTGATGCCGCTGCGGGGCGATGGCGCTATGCGTTTGACCACAGCGCGGTATTACACACCGTCGGGTCGCTCAATCCAGGCGCTGGGTGTTTCGCCCGATATCGTGGTCGAACAGCCGCGTCGCACAGCAAACACCGAGGAAGAGGATGAAGCCGCGACTGCACGTCGTATCCGTTCCGAGGCGGATCTGCGCGGTAGCCTGAACAATGACAGCCTGTCCGAGGATGAAATTCGTCAGATCGAAGAGGATCGCGCCAAGGCTGAAGCTGCGGCAGACCTGCGGGATGACGACTATCAATTGGCCTATGCCATCGATGTTCTGACTGGAATGTCTGCACTGGCTAAATAGACCGGGCATATCTGTGAATATTAAGGGGCCGTCCCGATTGGGCGGCCCTTTTTGCGTTTGGCGCTGAACAATTCGATCACAATTTACATCCATGCCCGATTTCCGGCGACGGGGCAGGATTGCATTGGCTATCACTGGGGCATGATGTTTGATTTGCCAGAATTCACCACCCTGTATGACGCGCTGGTGGCGCGTGATGACCGTTTTGACGGGCAAGCCTATGTGGGCGTCACGTCGACTGGCATTTTCTGCCGGCTGACCTGTCCTGCGCGCAAACCAAAGCCCGAGAATTGTCAGTTTTATGAATCGGTAGGTGCCTGCATCGACGCAGGCTTTCGGGCCTGTAAACGCTGCCACCCACTGGCACCGATGGCTGCGGCTGATCCGGTGGTGGATCGCTTACTGCAGGCGTTGGAGGCACAACCGGGATATCGTTGGTCAGAGGATGACATCGCGGCGATGGGGCTGGATGCCTCGACCGTGCGGCGCAGTTTTAAACGCCATTTTGGCATGACATTCTTGGAAATGGCGCGGCAACGCCGCCTGCGCGAAGGGTTCACCGCACTTAGTTCGGGTGACCCAGTCATTGCCGCGCAGATTGATGCGGGTTTCGAATCCGCCAGCGCCTTTCGCGCTGCTTTTGCTCGGCTGATCGGAAAATCACCGGGGCAGTTCAGTCGCGATGCCTTGTTACAGGCCGATTGGATTGAAACGCCGCTGGGCTCAATGATCGCGGTCAGCTGCCGCCACGCCCTGCATTTGCTAGAGTTCATCGACCGCAAGGCACTGCCACGGGAGCTGGCCAAGCTGCAGAAAAGCGCAAACTGCGGCATCGGATTTGGCCGTCCGGATCCAACCGCACAAGTGGCCGAGGAGCTGGGCCGGTTTTTTGCCGGAGACAACGCGCATTTTGCAACGCCACTGGCGCTGCATGGAACGGATTTTGAACAACAGGTCTGGCGTGAACTGCAACAAATCCCGGCAGGCGAGACGCGCAGCTATTCGCAACTTGCCCAGGACATTGGCCGCCCGTCGGCAGTGCGGGCGGTGGCGCGGGCCAATGGCACCAATCAGTTGGCCCTGATTGTGCCCTGCCATCGGGTGATCGCCGCAGATGGCGCGCTGACCGGATATGGTGGCGGGCTGTGGCGCAAACAGCGGCTAATCGAAATTGAACAAAGTTATAGGAGAGCCAAATGACAAACCCATCCCAAAAGGCGCAGGATTTCACTGCGCTGCACATCCCCGGCGACCCACTGGTGCTGTATAACATCTGGGATGCAGGCAGTGCTGCCGCAGTGGTCAAAGCGGGCGCAAAGGCTGTCGCCACAGGCAGTTGGTCGGTGGCCGGTGCGCAAGGGTATGGCGATGGGGAGCAAATCCCGCTGTCTCTGTTGGTACAGATCGCCGAGCGGATATCTCAGACTGTCGATGTTCCGCTAAGTGTCGATTTCGAGGGTGGCTATGCAGCAGGCGGCGCTGAATTGACCGCCAATGTGGCGCAGATGATCAAAGCAGGCGCTGCGGGCATCAATTTCGAAGATCAGATTGTAGGCGGTGCCGGGCTGTATAGTATCGACGAACAATCCGCCCGCCTGCGTGCCGTCCGGGCTGCCGGATCGGATCTGTTCATCAATGCCCGTACCGATTTGTTTCTGAAACAGAAAGATCGCGACCAACACGGCGGCCTTCTGGACGAGGCACTACAGCGCGCCAATGCCTGTGCCTCGGTAGGGGCCAGCGGATTCTTTGTGCCGGGGCTGACCGATCTGGATCTGATCGCGCAGATTTGCGAGGCCAGTCCACTGCCGGTCAACGTGATGATGCGCGGTGAAGCGATGACACGGGCAGCGGTCGCAAAGGCTGGCGTAGCCCGCGCCAGCTATGGCCCGCAGCCATTTGTCGATGCGATGCAGGCATTGGCGGACAGATATCTGGCGCTAAACTAGGTGGTCTCCAGACAATGACGGCGAAACGCGCGTTTTAGCATATCCAGCTCGGCCCGCAGCAGCTCGACCTCGGCCCGCAGGTCGTCAGCTGCTGCTTCGCCTGCAATCAGGGTGAAATCACCCAGCTTGGTATCAGTCGCGCCGTCATAGATCACAAAACTATGCACGCCATCGGCGACCGCATGGCTGGGCACCGGCACCTGTAAGTCCCATTCACTGCCGCTGCCGCCTTCTTTGACCGTGAAGCCATCAACCAATTGGTCCAATAAACGCACCTGAATATCAGGCCGCGCTCCGGTGTCGGGCGCATTGCCGATCGTGCCCTCCCAAATGCCATTGCGAAAGCGGATCTTGCTCAGGGTCAGCTCGCTCATGTTGGTGTTCCTCAGATGGCGGCGCGGTGATGGCGCGAGAAGGTGAGATCGCGCAGGATCACCTGATTCATGTCGGGGGCCTCAAAAATCAGATCAAGCCAAATGCGTTCGATCCGTTTTTCATTGAGACGTGAATAGGCCAGGTCGAACTCCACCAGAACGCCCGGCTCGCCCAGCGGTAATTCGCGCACCAACTGCTCGGTGTTGGGGCCGTGCTTGATATTCAGCCGGGCAAAGATTTCCTGCGGCTTTTCGGTCTCGATAATGGCATCAATTCGCAGCAGATGCTGGCGGGTCATACCCTCAGAAGCACTGGGGGGCAGTTCGATAACCAGTGACAGAAAAGAGCCGTCAAACTTGAACACGTCCATGCGCAGACCAAAAGGTGCGAGATCTTGTTCTCTGGTGTTGCGCAGCTGGCGAAGGGTCAGTTCCGAGTAGCTGCAGTCATGGAACAGTTGCACCTCTTCGCCCAGCTTGGATTTGGACGGAGCCGAGGAAATGCCCGGTACCGGCAGAGGCCCGCGCCACAGGGCAGGGCGCCAGGACCAGTCAGTGCCATGTGGCTTGGGAAAGAACGACGATCCAATTTGCGGCAGTGCCAAGCGTCCCTCGGCCACATGCAGTAGCCGGTCCAGATGTGCCCGCAACTGACGCGCACGATTACGTTGACCGCGTAGCTCACTCAGTGGCGTTTGGTCGGCCTGACGCGCGTCCCGACGCCAGTGGCGCAAGGCACGTTGGTGAAACAGCCGGTCCAGTATCCTGCCCATGTCGCCCTCAAGTTGTTCAGCGGGCGCTTTGGCCCTGCATTTGGCGGTAATGTAACGCTTGTTAACCAAACCGGCAATTCGCATTCGTAGCTGTGTTGCGGGTTCTGTGGTCTTGACTGACACCACCGATCTCACTTGCGCCGACCGCCAACTTGTAATCGCGCGGCATCGTGCATACCGTCTGGCCCAACCGCATTGGAAGGGATCGGATGCGCCCCAGACCCCAATACGCAGCACATGAAGCACTGGTCAGAACAGCCCGGCAGCGTCCAGCGTTGTGGCGGCTGATCCTTGGGTTGGTGGTCGTCACGCTGGTTGGATATCTGTTGTTCTCAGTCGCGCATTCCGTCCTGGTCGGCCTGTTTCCGGGCCCATGGCTGGAGGGGCTACTGGATGGATCCAATCCTGCGGCAATGTTGGCGATGTTGGGCGGCTTTGGATTTGTGACCGCTGGTGTCGCTGTTGCTGCGCGCCTGCTGCAGAAACGGACATTGTTCAGCGTCACCGGCGCGCCCCGGCCTTTGGTCCACCAATTTGCGCGCGTCAGCCTTTACCTGCTGGCTCTGGCGGCGGCATTGCTTCTGTTGCCGCCTTACCAAATGGACGCCCCCATGGTGCCCAATCTGCCGCTGCTGACCTGGCTTGCCCTGTTGCCCTTCTCGCTGCTGGCATTGTTGGTGCAGACCAGCGCCGAGGAAATTCTGTTTCGCGGTTATATCCAGCAATCCCTTGCCGCGCGTTTCAAACATCCACTGATCTGGTTGGTTCTGCCGTCGGTCCTGTTTGCCCTGGGTCATTACCTGCCAGCCGAGGCCGGCGACAATGCCCTGCTGATTACCGTCTGGGCTGGGGTGTTTGGTATCCTGATGGCCGATCTCACCGCCCGCGCAGGGACGATTGGACCTGCAGTTGCCGTGCATTTCTTCAATAACTTCACTGCTTTGGTGTTGTTTGCCTCTCCGACCAGTCTAAACGGATTGGCGCTGTATCTGCTGCCATACGAGATGTCAGACGCGCAAGCGCTGCGGCCCTGGATGGCGGTGGACTTTGCGGTGATGGTCATTGGCTGGCTTGTTGCGCGGCTTGCGATACGCCGCTGATTGCAATTGCCGTCGCGTAGCCTTATCTGGAAGAACAAACTGCCCCAGCAGAGGCCTGCAATGAACTGGATTACCAATTACGTCCGGCCGCGGATCAATTCGATCTTCTCGCGCCGCGAAGTCCCCGAGAACCTGTGGCAGAAATGCTCCGAGTGCGGCACCATGCTGTTTCACCGCGAGTTGAGCGACAATCAGAATGTCTGCACCAACTGCGATCACCACATGGCGATCACCCCTCGGGCGCGTTTTGACGCTCTGTTTGATGGCGGCATTTTCACCGAAGTCAAAGTGCCCGAACCAATTGCCGACCCGCTGAAATTCCGCGATCAGAAAAGATATCCGGACCGGATGAAAGCGGCGCAGAAAAAGACCGGCGAAAACGAAGCGATGCTGGTGGTCGAAGGCGAAATCGGACGCACTCCGATTATCGCCGCAGCGCAAGACTTTGCCTTCATGGGCGGCTCCATGAGCATGTATGTCGGCAACGCCATTATTGCAGCGGCACAGCGGGCAGTTGAACGAAATCTGCCGCTGGTGCTGTTCTCGGCTGCTGGTGGCGCCCGCATGCAAGAGGGCATTCTGGGCCTGATGCAAATGCCGCGGACCACCATCGCTGTGCAGATGCTGAAACAGGCGAACCTGCCCTATATTGTTGTGCTGACCCACCCGACCACCGGTGGTGTCACGGCCTCATACGCCATGCTGGGTGATGTTCACATCGCCGAACCCAACGCGCTGATCGGATTCGCCGGCGCCCGGGTGATCGAGCAGACCATCCGCGAAAAACTGCCCGAAGGTTTTCAGCGCGCCGAATACCTGCTGGATCACGGCATTCTGGACCGGGTCACCCCACGCACCAAATTGCGCGGAGAGTTGATCACCATCATCCGTATGCTGATGGGCATGCCACAACAGATTGTCGGTGACCTACCGGCCCCTGATCAGACGGATGAAGCATCTTCTGGCGTCGAAAACGACGCCGAGAGCGACGCAAAAACCGAAGCTGCGGCAACGTAACTGTTTAATCAAAGTGATATACGGAATGCTCCGTATTGTATTGCCGCCTGCCTGAAACGGTGGGCGGTTTTTCCTTAAAGACCTGTCTGTGGAATTGATCCAATGTCCCAAGCCTCCTCTGACATCATCCTCACTCGTATGATGGCGCTGCACCCCAAGCTGATGGATCTGACATTGGGGCGCGTGTGGCGCTTGTTAGAGGCGCTGGATAATCCGCAGAATGAATTGCCGCCAGTCATCCATCTGGCTGGCACCAATGGCAAGGGTTCCACCCAGGCAATGATCCGCGCCGGTCTCGAAGGTATGGGAAAATCCGTCCACGCCTATACCTCGCCACATCTGGCCCGGTTCCACGAACGCATCCGTCTGGCGGGGGAGTTGATTTCCGAGCCACACCTGACCAAAATTCTGGACGAGTGTTACGCCAAGAACGGTGGCGAAACGATCACCTATTTTGAGATCACCACTGTCGCGGGCCTGCTGGCCTTTACCCGCACTCCTGCGGATTACACCCTGCTCGAGGTCGGCCTTGGCGGTCGACTGGACGCCACCAATGTCATCGACGCACCAGAGCTGACTGTGATCACCCCGATTTCGATCGACCACGAACAATTCCTCGGCGATACCCTGACCAAAATTGCCACCGAAAAGGCCGGCATCATCAAACGCGGCGTGCCTTGTGTGGTTGGCCCGCAACCAGACGAGGTGATGGAGGTCATCGAGGCCACAGCAGCTCGTCTTAGCGCGCCTTTGATTGCGCAGGGGCAGACTTGGCACGCCTACGAAGAACACGGCCGTCTGGTGTTTCAAGACGAACGCGGTTTGCTGGATCTGCCACTGCCGGCTCTGTTGGGGGCGCACCAGATCCAGAACGCCGGTGCAGCCTTGGCCGTCCTGCGCCACCTAGGCGCGGACGAGGCCGCTTGCGAGGCCGCAATGACCGACGCTCAATGGCCCGCCCGAATGCAGCGCCTGAAAACCGGCCCTCTGGTAGAATCCGCCCCTCAGGCCGAGCTTTGGCTGGATGGCGGTCACAACGCGGCGGCAGGTCTGGCTCTGGCCGATGTCTTGGCAAACCTGCCCAAACGCCCCACCCACCTGATCTGCGGCATGTTGAACACCAAAGACGTGACCGGCTACATGGCCCCACTGGCTAAATACGCCGATAGTCTCACCGCGATTTCGATCCCGGATGAGGTCAACACTCTGTCAGCCGAGGACACCTCAGCCGCCGCCGCCAAAGTGGGACTAACTACCGCAACCGCTGACACCGCCGCCGCCGCTCTGGCTTCCATCACCGTGCATGATCCCCAAGCCCGCGTGTTGATCTGCGGATCGCTCTACCTGGCTGGCGCCATCCTGCGTGAAAACGGCTGACCCGCAACAAACTCCTCCGCGCTTCTTCTTGTCGAAAATACCTCGGGGGAGGCGCGGCTCGCCGCACCGGGGGCAGCGCCCCAATCTTAATGCGGGCAGCGCCCCCTCACACCTCTTGGCCCCAGTCCTCGCTCTGCATCTCACGCAATCGGCTGGCGGTGCGTTCAAATTCAAAGGTACCTTCCCCCTCAAGATACAACATTTCCGGTTCAGCCGCCGCCGAGCAGATTAGCCGCACCTGGGCCTCGTACAGCGCATCAATCAGGGTGACAAAACGTTTGGCCTCGTTGAAGTTGCTGCGTGACAAGCTGGGGATGTCTTCCAGTATCAACACCTTCACCTCAGCCGCGACGGCCAGATAATCTCCGGGCCCCAACATCTTGCCGCATAGGTCATAGAATGTCGCCCGCGCAACGCCGTTGCGAAAGGCGGGCAAGATAACCTCGCGCCCTTTCACTTTCAGCACCAAGGGCTGCGCGTCGCCCCCGGAAAGATCCTGCCAGATGCCCTGAATCGCAACCGTCGCTTCATGACCATTCGGGGTGAAATAGACCTGTGAGCCCTGCAGCCGATCCTGCCGGTAATCGGTGGGACTGACCATCTCCCAGGATTCCATCTTCTCTTTGATCAAATCAATGAAGGGCAGGAATAACTGTCGGTTCAGCCCGTGTTTGTACAGATCATCCGGCACCCGGTTGGATGTGGTAATCACCACCACTCCAGCCTCAAACAGCGCCTCAAATAACCGCCCTACGATCATCGCATCGGTAATGTCGCTGATCTGCATCTCGTCAAAAGCCAGCAACCGGACGCTGGCCGCGACATTTGCAGCAACCGGTGCCAGAGCATCCTCGACCCCGTCTTTGCGGGCTTGGTGCAGAGCGGCGTGGATCTCTTGCATGAAGGCATGAAAATGCACCCGTCGCACCGGGATATCATCCAGACTGTCGACAAACAGATCCATCAACATAGATTTGCCACGCCCAACCCCGCCCCATAGATACAGCCCCTTGGGGGCAGGCGGCAGCTTCTTACGAAACAACCCGCGTTTCACGGGGGCGGCGCGCAAGCCATCGCTGATCCGGTCAAACTGCGGCAGCACGGCTTCTTGTGCCGGATCCGGGCGCAATGCGCCCTCGGCAATTTTCTCGCGATACAGAGTGGTCAAATTGGTCATCCGCCAGCCATAGCGCGGCTCGGAATGCTTGAAAAGCACCACCAGCCGATCCGTTCTGGTTGCTCACATCAAAATTTCTTATGTGTCACCACAAAAATCCTGATTTGAGCGAGGGTTGCCCTGTCGCTAGTGTCGCCAAACCAAATTCAGGAAATCCCCATGCAGCGTCAAGCGCCCCTTTTCACCCCGGTTTTGATTGTCGGGTGTATCATCATCATGGTCAGCTTTGCTGTGCGGGCCTCCTTTGGGGTGTTTCAGATCCCAATCGCCGAGGAATTCAACTGGGCCCGCAGTGAGTTTTCGCTGGCGATTGCGATCCAGAACCTGGCCTGGGGTATTGGCCAACCACTGTTCGGCGCTTTGGCCGAAAAAATCGGCGACCGCAAAGCGATTGTTTTGGGCGCACTGGTCTATGCAGCTGGCCTCGTGCTTAGTGCGGGATCTACCACTCCGTTTGAAATGCAGGCCTATGAATGGCTGGTGGGCTTTGGCATCGCTGGTACCGGATTTGGGGTGATCCTGGCGGTGGTCGGGCGCGCCAGTTCCGATGACAATCGTTCGATGTCTCTGGCGGTTGTTACCGCAGCAGGCTCAGCCGGGCAGATTTTTGGCGCGCCAACAGCGGAATGGCTGCTGAGCTTTATCAGCTGGCAGCAGGTGTTCCTGATTTTCGCCGGGGTGATCATGGCCTTGCTGCTGACCCTGCCACTGATGCGGTCACCAGCAGTGGCCACTAAGGCTGAATTGGAAGAAAGCATGGGTGCGATCCTGAAAAAGGCGTTCAAGGACCCGTCCTTTACCATGATCTTTCTGGGATTTTTCAGCTGCGGCTATCAACTGGCCTTTGTCACCGCGCATTTCCCGGCCTTTATCACCGAGATGTGTGGTCCGATTTTACCCGGAGGCGCGCTGCACAGCCTGGGGATCACCACAACCTCGGCGCTAGGCGCGGTTGCAATTTCACTGATTGGCGCTGCCAATGTCGGCGGCACCTTGCTGGCCGGTTGGGCGGGTAAGCGGTACTCAAAAAAGTATCTCCTCGCGGGGATCTACACTGGCAGAACCATTGCTGCGGCGCTGTTCATCATGATGCCGATCACACCGATGTCGGTGATTGTGTTCTCAGTCGTGATGGGATCCATGTGGCTGGCAACGGTGCCGCTGACCTCGGGTTTGGTGGCGCATCTTTACGGTCTGCGCTACATGGGAACGCTGTATGGTATCGTCTTCTTCAGCCACCAGTTGGGCAGCTTTCTGGGTGTTTGGCTGGGTGGTCGGATGTATGACATGTATGGCGACTATACTATGGTCTGGTGGATAGGCGTTGGCATCGGAGCCTTCAGTGCCATCGTTCATCTGCCAATCCGCGAGCACCCAAAGGATGCAATTACCGGGGCAACAGCGTAACAGCTGATTGCAGGTAAACCTCCCAAGACCGCAATGCCAGTTGGCCTTGCGGTCTTGGGCATGGCGCCGCTGCGCGGCGCAGCCGGGGCGCTGCCCCGGACCCCAGAGTATTTGTGCAACGAGAAGACTAGGGACTATAGGCCCTTGAGCCGTGGCTTTAGGCGCGGTTGGTCCATTTTTGCAGGATATGATGGCTGGTGATCAGGTCCAGATGCGCGCCGCCGCCATTTTTGAAGAGGGTGATCTGGTCCGGGTCAAACGCGGGAAAACTCGCCAGATCATAAAAGTCCGCCAGAACATCCCGGCGCTGGATCACTCCCGCTGCCAGCGGGATCATGAATTCGCCGATATGGTCCAAAGTAGTGTCGAAACTGTCTGTATAGATCCGCGAGCGGGTTAGCGCGAGATCATCCGCCTCGCGCATATCGGGGCGGTAGGCGCCGATCATGTTCAGATGCTGACCCGAGCGCAGCCACTCGCCCTTGATCACCGGGGAAGAGGACATGGTGGCGGTTACGATGATATCGGCAGCACGCACTGCGGCTTCCAGATCCGGAGCGACCAGCGTGCCGAGACGACTGGACACCAGAGCTGTAGCCTTGGGCAGGGTGCGGTTCCAGACCCTGATCTGTGCCTTGGGGAACCCGGCTGAAAAAGCATCGATCAGCGCGCCGCCAACCGTACCAGCCCCGACGATCAACACCTCAGTCGCGTTGGTGTTTGCCAGTTTCAACGCGCCCAGCAGGCTGTCTCCGGCGGTTTTCCATTTGGTCACCAGATGGAAATCCACCAGCGCCTCTAATGTGCCGTCCTTGTCCGAGTACAGACTGACCGATCCGTTGACCATCGGCTTGTTTGCAGCGGGGTTGCCGGGGAAAATAGTGGCTGTCTTGACTGCCAGCCCCAAGCCATCGATCCAGGCGGATCGGCTGAGCAGCGTGTCAGGTGATCGGTACAGAAAGGTGTCGCCGATATCGGCCTTGGGCAGGTCATGCCCACGGGCCAGCGCCTGAGTGAACTCAACCCAATCCAGCAGCGCATTGCCGTCTTTGAAGCTGATAATCGGAATGCTCATGTGGCCTGGTCCTGGGTTAATAGCCCCTCGGATACTAGCCTTTCGGCCCAACCATCCGGCGAGGTGAAGAGATGAGTTTGCCATCCGCGCGCTGCGGCGGCTTCGATGTTTTCCAGTTTGTCGTCGACAAACAGCAGATGCGCTGGGGCGTGATCGCAATCGGCCTCTAGCCTGGCATAGATCTCGGCGTCGGGTTTGATCACCTGCATATAGCCCGAGACATAGCTGCGGTCGAACTCTTCCAGCACCGGATAGACCGTACAGGCCAGCTCGAAAGTCCCAATGCCAAAGTTGCTTAAGGCAAACACAGGCAGGCCCCGGGCCCTTAGTGCTCTGAGCAGGCGGGTGGAATGCGGAATTTCAGGAGTTGCCATCTGCAGCCAACTGTCGTGCCACAGGCGAATTTCGTCCTGCCATTCGGGGTGTTGCTCGGCCAGTGCGTAAACTGAGTCGCGAAAATCATGGCCGCGATCAACATCCAGGTTCATGCCGTGCAGATCGACCTGTGCAAACAGGGCGCGACGGCGGGCCTCGCCGATCTGCGCATCATAGAACCGCTCTGGATGCCATTCCAACAGTACATTTCCGATGTCAAAAACGACGGCATGAATAGGCATGGTGCAAAGTCCTTTGTTGCCAAATTGCGTGCGATCCGGGCTGTGCCTTTCTGGTCTGTGCCAGACTGTAGCGGTGTGACTGCAATATCAGTGCCGCAATCTCAAAGACGAGGCAATAGTCAGCAAGAGAGATCCGGAAAATTCGAATTTTCCGAGCAAAGTTCTTTGACGATTTTTTTGCGGGTCGTCCTGTTTGCAATCCAAAATGGCCACCGAAGGCCGTGACAACGGAATGAATTATACCAGTCGCGCCGCCGCCCGTATCTCCCGTTCCAGTGCTTCCAGAAACCGCGACCTGTCCGCCTTGGTAAAGCCCTTGCCACTGCCGCCCGCCCCCAGCGGGTTCGAGGCACGCAGGTCGGCCATCAGATCCCGCATCGCCAACTGCTGACCGATATTGGCCTCGGTAAAGGCTTCGCCGTTGTGGCGCAGCACGCGAGCACCGGTTTCGATACATTTGGCGGCCAGCGGGATATCGGCCGTCACCACGACGTCGCCTTTGCCACAGCGATCAGCGATCCACATGTCAGCGACATCTGCGCCGGCATCCACGATGATATTTTCCACAAATGGATTGCGCGAGGGCCGCAATCCACCGTTAGACACCACATACATCTTCAGCTTATGGCGGGTAGTGACCCGCTCGGCCTCGTCCTTGACCGGGCAGGCATCCGCATCAATGTAGAGCGCCATTACTTGCCCGCCTTATCCGTTTTCGCCGCAGGTTTTTTTGCAGGCTTGGGCTCTTTCGCGACCTTGAACTCGTCCGGGATCGGCATCCGGTTAAAGGCATCCAATCCGGCGACTTTATAAGCCTCGGCCAGGGTTGGATAGTTAAAGGTGTTCTGCACAAAATAGTCCACCGTGCCCTGCAGGTTCATCACCGCCTGACCAATGTGGATCAGCTCGGTCGCGCCTTCACCGACGATCTGCACACCCAGAACCCGGCGGGTTTTCAGGCTGATCAGCATCTTCAGCATGCCGTGCTCCAGCCCCATGATATGCCCGCGCGAGGTTTCGCGGAACCGTGCCACGCCAACTTCGTATGGGATGCCGCGCTCCTGCAGCTCTTCCTCGGACATGCCACAAGTGGACATTTCCGGCACCGAATAGATGCCATAGGGGTACCATGGGCTCTCAGGTAGGGTTGGGGTCTCCAGCGCGTGACAGGCGGCAACGCGGCCTTGTTGCAAGGATGTGGAGGCCAGCGACGGGTGGCCGATCACATCACCGGTGGCATAGATATGCGGCACTTCGGTCTGATAGGTCTTGCGATCAATACTCAACCGCCCGCGATGATCGGTCTCCAGCCCTACGGCCTTGAGGTTCAACCCATCGGTGTTGCCCATGCGACCAGCCGCAAACAGCAGCATTTCACCGCGCACATGGCGGCCATTGTCCAGCGTCACCTCAACATGGCTGCCGGCATCCTCGACCTTGTCGATGGCCGATCCAAGCCGCAGATCAACGCCGTTTTCGCGGATCTGATGGGTGAATTCCTGAATCAAGGTACTGTCGATGAAATCCAGAAAGGTGTCGCGCGGTTCAATCAGGGTGACACGCACATCCAGTGTCGAAAACATGGTGGCATATTCCACCCCGATCACGCCTGCACCAACAACGATCAACGAGCGCGGGATCTCGGCCATCTCAATAAACTCGTCGCCATCAACAATGGTCTTGCCATTGAAGGGTACAGTGTCAGGGCGATAGGTGCGGGTGCCGGTGGCGATCAGGAATTTCTCACCGGTGATACGGCTGGTATCGCCAGCCTCGGTTGCCACTTCGACCTCGTTTGGTCCTACAAATTTCGCCAGTCCCGGCAGCCACTCCACATGGTTGCGGTTGAACTGGTGCTCCAGCACGTCGACCTCGTGGTCCAGCGTCATATGCAATCGCGCCTTCAGATCTTCGGCGCCGATCTGGTCCTTCACCCGGTACGAGCGGCCATAGAAACTACGCTCGCGCCAGCCGCTGAGGTTCAAAACGGTTTCACGCAGGGTTTTTGACGGCACCGTGCCGGTGTGCACCGATACCCCACCCAGCCGATCCTGACGATCAATCACCAGAACCCGGCGTTTCAGTTTGCCTGCCTGAATGGCGGCGGTCCGGCCCGAGGGGCCAGAGCCAATGATAACAAGATCATAGTCGTAAGTGGTCATGGATCAGTCCCGGTACAGCGCGTCAGCGTGAAAGGCTATATGCTCTTCGATGAAAGAAGAGATGAAGAAATAGCTATGGTCATAGCCGGGCTGCAGCCGCAATGTGGCCTCTTGCCGCCGTTCTGTCACCGCCTGAGCCAGGGCTTCGGGTTGTAGCAGATCGATAAATTGATCTGTTGTGCCGGTGTCGATCAGCACAGGGCCATCAAAACCGGTTTCGCGCATCATCAGCGTGGCATCATGGCGGGCCCAATTGGCTTCGTCCTCGCCCAGATATGCGGTCAACTGCTTGCGGCCCCAGTCGCTGGCACTTGGATTGCAGATCGGCGCAAAGGCCGAGACCGAGCGGAACCGTCCCGGCAGTCCCATCGCCAGTGTCAGTGCGCCATGGCCGCCCATGGAATGGCCGGTGATCGCCTGACGGTTCAGATCTATGGCAAACTTGTCGCCCAGCAGCGCGGGCAATTCATCCGCCAGATAATCCCACATGTTGAAATGCGGCGCCCAGGGGGCCTGAGTGGCATTGACATAGAACCCTGCGCCCTGACCCAGATCATAGGCCTCGTCATCCGCCACACCTTCACCGCGCGGGCTGGTGTCCGGAAAGACCAGGGCGATGCCTTGCTCGGCCGCCCAGGCTTGCGCCCCGGCTTTGGTCATGGCGTTTTCATGAGTGCAGGTCAGCCCCGACAGAAACCATAATACCGGCACGGGACCGTCGCGCGCTTCTTCGGGCAGGAACAGGCCAAAGGTCATATCGCAACGGGTGGCCGCGCTGGTGTGTCGATACACACCCTGCGTGCCGCCAAAGGCTCTGTTTTCCGACAGGGTTTCCATCAAACGTCTCCTGATTTGCTTGCCCTACCGGTACCTGTCGTCGCCGCAGCCGTCCAGTGGATGCGCGGCGCGGATGCGGCTTTTTGCGGCAAAAATGGATGCTTAAGCGCTGCAGACTGATCCGGATCAGGGAATAGTCACCAATGTGCCAATCCACGAGATCGCCAGCGGTACCGTCAGGATCGAGGCCATAGTGGAAAACAGGATCGCCGCCGAGACCCGCTGCGGTGCAATACCATAGTGCTGCGCCAGCATATAGACATTGCCTGCCACCGGCAAAGCGGCAGCGGAGATCACGATTGTTGCGGAATAGGCATCCAAAGGCAGCAACCACAATACACCGATGGCCACCAATAGCGGGTGAATGACCAATTTGGCAAAGCTGAGCCACACCGCCACCTGTACCCGCTCTGCCGATTTCCCGGCCAGCGAAGCACCGATAGCAAACAGCGCTCCCGGAGTGGCCGCACCGCCCAGAATGGTGAGAAATTCATTGAATGGCCCGGGTATCGGTAAGGCCAGCGATGACCAGATCAGCCCGCAGCAGATCGACACAATCATCGGGTTCTTGATCAACCCGGTCGCTACCAGCTTTAGCGTATCCAACCCCAGCCCGGTTCCGCGACCGGTGTTTATCAAGATCACGATGAGCGATGAAAACACCACCAGATCCACGCTGAGCACCAGCATCATCGGCCCGATTGAAGCTTCTCCAAACAGGATCACCATCATTGGCAGACCCAAAAAACCCACATTGCCAATGGCCGCACATTGCGCCTCAACAGCAGCGGTTTGCATATCCAATCCCCGCAACGCAGCGACAAGCGTGACAAGCAGATACACAGCCATGGTGCCCGCCAGATAGCCCATGATCAGCCGCTGATCGAAAATCTCAGCAAAGGATAGGTTGGCGGAAAATCGAAAAATCATCGCAGACAGTGCAAAGTAGAACACAAACTTGGTCAGGTAGGCGGTTGCCTCGGCGCTGAAAAACCGCGTCCGGCCGGCCCAGTAGCCTAGGCCAATAATGGCAAAGAAGGGCAGTGTTCTGAGGAAGATATCTATCATGTGCCAAGTGGTATCGCGCTGCGATGAAAAGGCAAAGCTCAATTCTGACACGACCGTCAGCCCAAGCCCCCCCCTAGAGGCAATCCTCCCGCCCGTCGTCGGCCTCCTGGCGGAGACGCTCCTCCCGTTGGGCCATTGGTTCAAGCTCGATGACGGCGGGCTGGCCCCGGCAGCGCCGCGCTTGCGCGGCGCCATGCCCAAGTTCACCTGAGGTGAACGCGGGAGTCTTTGGCCCGGCAGGCTAACCGCTGCCAATCAGAATGCCAGCCCCCAGGACCAATGCTCCCCCCAGCACCACCTGCAGGGCGGCACGCCAAAAAGGGGTCTCCATAAACTTGTTTTGAATCCAGGCAATGGCCCAAAGTTCCACAAAAACCACCACAATTGCCAAACTGGTGGCAGTCCAGAAATCCGCTATCAAATAGGGCAGTGCATGGCCCAACCCGCCGATGGTGGTCATCACGCCTGATGCGATACCTCGTTTGAGCGGTGATCCGCGCCCCGACAGGGTTCCGTCATCCGAAGCTGCCTCGGTGAAACCCATTGAAATACCGGCCCCAACTGACGCCGCAATACCAACCAGAAAGGTGGTCCAGGTGTCCTGCGTGGCAAAGGCGGTGGCAAAGATCGGTGCCAGCGTCGACACCGAGCCATCCATCAGTCCCGCCAGTCCCGGCTGCACCCAGGTCAGAATAAATTGACGTCGGGCAGTATCGTCCTCGCGGGCCAATGTGTCTTCGGTCAGGTAGGCCTGCTCCAACCCTTCAGCCGCGACCTGATGCCCGGCTTCTTCGGCAGCAAGATCGCCCAGTAATTTGCGCGTGGTGGCATCCTGGCTGCGGGCGGCCGCTGCCAGATAGAACCGTTCGGCGTTTTGCTCCATCGCCTTGGCCTCGCCGCGCATCCGCTCCAGGCTCAGGGTGCTTTGCAGCCAGACTGGGCGACGGGCGTAAAATCCGGCCACATGTTCACGGCGAATCAATGGAATGATGGCACCAAAACGCTCCTGATGCAGGGCGATCAACTGCGCCCGGTGCTGGTCCTCTTCGCTGGCCATGCCGTCGAACACAGTTGCGGTGGCGGGAAACTCGCCGCGCAAACGCTCGGCAAAACCGCGATAGATCTGCGCGTCGTCTTCCTCAGATGAAATGGCCAGAGCAATGATCTCTTGCTCGCTCAGGTCGGAGAAATGTTTGCGGTGTGAAAAAAATCGCATGTCGGGTCCCGTTTTTAGAATGATTCTAGAAATAACATTTTTGTGCGATGGTACAAGACTGCGCGAGGGTGGTTGTTGAAGGCGGGTTCAACGGTCTAAGTTGGCAGATAAGACATAGGCCAGCGCCCCAAAGGAACTTTGATGAATCAGCCAGCCAGTATTCTGCGGACAGGTCGCAAATTTGATCAGGTGCTGGAAGGCGCGCGCGATGTGTTTATGGCGGATGGTTTTGAGGGCGCGAGTGTTGATGATATTGCCCGTGCGGCGGGCGTGTCCAAGGCCACATTATACAGCTATTTCCCCGACAAACGCCTGTTATTCATGGAGGTTGCCCGCCACGAATGTGCCCGCCAGGCTGGCGATGCGGTAGATCTGATCGAGACCTGCTGTACACCGCAACAGGTGCTGCAAGTGGCGGCTCGACATATCCTGTCGGTGATTCTATCTGATTTTGGCCAGAAAATGTTCCGGATCTGCGTCGCCGAGGCGGACCGCTTTCCCGATCTGGGACGGCAGTTCTACGAAAGCGGACCGATGATGGTGCGGGCGCGGGTCAAGGAATACCTGGAACAAGCCACTGCACGCGGCGAGTTAAAGATCGAAGATTTCGACCTAGCTGCCGATCAGCTGGCCGAACTGTGCAAGGCAGATCTGTTTCCGCGACTGGTGTTCAACATCGACACTGAATTCACCGAAGCTGAACGCGAGCGGGTGATCACCGGCGCGGTCGAGACTTTTTTGGCCCGCTACGGCGCCTGAGCTTTGATGGCCATGCACCCCTAAGGACAGCGCCTCAATGCGTAACAAACTCGTTGGGTTTTGCGCGATACCTGTCATGACAGCTGAGACAGGTTTGCAGCATGCTGGGCAGGGTTCGGCGTAACCCATTCAGCGAATAGACGTTAAGCTGCTTGGCGGCCTGTTCCGAGGCGTCAGCACGGGCTTTGAAGTCGGTCCAATGGGTCCAGACCTCGGGGCGGGCATTGGACAGCGGGTCGAAGTGCGGCTTCCGGAAATGCCTGACGGTTTTGCTGCTGCTCCGGATCAGTGTGCGTTGGGCTGCGCGGGCCATGCCTGCCTGAAACGCCACCCGCCCGGCCATCATGTCAGTTAGCGTGGTCACCGCGCCTTGGGCGGTGAACATGAGCGCCACACGTTTTTTCACGCCTTTGTCGGTAATTTGATCCTGCCCGGTAAATCCGGGGGTGCCCAGGGCAAGCGTTACGGCCAGCACAACAAGCGCGGGGAGCAGAAACATCCGTTGGTTCATAGCTGGTCTCCTCGTTTGAACGATGCCATTGACCGAATCGACTGAATGGAACAAAAAGAGAACATATATCGCCTTACCTCTGATCCTACCCTAATATCCACGCTTACGCTGCCCGCAGTCTGCACCTTACCCGCTATGTCTCATCGCCGCATTTTGTCGCTCTGGTTCCCGCGCCTGGGCGCTGAACGTATCATGCGGGCAAAACGGGGTAGCATCGCCGGGCCGCTGGCCGTGGTCGAGGAACTATCCAATACCCAGGTTATTTCTGCGTTAAATAGTGCGGCGCAGTCCGAAGGCCTGTCGGTGGGGCAACCGGTGCGCGACGCTTTTGCCATGTGCGCTCATCTGCTGACCCGCAGTCGCAATGCCCCGGCCGAGGCGGCGTTTTTGATGGCGCTACGGCGCTGGGCGGGCAAATACAGCCCCTGGGTGGCCGAGCAGGAGCCGGATGGGCTGGTGATTGATTTGACCGGCTGTGCGCATCTGTTTGGCGGCGAGGCCGGGATGCTGGCTCAGGTCGAAGAAGACTGCACCGACATGGGGCTCAGCGTGCAATTGGGTATGGCCGACACTCTTGGTGCGGCCTGGGCACTGGCGCGTTATGCCGGGGTGCAGGCGGGGTCGGACCGTTCAGGCGATGCCATCTCGCAAGAGGCCCGCGCGACCCGGGCGCGGGCGCAAAAACGCAACCCCAAGGACAGTGCCAAACGCCGCCACTGGACCCGAGGCGGCGCTGCGCCGCAGACCATTGCCTTGCCGCATGGGGTTGCCCGCATTTCTGAGCCGGGACAGACCTATGGCGCGCTTGCGCCTTTGCCGGTGGCGGCGCTGCGGCTGGACGGCGCGATGGTGGCCCAGTTGAACCGTCTGGGCCTGCGCCGGGTCAGCGACCTGATGGACCAGCCCCGCGCCAGTCTGGCCCGCCGTTTTGGCCGTGGGCTGGTGATGCGGTTGGATCAGGCCATGGGCAGCGCCCCCGAACCGGTCTCGCCCGGCAGGGCTCCGGATCACTTTGCGGTGCGGCTGACACTGCCCGAACCGATCGGGTTGATCGAGGATCTGATGGCGGGTGTCGACCGTATGCTGCCGCATCTCTGCGCCAAGCTGGAAGAGCGCGGCAAGGGGGTGCGCAGCCTGCGGCTAGAGGCGCATCGCACCGATCAGGCCGCCGAGGTGGTGGTGGTTGGTCTGGCCCGCCCTTTGCGCGACCCGGCCCGCATTCGTCCCCTGCTGGAAATGAAGCTGGACCAGATTGATGCGGGCTTTGGCATTGATATGCTGCGGCTTGAGGCGCTGCAGGTTGAGCCGATCCACGCGCGCACGATGGTGGGCCATGTGCAGGC
>MAAY01000011.1:31768-36647 GCA_002162795.1 Rhodobacterales bacterium 56_14_T64
GCAACGGGATCGAAGACTTGATTGGCCGGTTGGGCGCCCGCGTTGGGCTCGAAGCAATCACGCGCTATCATCCGGTTGACACCCATATCCCCGAAAAATCAGCCAAGATCCTGGCGGCCGCCTGGTCCGAACCAGCCACGGACTGGCCCGCATCTCCGCAGCCGCGGCCACTGTTGATGTGGAGACCCGAACTGGTCAGCGCCGGTGATATGCCGGTGTTGTCAGCTCAGTTCCGCTGGCGCGGTCAGGACTGGCAACTGGCGCAGGCGCAGGGCCCGGAACGGATCGCGCCCGAGTGGTGGTTGGATGATCCCAACTGGCGCAGCGGTGTGCGGGATTACTGGGTGGTGCTGACCTCATCCGGGGCGCGGCTGTGGCTGTTTTACGCCCATGGCGGCGGGCTGTCGTCGGGCTGGTTCTGTCAGGGCAGCTTTGCCTGACACTTCGCTGCGCGGCGAAGTATTTTTGATAGGGCTGCTGCGCAACCCGGGCTAAGTTACCTCCATGACAACACCTCGATTTGATATTCTGGGACAGGCGATCAGCGACGCCAGCCGCACCCGCATGCTGTGCGAGCTGATGGAAGGCCGAGCCTATACCAACAAAGAGCTGGCCAGCGTCGCCGGTATCACCGCGCAAACCGCCACCGCACATCTGCGCATCCTGAAAAATGCCGGACTGGTGCTGGCTGAAAAAAGCGGCCGTTGCGTCTATCACCGCTTGGCCGGCCCCGAGGTCGCGCAGGCTCTGGAGCAACTGGCAGCCATCGCGCCAGCCGACAGCCTGTACCGCGCCCAACAGCGCAAAGCGGGGGGCCTGGCGCAGGTACGCAGTTGCTATGACCACCTTGCCGGACCTCTTGCTGTGGCTCTAACCAGGGCCTTTCTGGCCCATGGGATGCTGATCGAAGATAACGGCGGCTATCGCGCGACGCCGTCGGATCTGTGGGGGCGGATCGGCGTTACCCTACCCAATCTCATCGGGCGGCAACCTTTTGTGCGTCCCTGTCTGGATTGGACTGAACGTCAAAACCATGTGGCCGGGCCACTGGGACGGCAGATCCTGAGCCACGGATTGGATGTCGGTTGGCTGCAGCGACATGCCCATAAACGCGGGTTATTGGTGACCGCGCCGGGGCGGGCAGCGTTCGACCAGATCTTGGACCTGCGAGCTGCCGAGGTGAGTTATGGATAAGCTCACCTCAGACCTTTTATAACCGAGACCGGCCCCCGGCTGCTGGTGCAAGTGCCGCAAGAGGCTGCCCTGCGGGTGTTCGATCACAGCAGCGGACCCGCTGACCTATGGGGATTATGATCAGGTTGCCTTCACCACCTCGACCGGCGTGCAGCAGTTCCGCTCGCTACCCGGCGGTCGGAGCCCAGAACCGAAGCGGCGGTGACCGTGCCCTGTGTCGAGTTGCAGGTGTTTACCGAGGCAGCAGGCAAAAATTGGAGCCAATTTGGCGGGCCGGTTCAATGCACAAACCCTGGCTGATTTCAAACCAGCCGCCAGGTACAGGTAAATCCCATGAAACTGAAGCTCACAACGGCGCGTGCGATCGGTCAAGCTGCCAATGGCACTGGCCGGGATGCTAGGACGCGTCGCCATACGATCGGCAATGCTGGGGCGGCAAACTGTATACGCGATCGTACAAGCGCCGTAATGGCGGGACAGATTGAGTTTTCGCTTGGCCTGAACTGCCTGAACAGCCTGGGCAACGCGCCGCGCGATTAGCTGATCGGTACGACTGAGCCAATCATGATCCTGGGCGGGCTGGCCACTAGGTGAGTTCGACAGTGCGAGGGAGCCCGCATGTGATCTGCCCGCAAATGAAACGGTGCCAGATCGATCAACCCGCGCGCTCAAATTGGATCCAGCGGGGCCACGTCATGAGCCGTAATTTTGGGAAGGTGGCGCGGACTTGGCGCCAAGAGGTTAAGCTTGGTTGCCGCAAAGGATATGCGCCGCCCGGTGATGTTGCCGCAAGTATGGGATTGCGCGATTTCTCCAAGTCAATCGATGAACCGTGTGCGGATCTGCCAGCGCATACGCCTGTGCCAGGGGCAACCGCACCGGCAGCACTGGCAACAGCCGCAACGCCAGCAAGCTTAGCGCGCGCCGCTGGTGATCCAAACCGCACCAAAGCCGACGGGGATTAACCAAGGAAAAGCCAATGTCCCTCGTAAAACAGTTCAACCTTGAAGCGGCTGAGAAGCCGAAAGCGATTCAGTCATTTGCCCAACGTCGTCAGAAATTCATCACTGCCGTAGATAAGCAGTTGGCCGGAGTGCTGGATGCTGGCGACGACAACATTCTCATCACTTTGCCGACCGGACATAGCGTTACTGCGACAACCAACACCAACAGTGACGACAACGTGCAGACGATCTTTGTTGCGCGCGGTAATGTCGTTCCAAATGGGGTGGTCATCACGAGTGGCAACAGCGACGTCCCATCGCACACGCCCTATCCGTACCTCGGTGGTGGCGGGTTAGAAATTTCAGCGGCAACACGTGTTGACGTCTCAGGCCGCATAATAGCTGGGAACATCACATCCGGTTGGGGCGGCGGAATTCTGAACGATTGCGAGCTGACAGGAACATCGGTCTACTTGGCAGGAAATACCGGAGCGGGTGGCGCGATAGCGAACATGGGCACTACGTCTTTCACCAACACAACGATAGAAGGCAACACTGGTCCGGCCTACGGGGTCGTTTTTGCCGAAGGGGCGGCCGTATTCGTCAACAGTACTATTGTCGGCAATCAAAGCGGCTGGGGTCCCTTCCTTGGCGATATTTTTGACGCGGGCGGCGGTATTTCGGTCTTTCATAGTACGATTACCGGAAACTCGGGTGGAATAGTGTCCGCTCCCGAGGGGGCCGGCGCATTGATGCAAAACTCACTCGTTCTGGGCAACGCAGGACCGGGCGCTTTGTCGGCAACAGATGCCCTCGGGAATGACCGAAGCGCCGACTATCCCGGACTTATCACAGACGCGGTTTCGCTTCCTGACCTTGGCGCGTTTTAACTTCAACCAAACCCGTTGCGGCCTTTGCCCGTCATTACAACTAATTTGTCTGCACCGGACAGTTTGCAATCCTTCGTCCTGACAATTGATTTTGGTATCGAAGTTGACGGCTTTGATGTGTCACTGCTTGATCTGGCAAATGCGACGGTTGTCGGAGAGATCACCAACGCAGCGCCAGCAGGTCCATTGACCGCGGTGGATGAAGCGACATACCACGTAACCCTGCAGCCTGTTGGATTTGGGCCGGTTGAGGTCACGGTGTTTTCTGACGCTGCCGAGACGGAGACAGGGGCAACGAACGCGGACGGCACATCTACGTCAGTTCTGGTCGTCGAAGAGCGCTCGTTGGTTGTGACGACCAATGCCCGCGGCAGCTTGAGCACGGACGGGCTGACATCGCTGGAAGAGGCAATTGCCTACGCCAATTCGGACCCCGACCACAGCATAATTACATTCGATGCTGCGCTAGACGGGGCTGTGATCTCGGGCGTGGCCCTAACGCTTTCCTCTGATGTAACAATTTCGGGCGATGTCGGTACTGCAATCTCTTGATATAATTGAGGGCTTTCGATCCTATTCAGCTGGATTTACCGTGGGACGCGCGATTGAAAACCGCGGTGCATTGACGTTGGAGCGCGTCACAATACTCGGGAATGACGCGCAAGGTGCCCCCGGTGCGATGGGACGCGCCGGGGAAGATGGCGATGAACACGTAATCGTCTCCCTTGGCGGTCCGCATGAAGGCGAAGAAGGGGGCGACGGATACAGCGGTGGCACAGGGCAGCACACCGGGGCAATTCTGAACTATGGAGTGATCGAGGTTTCCGACAGCTGGCTCACCAGCATTGCCACTGGGGCAGTCAGCAATCTGGGATATGGCGATAACACGGTGTCCGGTGGCACGGGCGGAATGGGCGGTGTTGGAGGAACGGGGTTCGATGGGAGCCACGCTCTTGTAACACATAATGTGGGGACAACTGTCTATGAAGGTGCGTATAGCGGTCGAGGTGGCACTGGTGGGCTGGGCGGCCAAGGTGGAAGTTCAACCGAAGGCATTGCAAACTTTGAGCAGGCAATGTTTCACACCTATGTTGTGGGGCAATCGGGGTCATCTACTGCAGTCGCGGGTGTCGGGGGCAGTGTCGTCGGCAGCGGCGAAAGCCCGGTCTGCGCCACAGATTTCATTGGCGGCGTACTGCCGCGAAGCACAATCGAATTTGCCGCCGGATCGGATTCCGACTCCAGTTTCTCTTTCGAGCAAGCTGCAGGCAATTACGGCGAAGGTATCGAGAGCTTGCAGATTGAGCTATTTGACCTGCAAGACGAAGAGGGCGGGGCGAGTGCGGTTCTTGAAACCAGCACAATCCACCTTGATGTAGAAGTCAATCTAGTGCGTGAAACGACGGATGGCACGGACCTCGCGCGCTGGCAAGAAAGGACGATCACCTATTCCGAGACTGGCCAAATCGAGACCTTAGACTTCGTGATGGATGATACCGATACAATTGCGTTTATCTACTTGGATGGAAAGATATCGCAAAAGATTTACACAGATGTGAATGCCGATACTGACTATTTTCAGAAAACCGAAAACTATAGGGCGGATAGCACGCTTTTGGAGACGTTATTCGGGTGGGACATGTAAGTTGGGCTGTTCGAGACTGCATCTGCGCTAACAATTATTATTTGAGTGTCACAAACAAACGTAAGCGCAGCGAATGTCTACTTCGGCAGTCCACGCAGCGGCTTTCTCACGAAGACTAAAGTGTTGCGTCGACCCGTTGAAACTGCCGCAGGAAGTGACCTTCCGTAATGGGGCGTTAGCTGTCAAGCACCTTATCCCATGACGAA
>MAAY01000109.1:0-2726 GCA_002162795.1 Rhodobacterales bacterium 56_14_T64
TGTGTGATCCAGACAGGCCTGATTGCAGGCAATACAGGGGGCAATCTGATCGCCCTTGCCGCTCATCGCTTTTTTGACAAAATCCGCATCCGCCAGCATCGGCCGCGCCATCGACACCATGTCGGCACATCCCGTCGCTAGAACCTCTTCGCCGACCTCGGGGGTGTTGATCCGGTTCGACGTGATTAGCGGAATACCAACCTTGCCCATCAGTTTCTTGGTGACCCAGGCAAAGGCCGCCCGTGGGACGCTGGTGGCAATGGTTGGAATGCGCGCTTCGTGCCAGCCGATACCCGTGTTGATGATGGTGGCGCCGGCTTTTTCGACCTCGACCGCCAGTTGCACCACCTCGTCATGGGTAGAACCGTTGGGGATCAGGTCAATCATCGACAGCCGGAAGATGATAATGAAGTTTGTGCCAACGGCCTCGCGAACCCGGCGCACCACCTCGATGGACAGGCGCATGCGGTTCTCATAAGGCCCGCCCCAGCGATCTGTCCGTTTGTTAGTGTGGGTAACCAGGAACTGGTTGAGGAAATACCCCTCGGAGCCCATGATCTCGACCCCGTCATAGCCCGCCTTTTGCGCCAATACGGCTGCATTGACGATATCCGCGATCTGCTTCTCGATCCCGTCTGCATCCAACTCGGTTGGTGGGAACGGAGAGATCGGCGATTTCACCGCACTGGGTGCCACACATTTCGGGCCGTAAGCATAACGTCCGGCGTGCAGGATCTGCATGGCGATCTTACCACCTGCCTGATGTACCCGATCGGTGACAATGGCGTGGTTCTTGACGTCGTCCTCACTGGTCATCATCGCCGCACCGGGCAGAACCGAGCCTTCCAGATTTGGGCCAATGCCGCCAGTGACCATCAGGCCAACCTCGCCGCGTGCACGCGATGCATAAAACTCGGCCACCCGGTTCCAGTCGCGGGTTTCTTCCAGGCCAGTGTGCATGGATCCCATCAACACCCGGTTCTTCAGGGTGGTAAAGCCCAGGTCCAACGGCGCCAGCAGGTTTGGGTACTCAGTCATCACACTCTCCCTCAGATTTGCCGGGCAGAATTGCGTTGATGCTGCCCCTTGTCACCCGAAACGCGGCGTCACCCTCTTGTGCGACGCCGGGGCAAGGCTACACAGTAGCGCAGAACCTCAGGAGAGCGAAATGACGCCGGACCAGATTGCCAAACTACCCTACCGCCCCAATGTTGGGGTGATGCTGCTCAACACAAATGGCGATGTCTTTGTCGGCCAGCGCAAAGACCGCTTCAAAGACGCCTGGCAGATGCCGCAGGGCGGCATTGATGACGGCGAAGATCCCCGCGCCGCCGCGTTGCGTGAACTGGAAGAGGAAACCGGAGTGGTGCCAGAACTGGTCGAGATCATCGCCGAAAGCGACGGCTGGCTGCCTTATGATCTACCGCATGACGTGGTGCCCAAATTCTGGGGTGGAAAGTACCGTGGACAGGAACAGAAATGGTATCTGATGCGGTTCACTGGCACTGATGAGCAGGTCAACATTAACACCGCCCACCCCGAGTTCTCGGCCTGGTGCTGGCAGCCGGTGGACCAACTGGTCGACAAGATTGTGCCGTTCAAGCGTGAAGTCTACGTGCGTGTTGTCGCGGAGTTCGAGGCGTATTTGTGAAACCGCTAGCCTTTTAAATTGCTGCACCGGCTTTCATGGCAAGCGCAGCAATAGGCACAAGGGTCAGGCGGCTTTAGGTGAGGTGGTGTTGGTTCGGCGGCCAAAGTGTTGCTGACCCAACCAAACACTAAACACCGCCAGGAGTGCCCCAGTCGCCTGACTGAGGGACAGTGTTTCGCCCATCATCAGCCACCCGAGCAGGACTGCAGACAGTGGGCTGAAAATCCCCAAAATGGACACCGACGCAGGATCAATCCGGGCGATGCCACGAAACCAAAGCACATAGGTCAGCGCGCCGCCAATCAGACCAAGGTAGGCCAGCCCCAACACATTTGTCGCCGTGAATTGGGGGACTTCTGGTGAGGCAACTACTGCGAGCGGCAACAGCAACAGGCCTCCGGCGGTCATCTGCCACGCGGTGAAAGTTAGAGGCGGCACTGGGGGCTGCCATTTGCGTGTCAAGACAACGCCTGCCGCCATCGACAGCGCGCCTCCCAAACCAGCCAAGATACCCAGCGTGTCCAGCTGCGCAGAAGGTGTCAGGACAAGAAGGGCAACGCCAGCGACCCCTAAAATGGCGGCCAAAATCTGTGTGCTGCGAACTTGGGTTTGTAGCGCCAAGCCAGACAGGAATATCACGATCAGCGGCTGCGAGGCCCCCAATGTGGCGGCCACCCCGCCGGGCAGGCGATAAGCTGAGACAAACAACAACGCCCAAAAGATTGAAAAATTCAGCGCGCCAAGAATCAGGATTTTGCCGATCCAGTTCAAGGGTGGCAATTGGCGGACAATGACCAGCAGCAAAAGCCCGGCAGGCAAGGCGCGCAACAATGCGACCATCAGCGGCGCGTGTTCAGGAAGCAGCTGAGTGGTGACCACATAACTGCTGCCCCAAATAGCCGGGGCAAGGGCGGTCAGGGCTAAATCATAACGTCTGGACATAGGGGACTCCTTTTATCTTGATGTCGAGATAAAGATTTAAATCTTGACGTCAAGATAAATTCTGCAACAAGACATTATGGACCATGTAGATTTCATCACCCATCAGTGGGAAGCCGAGCGGCCCGATCTGGAT
>MAAY01000109.1:2969-3403 GCA_002162795.1 Rhodobacterales bacterium 56_14_T64
AGTGTGAACCCTGCCGACAGTCGTAGTTTTTTGATCGGGTTAACTGACAGCGGTTTTGCATTGATTGACAAGGTGGTGACGGAACACGTCAAAACTCAGGCATCGATGATTGCTGATCTGGATCTGGCGGATGTTGAAACCTTCCAAGCCCTTCTCGGTAAGGCGCTTGTCGCGGCAGAACTGGAATAGTTCAGTGCCGTTAAAAAAGCCGCCCGATATGGGCGGCTTTCTAGATACGTAGCGATGTTTGAGACTCAGATCAGACCTTCGGCCTTGAGCATGTGCAGCATGTTGGCTTCGGGGCGTGGGCCGATGTGGCTGATCACTTCGCCAGCGCACACGCAGCCGATTTTGGCACAGGTTTCCAGATCACGGCCTGTGGCCAGACCAAACAGGAAGCCAGCAGCAAACTGATCACCGGCTCCGGTGGCGTC
>MAAY01000060.1 GCA_002162795.1 Rhodobacterales bacterium 56_14_T64
ACCAGCCAAGAGCCAGAGCCGATCTGCATCAGCGCTCCCAAAATGATGATCGACGAGATCGCATTGGTCACCGCCATCAGCGGTGTGTGCAGCGAGTGCGCCACACCCCAGATCACCTGGAAGCCAACAAAACAGGCCAGCACAAACACGATAAAGTGCTGCATGAAGCTGACCGGGGCCACCAGTCCAACCAGTAACATCAAGGCCGCGCCAACCCCCAACAGGGTAACCTGCTGTTTGGTGGCCGCCTTAAAGGCGGCAACTTCGGCTGCACGTTTTTCTTCCGGCGTCAGTTCCGGCACTACCTCTTTGGGTTTAGCCGCGATGGCCTGAATTTTCGGAGGCGGCGGCGGGAAGGTGATTTCCTTATCAAAGGTCACCGTGGCGCCACGGATCACGTCGTCTTCCATGTCGTGATTGATCTGGCCGTCCTTTTCAGGGGTCAGGTCCGTTACCATATGGCGGATATTGGTCGCGTACAGGGTCGAGGCCTGCGACGCCATCCGGCTGGGGAAGTCGGTATAACCGATGATGGTGACGCCGTTGTCGGTGACAATTTTCTCATCCATCACGGTCAGTTTACAATTGCCGCCCTTTTCCGCCGCAAGGTCAACAATGACCGAGCCGGGCTTCATCGCCGCAACCATCTCTTCGGTCCACAGCTCAGGTGCTTCGCGGTTGGGGATCAGTGCCGTGGTGATGACGATGTCCACCTCGGGTGCCAGTTCAAGGAACTTGGCCAGTTGCGCCTCGCGGAATTCCGGGCTGGAAACCGCCGCATAACCACCGGTCGCCGCGCCATCAGCCTGGTCTTCTTCAAAGTCCAGATAGACAAACTCGGCACCCATCGATTCAACCTGCTCGGCCACTTCGGGACGCACGTCAAAGGCCAGGGTGATCGCGCCTAGGCTGGTCGAGGTGCCAACAGCAGCCAGACCGGCAACACCAGCGCCCACCACCAGAACCTTGGCTGGTGGCACCTTACCCGCAGCGGTGATCTGACCAGTAAAGAAGCGACCAAAGTTATTGCCCGCCTCGATCACCGCGCGGTAGCCCGCGATATTGGCCATCGATGACAGCGCATCCATCTTCTGAGCGCGCGAAATACGAGGCACCATTTCCATGGCGATCACATTGGCGCCCTTGGACTTGGCCAGTTCCATGCCGTCTTTGTTCCCGGCAGGGTTAAAGAAGGAAATCAGTGTCTTGCCGCTGGTCATCCGTTTCAGTTCAACCTCTGAGGGCTGACGGACCTTGGCGACGATATCCACCGATTTCCACAGCGCCGCTGGTGTCTTGATGATCTCAACCCCAGCCTCGACATAAGTGGCGTCCGAGAAACCAGCAGCGGCCCCGGCCCCCGTCTCAATCGCGCAGTCATAGCCCAGCTTTTGCAGCTGACGCGCAGAGTCCGGCGTCATTGCAACACGCGCCTCGCCCACGTAGGTTTCTAATGGCGTTCCGATTTTCATGAACATTCTTCCTTCGCACACAAGTGAAGCATTCTAGTGACCAACCGCAGCAACAAACCCATTTTCAATCAGGTAAAGACCAAGGAGGATGAAGCCTGCGAGGAATGCTGTTTCCACAACCAACAACGCAATAGCAGGTAGACCAACTTTGGCGGTTTCCCCCAACGAGGTCTTTAGCCCAACTCCCGCGATCGCGGTCAACAGAGCCCATCGTGACAGTGGTACTGAGAAATCGACAACGGCCTGAGGCACCAAGTGCAGGGAGTTCAATGTGGCAAGAACGATAAAGACCAGAAGGAACATCGGAAGAAACGGTGGTTTTTTCCCGTCAACCGGACTTATGGCACCGTGGGACCTGATAACAAGCGAAGCAATCAGAACCACTGGAGCCAGCATTGCCACGCGAATGAGTTTGACGAAGGTAGCCACTTCTCCGGCAGGTTCCGATATGGAAAATCCTGCCCCAACAACCTGAGCGACATCGTGAATGGTCGCACCCAGAAAAATGCCCGCCGCCTTGTCGTCAAATCCCAGCGACGAAATCAGAATCGGATAGAGGACCATCGCAACGGTCGACAGCAACGTCACGCCGACGACGGTGAAAACAAGTCGTTCTTCAGTCCGGTCATCGCGTGGTAAAATGGCCGAGATAGCCATAGCCGCTGACGCCCCGCAAATTGCGACAGACCCGGCTGAGAGAAAGGCAAACCGGTGTTTGTGTCCAAAGAAACGAGCAATCAAAAGGCCAAAACCGATTGTCAGGCACAGACCAGAAACCACTAGGGCAATCACAACCGGCCCCAACTGAACGGCCATATCAAAACTGATGCGAAGCCCAAGCAAGGCCACTCCGAAACGCAAAACTTTGCGCGCTGAAAAGTTAATACCGGCCTTGCAGCGCCCTTCTTCGGAAAGAAAGTTCAGCGCAATGCCAAACAGCAGCGCCATGAGCATTGCTGGCGCGCCATAGTGTTCGGCAATAAATTGACCGGCAATTGCGATCATTGCCGCCACTAAAAATCCTGGAAAAAGCTCGGGAATGGATGAAAATGGACGAGGCATGGTCAGCGGCGTCATGTGCTAGCTCCACTGCTGGATATTGGAGGAAATGTGACGAAACCAGTCGCGCAACATATTGATCTAGACATATTATAGTTCAGATGGCCTGGAAAAAGATTCTGCGGATCTCAGGTACTGCGACGGCACCAGAAGGCCGCGTTCCCTAGCATTTTGCCGACACTCCAAACGTCGTTCTCCAGGAAGTCTGGCACCATCCAGCTGGGTAATATGGTCCAACAACTCTTCAAGGCGATCTAGGAATGGTCCGGCGTGCTGGCCAGGATTAATCGCTATCAGGAATTGCCCGACTCTGGGCGCTGAGCCATCCGGTGTGAAGAAGGAGCTGGCGTCTTTGCTGAACATGCCGCCCGCAAATGCAGTAGCCATTATCTCAACCATCAAGGCCAGCGAAGTCCCCTTGGCACCGCCGATTGGTAGCATTGATCCATCCAAAGCCTCATGTGCGGTTGTGGTCGGCTGCCCAGCCCTGTTCAAAGCCCATCCTTCAGGGATCTGTCGGCCCGTCTTCTTCGCATGCATCACTTTTCCACGTGCAACCTTTGACAGTGACAGATCAATGACAAGAGGGGCGTTGTTTTTGCGAGGAGCAGCGAAGGCAATTGGATTTGTACCAAAAACGGGAACCTTGGCACCCCATGGCGCAATGGCCTTGGGGGCGTTAGCCATCATGATGCCCACAAGACCCTGCTGAGCCAGCTTCTCAACCTGCAAGGATAAGGCGCCACAATGATGAGAGTTGAATACAGACATTGTAGAGGTGCCC
>MAAY01000052.1:0-8849 GCA_002162795.1 Rhodobacterales bacterium 56_14_T64
GCTGAAACCGGGCGTTTCTCTGGACCATGAGGATGCGGCGTCGATCGAGGTTGAGGTCACCGTCACTGATGCAGGTGGCCTGAGCCTGAGCGAGAGCTTTAGCATCGATGTTGTGGATGTGAACGACATGTCATTTTCCAGCGGGTTTCATGTCAAATACTTCGACGTTGATCACAGTGCTTCGACAATGGCTGACATTGATTGGGAAACAAACCCGACCCACCAGGAGGTTTCTGGAAAGGTTGATTACGCCACGACCAGTGACTCATTCTGGGAAGGGGGATCGACGGATACTTTCGCCGTAGAAGTTTCGGGCAACATCGAAGTCGAGGAGGGAGGGGCGTTCACCTTTTACCTGGGTGGTGATGATGGCGCGGTACTGGTTGTCGATGGTGTACCACTTATCGACAATGATGGGGATCATGGTTTCCGAACTCGTACCGGCGAGATCGAGTTGGAGCCTGGCACTCACAATATCGAACTGCGTTATTTTGAGAATTTCGGCGTCGCTGGGTTGAAGCTGGAATGGGAAGGGCCGGGGCTGACCGGGGTCGAGTTGGTGACCGCTCCGGATATGTCGGAGGCGCAGACCGTTTCTGGAATGCCACTGGCATTTGACGTGGATATGGGGTCGCTGAATATTGCAGATGACACGAGCTTTATGCTGGAAGGCCTGCCGGAAGGAACAATTGTAGAGGCAGGTGAACATACTGTGGTTGTTGGCGCCGATGGGGCAGCAGAGTTGGTCGATTGGCAGGGCGACATGCTGATGGTCACCCCGCCCGCAGATTTCACGGGACAGGTTGATGCTGAACTAAGTCATTCCACTCCTATCTCCGGCGGGGGAACCACTGATGGCATGCAGGTCATTTCCTTTGACGTGAACGAAGCACAGCTTACGGCGCCAAGCGCGGAAATGGTCGGTGGGTTTCATGCCAGTTACTTTGACGTGGATCACAGCCTGGGAAAAGTTGACGATGTCGATTGGGAAACAGATCCGACTTATGAGGAAATAGTTTCCGAAATAAACTATGAGAATAGTGCCGGATCCTTTTGGGAAGGCGGGTCAACTGATACCTTTGGAGCCAAGCTTGAAGGTCAAGTGACCATTGACGAGGGTGGCACCTATAATTTCTTTGCTGGCGGTGATGATGGTGTTGCTCTCTATGTCAATGGCAAGGAAGTCATTGATAACGATGGGCTGCATGGATTCCGAACCCGTTCGGGTGAAATAGACCTAGAACCAGGTACGTACGATATCGAAGTTCGATACTTTGAAAATTATGGCCATGCAGGTCTTAAACTTGAGTGGGAAGGTCCTGACACGGACGGACGCGAAGTGGTGCAGGCGGATCCGGCCATCGCAACTGAAGAAAACGGAACTTTTGAAGTTGGCATCGACTTGAGCGGTGCAAGTGATCAGGCGACTGTCACGCTGGACGGACTGCCGGCGAACACAATTGTTATGAGTGGTGAGGATGCAACGCTGTCGGATGGAGGTCCTGTCGATCTGACGGGCTGGAATATTGATTTCCTTGAACTTTCTCCTCCTCCAGGGTTCGAAGGCGCAATTTCTGGAGAGATACTGGTTGCGGATGTCGGGTTCAATGGGGCGCCAGTTTCGTCTTCCAGCGCGTTTTCCTTGACGGTCGGGGAGGTGGCGGACGTTCAGTCTGATGAAATGACTGAGGTATTGGAGGTCTTCGCTGGCATAGAAGGCGGTGCCGCACAGGCTGATGCGGGATGGGATGCCGAGATTGGTGAGGATGATGCCGAGGCAGAAGGCAGCGGGGATGTCATGGCCGAACCAACGGTCAACAGTGTAGATTCTGAAATTGGCGGAGTAGATACCGAGACCTATGAGCGCGTGGACTGGTAACTGAAATGGCCTATTTTGGTGTCGTGGTTCTGACTTGTTCCGACAGCTGGCCATTTTTCCGGCGTCCATTGTCAGGTCAAGTGAATAGCCCCTAGAATTGTAGACGCCTTGCTTGGTGATTTGGAAACAAGGAGACATGGGACGTCTGGGATTAGATTCATAGATGAGTGAGCTACCCGCCGAAATTCAGACACTGACGTAAGTTGCGATTTTTTGTCTGCTGATTTTCAACACGAAGGAGATCAGAAATGTTGAAACGGATACAACATCATCCAGAATTCAAGGCGAAGGTCGCGCTGGAGGCGCAGAAAAGGCGAGGAGACGGTTAGTGAGTTGACCAGTCGGTTCGGCGTGCATCCGACGATGATCCACCAATGGAAGCGGGCTCTGCTTGAAGGCGCGTCTGATGCGCTTGATCGACAAGCCGTTCTTGGACTCGCCGTTTTACGGTGTGCGGCAGATGACATGGCATCTGCGCAAAGAAGACCACGTCGTAAACGAAAAACGGATCAGGCGCCTAATGCGACAGACCAGTCTTCGGCAGACTGCATGCTGTTGATGCTTCTGCTCTCATTGGTCATTCTGTTGTGGTGCCCTGTGCATAATACTGTGTTTGACGTGGTTGAGCTTCGGCTGTCCAATCGCAAAGCGAGTGACAGGCTTCATGGGCTCCGAATTACCCATGCCGTCTCGCATGAGATCACCGCAGTTTTTTAACATTCCCTATTGTGATGTAGGTTGGTCGCATGCCTTTAGTCGAGGCCCTGGCCATCAATTTTGGATTGACCGTCTTTTTTACTGCTTACGCTTACATCTTCCACCTAGTCTACGACCGGCTGCGGCCAGTACAAACAGATCCATCCAAACTCTCAAACGCCCGCGAACATCGCTTTGAAGTAACCAGCCTAGATTAGCTATAATTCATTGAAACGGCGAAATTTGTAAAAGAAGAGCTCTGCTCAGAACCGAAAGCGCGATTTTGCTGCCTGTTAAAGGTCAGTTCCGGGCAGCTGCATCCGACAATCGTTCAAGCGGCTAGCTCATGAGGTAAGTCAAGCAGGAAAGGTAGAGAGCTAGCGTTCGCTGAGGCTTTCTTGGACGGCGGCTATGCGGGCTTTCGACCTTTCGCTGCTGTTGAGATGAATGGCTAGAAGCTGCTGGCACTGGCCCGAAATTACATTGTCAAGATCCGACATGGATCTAACTAATACTTAATCCATTACTGGAATAAAGAGCATGGCTTGCGGCCAGTACGATGGCTGACATCCAGCATCCAAGTTGACAGGACCCTAATGGTGGCACATCTACCTCCTTCACAAATAGACCAGAGTCATAAAGCCACCACTTTTGGTGCGAACCGGTTCGCCTGGCACCACATACTTCCGATTGCGTTGATAACCTTGATAGGATGCATCGCATCGATTGCCGCCTTTCTTCAGGTGTCCGAACTGGAAAAATCAAGTCGAGACGAGCATTTTCTTCGTCTGTCTCAGGAACGGCACCAAGCTGTTCAAGGGAAAATCGAAGCCAGTGCAGCCGGACTGCGATCTGTCCGCGGTTTATTCTATGCCTCTGACCACGTTAGCCGTAGCGAGTTTCACACATTTATCAAAACACTAGAGGTTGGTGGCCATGTTCAGGCTCTGGAATGGATACCTCGTGTCCCACTCGCAGATCGGACACACTTTGAAGACCTAGCCAGACAGGATGGTCTCGTGGATTTTCAATTCACAGAGCGTACAAGCCAGGGTGCAATCGCGACTGCTGAGGTGCGAGCAAATTACTATCCTGTCTATTACGTCGAGCCGATGGCAGGAAATGAAAAAGCTGTTGGATTTGACCTCGGTTCAAATTCAACGCGCCTCGCGGCCCTGATAGAGGCACGCCGAAGTGGGGCTGTGGTGGCCTCAGCTCGGATCACCCTGATACAAGAAACGGGTGAACAGTACGGATTTCTAATCTTTATTCCAATCTACAACGGTGACGAAACGGCCACCGATGCATCAATTCGGAACGATCACCTGAAGGGTTTTGGACTGGGTGTTTACCGTATGGGAGACTTGGTCGAATCGGCGTCAAATTTGGGCCGTTCAGACAGTTCCGGTATTGACCTGTACTTTTTTGACAAAACCGCAGTGCCAGGACAACAGCTCTTATTTCCTAAGGGCGCTAGTTTTGAGAGTGATGAAGACATCCCCTCCGACTTACGTTATGTAACCGACCTGAATTTTTTCGGTCGCGAGTGGCGTATCGTTTCGGTCCCATCAGCAGATTCAGTTTTCTCCAAAACACCTATGACACCTTGGCTTGTTATGTTTCTAGGCTTGCTGATCACCGGATTGGTCGCGCTTTACTTCAACGTCACGTTCAGTCGCAAACGATACGCTGAAGTCTTGGTAACGACGCGAACAGCAGAATTGGTTGCCGTTAATCGCCAACGTGAACTGATCCTTGAAAAATTGAAGCGTACCAATGAAGACCTCGAGTCTTTTACCTTCATCGCCTCCCATGACCTCAAGACCCCATTGCGCGGGATAGATAATCTGGTGTCATGGATCGTGGAAGATGAAGACAGCAGCCTGAGTGAAGAGTCACTTCACAATGCAGAAAGGCTGCGAACCCGTGTCAAAAGACTGGAGAACCTACTGGACGGTTTGTTGGAGTATTCACGTTTGGGTCGAATGGAGGTCCAGGAAACATCGGTGGATACGCTTTCATTGTGTAGCGACATAGCTGAATATTTGGCTCCCCCAGAGGGGTTTGTTATCAGCGTCAGTGACCAGTTGCCCACACTTACAACCTCGAAAACTGCACTGGAAACAGTTCTTAACAATCTGATCAGTAACGCTGTAAAACACCATGATCGCGAGACGGGAAAGATATCCGTGTTTGCCGAAGATTTGGGTGATCAAATCAGGTTCAGCGTAAGCGATGATGGGCCTGGCATCGATCCGATGCACCACAAGCGCATTTTTGAGGCATTCCAGACGTTATCGCCGCGCGACAAAGTCGACACAAGTGGCATTGGCCTCGCCCTTGTGGCGAGAATAATTTCCACAGCTGGCGGAACCTGTGAAGTTCTGTCCGTGGCTGGAAAACGAGGCACCACAATGAGTTTTACATGGGCGAAATCTTGGCCCAAGACGGAGGTTTAACATACCAATGGACAACATAAGAATTTTGTTGGTCGAAGATGACGATGTCGATGCGGAGATGGTAATTAGAGGCTTTCGGAAAAGCCGGATTGGCAACGAAATTACCGTCGCTGAAAATGGCCTTCAAGCCCTGAAAATCTTGCGGGCAAACGGAGGGGACGAGTTTGAAAAACCCTATATTGTACTGCTGGACTTGAACATGCCGCGCATGAACGGATTTGATTTCCTTGACGAACTTCGAGGTGATGAAAATCTGAAGGATTCAATCGTATTTGTCCTTACAACATCCAAGGCGGATGTCGACCGTGCGCGCTCTTATGAGAAAAATGTGGCCGGATATCTCGTGAAATCGGAAGTCGGCCCGTCGTTTACAAAGGCTGTCGATCTTCTCAGGTGTTACTGGACCACTGTTACGTTGCCCGTATGACGGTGGCTCAGCAAGGCATGCGGTTGTTGATTGTCGACGATGACGATATCGACCGAGAGCGTCTGCGCCGATTGCTAAATAAACTTGGCTTACAGACGGGCATCGTTGAAGCGACCGACCAAGCATCAGCGATGCAGTTGATGGGGGAAAACGGAGTTTTTGACTTCGTCTTTCTGGATTCCCGACTGCCGGATGGCGACGGAGTGGATTTAGTCGATTGTTTTGCGGAATTTTCAACAGTTGTATTCCTGTCGGGAACCGATGACGAAACTGTTAAAAGAGAGGCCCAAAGCCGAGGCGCTCAAATCTGCCTTGGGAAAAGTGAGCTAAGTCTGCAAAGCCTCAAGCATGCGCTTGCGGTACATGGGCGGGGTGTTTGACGAGTCGCGCTCAGTTAGTATTTGCAATTTTCAGCCCATACAAACGAAATATGTTGACACAGCGCTGAATGGAAACGGCTTAAGCACTGCACTTCACCGCGATTGTCACAAACGACAGCTCCGGGCCGCTCGCCCCCTGCCTGAACTTTGAGTGGTCCCGACTTTGCGAAGTTGGTGCAGGGCGTGGTTCATCGATTGGGTTCCCATTTGCTCATAGCGGCCGGTCAGTCAAGCGGACTTTCTTGCCGGTCCATGTGCGTTGTCGCCCGCCTATGGCTTGGCTGAAGGGGCTGAGTTTCGTTTTGGTTTTTTTCCTCCCAGGCTTTTGGACACCGAACAAAACGGACTTTAGAGTCAAAACCTGCTTTTTGAGTCAGCTGGCGGGTTTTTGTCCCAATTGCCCGGTGCCCCACCCCGCTGCGTGGCCTATAACTCGCGCGTCCTGACTGCGCCCCAGAGATTGCGGGGATCACTCAATGAATTGGTGACGCTTGACTTAACTTGGCCTAAATAGAATTTACCAACCAAGGAGGTCGGTGTTGAACCATTTCTCGCTATTAGACCTGTCGCCAATCCCGGAAGGCGGTACAGCGGCCGTCGCATTGCATAATACACTCGAGCTGGCGCGCCTAGCGGAGGCAAACGGATATCACCGCTTTTGGCTCGCAGAACATCACAACATGCCGGGCATCGCCAGCGCTGCAACGTCGGTGGTGATTGGCCACGTTGCTTCGGGCACCAAAACTATTCGTGTCGGTGCGGGTGGTATTATGTTGCCAAACCATGCGCCTCTGGTGATCGCCGAGCAATTTGGCACACTAGCCACGCTAAATCCGGGACGCATCGACCTTGGGATCGGTCGCGCCCCCGGCACCGATGGAGAGGCAGCGCACGCACTTCGACGGCATTTGGCAGCCAACGACAGCTTTCCGCAGGATGTAGTAGAATTGTTGTTGTATTTCGACGACGCGCCCGACAATGCTAAGATTCGCGCAATTCCCGGGCAAGGCACACACGTGCCCGTGTGGGTGCTTGGTTCCAGCTTATATGGCGCGCAACTTGCAGCTCACCTCGGCCTTCCTTACGCGTTCGCTTCGCATTTTGCGCCTGCAATGCTTGCGCAAGCGATCGCTATTTACCGCAGTACATTCCGCCCATCTCGGTGGCTCGAGACGCCCTACTTCATGATGGCGGCGGGGGTCTGCGCAGCTGAAACCGATGACGAGGCTTTGTATCTGCGATCTTCTCAGCTCCTAGCTTTCGCCCGCCTTCGTACGGGACACCCAGGCAAACTCCCGCGCCCGGTTGAGGACCTGTCGACCGAGATTTCGGCCTCGGTAATGGCGCAAGTGGAACAAGCCCTTTCCTGTTCGGCAACCGGTAGTCTCGAAACGGTTCGACGAGACCTCGGTACGTTAGTTGCAAAATACCAGCCAGACGAGTTGATAGTGACTGGTATGATCCACGATCATGCCGCGAGGCTCAGGTCTTTTGCAATGTCGGCGGAGGCGCTGAACGACATACAGCAAACATCAGGAACGGCCTAGCCCTTCGGAAACTTCAATCAGAGGATACGGACTTGAGGCGGGCAGGGCGGTTTTGGAGTATTCGGAATGACAAAACGCCCCCCGTTCCGCTATTAGAGGGTAAACGTATTTTACAGACTTCAATCCTTTCATGACCACGTTTCTGGACTTTGGGCCGCAGGACTGGAACTGCGCCGACCACCATCTAAATCTGGTTCTCCGGCCCAAACCCATGCTGCACAGGCGGTGCTTGCTTGCACAAAACATCCACCGCCTGACTGTCCGACGTCAGCGCTAAGCGGGAGCAGTGTTAACCATTTGATTACCAATTGCGTTGCCCCTTGCCACAGGCATCCCTAGACTGTTGCCATTGATGGTACGCATTCTCTTGGGGATAACAATGTCTGCAGATTCAAACCTCAACGAGGCGCTTGGTGTCTTGGATGAAAAACTGCAGTCGTTGAATGCGATGATGCTGGCCAATCAGTTTCTGGTAAATTCCCTGCGCGATCACGAGGCGAAACTGAATGCCCTCGACGCCGAAGGCGCGCGTGGATTTCTGCGTAAATCTGCCAGGGTCAAGTTTGCCGACGACGAGGACAGCAAAGACGCTCTGGCGATCCTGGAGCAGGTGCTCGCGCAGCGTCAATCGGCTGATATTATCCAGTTTCCGGGCCGATAAACCGCCGCCGTGTTCTGGTGCCTCAACCTAAGGTGAGATAACTCTTGGGGTGACTACGCCAACAAGGACAAGCCCATGCTGCGGATGTTGACCACTTGCCTGACCCTGATCGCTCCTGCGGCGTGGGCGCAGTGCCAAAATGGCCCCGAACTGTTCTCATGCAGCTTTTCGGACGGCAAGAAGGCAGTGCATATCTGTCACGATGGCGAGCGCTATAGCTATGCCTATGGCCGCCTTGGCAACACTCCAGATCTGTTTCTGCAACGCGGCCTCGACGAGATCCATTTCACCCCGTGGAATGGGATCGGTCGCAGCTATTGGGAAGAGGTCCAGTTCTTCAATAATTCGGTGACCTATAAGATCAACTTTAATGTGGACCGGATGCAGGGGGATGATGCCGAGCCCGAGGGACAGCTGTCGGTTCATGAGGGTGACGAACGTCTGGCGTTACTGATTTGCGATGCAGGCTCGGTACGGGTGAATTTCACACCGCTGGCCAATGCCTGGTATGATGCAGGATTTTAGTAGGTTGCGACGGCAACTGCGCGAGATTTGTACTAACAAGTAGAGTTGATCATTACAGGGGTGGCACAGCTGATCTGACCATCTATTATAGATCGAAACTATGAGCCCTCATCTTTCTTAATCTCTATTGGCAATCAGTATGAAAAACGTTCTTTCCTGCCTGGCAATTGTTGCCTTTTTTACAACGGCCTGTTCCAGCGAAGCCGCAAGTTTCAAACGGACCATGCTTGGCGCGCGGGTGTACCCTCTTGAGGGCGGAGTGTTTGAAGTGGTGC
>MAAY01000052.1:8955-15240 GCA_002162795.1 Rhodobacterales bacterium 56_14_T64
CATGGCCGAGGGCGAGGCCTCGGGGCGTCGCTCTACCGTTCTGTTCACGCTGGAGCCTGTTGCGTTAGAAGCCTCGCAATCTGGACTGCGACGGATCAATGCCTTTCATGTTGGGGATTCAATGACGGTGCAGGGTGGGGATAGTCAATGCAATATGTTCCCGTCTCTGCGATTTTAAGGCGCGAGACGACACACCGTTGTCTGATCCACCTATTGTGAGATGACTGCGGGTCTGTGCTCGTACACTTGTTGTGTGACTGATATTGGAGGCATTTTATGAAACCGGTTCCCAAATTCCTTGCTGTTATTGCAGTTCTCTCTGTAGCCCTGCCAACTTCGGCACTGGCGTTTCGCGCCATCAACACTTTAGACGTCAACAAGGTCGACAAGAATGTCTTCGAAGTTGTGGGCCGACCAGGAGTCATCAAGGATGACTATTGGTGTGGGGCAGGCGATTATCTGCGTCGAGAATTGCAGCTGCCGTGGAAAACTAAGATCTATGTGGTCAGCGGCATTGGTCGTGGAGTCACCACCGGTGCCAGATCAGCCGTGCAGTTCACTCTTAACCCCGAGGCCGTTGGTATAACCCCCTACGAGGCCAGTTGGGTCGGAGATGTCTTGACCGTAGGCTATGCGCGCAGTGTCACAGCCGCATTTCATCACTGCGACCGCAGGTTATTTTCCAATATCTGGTTCTGACTGGCACTGCATGCCACAAACCCAATTTGAGATTAAAACCCAAGGTGCCGGGCTGTATGAGTTCACCCCGCAGCCCGCGCGGTGGATCGCCGAGCAAGGCCGACAGGCTGGCCTGCTGACCCTGTTTGTCCAACACACCTCATGTTCTCTCTTGATCCAGGAAAATGCCGACCCCGAGGTTCAGGGGGATCTGCAGTCGTTTTTTCACCTGCTGGTGCCGCCCAGTACCGACCCTGCGATGCACTATCTGCGCCACACCTATGAGGGCCCCGATGACATGCCTGCTCACATCAAGGCAGCGATGATGCCGGTTAGCCTGTCGATCCCGGTCAGCGATGGCCAGCTACTGCTTGGAACTTGGCAGGGGATCTACTTGTTCGAGCATCGCACCGCGTCGCATCAACGCAAAGTGGTGGCGCATCTGGCCTGACAGCCTCTATCTTGCGGTGTGAATATGCCCCTACCCAAATCCTAGCGGTTGTCCTATAACTGTGGATAACTGTACGAAATTTAGTACAATTTGTGGTCGAAATCGATGAGAGGGCCGGTTCATGCGTTGTCCGTTTTGCGGGAATATTGATACCCAGGTAAAAGACTCCCGGCCAGCCGAGGATCATGTTGCGATCCGCCGACGACGATTTTGCCCGGCTTGCGGTGGTCGCTTTACCACCTATGAACGGGTCCAGTTGCGGGATCTGGTGGTGATCAAAACCAATGGCAAGCGTGAAGATTTTGACCGCGATAAGTTGGAACGCTCGATCCGCATTTCGATGCAGAAACGCCCAATTGATCCGGAACGGATCGACCAGATGATCTCGGGCATCGTGCGGCGGCTGGAAAGCATGGGTGATACCGATATTCACTCCAACCGCATTGGTGAGATCGTGATGGAGTCTCTGGCCCGGATCGACACCGTGGCCTATGTGCGCTTTGCCAGTGTTTACAAGAACTTCCAGGCGGCGGATGATTTTGAGGACTTTGTCCACGAATTGCGGCCTGAATCTCCGCCAGAGGAGTGAGCGACACCGACACCCGGTTTATGGCACTGGCGCTGAGTTTGGGGCGGCGCGGTCAGGGGCTGTGTTGGCCTAATCCGGCGGTGGGCTGTGTGGTGGTGCAGGGCGATCGCATTGTTGGTCGTGGCTGGACCCAACCCGGTGGCCGACCGCACGCCGAGACTGTTGCGCTGGCTCAGGCTGGCGCGCAGGCCAAAGGCGCTACGGCTTATGTGACGCTGGAACCCTGCTCGCATCAGGGCGAAACACCTCCCTGTTCTCAGGCCTTGATTGATGCAGGCGTTGCGCGTGTGGTGGCCGCGATTGAAGACAGTGACCCAAGGGTTTCGGGGCAGGGGTTTGAGCACCTGCGGCGGGCTGGAATTGTGGTCAAAACCGGTGTTCTGGCCGAGCAGGCCGCGCGCGATCACGCTGGGTTTTTCTTAAAAACTGAACAGGGTCGCCCGCTGGTGACGCTGAAACTGGCCAGTAGTTTTGACGGCCGTATCGCCACTGCGTCTGGCCACAGCAAGTGGATCACTGGCCCCGAGGCACGTCGTGCGGTGCATGCGATGCGCGCGCGCCATGATGCGGTAATGGTGGGCGCCGGCACTGCGCGGGCGGATGATCCGTCGTTGACAGTGCGCGATCTCGGGGTTGAACAACAGCCGGTGCGGGTGGTGATCTCGCGCCATTTGGATCTGCCGCTGCTTAGCCAACTGGCCCGAACCGCCAAGGACATACCGCTGTGGCTGTGTCACGGTCATGGAGCTGATGTGGAGCGCTTGAAGGCCTGGGAGGGCCTTGGGGCTCGGATGTTGCCCTGTGCGGTGCGCGGCACCCAGCTGGATGCAGGGGATATCCTGCGACAACTGGGGCAGGCCGGGCTGACACGGGTGTTCTGCGAAGGCGGCGGCGCGCTTGCGGCGTCATTGCTGGCCAATGATCTGGTGGACGAGCTGATTGGCTTTACTGCCGGGTTGGGCATCGGTGCTGAGGGTCTGCCGATGATCGGAGCACTGGGGTTGAACCGGCTAGAACAGGCGCCGCGGTTCCAACTGATCGAAACACGCCAAGTGGGCCAAGACATCGAACATCGCTGGACGCGCGCGCTGCGTTGACTTCAAACTTTGCCTGGGCCACCCGGGCGGTCGCGGTCCTCGTCAATGGGCTTTATCGCCAAAGATGTGCATAGGTGGCCAGCAGCCCCTGCAGCTTGGACAGCGCCCGATTGGTTGCTCCGGGGTGCGGGATCTCACCGCTCTGCAGTCGCCGTACGGCGACTTCGACTGGGCAGGGCAGGCCGGTCACCGGATCATAATACCGTGGGTAGTCGATCAATGCGGCATGCACCAATCCCAGCAAGCCGGGGCGAGCCTGTCGGCGCTTGGGCAGTTTGCCCAAATCCTGCGTTAAACCCCATCCGGCATAAAATGGGGCTCCCAGCGTTGTCACTCGAACCCCGCGCAGCAGGGCTTCGAACCCCATCAGCGAGGTCATCGTCCACAGCTCGTCCACCTCATCAAACAGCGCTGCCGGGTCGGTGTTGAGCGCGATGACATCGGCCAGATCCTCGGCTATGATTTCTCCGCTGCGCAATCCGGCCTCAACATCAGGGTGAGGCTTGTAGATGATCACCGCATCCGGATTGGCGGCGCGGGTGGCGCGCAGCAGATCCAGGTTGGTCTTGACCTTCCCCGCCCCAGTTTTAATCGAGGCATCATCCTCGACCTGACCGGGCACCAGAATGCGGCGGCCTGCGGGCAGGGCGGGGGGCTCACCGCCCATATTGTATTTCGAAAGGCTGGATTGGATCAGGCTGCGCAGCAGGTTTTCGGCCCGGCGCTCTTGTGCTTCAGTCAGCCGGACGCGCTGAGTGATCAGGTCTTCCAGATCGCTGGGTTGGCTGGGATCATAGTAGATCCCCTGCCGGTCAGTCACCAGCGACAGCGGCGGCACCAGTTCGGCGCCTAACCCGCGCGAGCGCAGAAAGCCATCCTCGACTCGGGTGGCGCCTTGATGTTCCATGCCTGCCTTGCTTGCCCAGACCATCCAGTTGCGGCCACTGGCCTGCGCCTTCTTGACATCCTCGGTGAACAGCACCTTTTTCTCGCTGCCAAACATCTTTTGCAGCGGACGGCGCTTCCACAACCGCATACCCGAGGCCGCCCAGCCATGCCGGTCCTGCCGCCAGGCCAGAACCTGCGCCTCCAGGTTATCGAGCACCGTTTCCAACTCACAGAGTTGATCCTGAAATGGGTCGTACCAGGTTGGGTAAAGAAACATGGTGGCGGCACATAATTGTTGCCGTGTCAGTCTGCGCTGGCGACGGGCCAGTGGGAATTCATCCTGGGTCAGACCCCAGCCTGCATAGAAAGGCTGCCCAAAAATGCGGGGTTTGTGCCCCGCCAGAATGGCCTCGAACCCCATTTGCGACGACACAGTGTAGACCCCGACCGCACCGTCCAGCAACTCCCAGGGGGAGATGGGATCCGACAGCAGGGTGATCCTGTCGTTGGCATCCTCTGCGCGGTAATGGCCGGGGCGAAACCCCCGTTGGGTTTCAGGGTGGGTCTTGATGATGACGCGGGCGCCGGGGTGTTCTTCTTGCGCAAACACCAGCATTTCCAGAAACCTCGCCCGATCAGCGCCACTTGCCACAACCGAGGCATCACCGCGGGTTTGATCTACCACTAGCACATAGCCGGGCTTGGGGGCCGGGTTGGTTGGGTCATAGGCGTTGTATTTGCTCAGATGCACTTCGGTCAGGCGCGCCACAGCATCGCGGGCGCGGCGCATCAGGGCGCTGTCATCTAGGGGATGTTTTGCCAGCATCTGTTCCAAATCTGACTGACTGGCTGGATCAAAATGCACGCCGGAGCGGTCCAGCTGTAATCCAACCGGAGGTTCCCCGGCGCGGCCGGGATGGATCGAGCGTAAAAAGGCGTCCTCGACCCGCAGCAGCCCGACCTGGTGTTTCTTTGCGACTGCGTGGCCACGATGAGCGGTGGGGGAATTGCCCCAGATCCCCACCAGATCATCCGGGCCGGGCAGGCCAAGGCGGATGTCATAACCCGCAAGCTGCAGGATCCGCCTCAGACGTTTCTGGGTGACAAAGCCGCCGTTGTAAACAAACAGCCGGGAGCGTTTGCCCCCGGCCTGATGCCTGTCGTCAAGACTGGTCATTGGTGTCAGCCACCAGCCAGAGTGCTGACATTCGCCAATGGTGTTAGCGGTGCCGCCAGCAGTGAAATGGTCTTGGTCCACTGTGCATATGGGGCCTCGGTGACATATAGCGTGTCATCGTCGCGGATGACAAAGTCGCGGGCGATGAACAATCCGTTGGGCTGGGTCAGGTTCAGCACGTAGACCATACGCTGCGCACCTTGCAGATCGTCTCGGCCCAGAACCTGGCCTGCGATTTCAGCAGGTTCGTTGCGGAATACAAAGACGCCAGTAGGATCGGAAGCGGTCGAAATCAGACCACCCACTTGGGCAATTGCTTCCAACGCTGACAGGTCCTGGCTTTCAAACCGCACCCGCGCCTGAGCACTGGTGGCGCCCAATGCGGTGAATGAACGGCTGTCTTCTTCGACCAGAATGCGGTCGCCGCCGCGCAGGGCGATGTCTAGCTCAGGGTGATCAAACAGATCCTGGAACCAGATCTTACCCTGCTCGTTGCCACGGATTACAGTGACCTGAGCGATTTCCGGCTGGATCGCCACGCCGCCGGCATTGGCCAGCATGGTAGCCAGGGTGCGTGTTGGGCGCTCGATTGGATAGACGCCTTGCGCCCCCACTGCGCCAATTAGGCTGACGGTCGAGCCATCACCGGCCAGCCGGCGCACCTGCACCTGCGGATCCGGGGTCTGGTCTTCCAGTTTTGCGGTGATCGTCGTGCGCAGCTGATCTGGGGTGCTGCCCGAGGCCCGTACCCGGCCTGCATAAGGCACAAAGATAAATCCTGCGCTATCGACCTGCACCTCTTCCAGTGCGGTCGAGTTCGAGGCCTCGCCGGCCAACAGCCCGTCATCGACGTTTTCCCAGATGGTCAGCCCTAACACATCGCCGGGGCGAATGGTGTCAGAGGTCAGCTGGCCTGCGGATCGAAACGCTTGCGAAAAGCCAAGGGCGGGCACCACGGCAGTGGCACGGGTGACCCGGTCGTTGACGGACACGATAAAGGCGTCACCCTCTTTTTGCACCGATCCGGCGTAGATCTCGCGCTTGTTTGGGCCAACTTTGGGCAAGCTGCACGAGGCCGCAAGCGACAGTGCAGCCAGCATAGCGATGGGGCGTACCCATCCAAAGGGAACGGAATTCACTGCTCGGTCTCCTCGACCTATTATTGTTCTGCCTCGGTCTTTTTTTGCCAAGGTATCGGAAAGCAGAGTAAAAAGCTAGCTCAGTGACGCTGTCGTTTCAGTTCACCACGCGCAACTGTTGCCTTGGGGCCGCTGTGCCCGATTTGAGCGCATCATAAGGGTCGTCCCCGGATAGCATCATGTCAACAACCTGTCGCAACAGCTGGCGGCGGCCCTTGCGCGAATAAAACCCACCCGGCAGTTGCGACGTTTCCAGCAGGTACCGG
>MAAY01000052.1:15253-29089 GCA_002162795.1 Rhodobacterales bacterium 56_14_T64
AGGCACGGTTGTCAGGGCGCGAGGCCGCCGCAAAGAAGTCGGGCAGGGCTTGGGGTGAGACAAATTCCGGCTTGGCATAGACCGCGTGGCCAAACACTTTAAGCGGAATGCCGCGCCACAACACCTGCTGACCGGCGGTGGAGTTCACAGTCACTGCCGTGCGAGCCTCGTTCAGCAACTGCGCCAGCTTGCCTCCGCGCACATAATGCACCCGGTCATAAATGCCGTTTTCACGAGCCAGCCGCCTGACTTCGCGGCGCAATGGCACCCGTCCGTCTTCCAGCGGGTGTGCTTTGACCACAAGATGGTGGTGACGTGGGGCACCACTGGCAAAACCTTCGATGATCTCGGACAGGAAATCACTCATGGTAGAAAAGGGCGAATGCTTCTGGAACGAACTGTCATGTTCCAGCTGCAGTAAAGCCAGATGATAGGGAAAGCCGCCGTTGCGAATGCGCAGGGTGGCGATCCGGCGTTGCGCGGCCAGAATCGGCATCAGCAGCAACCGTTGCAGATACAGTTTGAATTCTTTGGTTACCGGGATCGATCGGTGCGGCTTGAACTTGCGGTAGGCGCCATTCCGGAACATCACAAACCAATGATACAGTGCGCCATAAAAAACGTGCTGGCGCATATCACCCCAATGTGACGGCGGCAGTGGTGCCTCCATGTCCGATAGCTCCAGCGCCTGCTGCATGTCCGAGATCGACATCTGCATCAGTTTGGAATTACCGTTGGAGCCGCCGCGTTCATAGGTCACCCAATAGGGCCGCATATAGCCTTCCTCAAAGACGTGCACCTGAATGCTGCGCGCCTTGGCGTGAGCCACGGCCTGAGCATGAATGGGGCGGGTGTCGCCATAAAGCACGATATCCGTAACTTGATGGTCATCGAACAGGGTCTCAACGGTTTGTGGCCAATCCTCTGGGCTGCCTTGATAGGGGATATAGCTGGCCGGATTGAACCAAAATGCCCGGTCACCTGCATTGAACCCAACTCGCCAGACCTTGCAGCCGGCAGCGCGCAGCATCTTGCCCAGAGCGTTGTAAAACGGCCCATGTGGTCCCTGCAGGAACAAAAAGACGCGTTTGGTTTCAGGTTCAGTCGACATTTTGGCTCTCTTTTTAGACCGGCGGAATAAGCTATTGGTTAACACGACACTGCGGCGAAACTAAGTCCTGCCCGGGGCAGAAGGCAAGCCGTGGGCGTTCCGGGCTTGTACAGTTGCGGTGCACTGGCTACCAGTTTTGCAACAGTATTTTGGGCCAGCAAAGGGCGCGTTATGTTCACAGGTATCATCACCGACGTCGGCACAGTGACCGAGCTGAAACAAGAAGGCGACCTGCGCGCTCGTATTCGCACAGGCTATGATACCTCCGGTATCGACATGGGCGCTTCGATCGCCAGCGACGGCGTCTGCCTGACCGTGGTTGCCTTGGGCGAAGATTGGTACGACGTGCAGATCTCGGCGGAAACCGTGTCCAAGACTAACATTGGAGGTAACGGCTGGTACAGCGGCAAGCGGGTCAATCTTGAGCGCGCCTTGAAAGTCGGCGACGAGTTGGGCGGCCATATCGTTTCTGGTCATGTTGATGGTGTTACCGAGGTGGTAGAGATGGTCGACGAGGGCGATAGCACCCGTGTCACTCTGCGCGCGCCCGAGGCCCTGGCTAAGTTCATTGCGTCCAAAGGCTCGGTTGCCCTGAACGGCACTTCGTTGACGGTGAATGACGTGCGAGGCTGCGATTTTGACATCAACTTCATTCCGCATACCAAAGAAGTCACCACCTGGGGCGATGTCAAACTGGGCGATCAGATCAACCTCGAAATCGACACACTGGCCCGCTATGTGGCGCGGCTGGGTGAGTTTAGCTGACGAGTTTTAGAGAAGCGATAAAATGGCGTTTGATTATCAACCCTATATTATCGGTCAGTCGTTGGTTGTTCGGCCCATTGCGGCAGATGACTTTGACGGCTTGTATCAGGCGGCAAATGATCCGCTGATCTGGGCAGGCCATCCCGCAAGAAACCGGCACCAGATCGAGGTGTTTCGACCCTATTTCGAGATGCTATTGGAAACGGGCGCGGCTGTTGTTGTGCTTGTTAAACACACAGGACAGATCATCGGCTGTTCGCGGTTTTACGAGGCCCCAACATCTGGGCGCGAGATCTCAATCGGCTATACCTTTCTGAACCGCGCCTCGTGGGGTGGTACAGTGAATGCGGACCTAAAGGCGCTGATGATGGGGCATGTGTTTAAAATCATGCCCGAAGTCTGGTTTCACATTGACCCAACGAATATCCGCTCACAAAAGGCGACCGCGAAATTGGGGGCGGTTTGCATGAGCCAAGAGGATCTGGATCTTGGCACTGGGACAACGCGCTGGATGTGTTTTCGGCTGTTGAAATCTGATTGGGCGACCAAGCCTAACGAGGACGAGTAAATGCGAGACAGCTTGCGCAAAAAGGCGATTGAAGTCTGCGACAAGAAAATCGCGCAGAAGGGCGACGGGGTTGGCCTGTCGTTCTATGCGTTTTTTGCCAATAAGAACGACGATCCTGAACTGTTGATGGAGGCCGCGACATGGTGGATCCAAACCCATGCGCTGGATCACTTTGAGAAAGCGATGAAGGTCAGGGCGATGATAGAAGAGGGGACGTAAGTTACCGTCTTTGATCCCTAGGTCGGTCGCCCTTGTTGATGACGGATGAGCGCTAGCTTTGGGGTGATCAAGTGATGGGTCGCTCGTTGGGGGCTTACTGGGGGTGATCGGTGCATTAAAATCCATTGACACGTCGGGGTCGTTCAAAATGGCCCGGTAAGTCCATGTTCCGACAAAAGGGTTATCCATCGTATTACACTCCAACTTAATCGGTTTGGGCGACGCCAATGTATTTGCGTTGGTCAGGGTTCGCGACGTATTTTTGGTCGTCCGGCAGGCTTAGGTTGTTGACGACAAATGCCAGTCGCCACCATTCCGTCACCATCTTCAAATCACCCAGATTGGTTTGTGGGATGCAACGCGACCAGTTGATAGGCCCCGCAGTGACCTCGCCGTTCAGTATCATATAGGCCTGCATCACGCGGTGAGCCGGTCACCACAGCGTTTCCCAGGTTTGTTGCTCGTTGGCGCCGGGTGTCGCCGTTGGTGTTGATGCTGTTCTAGCCTGCGTAGGTGACATTAATCGGCTGCGTTAAGCATTCGTTGAAATCAGGCTGCCAGGGGCAGGACATGTATTTGGTCAGATCACCGGGCTGCAGGCCGGTGTCAAAACTGTTGTTTAACGACAGGGATTGGTCCTGAGCGGTGCATTTCTCTGGCAGAACAGCACCCGTCAGCGACGAGGCCCGGCCTCCGTCATGCGAAATGTCGAAAACTGCCGGTCTGCCTTTATGCGGTTAAAGGTGCCGCGGGTCTCTTGCGAGGGGGGGAGTTCGAAGCCTCCAAGATGAGCGTGAGACAGTTGAACTCGTTGAGGCAGAACAGGATCGGCCAGATGTCAGCGTAAAACCCCGGGTAATAGTTGGGGTTCCAGTCCAGCCGCTCGGTCTTCCAGAACCGAAGCGCCTCTGTGTCAGAACTGTCGACACTTGCGGGATTACCAAAACTGCCCACAGCGCCATACATGTCAGGATCATAGGCCATTTCCTGAACGAACATGTTCTCTACCGCCTTTTCCATGGTAATGATGATGAGGATTTCGGGCACATAAGATGGATAGCCGGTCAGCGCCCAAGCGGGATATTCTATTTCCACATAGCGCAGTTTCTGCACCTCTTCGGAAAACATCACCAGGCGCGCCATGACCGGGCCGCCGCCAGTGTCGTCATACCAACCATCATTAGGCATAGTTCTGGGTTGAGGGCTTGCCTGGGCCGGTTAGCTCTGATCCGGACTGGCCGTGGCCGCCTAATACAAGCAGGTGCGCTTAGTCATCACGAATCAGATCCCCCAGTGTGTCAATCGACATCGGCTCAAGCGGGCCGGGGAAATTTGTGGTAATCAATCCGTCGCCGGTTCGGTCAAAGCTGGCTCGGCGGTTGCTCTTACTGTCCACGATCCTGGCACCGGGATCGATAATCAACCGGCTGCGATCGGCGCTGGTGACCGAGGCATTGCGCAACGGATGGGATCTGGAATCGCCATGCTCGCCCAGCAATTGCTCAAACTTGTACCGTGACGCTTTCTTACTCGCAATATGGACGCTCCAGTGGCGGCAACCAGCGTGCCGTGGTTGCCGCCACTGGCTATCGGATCCCCAATTTTATCGGCCGTTCGGTGCCTGCCTCTTGGTCGTAGACGCAAACCTGAAATTGTGGGGCCTGTCGTTTGATCCGGCCTTTGGCGCCCTTGAACTTCTTGAACAGCACCTGGGATTGCAGTTTCGGCGACAGTTTCGGATTTCCAAGATCGTCGCATTTAGTAGGCCATCCACCGGCGGTTTCTTGTCCCAGATAAAACGCGTCCGGCCCGTTTCCCAGCCGGTCAAGACCGATCGCTGGATGAAATTTTTATGTTGCGTTCATGGCTTCGTGCTCCCGCTGGATCAATCGAGGAAAGTGAGGGTGACGCCCTCGGTTTTTTGGAAGGCGTCGTCGCCAGTGCCAATCACGACGAGGGTGACACGCAAACTGCCACCATCCTTCAGCGCCCGGCGGGCGGCGTCGGTTACGTCAATTCTGTAACTGCGCGGCGTGTTGTGGGGTGCTCTCGCAAGTCGCCGGGGCGCGTCTGGGGGATCGCAGCGAGTACCAAAGCGGGTCTGACATCATCAACGCCTTGATCACTCAGACCCGGTTTTTGTCGCCTGGGTCAGGTGCCAGCTGAGTGTAGCCTTTTACGTTATAGCGATGCTCAAGAAAATGGGCCTGACCATCAAGCAGCCTACGCGGCTCTGACAACGCGACAATCGCGTGGCGTTGCATTTTGTTGGGATTGGGCTGCAGCGCACCAGGTGGCCACTCTGCCTGATCACGGGTTGAAAACGCCTTCAGTTACAGTGGGACACGCCACCCTTTGTCAGGCGGCGCAGGCGTATATTGGTCCATGGTCGAGTCCCAATAGGGCACCGTGACATTGGGGTTGAAGTCGCTCAGATTGGACTCGAACTACATACATGTAGGCGCGGTGCCAGGGCAGAAAACGTTCCCAGCCATGCTGACAATGGTTCTGATGCACCAAGGCCTGAGTGAAATATCTGCGCCGGTCATGAGTTTTGCTGTTCAGCGCCACGGTTCTGCGCATCGCTTCTCGCAGTTCCTCTACCTGGCTTTTGGGCAGCAGGTCGATATTACCGCGCTGACGGACCTCGGACTGCGCAAAGGGGTACTCGTTGACGCCGCCGTCAAAGATGCTGAATTCAATGGATTGCAACACTTTGGTCTTGGCAGCAATTTGTGGCGCTATGATGGGGGGCGACATATGACGCGGGCTCGCTAAATTTTTAGCGCGGCACGGCGGATACGTCTTGGAACCTGTCGGATGACACCCCCGACACCGTCGTATGGGAAACATTCCCCCACCGCTCCGAGCGCCGCCCTTGGGGTGTTCCGCTTAAGGCGTCATATGCTTCCCAACCAGATTACCTGACCGAAGTGCGTGCCGATGGTGTGCCTGCACGCGTCATCCACAGGACTGTAGATAGCCCGAGCCTCTGTCTGCAAATGACCGAGCCTCATCCTAAGACCGGGCCGCAGCAGTGCATACCGCTGCGGCCTTTTCAATTAGGCGCTCCACCTTTAAACCCTGATAAAGTCGTTCTCACCGGGCCAGTTTGGGCACCTTACACTTGGGTATAGTTCACAGGTACCTTGTTTGACGATTTCATCTCTTTCAACGACAGGTTTGACCGAATGCCGGTAACGCCGGGCAACCGGCGCAAAGTGGTGTCTACGAAGACGCTGTAGTCGTCGAGGTCGCGTGCCACTGCGATGATCAAGAAATCATCGGCGCCGGTGGTGTTGTGGCAGGATAGAATATTGGGTGTGCTTTCGATTATGCGCTGGAACTCCGCTGTCGAAGCCTGATCGTGCTCGGAGCATCGCAACTGCACAAAGGCCATAACGCCAAGGCCCAGTTTCCTGCGGTTCAAGTTGGCTTGGTAGCCCTCAATGATACCGCTCTCTTCCAGCTTCTTCAGACGTCGCCAGCAGGGCGTTTCGCTCATCGACAGGTGCCCGGCCAGCTTGGCGTTGGTCATACGCCCGTCGTTTTGAAGCAGGTCGAGGATTTCTGCATTGATTTTGTCGATTTCGATCATGGGGCAGAAACTTCTCTTTGACGTGGATTTGGAGTGGAATGTGCCCCGATTTTCCCAAACTGGGGCAAGAAAGGCAAGCTCATTTCTGGCAAACAGGGTAGGGTACTCTCAATTCAAGCCGGTCATAGAAAGAACTGCCTCAATGAAAGCCGTCCTGTTCGAGAAATTCGGAGAAGCCCCCAAAGTTGTGACCGTCGTCGACCCGACTCCTGAGCCACATGGCGTGGTGCTCAAGGTCGAGGCCACGGGTGTTTGCCGCAGCGACTGGCACGGCTGGATGGGGCATGACTCCGATGTCGAGCTGCCACACATTCCCGGGCACGAACTGGCGGGGGTTGTTCAGGCAGTCGGCAAGGACGTGAACAACTGGCAGGTTGGCGACCGCGTGACGGTTCCTTTTGTGGGGGGCTGCGGTGCTTGCACCGAGTGTAGTGCGGGTCATCAGCAGGTCTGTCACAACCAATTTCAGCCTGGGTTTACCCACTGGGGCTCGTTCGCGGAATATGTCGGCATCCATCAAGCGGACCTGAACCTTGTCGCCTTGCCCGAAAGCATGGATTTTGCCACGGCGGCAAGCCTTGGGTGCCGGTTTGCCACCTCCTTTCGCGCGGTGGTCGATCAGGGCAAGACCTCGGCCGGACAATGGGTGGCTGTGCATGGCTGTGGTGGTGTTGGTCTGTCGGCTGTCATGATTGCCAATGCGATCGGCGCCAATGTGATCGCGATCGACATTGATGACGCCAAACTGGCGCTGGCAAAACAGTTGGGCGCGGTGGCCACCGTGAATGGTGCTGATGTGGCGGACGTGCCCGAGGCAGTGATGGAGATCACCAAAGGCGGGGCCCATGTCTCGTTGGACGCTTTGGGGCATACTGTGACCTGTTTCAACTCAATCCAGAACCTGCGCCGGCGTGGTAAGCATGTGCAGGTTGGCCTGATGTTGGCTGATCACGCCACGCCGCAGGTGCCGATGGCGAAGATCATCGGGCAAGAGCTGGAAATCCTGGGCAGCCACGGCATGCAGGCTCATCGCTATGGCGCGATGCTGGACATGATACAGTTCGGGAAACTTGACCCCGCACGTCTGGTTGGGGATAGGATCAGCTTGTCAAATGCGCCCAAAGCGTTGATGGATATGGATAAGTTCCAATCTGCCGGCGCCACCGTCATCACAAAATTCTGAGGTTGGAATGACGTCCGAGAATACGTTTATCAGAGGCGCAATCCAGGTGTCCGAGCGACATCACCGACCTTGCCCCAAACGCTGAGCCGCGCCGGGTCGAGCTGGGCATTCCATCAAAGATGATAAACCCTCGCCGCCGCCCGGTTTGGCAATGAATGAAAGGAACGCATCTATGTTTGAGACCGTTGGGGACTACCCAGTTGACCCGATCATGATCGGCACTGAGTTGTTCGCGCAAGATCTGCGGGCGGATAAATTGAACTTGACCGTTGGCATCTATCAGGACGAAAACGGCGAAACTCCGGTGCTGAATGCCGTAAAGCAGGCCGAAACGCGGCTGATCGAGGTTCAGAAGACCAAGTCCTATACCGCCCTGACAGGGGACGCGGATTATTGCACAGGTCTGGGGCAGGCGATTTTTGGCGCCAATACATTTGATGAGTGTCAGTTTGTCGCGGCGCAAACCGCAGGTGGTGCGGTTGCCCTGCGTGTAATGGCGGACCTGTTTGCACAGATGCCGACCAAGCCAACAGTCTGGCTGCAAACCCCCACTTACGGAAACTACCACGCTATTTTGACTGCCGCCGGGGCAATTTTTCAATCCGTCCCCTATTACGATCAGATCAAACGGGAAATCGTCTTTGACGAGATGCTTGCCGGGCTTAAGTCGGCAAATCCGGGTGACTTTTTCCTAATGCAGGGTGTCTGCCACAACCCTACTGGCGCCGATATGACGCGCGAACAGTTCGAGGCTTTGCTGGACCAGCTCGAGGCGCAGGGGATCATTCCTTGGATTGACCTTGCCTATTTGGGGTTCAGTCAGAGCTTTGACGCAGATTGTGAGATGGCCAGGCAGATCGCCAAGCGTTTCCCTGAATGTGTGATCTGCACCACCTTGTCAAAGTCCTTTGGCATTTACCGCGACCGTGCAGGCGCGCTCTTTGTCAAAACGAGATCTGCAGACCGGGATCGCATCCACCGTGCCCTGTCGGCCATCATTCGGTCGGGTAGCTCACACGCTCCGGATCACGGGCCGTCGGTAGTGCAGCTCATTTTGCAGGATCCCATGCTCAAGGCTTTGTGGTTGCAAGAGCTGGATCAGATGCGACGACGTGTAATTGAGGTCAGACAGGAAATCGTGAAAATTGAGCAGCGAGATTTCCAACGAAATTCCCTAGCCTATATGGGACGCCAGTCCGGCATGTTTTCGTTACTGCCACTTACAATGGCGCAGGAAGCTGCGCTAACGCGCAACCATGGTATCCATGTGGTCAAGGGCGGACGGGTGAATGTCGCGCGGCTGGGTGACGCTGATATCCCGAAATTAATCAGTGCCTTCCATATTGTCGGCGCAGAAGTTTGATCGAAAAAGGTTGGGCGAAAACCATCGCATCATGCGGCGTAGCTGCGCAGGTTCCTTGTATCAACCGTGAGATGATACGCCTGACAGGTTTCCCCCCCGACTTCAAAGCGAGGCCCGGCTGGTGAAATAGTCAAACCGGTTCGGCGCATAAGAAATCCGGCCGTCACTGAAGTAAGGCAAAGGTAGGCTTTGATATTCCAGTTCTGAGCCAGTCGAGCGAGACTTAATCCAATTTCATTCCTAACTCGCATACGATCGCGGCTGCTCAGAGTGTCTGCGACAAAAACTCTGCTAACCTCCCAGATCCCAGAATCCTGCGGAGCGGGCTCGTCGAGAATACTTAAAGGCAAATCGGGCAGCAGGCCGAGCTGCGCATCACGCAACATGTAACTTGCGCTAATGCTATGCGCGGTCGAAGGCGTCACCCGAAGACCACCATAGACAGTCATGCCGTCATGGATTGTGCAATATATGCTCTCCGGTGTGTCATATTGATCAAATTCAAGCCCGCGGACATTTGGAAGCTTCCAGCCAAGTGTTTCGATGAAGTGGTGATACCTAGCGCGTAGAAGAGCCGTAAAAAGAGTTCCGGTTTCACCAAGATTATCGAAGGTGATTTCTGTCGACTGCATTTGAGGGGCCTGACCATTTGTTTCAATCTCCTAAAAAAATTCCAAGAGTTTTACGATAATTTGAAACAACCTGAACAGGTCATCGTAAATTTTTCATTAATTTCTCACTGTATTGCCGACAAGCTTTGCACTTTCATCGGGTTAGGCTGCCCCAGAAAGTTGGTCGGCTGCGACCCTGCGGATTTCGGACAGCAGCACAGATTTTTTAACTGGCTTCGCAATGTATCCTGCAACGCCAAGTGCGAGAAAACGCGCCCGATCCTCCGGAGCCGCGTTTGCAGTCAGCATAATTACCGGTGTTGCGCCAATCCGTCCACCGCGTCGCGCCATTTCCGCCAACGTTTCGCGGCCATCCATCACCGGCATTTTCATGTCCAGCAGAATAAGGTCTACCGGGTTGCGTTCCAAGCACTCCAGGGCCTCGGCCCCATTGGTGGCTTCAGTGATTTCGAATTCGCTTTTTTTAAGAAAGGCACGAACAACCATTCGGTTTGATGGGGTATCGTCCACAACCAGAATCGACTTTTGACCAGGCACTTTAACACTGTCGTCGCTGTCCTCAACTACGGATAGGGACGGCGCAGGTTGGTTCTCTGTTCCCTCCAGAACTCTGATCTGACTGGTGAATGCAAAACAGCTTCCCTGCGTCGGGACGGAGTACACGGTAATCTCCCCCCCCATCATACGCGCAAAACGGCGAGCGATTGCCAATCCAAGGCCCGTGCCCGGAACTTTCGGGGCATCTTTGTCCTCGACCCGGTAAAAATCAGTGAACAATTGGGAGGTTTGATTGGCGGCCATGCCGCGGCCGCTGTCTGAAACCTCGACTGTGAGTATTGAGTGACTTCCATTCGGCTCGCAGCTCGCCACGACCGAGACGTGCCCAGTCTCGGTGAACTTCACCGCATTTGACACGAGGTTCCCAATCACCTGGCGTAGCCGCAGTGCGTCAAACTCGGCGTAGGTCGGCACGCCTTCACCAATACTTATGTCGAGCCGAAGCCCCTTATCGTCTGCTGAGGTTCTAAACATTTCCACCGCGCTCACAATCTCAAGCCCAGGCGCGGCCGCCGCGAGGCTAAGTTCAACATGCCCAGCCTCTATTTTTGCGTGATCGAGGACATCATCCAAAATGCCAGTGAGCGCCTGTGCGGATTTTCGTAGCAACTCGGTGCGCTCCCGCAGTGTCTCAGGATCGCTATCTTCCTCATCGATAAGCTCTGACATCCCGCAAATTGCATTTAGTGGGGTCCGGATTTCGTGGCTCATGGCAGCAAGAAAACGGCTCTTGGCACGGCTCCCTGCCTCAGCGGCGCTTAAGGCACCGCGCAAGCGGCTGGTCAGCCGATTTAGCGTCCACATACTGTGCGCCACATAGCCTGCTCCAAGGACCATGATTATAACTGCGATGAGTATTTCCACGGGGCTGGCAAAAGAGTGAAGAAAACTGACGATCATGAAGCCAACAGCGCAAATAATCGGCACTGCGGTGAGAATACCAAAAAGCATCCATTCCGAACGTGCCACCACACTATGATTGAGTGCGATAATGACGAGCATTGTTCCCGCTAATTTTGGAAATGGTTCCGGCTGCAAGAAAAGCATTAAAGGGATCGAATTGAAGACCCAAATCCCAATAAATGCGGAGATACTGAGCATGAGGACCCCGCTCAGTGTAACCTCGCGTTCTAATTTCTTATACGCGAATATGCCCACGACCTCGATAATGGCTAGAGCGAGATAGACTATGCCTACCGTCTGCATCGGCAGATAGTAGAGCGACACGATCGCTACGAGTGTGATAGACGTGACCCGGGAGGGGAGGTCCGCGCGGACTAGCTTATTTTGGGCGGCCACGGAGGTTTTGAGGTCTGGCGATAAATTGAACATGCTCATCATTCCCGCGGTAACCATCCCGTCGTTCCCTTTTTTAGCGAGCGGGCGCAGAAGGTAACCACTCATCACCTTTTAGCACAGGCGTTTTTCTTTATCCCTTGAAATTGCGACCAAAAAATGACTGACGGCCAAATATGGTAAGATTGCACCACAAGAAATGATGCCAATTTGTTTCGATTTTTCACGTGTTGCTTGTTCGTTTCGCGGCAACTATTGCCGACTGCCAGTTCTACAAGAGCAGTGGTGGAAGTTTTCCATAGGAAGCAGATCTTTGGCCGACGTTTCCGTCCAGTCTCGTGCGGCGCCCTATGGCTATGAAGGGTAATTCGCACGCCGTGTTCGCAAAGTGTTTTAAGTTCGATGGTTGGTGATGTTAGAGTTGTTGTTGTTATCTCGCTGCGCGCCAGCGGGGAAATGATTGTGCCAAAGCGCTCGCTAAACAGTTGTGTTTGGGCGTGGTTAAGCAAACTGATGAGATTTAGGGAGGCGACGAATGCAACAGTATAGCCTCGGAGAGGCAAATTCCTTTTGTTAATCGCACAGATCAGCGATCCCCATGTTGTGGAACCGGGCCGAAAAGCATGCGATGTCGTGCCGACCAGCGAGAATTTGGCGCAACTCGTGAGTTGCCTCAACAAACTTGATCCGCTGCCCGACGTGGCTTTGATCACTGGGGATATTACGCATGATGGCACCTCGGCGCAGGTGGCCGAAGCCAGGCGTCTACTGGACCCACTGAAAATGCCCTACCACGTGATACCCGGTAACCATGATGACCGGGAGACGCTCGGTCATGGCTTTGCGGGGCAAACCTGTCCGTCGCAGGATGAACAGTTCTTGCACTACGTGATCGAGGATTATGACATCCGCCTGATCGGCCTGGACAGTACCAAACCGGGCACTCCAGGCGGGGAAATCTGCCAAGAGCGCGCGTACTGGCTTTCTTCAGTGCTGAACGAGGCACCAGAGCAGCCCACAGTCTTGTTCATGCATCATCCGCCAGCGAAGTTCGGAGTGCTTGAGACCGATTTGGATGGTTTCGCCGGGGCCGACATTCTGGGACAAGTGGTGGAACGATTTCCCTGCGTCGAGCGTATTCTCTGCGGGCACATCCATTTAACCGCCCATACCCAGTGGCGTGGAACGGTTGTCAGCACGGCCCCTTCGGGATCGGGCATGCGGCTGGCGCTGGACCTTACGCTCAAGAAACCATCCGGCTTCCACCTCGCCAATCCGGATTTCCAGCTCCACCACCGGACGGCAGATGGCGGACTGGTCACGCACCAGGTTGAGGTGCGGGAAAACGACAAATTATATTTGTTCTGAAGGTAGGGAGCATACAATGACAGCTGACACACGAACCGGGACACCTCACGGCCAATTTGGCGCCCTCCAGCACAGCTATGATAGTATCAATCCGGTGATCAGGGATCTGAACCGGTCCATTGCTATGGGCAAGGCTCTGGATGTCTGAACCTCGCTGGGATGTCATTGTCATCGGCGGCGGAGTGGTTGGTTGTGCGGTCACGCGCCGGTTTGCGCTCGCCGGCGCCAAAACGTTGTTACTGGAACGTGGTCGCGACATTCTCTCGGGTGCCAGCAAGGCCAACAGCGCAATTTTGCACACCGGTTTCGACGCCCCGCCCGGCAGTCTGGAAGTGGCCTGTATGCAAGCCGGATACCAAGAATATCTGGACATCCATACCCGCCTGAACCTGCCTGTTCTGAAAACTGCAGCGCTGGTGGTTGCATGGAATGAAGAGCAGCTTGGCCAGCTAGACGGGATCGTCTCCAAGGCGCATGAAAACGGGGTGGATGATGCTAGGCAAATTTCCCGCAAGGAATTGCTTGACCGCGAGGGTGGCTTGTCGACGACAGCGCTCGGGGCGGTCGAGGTCCCTCGTGAATATGTCATCGACCCGTGGAGCGCACCGCTGGCCTATCTAAAGCAAGCAGTGCGCGCCGGTGCCGGTTTTCGTTTTAACACCGAGGTCAAGTCTGGCGCGTTTGATGGCGAATACTGGCATCTCCAAACCGGGCAGGGGCAGTTTTCGGGCTGCATTGTGATCAACTGCGCCGGCACCAACGGCGACAACATTGAACAGATTTGCCGCAAACCGGATTTTGAAATTCGCCCCCGCAAAGGACAGTTCCTAGTCTACGACAAAAGCGCGAGCAGCTTGATCAACGCGATCATCCTGCCGGTTCCTACTCCAACAACCAAGGGTGTCGTGCTGACCAGAACGATTTTTGGGAACTTGCTACTCGGACCAACAGCCGAGGAACAACAGGATCGAGATGAAGCAAGGGTCGATCGTGAGATGCTCGACGGGCTGATCGCCACCGGCACCGAAATGCTGCCTGGCCTAGCCGGGCACGCGGTAACCGCCACCTATGCCGGTTTGCGTCCGGCGACCCAATTCAAAGACTACCAGATCAGCGCTGAGCCCGGAAAGAACTGGATTGGTGTAAACGGTATCCGCTCCACCGGGCTGACGGCG
>MAAY01000052.1:29238-31190 GCA_002162795.1 Rhodobacterales bacterium 56_14_T64
CGAGATTGTCTGCCACTGCGAACGCGTCACCCGGGGAGAGATCGAAGCGGCGCTAAGTGACGGCGACGTGCCTGCCTGCAACCTCGGCGGATTGCGACGACGTACCCGGGTGATGATGGGCCGCTGTAACGGATTTTATTGCAGCGCCCGCGTGGCCGAGCTGACGCGAGGCAGGATATCACCGCCCTTGATCAGCAACGGAAAGGACGAGTCATGAGCGGCTTTGACATTGACGTTGCCATCGTCGGATCCGGTCCGTCCGGCATTGCCGCTGCCACGGCTCTCTCAGCAGCAGGGGGCAAGGATATTGTCGTCTATGAGCGTGAGACCGCGATCGGCGGCGTCCCGCGTCACACCCATCATCCTAGCTTTGGGCTGCGGGTTTTTAAACGTCCCATGTCAGGACCAAAATTCATTGCCGCGCTTGTGCGGCGTTGCCCGGATGTCCGGTTTGAAACCAGCACCACGATCACAGCACTGCGGCCCGGCGGAGTTTTGGAACTGGCGAGTGCATCTGGTCTGCAAACCATTCGTGCCCGCCACATCATCTTGGCCACTGGTGCCCGCGAAACCCCGCGCCACGGGCGGTTGGTGCCGGGGTTGCGGCCGCAAGGCGTAATCACCACCGGCGCGCTGCAACAGTTCATCTATTCTGCGCAGCTGCGCCCGTTTGAGCGCCCGATCATCGTCGGCACCGAACTGGTGAGTTTCTCGGCGCTCTGGACCTTGCGACACGCCGGAATACAGCCGGTGGCGATGATCGAGGGGGGACCTCGCATCTCGGCCTATCGCCCCGCAACGCTGTTTGCCCGGGCAATGGGCGTGCCGATCCGCTACAACACCGAAATCGCCGATATCTCCGGAATTGAAACACTGCAATCGATCACGACACGTGCGCCGGGCATCGAAATGGCGACTATTGCTTGTGACGGGCTGATTTTCAGCGGCGGTTTTACTGGAGAGAACACTATTGCCGCTGCCAGTCATCTTGGTTTGAACGCAAACAACCGGATCCCGCTGGTGGACCAGAACTGGATCACCTCGGACCCGCGTGTTTCTGCGATCGGCAATGCCATCCACCCCGCTGATATGGGCGATCAGTGCTATCTCGAAGGGCGCAAAGCCGGTGCATACGTGGCCCGACTGCTGACCGGGAACCCGGCGCCAGGCAAGACATTTGTGGAGATCTTGCACGGCAAAGGAATCAAGATGACGACACCAAGCATCTTGCGCTGCGGCACTCTGGGCGACCCTCGCTTTGACCTCGCTTTTCACGTCACCTCTCCATTCGAGGGAAGGGTACGCATCAGCCAAAACGAGCAGGTGATATACGAGAAGTCCAAGCACTGTTTGCCAACGCGCCGCATCACGCTGCGCAATGTCCGGTTTCAGTCTGGCCACTCTATCGACGTTTCACTCGTCAAAAATGCTGACGATATCACATGACGTGAATTGGCGGCCGAACGTCAGTCTCCGGTCTCTGTTTGTCCACGGCATTGCCAAATGGAATTGGCTGGTTGGCTGGTTGGCAGCTGCCAGTCTTGGTGAATGTCCCGAATGGCGTGTTCACCTGTATGTTCACGGGGGCCTTGGGAGCGGCAAGTCCAGTTTGATTGAATTGGCTGCCTGCCTTCTTGGTGGCTTAGCTGGTGAGGTTGTGAACGATGCCACTGAGGCTGGTTTGCGGCGGTCTCGTAACAATCAGGCGCGACCACTACTGATCGATGAGTTCGAGCCAGATGATAATCCGAGCAGCGTTTCTTGCCAGCACGCCATGCTAGGGTTGTTTCGGCGCATGACCAGTGGAGCTGGCGGTAGGATGTCGCGCGGGGAGCTGATCAGACGGTAATCCCCCCCGGAACTAAGGGGATGCGAAAGTAGAATTTTCTCGGCAAGAATGACTGAGGAGATTTTGATGAAGAAGACGAGATATAGTGAACCCCAAATTCTGG
>MAAY01000021.1:0-603 GCA_002162795.1 Rhodobacterales bacterium 56_14_T64
CGGCTACCGGCTGGTCTCAACCTGTCATGCCCGCAAATCGCCCTCGCCCGTTGCTGGCGTCACCCAGGTCAACATTCACTTCGACCCGATCCGCTGGAAACAAGGTCCACATTTTCGCGGCACCGAAGCAACGCTTGGCGGTGTGGTCGAGCACCTTGTTCAGCGCCGTCAGGGACAGGTGGACCGGGACGAGCCCACTGGCCTGTCCACGCATCATCTGCAAACCGATGACATCGTCTGGGACTTCCTTGAGCATCTGATGGACCGTCTCACCCACAATGGCGCAACCGAATGGATCCGCCTGTCCTCGTATCTTTGAACGCAAAGGGCCTGACCAATGGTTGAAATCACCCACGCTGCCCCCGAAGCCCGTGAAGAGATCGCCCAGTTTATGGCGCAGGTCTTTCCGCGGGCAAAATGGTCAATAGATGGCTGGCGCGCGATTCTGGATGGCCGCTGGAGCCGACCGGGGGACAGCCATGCGATCACTGTGCGCGACGATGGCAAACTGGTTGGGGTGCTGGGTCTGATCACCGCTGAACGCCCAACCGAGTCTGGCCCAAAAGTCACTGCTAACATGACCTCTTGGTATCTGTTGAAACC
>MAAY01000021.1:636-25985 GCA_002162795.1 Rhodobacterales bacterium 56_14_T64
CGAACTGGCCACCGCCGATCCTGACATCACCGTCACCGACTTCACCAGCTCCCCCGGAGCCGTCCACGCAGTTAAGAGCGCGGGACTGGTCGAACTGGACACTCAACGTCTGATCTGGCGCCCGCGCGCATCTGCACCGGACAGTCTGCCAATCCACACCGACCCACTGGCAAAAACCGAACGCCTCAGCGCTAAGGACATCCAGGTTCTGCAAGACCACGCAGGGCTGGAACTGACACCACTGCTGATCGAAACCCCCGACGGCCCCTGTCTGGTCATCCTGTCCATCAAACAAAAACATGACGACTACGTCACATACGAGGTCATGTATCTCGGCAACCGTACTCTCTTTGCCCGCCATGTCCGCGCCATTGCCGGCGCCATTTTGCCAGAAGACCGCGCAATCCTGTCTGTTGACCGGCGGATGCTGCCGCATGACGTACAGTATGACGCGGTCGAAGATTTTGCAGTCCCGCGGTTCTACACGCCGGACCGGATGCCCGCCGGGGACATTGATCACCTGTATACCGAGGTCGTTTTGCTGGGATTGAAACTGTATTAGCGGCTTGCGGACCAAATCAACGCAAGCAGGAATACAGAAGCCCGGAATGCTCCGGGCTTCTGCATGATCGCTGATTACAGCGTCCGTTCGACCATCATCTTCTTGATGTTGACGATAGCCTCGGCCGGGTTCAGGCCTTTGGGGCAGGTATTGGTACAGTTCATAATGGTGTGGCAGCGGTACAGCTTGAACGGATCTTCCAACTCGTCCAGACGCTCGCCTGTTGCCTCGTCACGACTATCGATGATCCAGCGATAGGCATGCAGCAAAGCTGCGGGTCCAAGGTAACGATCGCTGTTCCACCAGTAGCTGGGGCAAGAGGTCGAGCAGCAGGCGCACATCACACACTCATACAGACCGTCCAATTTCTTGCGATCCTTGATGGTCTGCTTCCATTCTTTGGCAGGACGGTTGGTTTTGGTTTCCAACCACGGCATGATGCTGGCGTGCTGTGCATAGAAATGGGTCAGGTCCGGGATCAGATCCCGCACCACCGACATGTGCGGCAGCGGATAGATCCTCACGTCGCCCTTGATCTCATCCATGCCGTAGATACAGGCCAGAGTGTTGATGCCGTCGATGTTCATCGCGCAGGATCCACAGATGCCCTCGCGGCACGAGCGGCGGAAGGTCAGCGTGGGATCAATCTCGTTCTTGATCTTGATCAGTGCGTCCAGCACCATCGGGCCACAGGTGTCCATGTCCAGAAAATAGGTATCCACCCGTGGATTCTTCCCATCATCCGGGGTCCAGCGATAGATCCGGAACTTGCGGATGTTGGTGGACCCGCTGGGTTTCGGCCAGGTCTTTCCCGTCGTAATCTTCGAGTTCTTCGGGAGTGCGAATTCGACCATGATTTGTCTCCTTGCTTAGCCGCCCACCAACAGGCGCGTTGCGGCGCCCTGCTGGCAGGTGTTCATTTTTTCCGATGCCCGCGCCAAAGTACTGACGGTCCCGAGCGCGTAATTTTCACCTGCGGTGTCGCAGGCAAGATGTATTTCGAAGACTGCAGATCCGGCAGCCGCGTGGCCGAGGTGTGTCACGTTTCTCATGACCCCTCCCCCTCAGACGGCGCATTCAATCCGGCAATCCGGGCCAGCAGCGCCGCATCACGCGGAAACAGCCGTTCCAGCCGGCTGGTCAGCACGGTGTCATGGGCCGACAGTTGCAGCACAGCTGCAAATTCCTGATCTTCAGCCATCTGGTGCCAGCGTCGGCTAACGTCCAACTCGCCCGCACTCTCAACCTGCTTTTGAAATGACGACCCGCCACCATAGCTTTGCACCTTCCCCAGCGAGTTGTCGCGCAAGGGTAGGCCCAGCTGTGTCAGGATCGTCGCACGATAGCTCTCGTCCTGAACCCAGTCGTCGTAGCAGACGCAGGTGAACCCCAGCTCTTGCGCCTGCTCCACTTGCTTCAGCAACAACCCGTAAAAATCGATGGCCTGCAGCAGGATCGCATTGCGGCGCAGCAAGCTGTAGTTGGCATTGCCCTGCATCTTTTTCAGCAATGAGGCCACCCAGTTGAGAAAGCCACGATAGATCAGCACATTGCCTGTCAGCAGCGCTTCGTTGAACGGCCCCGACACGGCGCGTTTGGGGGCAAACATTGCGGGTGTGACGTCTTCATAGGAAAACAGCAGCAACGCGCCATCCCCGGCAGCGCCTGCAACCGAGGCCAGATCGCTGGTCGCCTTACGGTGCGACGCATGTTCGCCGTCCAACTCGATGGACCGAAAGCTCTTGAACGGATCATTGGTCGGCTTGCAGTTGTTCAAAAACACCGAGCGCCCAGTCGCCGAGTTGCGCTGCAGCCAATTGGCAATGGCGTGATTGCCCGACCGACGCATACCAAACAGCCGCAGCGCCTGCCCCGGGGTGAACCCCAGACGGGCCCATTCCTTTGGTTGTTCGACACCCGCATGCTGATCCACAACCATCATAGGGCCACCATAGCAGTCACAACCGCACAAACACGTGTTTGCCGGGCCACAGAGCGCCCCGGAAAATTCACATTTCTCTCAACCAAAGCCATCCGGCGGCGACCTCAGAAAGTCCGCGCTTTGGGCGCGATTTTCTCTAGGCTGATACCGCCGTCTTTTTCGGATGTCAGCGGTTTGACCACCACTGGGCGATGGCTCAGATCCACCGATGCACCATCAACCCGGCTGATGGTGTGCACCCGCCAGTTTTTGTCGTCCCGCTCCGAGAAATCCTCATGCGCATGCGCACCCCGGCTTTCTTTGCGCGCCTCGGCCCCGTGAATGGTGGCCAGCGCGTTGGGCATCAGGTTGGCCAGTTCCAGTGTTTCCATCAGATCCGAGTTCCACACCAGCGACCGGTCGGTGACCTTGAGATCATCCATCTTACCGGCAATCTCAGTCATTTTCTCGACACCCTCGGTCAAGGTTTTCGAGGTCCGGAACACTGCCGCATCGGCCTGCATGGTCTTCTGCATTTCCAACCGCAACTCAGCCGTGGCGACGTTGCCCGATGCATGGCGCAGCCCGTCAAAGCGATCAAACGCGGCGTCAATTCCAGCCTGATTCAGCACCGGATTAGGTGCCTCGGCATCGACAACCTTGCCGGCACGAATAGCCGAAGCCCGGCCAAACACCACCAGATCGATCAGCGAGTTGGACCCCAGACGGTTGGCACCATGCACCGAGGCACAACCGGCCTCGCCCACGGCCATCAGGCCAGGCACCACTGCGTTGGAATCCTTGTCGGTCGGGTTCAGCACTTCGCCCCAATAGTTGGTCGGAATGCCGCCCATGTTGTAATGCACGGTTGGGATCACAGGGATCGGCTCTTTCGTCAGATCAACACCAGCAAAGATCTTGGCCGACTCTGAAATCCCCGGCAGCCGCTCAGCCAGTGCCTCGGCGGGCAGATGGCTTAGGTTCAGGTGAAGATGATCGCCATCCTTGCCCACACCACGGCCTTCGCGGATTTCCATGGTCATCGACCGTGAAACATAGTCACGCGGGGCAAGGTCCTTATACTGGGGCGCATAACGCTCCATGAACCGTTCGCCTTCCGAGTTGGTCAGATAGCCGCCTTCGCCGCGCGCACCTTCGGTGATCAGACAGCCCGAGCCATAGATACCGGTTGGGTGGAACTGAACAAATTCCATATCCTGCAGCGCCAGACCGGCACGAGCGACCATGCCGCCACCGTCACCAGTACAGGTGTGGGCGGATGTCGCCGAGAAATAAGCACGGCCATAGCCGCCAGTCGCCAAAACAACCATCTTGGCGTTGAACACATGCATGGTGCCGTCGTCCAGCTTCCAGCAAACAACGCCCTGACATTGACCGTCTTCGGACATGATCAGGTCGATGGCGAAATACTCGACGTAAAACTCAGCGTTGTTCTTCAGCGACTGGCCATACAGCGTGTGCAGGATCGCGTGCCCTGTCCGGTCCGCTGCGGCGCAAGTCCGCTGCACAGCGGGGCCATCGCCAAATTCGGTCGTGTGGCCGCCAAAGGGCCGCTGATAGATCTTGCCTTCTTCGGTGCGCGAAAACGGCACGCCGTAGTGCTCCAGTTCATAAACCGCCTTGGGCGCCTCACGAACCATGTATTCCTGCGCGTCCATGTCGCCCAGCCAGTCACTGCCCTTGACGGTGTCATACATATGCCACTGCCAGTTATCCGGGCCCATGTTCGACAGCGAGGCGGCAATGCCACCCTGTGCTGCAACAGTGTGCGAGCGGGTCGGGAACACTTTGGTCACGCAAGCGGTGCGCAGACCCTGTTCAGCCATACCCAGTGTGGCGCGCAGACCAGCGCCACCGGCACCAACTACAACAACGTCGTATTCGTGGGTTTCATATTCATATGCTGCTGTCATCGTTTAATTCCTTACCGCGCACATTCTAAAGGGCGAGTTTAACAAGGGCGAACAAACCCGCCGCAATCAGGGTGTAGGAAAAGGCCGCTGCAAAGACCAAAGCCAGCTTCTGCGCAACACCATGCATGTAATCCTCAATCGCGGCATTGGCCTCACGCATCAGATGCAATGTGATCACGACCAGGCTCAGCGCCATAACAATCGCCGGGAAGGGGCGACTGAAATAGGCCATCACCTCTTCATGGGTGCCACCCAGCGCACAGCCGAATGTGAAGATAAACAGCGGAACCAAAGGAACCAGCAGGATCGAGCTAACCATCATTTGCCAGTGATGATGTGTCCCAGAGCCGCTAGCGCCCAGGCCCTCGGCCCGTTTACGGTCAGTCAAATATCGCATGAGATCGCTCCTTAAACCACGAGGGCGGTGATGACAGTCAGGACGGTAGCGCCAATGAACATGCCAAGGCCCATCTTGTTGGACACCTCAACCTGCACCAAATAGCCAAAGTCCCAGATCACGTGACGCAACCGGCCCAGCATGTGGTACCACAGTGCCCAGGTCGCACCGAGCAGGACCAGACTGCCAAACCAGCTGCGCAGCAAGCCGTCGATAACGGCAAATGACCCGGCTGAGGTAGCAGCGGCCAGCAACCACCAGACCACCAGCAGGGCCAGCCCTAGCAATGCAATCCCGGTGATCCTAACCATGATTGACGACATAGCCGTCATCTGCGGGCGATAAATACTCAAATGAGGCGAAAGCGGGCGATTTCCCCGATTGTCATCGGCCATGTTGGCTCCTCTTCGGTTGGCTGTCGGTGTTTTAGCGGTTTTTTACCTACTGTCACGCAAACGAGTGGTAAATAAGTGCGGAAATTCCGATTGTTGGCGCTAAAAAATCACAGTTGTGATCACAGCTTCAATTGTTGTGATCACATATTAGCGAATTGTAAAAGTATCGCAGAATCAGAGCGCTCACCTCAAATCACCATTACTCACTCAGCGCTGCGGTCTGGCGCGCCACCTCGCGCAGCAGTTTCATGCGAATCCGGCTTGGGTAATCGGTGAAGGTGACCGCTGTCGCTACAAAAGCACCGTCGCCATGGATGACATTCTCATAAAAATAGCTGGTCAACTCCGCATCACTCTGCTCGATCGCCAATGCGTTCACCATCACCCGCGCCTGAACAAACACACCCCCCATCTCCCCCGGCAACAGCCCCTCATTCGACGTCCCGTCTCCAGACAGGTCAATCACCCGTCGCTTGCAATCTGCCACGGTATCGAACTCAGTCACGGCCCGCTGCAAGGCTTCACCAATGGCAGTAGAATAATTACGCCAGGGCCGCTCCACAGTTTCAATACGTTTCGCCAGCGCTTCTACCGCTGAAAAATCCTCGATCGCTACCCACGGAATACTAACTTCTTGCCTAGTAGCACCGGACCATTGCATCAACAAAACCTGCGCCTTGCCACGCACCAGCGCCTCGGCCACCACACCATCTCGCAACCCTTCGGCCAGCCCATCCATCTGAATACGGTATTCATTGGCATCAACCGAGCCAGACACATCCACCGCCAACACCAGCGCCAAATCGCAGGCCCTGGCTGCGACAGGTATCCCCAATAGGGCCATAAGAACAAAGGGACGCAAAAACAGCATTCGGCCAGCCTAACAAGCAAACCGCCAAATCCTCATCACTTTCGCGACATCCCCGAAACGGCATTTCACAAGTTTCTTCTTGTCGGAAATACCTCGGGGGTCTGGGGGCTACGCCCCAGCACAGATCAAATCGGCATCAAAGCCCAGTAATCCAGATCCAACAGCACCTCGGGAAGATACTTGCCATCCTCACCCTTCAACGCAAACGGCGCACCACCACTGGTCGCAACCAAACGCAACCGGATGGCGCTAACCCCGGGTGCAGATGTCTCCGCCTTGTCCAAAACCTCAGACCAGGCCCGCACCGTCATCCCCGACGAACAAGGATTGGCATGGGCGCCGCCGTTCAGACCGACAATCATCTGCGCATTGGCCAGCCCGTTGAACGACAAAGCCCGCGCCATCGAGATCACATGGCCACCGTAAATCAACCGCGACCCATCGGTGCGCGCCGTGGCATCAAAATGCACCTTGGCGGTGTTCTGCCACAGCCGGGTGGCAATCATATGCTCGGCTTCCTCGATTGTGACTCCATCTACATGGTCGATGGTCTCGCCAATCTCATAATCTCCCCAGCGATGCGCCTCGCCCGCCTGAGCGAAATCATAGTCCGAGAAATCCAGCCCCTCAGGGATCACCAGATCCTCGGCAGAGATCACCTTCTTCAGCACAGGGATCACTGTTGTCGGCGCCGGAGCCTCCGGATCCCTTTTACGCACCATCACCCAGCGCACAAATTCCATCACGGACTCGTCGCGCTGGTTAATCCCACGCGTGCGTACATAGACCACTCCGGACTTGCCGTTCGAGTTTTGCTTGACCCCGATCACCTCGGATTCCGAGCGTAGCGTGTCACCCTCGTAAACCGGCAATAGCCAGCGCCCCTCGGCGTAGCCCAGGTTGGCCACCGCATTCAGCGACACATCCGGCACCGTCTTGCCAAACACGATGTGAAAGGCCGCCATATCGTCCAGCGGCGATTTGGGTAGACCAGACCGGCGGGCAAACTCGTCCGACGAATACAAGGCATGCCGGGCCGGATACAGCGCATGATACAGCGCCCGCTCCCCCCCAGACACGGTGCGCGGCACTGCGTGATGCAGCACATCACCCACCGCGTAGTCCTCGAAAAATCGTCCTGAATTTGTCTTGGCCGACCTGGTCTTACTCATTAGTGCGCTCCCAGCTTGGTGTCGGGCGTATAGGTGCCCTCGACCTCTTTCACCACCGACTGACCACAACGCATGATCCCCTTAACCGGGTCAAAGGTCTGGGTTGGACTGCCATACAGCTCCCACCCTTTATTCAATGCCTCTGTCACCTTGTGGCAAAACGCAGACGTGTCGTCCTCGCTGAGGAACCGATACAGTTTCATAGTGCTCTATCCTGGAAAGGGTGAAGGGCCGACAAGCCCGTGAATATAGCCGATCACGGCTAGCAAAAGGATCGAGATCGCAAAGAACATCGCATCCTTAGCAATGGTGCCCTTGGGGTTTGGTGTCCAGTTTGGCTCGGACCGGTTGATCACGATCACCTCGATCACGCCCCAGGCCAGCAAACCGCCAAACAGTATGATCGACGCCAGATCCCCATTGACCAGCAAATGCGCCGCCGCCCAAAGTTTGAAGCCCACCAGCATCGGGTACCGCATCTTATAGAAAATGGCACCCTTGGTGGGTCCCGGGCTGGTCAGATACAGCGCAAACAGAACCGCCAGATTGTTGATGTGCTTTAAAAACGGTGCAGGCTCCCAAACCGGGATAAAGTCCATGCTGCGATAGCCCAGGACCATCAGCACGACAGAGCCCACAAGCGCCAGTGCAACCAGTCCTTTGCCCTTGTCGCCCATCGACGCGCGCATATCCGGCGCCACGCGTTTGAACAGATGTGCCCCAATCCAGAGCAGGATGCCTATGACCAAAAGTGTCATGTCAGTTTCCTTGTAATGTTAAGCTGATTAACACTTAAACGGTAACAGCTGCGATTGCATCCGCTTTTGCAATTATCTCGCGGGCGGTGACAACATGCAGATTTTCCACAATCTTGCCATCAACCACAGCAACCCCCTGCCCGACAGCTTCGGCTTCTTCAAAGGCAGTGATTTGACGGCGGGCCAAATCAACCTCACCTTCTGACGGCGCAAAGGCGGTATTGGCCACATCCACTTGCGCCGGGTGGATCAACGTTTTGCCATCAAAGCCCATATCGCGCCCCTGGGCACATTCCACTGCCAGCCCCTCGGCGTCCTTAAAGGCATTGTAGACGCCATCGACAATCACCAGCCCCTCGGCTTTGGCTGCCAACAAGCACAGTCCCAGCCCAGCCATCATCGGCAAGCGGTCCGCACGAAACCGGGTCTGCAGCTCTTTGGCCAGATCATTGGTGCCCATCACCATGCCCTGCAGTTTCGGATGTGCCGCAATCGCAGCTGCATTCAACATGCCGCGCGGTGTTTCCATCATCGCCCAGATCGGCAGATCACCAGTAATCTCAGCCAGCGTATCCAGATCCGCAGGCGAGGACACCTTGGGCAGCAAAACCGCATCGCACTGCATCTGCGCCACAGCCTGGGCATCTGCCCTGCCCCAGTCCGTATCCAACCCATTAATGCGGACGATACGCATACGGTCGCCATATCCCCCCTGCCGCAATTCCTGCGCCAGGGTGTCGCGCGCCGAGACCTTCTCGCTGATCGAAACCGCATCCTCCAGATCGAAGATCACAGCATCCACCGGCAGAGTCCTGGCCTTGTCCAAAGCCCGCGATTTTGAGCCGGGGATATACAGCACCGAACGAAAAGGGCGCGAGCGCATGTCCATATTGTCTCTCCAGGTTGTAAAGTTGCTAAATCGGTAGCGATTCGGTCACAAAATTACAAGAAAAAATATTCTGCGACGCAGCATTGAAGAACTTTTTGTTGAGCATTCCCAGTGGCTAACACCTTTAAAATATAGCCCCGAACGTCGCGTTAACTATTTATCAGCACCTAAATGGCAAGCTTTGTACATCGAACCCATTACCTTCCAGCCAGAACGGCGTAGATCGTGGTTTAGAACGGATTAAGGTTCGATAAACGTCAGAAACCGGCTCGCTACGGAACTATCGAGGGTAGTGCGTGATCTAGTTCACGTAGTTACAGGCCGCTCCGGAAAAAGGGTAAAACCCATGATGAAGACGATGATCAAACTAACTATGAGCCTGGGCTTCATGGCAATCGCAACCCAGCAGGCAACTGCTCAGCAAAACAGAAATTGCGCCCCCCGCGAAGCTGTCGTTGAACGCCTAGCCTCCACATATGGCGAAAGCCGCCAGAGCATTGGATTGGGCGAACAAGGCATGGTGATCGAAACCTTCGCCTCCTCAGATACCGGCACTTGGACCATCACAGTGACAACTCCCAATGGCCTGACTTGTCTGGTCGCATCGGGACAGTCCTGGGAAGAGCTTGCCGAAGCATTGCCGCCACAGGGCAACGACGCCTAAAGCACACTGTGCTGTCCGGCATCCCGGACAGCAGACAGCTATGGAGTGTGGTCTAATTTTAAGTGGACCATCCACTAGTCGACCACACCCCAACCTGACATTCCACGCGATGCCATGCGCGCATTCACGCTCCCCTCAAAGGACGTCGCGCCAGACAAGTGGATCTATCCATTTAGGGCGCCAACTCCCTTGGATCGCGGCACCCGCAATTCCCAGCTTACTACAGCCCTGCGCACAAGAATCGACCCAGGCACCCACCTGTGTTGGACAAAATTTCACGGTCGGATCCACCCGCATTTTGGTTACGTGATCACAAAATGGAAAAACATTATCGCTCCGGTCGGCAATTCGCCCGCCCCGTAACCCCCTAGTTTACAAGTTCTTTAGCGTTATCAGCCACAAACCGCTCAGGTTGTTGTGGTGCCGCGCTGCAGCGCAGAACTCTTGCGCGATAGCTCGGAACCCCGTAGGCAACCGGCAATTTCAACCGGACCGGAGATATATTCCCATGGCACGACCCAAAATCGCCCTTATCGGCGCTGGTCAGATCGGTGGCACCCTCGCCCATCTCGCCGCAATGAAAGAACTCGGCGACGTCGTTCTTTTCGACATTGCCGAAGGCACCCCGGAAGGCAAGGCGCTGGATATTTCACAATCCGGCCCCTCCGAAGGCTTTGACGCCACGTTGAGAGGCACTCAGTCCTACGCCGACATCGCAGGCGCCGACGTTTGCATCGTCACCGCTGGTGTTCCCCGCAAGCCAGGCATGAGCCGCGATGACCTGCTGGGCATCAACCTGAAAGTGATGAAATCCGTTGGCGAAGGCATCCGCGATCACGCCCCCAACGCATTTGTCATCTGCATCACCAACCCGCTGGACGCCATGGTTTGGGCGCTGCGCGAATTCTCGGGCCTGCCCCACGCCAAAGTTTGCGGCATGGCCGGCATTCTCGACTCCGCGCGCTTCCGCCATTTCCTGGCCGAAGAGTTCAACGTCTCGATGAAAGACGTCACTGCGTTTGTGCTGGGCGGCCACGGCGACACCATGGTGCCACTGACCCGTTACTCCACCGTTGGCGGCATTCCTCTGCCGGATCTGGTGTCGATGGGTTGGACCACACAGGAAAAACTGGACGCCATCGTTCAGCGTACCCGTGATGGCGGCGCCGAGATTGTTGGCCTGCTGAAAACCGGTTCTGCCTTCTACGCACCGGCCACCAGCGCCATCGAGATGGCCGAGGCCTTCCTGAAAGATCAGAAACGCGTGCTGCCTTGTGCCGCTTACGTTGATGGTGCTCTGGGTCTGAACGGCATGTATGTTGGTGTGCCCACCGTGATCGGTGCCGGCGGTATCGAGCGTGTCATCGACATTCAGATGAGCGCTGACGAGCAGGCAATGTTCGACAATTCGGTCAACGCCGTCAAAGGTCTGGTCGATGCCTGCAAGGGAATCGACGGCTCATTGGCCTGATACACTAGCAAGAATCACAAAAAGGGCCTGCCAATTTGGCGGGCCCTTTTTCTTTGGTCAGATCCCTTGCAGTCACAACATGTTATCGCCAACATGCAAATATCGCCTTCAGGCCAAAAATATTAGCATGTTACGTTACGAACGAATCACTTTTGTAAACGAATTTGAAATATGTGATCACACGCTTAAAAGCTGTGATCACAAATCCAAACAATCTTCGCTATTTTTTGGTCTCCTGTAAAATAACCCTTTAACCACTGGGCTTATGACGTCGTATAACACTCGGCAAATGCAGTCAGACGGGACAGTTTCAAATGAACATCCACGAATACCAAGCCAAGGCCCTCCTTCGCAGCTATGGCGCACCGGTTTCAGACGGGCGCGTTGTACTAAAAGCAGAAGACGCCAAAACCGCCGCAGGCGAAATGGACGGCCCACTTTGGGTGGTCAAGGCACAGATCCACGCAGGTGGTCGTGGCAAGGGCTCCTTTAAGGAAGCCGATGCTGGTGAAAAAGGCGGCGTGCGTCTGGCCAAGTCGGTTGAAGAGGCCGCCGAGGAAGCCAAGAAGATGCTGGGCCGCACTCTGGTCACCCATCAGACCGGTCCGGTCGGCAAGCAGGTCAACCGCATCTATATTGAAGACGGTTCCGGCATTCAGACAGAACTGTACCTGGCGCTGCTGGTTGATCGCCAGACATCGCAAGTGTCCTTTGTCTGCTCGACCGAAGGCGGCATGGACATCGAAGAAGTTGCCGATGCAACTCCTGAAAAGATCCTGTCGTTCAGTGTTGATCCGGCAACTGGCTATCAGGCGTTCCACGGTCGTCGCATCGCCTTCACCCTCGGTCTCGAAGGTGTGCAGGTCAAGCAATGCGTCAAACTGATGGGCCAACTGTACCAAGCCTTCATCGAGAAAGACATGGAGATGCTAGAGATCAACCCATTGATCGTTAGTGACACTGGTAATCTGAAGGTACTCGATGCCAAGATCTCGTTCGATGGCAACGCGATGTATCGCCACGCCGACATCGCCGAGCTACGCGACGAGAGCGAAGAGGATCCAAACGAGCTGGAAGCCTCCAAGTACGACCTGAACTACATCACCCTCGACGGCGAAATCGGTTGCATGGTGAACGGTGCGGGTCTGGCGATGGCCACTATGGACATCATCAAATTGTACGGTGCTGAGCCTGCCAACTTCCTCGACGTTGGCGGCGGCGCCACCAAAGAGAAAGTCACCGAGGCATTCAAGATCATCACCTCGGACCCCAAGGTCAAAGGCATCCTGGTCAACATCTTTGGTGGCATCATGCGCTGTGATGTGATCGCCGAGGGCGTTGTTGCTGCGGTGAAAGAGATCGGCCTGAAGGTTCCACTGGTTGTGCGTCTGGAAGGCACAAACGTCGAGAAGGGCAAAGAGATCATCAACAACTCTGGCCTGGACGTGATCGCAGCGGACAACCTGAAAGACGGCGCCGAGAAGATTGTTAAAGCAGTTAAGGGCTAATTGCCTTTTTCCTCCGAAGTTTCAGCAACAAGAGTTGATGAAACTTCGGAAGGACGGCTGACCACCTGAACCAGGATCTCTTTAAACATCACATGCTCGACCAAATCACATATCGCAATTGCCCTGCCTGCGACGGTAGCGAAGTTAGTCCGGTAACGGCCTATTCACCTGATCCGTGGCAGATCACCGATTGCAATGCGTGCGCCTTCACATTCCTGCGCAACCCGCCGGAATATGAAGCACTGGTCGAAGATTATGCCTGGGAAAAAACCCATGTCATCAAGCGGGAAACCTCGGGCAAAGGGTCGACTTCGTTCAGCCCAATTGCCCGCAAAATCCGCAATAGCTTGGGTATGTACCGGAACAAGACCAGGTCATTCCGGCGTTGGTTCAACGATGGTCATGTTTTGGATATTGGCTGCGGCGATGGTGGGCGTATCAGCCCACCGATGACCCCCTACGGGATCGAATTGTCGAAAGAACTGCACCACCGCTCGGATGATGTTATGCGCCAGCGCGGCGGGTTTTGCATCCATGGTGCCGGCGCCGAAGCGATCTGGGACTTCGATCCCGAGATGTTCGACGGTGTGGTGATGTTTTCCTATCTGGAACACGAAACTCAGGTGATGAAAGTTCTGCGGGGCGCCCACCGCGCCCTGAAACCGGGCGGCGGTGTGTTTATTCGCGTGCCCAATTACGCCTCTCTTAACCGTCGCGTGATCGGAGCCAAATGGTGCGGTTTCCGTTACCCCGATCACGTCAACTATTTTACATTGCAAAGCCTTCGGGATGTCGCCGTACGTGCGGGCTTCAGCTGTCAGCTGATCAACACGATCAGCCTGCCGCTGGACGACAACATCTCGGTGCTTTTGCGCAAAACCCAATCCCCAAACTAAGGACCAAGATCACATGGCTGTCCTCATCGACGAAAACACCAAAGTAATCTGCCAGGGCCTGACCGGCTCGCAGGGCACTTTTCACTCTGAACAGGCCATCGCTTATGGCACCAAAATGGTTGGCGGCGTCACACCCGGCAAGGGTGGCATGACCCACCTGAACCTGCCCGTCTTCAACTCGGTCCACGAGGCCAAGCACGTCACCGAAGCCAATGCATCCGTGATCTACGTACCGCCCCCCTTTGCGGCTGATTCAATCCTCGAGGCGATCGACGCCGAGATGGAAGTGATCATCTGCATCACCGAAGGCATCCCGGTTCTGGACATGATGCGCGTCAAGCGCGCGCTCGAAGGCTCCAAGTCCCGACTGATCGGCCCCAACTGCCCCGGCGTTATCACGCCTGATGCTTGCAAAATCGGCATCATGCCCGGCCACATCCACAAGCGTGGATCGGTTGGTGTTGTGTCGCGTTCCGGCACGCTGACATATGAGGCGGTCAAGCAGACCACCGACGTTGGTCTGGGCCAGTCCACCTGTGTGGGCATCGGCGGCGATCCGATCAAAGGCACCGAGCACCTGGATGTGCTGGAGTGGTTCCTGGCCGACGACGAGACTGAGTCCATCATCATGATCGGTGAAATCGGTGGTTCAGCCGAAGAAGAAGCTGCGCAGTTCCTGGCTGATGAAAAGAAAAAAGGCCGTTGGAAGCCAACAGCTGGTTTCATCGCTGGCCGCACAGCCCCTCCGGGCCGCCGCATGGGCCACGCTGGCGCGATTGTTGCTGGTGGTAAAGGTGGTGCCGAGGACAAGATCGAAGCGATGAAATCCGCTGGTATCGTGGTTGCTGAAAGCCCTGCCCACCTGGGCGAGGCCGTTCTGAAGGCGATCGGCTAAGATATGCTATCCGCCCGAGCATATGCTCTTAGGGCAGCGCCCGACCGGGGTGGGTGCGAAAGCACCCGCCTTGGGGGCGGGCGGGTGCTGCCCGGCGCGGCCGGGCGGATGCTCTCTATTTCCAAATTTCCGCATATTTTTCCGGATCTTGTCGCTGAAAAGGCCTCATCGGCCCTTTTTGCCGCAGGATCTGCCTTGCGTTTCACCAAATCGAAACGTCTGGCAGCAACGCTGCCCCAAATGACAATCGGCCTAAGTCGCTACAACAACCATACGTTTCAACAGGTATCCTCGTGAAACTGCGCATTTCTCAGATCAGTGTTTCTAAGACAGCGGCCCGCCGTGGTGCGCGTTTTGTGGCAGCAATGGCGTTTGCCACTGCAATGACTGGGCAAGTGCATGCCGGTTCACTTGATGCAGACGATTTCGTCTCGCTCGTCGAGGCCTGTGTTGATCAAACAAGCCTGAACTTCGACAAACTTGGTGCCGTGAGACAGGCCGTCACGGACTTAGAGCTGCGGCCACTTGATGGCCGCGAAGAAGAAAGTTTTGCTTCGTTCAAAGCGGTCTCCACTTCAGAGTATCTCCTGTCTTTGTCGTCAAATGTTTCTGATACCGAGAAAGATGGACAGCTTGACCACTGGATGCTCGACCCAGAATTTCGAGCAATGATACTTAAGAGAGTTCGCGAAACAAACCAAAAAGAAACTGATGCCGGGCCAGAAGGCATTGGGCTCGATCCGAATCCGATTGTGGATGAAAATGACCGCAAGAGATCGTATTGGTGGCTCGACTCCTCAAAAAGCGTAGCAGCCGAATTCAACCCATTAGCTTATCTTCGTTCGTCATTCGCCTTTTCAATTTGCCAGTTCACCAACGTTCCGGACGACTGGGCCCAAAACCTCCTTGTGTCGCCGCAGTTCTCTTTTAGCGAGGAAACGCTTGGTAGGGCCACAAGAAGTATCGCCATAATTGACACTCTCCCCAGCACTCTCGGCCACCACTACTTCCTTGCTACCGGCCGGGAGAAAGCAAATGGAATGCTGAACGCCAAAGTTCAAATGACCCATTACTCTGACATCGCTACAGTCGAAGACCCAACCGGAACCTGGGTTCTCACCGTGACCTCAAATAGACCTTAAGAGGCTAACATGACCGAACAAAGCCCCAACGACCTCTTCCATGCCTCCTCGTTTATGCAGGGGCACAATGCCGAGTATCTGGAGCAGCTCTATGCTCGCTACGCCAATGACCCAGGCGCGGTAGATGCCGCATGGGGCGAGTTCTTTCGCCAGATGGGCGACGCCGAGCTGGACGTAAAGGCCGAGGCACAGGGCCCCTCATGGGCGCGCAAAGACTGGCCACCGCAGCCGGATGACGAACTGACCAGCGCGCTGACCGGCGAATGGGCCGCCCCGGTGGAAACCAAGGCTGCCGGCAAAAAGATCGCCGCCAAGGCCGAAGCCACCGGCATCAAAGTCTCAGACGAGGCAATCAAGCGGGCGGTGCTGGACAGCATCCGCGCCCTGATGCTGATCCGCGCCTTCCGCATCCGTGGCCATCTGGTTGCTGATTTGGATCCACTGGGCATGCGCTCGACGACGCCGCACCCGGAACTTGACCCGCGCACCTACGGCTTTAGCGACGCCGACATGGATCGGCCGATCTTCATCGACAACGTGCTGGGCCTGCAAATCGCCTCGATGCGCCAAATCGTTGACATCGTCAAACGCACCTATTGCGGCACCTTTGCGCTGCAATACATGCATATCTCGAACCCGGCGGAATCCTCGTGGCTGAAGGAACGGATCGAAGGGCTGGGCAAGGAAATCCAGTTCACCCGCGAAGGTCGCCGCGCCATCCTGAACAAGATGGTCGAGGCCGAAGGCTTTGAGAAATTCCTGCATGTCAAATATATGGGCACCAAGCGCTTTGGTCTGGATGGCGGCGAAAGCCTGATCCCGGCGATGGAGCAGATCATCAAGCGCGGTGGTGCGCTGGGTGTGCGTGATATCGTTATCGGCATGCCCCACCGGGGCCGCTTGTCGGTGCTGGCCAACGTGATGCAGAAACCCTACCGCGCCATTTTCAACGAATTTCAGGGCGGTAGTTTCAAGCCAGAGGACGTCGATGGCTCGGGTGATGTGAAATACCACCTTGGGGCCAGCTCGGATCGCGAATTCAACAACAATATCGTGCACCTCAGCCTGACCGCCAACCCCTCGCACCTAGAAGCCGTGAACCCGGTGGTGATCGGCAAGGTCCGCGCCAAGCAGGACCAGCTGAACGACACCGACCGCACCAGGGTGATGGCCATCCTGTTGCACGGCGACGCGGCGTTTGCCGGTCAGGGTGTTGTGGCGGAATGTTTCGCCCTGTCAGGTCTGCGCGGTCACAAGACCGGCGGCACCATGCACATCGTGGTCAACAACCAGATTGGTTTCACCACTGCACCGCACTTCTCGCGCTCCTCGCCTTATCCCACGGATAACGCGCTGGTGGTCGAGGCGCCGATCTTCCACGTCAACGGTGACGACCCCGAAGCCGTAGTGCACGCCGCTAAAGTGGCCACAGAATTCCGCCAGAAGTTCCACAAAGACGTCGTACTGGATATCTTCTGCTACCGCCGCTTTGGACACAACGAGGGCGACGAGCCCATGTTCACCAACCCGGTGATGTACAAGAAGATCAAGACCCACAAAACCACCCTGTCGCTGTATACTGAACGGTTGGTAAAAGACGGCCTGATCCCTGAAGGCGAAATCGAAGACATGAAGGCGGCGTTTCAGGCCCGTCTGAACGACGAATTCGAAGCCGGGAAAGACTACAAACCCAACAAGGCCGACTGGCTGGATGGGCGCTGGAAACATCTGGACACCAAAGACGAGGACTATCAGCGCGGCAAGACCTCGGTGAGCCCGGAAACCTTTGCCGAAGTGGGCAAAGCCCTGTCGCACGTCCCTGAGGGCATGCCAGTGCACAAGACGATTAACCGGCTGCTGGATTCCAAGAAAAAGATGCTCGACGATGGCGACGGCTTTGACTGGGCAACTGCCGAAGCACTGGCCTTTGGCTCGCTGCTGACCGAGGGTTTCCCGGTGCGGCTATCCGGCCAGGACGTCACCCGCGGCACTTTCTCACAGCGCCACTCGGGGTTGGTCAACCAGAACACCGAAGAACGTTATTTCCCGCTCAACAACATCCGCTCGGGTCAGGCAGAATACGAAGTGATCGACTCGGCACTGTCAGAATATGCGGTTCTGGGCTTTGAGTATGGCTACACCCTAGCCGAACCCAATGCGCTGACCCTTTGGGAGGCCCAGTTTGGCGATTTTGCCAATGGCGCGCAGATCATGTTCGACCAGTTCATCTCGTCCGGCGAAAGCAAATGGCTGCGGATGTCCGGTTTGGTGCTGCTGCTGCCACACGGCTATGAGGGCCAGGGGCCCGAGCACTCTTCGGCGCGTCTGGAACGCTTCCTGCAGATGTGTGGTCAGGACAACTGGATCGTGGCCAACTGTACCACGCCGGCCAACTACTTCCACATCCTGCGCCGTCAGATGCACCGGTCATTTCGCAAGCCACTGATCCTGATGACACCCAAATCCTTGTTGCGCCACAAACTGGCGATCAGCAAAACCGAGGAATTCACCACCGGATCCAGCTTCCACCGAGTGCTGTGGGATGACGCCCAGCATGGAAACTCCGACACCCAGTTGGTGGCAGATGACAAAATCAAACGCGTGGTACTGTGTTCGGGCAAGGTCTATTACGACCTGCTGGCTGAACGTGATGCACGCGGCATCGACGATGTCTATTTGATGCGGGTCGAACAGTACTATCCGTTCCCGGCCATCTCAATGGTCAAGGAACTGGAGCGTTTCAAGGGAGCCGAAATGGTCTGGTGTCAGGAAGAGCCTAAGAACCAGGGCGCCTGGAGTTTCATCGAACCCAACATCGAATGGGTACTGACTCGTATCGGCGCCAAACACACTCGTCCGGTCTATGCCGGACGCGCCACATCGGCCTCGCCTGCCACAGGTCTGGCCAGCCAACACAAAGCCCAACAAGCTGCGCTCGTGAACGACGCGCTGAGCATCGAAGGAAACTGATCCATGACCACCGAAATTCGTGTGCCCACTCTGGGCGAATCGGTCACCGAAGCCACGGTCGCCACCTGGTTCAAAAAGCCCGGCGATGCGGTTGCTGTTGACGAGATGCTCTGCGAGCTGGAGACCGACAAAGTCACCGTCGAAGTACCCAGCCCCGCCGCTGGCACCATGGGCGAAATCATCGCCGCCGAAGGCGAAACCGTCGGCGTCAACGCTCTGCTGGCCACCCTCGCCGCAGGTGATGGTGCGGCAGCAGCCCCGGCTCCTGCCGCAGCCGCAGCGCCCGCAGCCAGTGCAGGCAGCACTGATGTAATGGTTCCTACCTTGGGTGAATCCGTCACAGAAGCCGCCGTAGCAACTTGGTTCAAACAGGTTGGCGACACCGTGGCGCAGGACGAAATGCTCTGCGAGCTGGAAACCGACAAGGTTTCGGTCGAAGTGCCAGCCCCCGTTGCAGGTGTGCTGACTGAAATCACCGCCCCCGAGGGCTCCACCGTGGATGCCAGCGCCAAATTGGGCGTGATCTCTGGCTCTTCGGTCGCGGCGGCGCCAGCCTCTGCCCCTGCTGCAGTTGCTGCTCCTGCCGCCGCAGGCAAGGACGTCGCCAATGCGCCATCGGCGGAAAAAGCAATGGCCGAGGCCGGTTTGTCCGCCGCTGCCGTCACTGGCACTGGTCGCGATGGCCGCATCATGAAAGATGACGTCGCCCGCGCCGTTGCTGCCGTTGCAGCCACACCAGTTGCGCCAGCCGCCGCCCCGGTCGCGGTACGTGCGCCTGTCGCCACCAGTGACGTCGCCCGCGAAGAACGGGTGAAAATGACCCGCCTGCGTCAGACCATCGCCCGCCGCCTGAAAGAATCTCAGAACACCGCTGCGATGCTGACCACCTATAACGAGGTCGACATGACCGAGGTGATGGCGCTGCGCAAACAGTACAAAGACCAGTTTGAGAAGAAACACGGCGCCCGTCTTGGCTTTATGTCCTTCTTCACCAAGGCCTGCTGTCACGCACTGAAAGAGGTGCCCGAGGTCAACGCTGAGATCGACGGCACCGACATCGTGTACAAGAACTTTGTCCACATGGGTGTTGCGGCCGGCACCCCAACCGGTCTGGTTGTTCCGGTGATCCGTGACGCGGATGCGATGTCCTTTGCGGAGATTGAGAAAGCGATTTCCGAGAAAGGCAAGCGCGCCCGTGATGGCAAACTGTCGATGGCAGAAATGCAGGGCGGCACCTTCACCATCTCCAACGGTGGTGTCTACGGATCACTAATGTCCTCGCCGATCCTGAACCCGCCACAGTCGGGTATCCTTGGCATGCACAAGATCCAGGACCGCCCGATGGCGATCAACGGTCAGGTTGTGATCCGTCCGATGATGTATCTGGCCCTGTCATACGACCACCGCGTTGTAGACGGCAAAGGCGCCGTGACCTTCTTGGTGCGTGTGAAGGAAGCACTGGAAGATCCACGTCGTTTGCTGATGGATCTGTAAGGAATTTCTACAGTTTACGCCCCGCGTTAGCGCGGGGCGTGCTGCGCCGATTGGAGGTATTTGTGCTAGATTTTGCCGAACGCCATCTAAAGACCCTAACAATCATGGGTCTAGTGGTAGGGATAGGCTGGATGGCAATTCCTGCGCCAAAGTTCAGCGAGGGTTTTCCAGAGTCTATTTCTAAAAGTTTCTCAAAGCAGCGAAATACAGTTGTCTCTGAGTATGCCCCAGATACAAATTACTTCTGCCTAATCGGTGGCTACGATAACGTTGCTGAAGCCCTTAAGTCCAAAGGCATCAAGAGTGACATCGATTTAAATGTTGGAGAAAGCGATTTTGTAATCGTTCTAGAAAAATTCGATGCCTCCCTAGAATATGCCTACTATTCTGGTTCGGACCTTAGAACTTATCCTGTTACAACAGGATGCTATCGCGCCGAGCTGAATAGGATCGAGTTTAACAAGACAGAATGGGGCGATGAAGCTTTCTATAATCTGTCGGTCGTTTCTTATAGAGGGGTCGATACATGAAAGCCCATTTCCATCTAACTCCGCTCGTTTGGCGCAAGGAGAATGGAAATATTGTTGGCTTTCAGTTCCGGTTACATAACCGGCCCCTTCTTCTTGTCCCAAATACCTCGGGGGAGGCCCCCATGGGCCGGGGGCAGCGCCCCCTCCCCGTACACAGCTAAGGCACACCAATGGCCTACCGCGACCCAGAACAGCTGACCTGCCCCTCTTGCGCCAAACGCGCAGAACTGGTCTGGATTGTCGGAACAGGCCCAAACACCCAACCCGGCGAGGGTCCCGCCTATGTCCAGATCCTGGATGCGGGCCCCTGGCTGGAACAGACAACAGACACCGCCCCCGCGTGGCATGGCACCTTGACCTGCCCCGCCTGTGGCGCAACCGTATTGACCAGGCCCTGACACGGGCAAAAGGAGATCACACCAATGGCAAGCTATGACGTCATCATCATCGGTTCCGGCCCCGGCGGCTATGTATCGGCTATCCGCTGTGCGCAACTGGGCCTGAAAACGGCCATCGTCGAAGGCCGTGACACCCTGGGCGGCACCTGCCTGAACGTCGGCTGCATCCCCTCCAAGGCCCTGCTGCACGCCACCCATATGCTGCACGAGGCCGAGCATAATTTTACCAAGATGGGCCTAAAGGGCAAATCGCCTTCGGTCGATTGGAGCCAGATGAAATCCTATAAGGACGACGTCATCGGCCAGAACACCGTTGGTGTTGAATTCCTGATGAAGAAAAACAAGATCGACTGGATCAAAGGCTGGGCCTCGATCCCTGCCGCCGGTCAGGTCAAAGTTGGCGACGAGATCCACCAGACCAAAAACATCGTGATCGCCTCTGGCTCGGTGCCCTCATCGCTGCCGGGAGTTGAGGTCGACGAAAAGGTTGTCGTCACCTCTACCGGCGCACTGGACTTGCTCAAAGTGCCCAAGAAAATGGTGGTCATCGGCGCTGGTGTCATCGGGTTGGAGCTGGGCTCGGTCTATGCCCGTCTGGGCAGTGAGGTCACCGTGGTGGAATACCTCGACGCGGTCTGCCCCGGTATGGACAAGGATGTGCAGCGCACCTTCAAGCGCATCCTGGAAAAGCAGGGCCTCAAGTTCATCATGGGCGCCGCGGTTCAGGGCGTCGACGCCTCCAAGACCAAAGCCAAGGTTCGCTACCAGCCCAAGAAGGGCGGCGACGAGGTGGTGATCGACGCCGATGTGGTGCTGGTTGCCACCGGTCGCAAACCCTATTCCGACGGCCTCGGTCTTGATGCATTGGGTGTGACGCTGACCAAACGCGGCCAAATCGCCACCGACGCCAAATGGGCCACTAACGTGCCCGGCATCTATGCCATCGGCGACGTGATCGAAGGCCCGATGCTGGCGCATAAAGCCGAAGACGAGGGCATGGCGGTGGCCGAAGTGATCGCGGGCAAACATGGCCACGTGAACTATGGCGTCATCCCCGGTGTGGTCTACACCACGCCCGAGGTTGCCACCGTTGGCGCCACCGAGGACGCGCTCAAAGCCGAAGGCCGCAAGGTCAAGATCGGCAAGTTCATGTTTATGGGCAATGGCCGCGCCAAGGCGGTGCATCAGGGCGACGGCTTTGTGAAGCTGATCGTCGACGTGGAAAGTGACCGTATTCTGGGCTGCGCCATCATCGGCCCCGGCGCAGGTGATTTGATCCACGAGATCTGTGTAGGCATGGAATTCGGAGCCTCAGCCGAAGACATCGCTCTGACCTGCCACGCCCACCCCACCTTCTCCGAAGCGGTGCGCGAAGCCGCGCTGGCCTGTGGTGACGGTGCGATCCACAGCTAAGCAGAGACGTCATAAAAAACACAACAGGCAGTCCCATCCGGGGCTGCCTTTTTTGCTTTTACATGGTGAAGGTCAGGCCCCGCCCGGCGATGCCGGGTAATCTTACATCACACCTTTCCCATGACATCCATCAAATCCACGGAGCGCGGTCGAGCGGAAATAAATTTTTCGACGGCCCTACCCGCTCTGTGCGTATAAACCCACAGATCATTTCAGGAGCCCGACTTCATGCGCCGTACTTTGCCGACAATCCTTGCCACCTGCCTGCTTGGCAGCATAGCAACTGCCGAAACCTATTCCGCCGACGTCTGGGCCGACAACTGGTTCGCCTTGCATGTGAATGGAACCGAAGTCGCCCATGACAGCGTGCCCATCACCACCGAACGCTCGTTCAACGCCGAAAGTTTCACCTTTCAGGCTGATGCCCCCTTTACTCTCGGCCTGATCGCCAAGGACTTCAAAGAGAATGACACCGGGCTGGAATACATCGGCACCCGGCGCCAGCAAATGGGCGATGGCGGGCTGATCCTGCAGATCCGCAATGCCGCAGGTGAAGCCGTCGCGGTCAGCAACTCAGACTGGAGCTGTCTGGTTATCCACGAGGCGCCGCTGAACAAATCCTGCGCCAAATCGCGTGACCCAATTGCTGGTCAGGGCGACTGTGCCTTCACCGCCTCTGCCGAACCACAGGACTGGGGCACCCCCGATTTCGACGACACTTACTGGGCTGCGGCCAATGAATACTCTGAACGTGAGGTTCGCCCAAAACACGGCTATGACCGGATCAACTGGGACAAAACCGCCCGCCTGATCTGGGGCCCGGATCTGGAGACCAACAACACCGTTTTATGCCGCTTATCTGTGGAATAACGCCCAGCTTTCTGCTCATGTCATGGACTGGACTTTTGCCCCCGCCTAGACAAGCGGACTGACCAGACCTTCTGATCAGTTTTAACTTGGTCGAACGCCCTTATTAGGTTCTATTCACCTTGTGTTGATTAACTTGTACTCATTTAGAAAGGACATACCATGGCCGTCTCACTTCAGGTTCTTTATCCGATCAGTGATGGAACGACATTTGACTATGACTATTACACCACGACGCATTTTGATCTGGTTGGCGAGCACATGGGATCCCACATGGACAGCATGCTGGTCACCAAGGGGCTAGCTGGTGGCCCCGACACCCCACCGGGGTTTCACGCCGTAGCGTCTTTGGTTTTCAAAGATCAGGACGCGATGAACGCCGCGCTGGCAGCCGCAGATCCAGTGCTGGCGGACATCGCCAATTTCACCAATGTGCAGCCACAGATGCTGATCGGCGAAGTCCTAAGCTGAACACGTGACGCACAATACATTCCGGTAACCCACGGGTTACCGGGGCACCTACCACATAGTCGCTGCGGCGCGTGCGCCCCAAGCATCGTCATAAGGCTTGCCGCCTTCTTCGCCATTGGTCTGCTCCGCCAGGATTTCTCCCATGCTGGGCAGGCTCTGGCTGTGGTCCTCACCGCTCCAGATGCCAGCCCGCAGCATGGCACGGGCGCATTGGGTGTATATTTCGTCAATAGCAATCACGGTCACAGTTGCAGGCAACTTGCCGTTTTTCTCAAACCGCGCCCGCAGTTCCTGATCCACCGTTACCCGTGCCCGGCCATTGACCCGCACCACGTTATTCGCCCCCAGCACCAGGAACATCAGCGACACCCGGCCATCGCGCACGATATTGCGCAGGCTATCCAATCGATTATTGCCGCGCCAATCCGGCAGCGCCAGCGTTCCGGGATCCAGTTCCAACACCACGGGTCCATCATCGCCGCGAGGCGTATCGTCGGTGCCTTCGGGGCCAACAGTTGTCAACATGCACAGGCGCGAGGCCATGATCCATTTGCGATACAGTGGCGTCATCCGTCGCGCCACCTTGCGCAGCGACGGCGCGGCTGGCTGACCGTAGTGGGCCTCTAACTCGTCAATGCTATTGATGTAATTCATCTGGCTCAAACCCCGCTTCGCGCATCAAATCGTTCGACCGCGCCTCGACGCGTTGCTCCAAAACATCCATGAATTCTCGGCGGTCCAGTCCCGGCTCAATCGGGTCCAGGAATTCAACAACCGCCACACCGGGATGTCGTGCCATGCCTTTGCGTGGCCACAGCACGCCAACGTTGGTGGCCACTGGCACGCAAGTCTGGTTCAGCTGTTCGTACAGCACAGCCGTACCCACTTTATAATCCCGTTTCACCCCGGGCGCGACACGCGTGCCCTGTGCATAAATGATCAACTGGCCGGCATCCTGACGCCCGGCTTTAACATCTTTGACCATCTTCTCAATAGCCGCGCCCCGCTTGCCGCGATCCACCGCGACACAGTCCAGCAGCTTGGCGTATTGGCCAATCACCGGCGTGCGCAGGATCTCTTTCTTCATGATGAATTTGGCCGTCGGCAGCGCGGTGAAAATCATCATGATATCAAGGAACGACTGGTGCTTGGCGGCGATCAACACCTCACCCTGGGGCGGTGTGCCGCGTACTTCGCAGCGAATGCCAACCATCCAGCGACAGGTCCAGAAGATCCAGCGCGAATAGGTCTTACAACAGGTCCTCGCACCGGTTTTGCTAAAGATCGCCCAAGGGGCAAACACCAAACCGATGAGAAACATCATCGGATACATCTGCACACTGAACAGCAACGCGCGCAGGCGCTGAAGGGGTGTCATCACGTCAAATCTCCCAGTCTTTTCTTCGCGGCCCGGCTGGTGGCGATAAAGGCAACCAAAGCTCCCAGTAGAGGAATGGTTAGTGGCAACAGCCAGCCCCAGGCAACAAAGCCCAGCCCGGTCAAAAACCCACCCTCCTCCGAGGCGGCAGGCATCAGCCAGATCCCGATCATGCCCAGCCCAACGCCAACGCCACAACCGATCAAGGCCCGCAGTGTAAACCGGCGCACAAAGGCGTGCGCGATATAGCTATCCTGTGCACCAACCAGCCGCAGCACCTCGATCACCTGCGCATTGGCCGCCAGCGCCGCATTGGCCGCCAGCGTGATCATCCCGGCCATCGCACCGCCAAT
>MAAY01000021.1:26040-29427 GCA_002162795.1 Rhodobacterales bacterium 56_14_T64
GCCTGCAGCCGCAGCCGCAACCCTGCCGCGTCATAACCCGCTTCGGTCTCAAGAACTTCGATCAGCTGCGGCACCGGCAAACTGTCCAGCGGCAGTTCCGCTCCGAACCACGGCGCCAGCAGCGCCGCTTGTTCGTCCGCGCTCAGCGCCCGCGCCGAGGCCACACCCGGCGTCTGCTCCAGCACCGTCAAAGCCGCCGCTGTCTGCGCCGCACGTTGATCCGCAGGCGCGTTGATCCGCAGGGTTGCAGCCCGGGCCAACTCGTCTGCCCAGCGATCCGCCAGCCGTCCCGAGGCCAGCGACAACGCCAAAGCAAACACCGCCAAAAAGGCCATTGCAGCCGCGACAAACAGCGTCAGATGCGCGGTGAACCCACTGGGAGGTACCACCCGGTCCGCCTGCGCATCACCGACAACCAATCGGCGGATACGACCCTCGCTCATAGATCCGCCCCCGCCAGTTGCAATCGCCGGTCCGAGATCCGCAATACCCGTGTCTGCACCTGGTTCTTGGCGGCGCGGATCAGTGCCAGATCATGCGTCGCCACCAAAATAGTCTTGCCCATACGGTTCAACTCGACCAGCAATTGCAGCAACCGCTGCGACATTTCCCAGTCAACGTTGCCGGTTGGCTCATCCGCCACCACCACCTCGGGTGATAGGATTACCGCCCGCGCCAGCGCTGCACGCTGCCTCTCGCCTCCCGACAATTCCGGAGGCTTGGCATGGGCGCGCTCCGACAGGCCCACCCAGTTCATTAGCTCATTCAGATTGCCCTCTTCCTGGCTCAGGTCCTTGCCTGACACCGTCAGCGGCAGGGCGATGTTTTCCTCGACCGACAGATGATCCAGAAACCGGCAATCCTGATGCACCACGCCCACCCGGCGCCGCAGCATCGCCATCTGGTCGCGGCCCAGCCCCTTTACGTCCATGTTGAACGCCCGCACCCGACCCGAGGTCGGGCTCAGCGCGCCATAACACAGTTTGAGCAGCGTTGTTTTGCCCGCCCCGGATGGGCCAGTCAGAAAATGGAACGACCCCGGTGACAGCTCAACCGAAACATTGCTCAGCAGCTCTCCATCACCGTAGTTGTACCCTATATTGTCCAGCTCGATCACGGCTGCCCCCTGATGATGTTCAAGCCGTTGTGCCCCAGCGACAGCGCAGTTTCAATGGGGAGCCGCTGTTGCCGGCAAACCCCGGCTTGCCCCAAGCGCCTCGCCTCGGATGAATTGTCTCTTTCTTGGCGCTGCGGAACTGCCTATGGTCGCTGGATAAATACCATCCGGCAGGGGTTTCAGGCCCAGGAGAGACAGAATGCGGCTGACATGTCCAAATTGCGATGCCCAGTACGAGGTACCGGACGAGGTGATCCCACCCGAAGGTCGCGACGTGCAATGCTCCAATTGCGGCGACACATGGTATCAAACCAGCCCCAATCTGACACAATCCGCCGAGGCAGAGAATGCCCCGGTTGAGCCCGCCGCACAGGACCCTCAGCCGGATCCAGAGCCGACTGCACAACAATCCCCATCGGAAGAGGTGCAGGACTTTGTAGACGATGACTATGAGGACGAGCAGGATCCTATTCCCGCCCCAACAGAGCCCGAGCCCACTCCAGAACCGGTACCCGAGCCAGAACCTCAACCTGAAGTCGAACCCGAATTCGAGAGTGACGAGTCCACAGAGCCCCCCGCTCACACTGGCCTGGCCCGTGGGATGGACCCCTCGGTCACTGGCATTCTACGCGAAGAGGCCGAGCGCGAAGCCCAGCTGCGAGCCGCCGAAAGCGTCGGTTTGGAAAGCCAGCCCGAACTGGGGCTGGATCAGGACACCGACGATGAAAACACACGCCGGGCAGGACAGGCTCGCGATCGCATGGCCCGGATGAAGGGCGAAAACCCTGCCCTGCTTGCTGCCGCCGAAAGCGGCTCACGGCGCGGGCTGCTGCCTGACATCGAAGAAATCAACTCGACCCTGCGGGCTGGCAGTGACCCAATGCCCCCCGCCAGCGTGCCCGCCGAGGGCCAGGACCCCGCTCGCCGCAAAAGCGGTTTTTCGCGAGGTTTTGCCATTATTCTCCTGCTAGTACTTGGTTTGGTGATGATCTACGCCAATGCGCCGCAGATCGCCGAAAGCCTGCCCCAGGCAGATCCCTACCTCAGTTCCTATGTGGCCATGGTCGATCAGGCCCGGCTGTGGCTGGACGCACAGGCAAGTGGCTTCCTGCCACCACAATAGAGACAGTTCCTCAACCGCTGTCGGCAGTCACCGCAACCAAGGGCCAGTGTAGGGTGCGTGCTTGCACGCACCGTCCGACAGGTCAGAACTTGTCCAGCAACCGCTGCAGGTAACCACGCTCTCCGTCGCTGCGCTCACGCTCGTCGGCGCGGCGGCGAATTTCTTCCAGCAAATCCCAGGCCCGGCGATAAGCACTGCCTTCACCGATCCGGCTACCGTCGTCGCCAACCCCGTCGCGACCTTCGGGCAGATCACGCCCCAACGGATCCATCCGGTTGCCCTGACTGGCCGAACTGCGTCCCTGCTGGCTACCGGCCTGTCCCGGTTGCTGCTGCGCCATCGCCTCGCCCAGAGAGCGCATGCCTTCGCGCAACCGCTCCATGGCTTCGGCCTGCTGGTCGATTGCCTCGGCCAGATCACCCTGTTCCAGAGCCTCTTCGGCCCCTTCCATTGCGCGTCCGGCCTCTTCCAACGACTGCCGCGCCGCATCGCCGCCTTCGCTATCTCCTAGTGGCAGGCCATTTTGCTGACGCTGCAATTCTTCGCGCAGGGCCTGCTGACGCTCAGCCAGAGTATCACCTGGTGACTGTGCTCCCTGCTGTCCCTGCCCCGATTGCGCGCCGCCGTCCTGGCTTTCTTGCGATCCGCCCTGTTGCTGGCCCTGCTGGCTATCGCCACCTTTACCACCTTCGTGGTTTTGGCCCTGACCCTGCCCGCCATTGCGGCCCTGGTTGCCTTCGTTTTCACCAGCACGCGCACCCGGATTGAATTGCTCCTGCAGATCGCGGAACGCCTGATCCGACAGCCCCTGCTGCTCTTTCAGAGTTTCCGCCAGACCTTCCATCGCTTGCTGACCTTCGCTGCCTCCTTCGCCCTGTTGGCCCTCGGTGACGCGCATGTTTTCCATCATCTGTTGCAGCTCTTGCAGCGCCTGTTCGGCCTCGGCCATACGGCCCTGCTCCATCAGCTCCTGGATGCGGTCCATCATCGCCTGCAGATCGTCCTGCGACAGCTGCATCATGTTTTCGGGCATCTCGCCCTGCTCCATCACCTCGCCATTGGCTTCGGCCTGACGTTGCAACTGGCGCATATAATCGTCGGTCGCTTCGCGCAGCTCCTGCATCAGCTCGGCGATCTCCTGATCGCT
>MAAY01000021.1:29678-56232 GCA_002162795.1 Rhodobacterales bacterium 56_14_T64
GCGCCACCCGCGGCGCATTTGCCCGCGACCACAGCAAATCCCGCCGCTGTTCCACCACTGCCGCAGCCAGCGGATCAAAGAACCGCCGCGCCAGCAATGTCGCACCAAAACCAGCCGCCTCACCGGTCTGGTCAGCCGCATCCTGCGCCACAAAACTATAGGTCACCGGTAAATTAGCCCAAGCGTGCTGCGAGAAATCATCAATCAGATGTTCGGTAAAGTCCCGACGGTCGCCGCTCAGCGGCAGAGGCAAATCCAGCACGATATCGTCGCGTGGATCGGGATCAATCACCAGCCCGTGTCGGCGATCCAGCGCCAGCAGATCCAGAGTAATCCGCACCTCGCCCCCGGCGATTCCATAATCGTCCATCGCAGCAAAAGGCAGTGACATGGTGCCATCCGGCTCTATCTCGGGCTGTCCGGCCACGGCGATTTCGGGCGCCTCGTCAGCTATCACCTCGACCTGCCAGTTGCGCCCGCCGTTACCTTCAATCGACAGTTCTCCGGCCTGGGTTACCGTAAACTCCTGCTGCGCGTCCGCCGCCGAGGGCAACTCGCCAATGCGCCCCGACACCGTCTCGGCCAGCGTCAACGCTCCGGCCTGACCATAGAACCGCAGAGTCACAGTACTGCCCTCAGGCAGCGTCAATTCTGCGTCTTCAATGTCATTTAGATACAGCGTCGGCAGCCCGGTATAACGCGGCGGCTGCAACCAGCCCTCCCATGTTGGCCCCGCCATCGCCGAGGCCGCCCCGGACCCCATGTCCGCCACCGTGCCAACTCGCCAGATCGAACCAAACAGCAAGGCAACCACCATCGCCAAAAGCGCCACAAAGCGCAGCGCATATGGGTCGGCAGCCGCAATCCGCATGTTGGGGTGTGGCGCTTTAGCCTTGGCAGCGCGTGCCGCCATCCGTCGCTGATGCGCCTGCCACAGCTCAGCCGAGGCCGCATCCTCGTTGCCAATCACCTGCGCATCCATCAAAGCATTGATCGGCCGCCCCGGCAGGGTCTCATCCAATCGCGCCAGTGCCTGCGCCCGGCTGGGCCAGCGCAGGTTCCGCAGTCCCCAGATCAGGCAGGTTATTGCCATCAGCAACGACACAAACACCCCGGCCCAGACCAGCTCAACCGACAGTCTTTCATGCAGGCCTAGCATCAATGCTGACAGCGTTGCCATCACAACCGAGACCAGCGGCCAGAATGCCCGCAGGCAGGTCTCGGCAACCATCCCCAGCCGCGTCAGCCTCAGCGGCCAACGCAGATTGTTCAGTCTCGGATCACGTCCGGGTGATGCGGCCATGTGTCGAACCTTTGCAACGGGCTCACGCCAGATCGCGTCAGAGCCACTCGGGTATGCTATCGCGATTTATCATTTCGTCAAAGGTCGGACGTCGGCGAATAACCGCAAATTGATCGCCATGCACCAGAACCTCGGGGATTAAGGGGCGCGAGTTGTATTCGCTGGCCATCACCGCGCCATAAGCGCCAGCACTGCGAAACACCACCAGATCATCAGCTGCCAAGAGGGGCATGTTACGCTGCTTGGCAAAGGTATCGCCACTTTCACAAACCGGCCCGACGATATCATAGGGCTGACTTTCGACACCCACCTCAGGTTCATTCACCGCGATGATATCGTGATGCGCCTCGTACATCGCCGGGCGGATCAAATCGTTCATCGCACCGTCAATGATCAGAAAGTCCCGGTCTTCACCCGATTTCACATAGATCACCTTGGAGACCAATATACCCGCATTCCCGGCGATCAGACGCCCCGGCTCAATCTCGATCTCGCAGCCCAGATGGCCCAGAGTTTTCTTGATCAGCGCACCGTACTCCACCGGCAGCGGCGGCGCGTCATTGGATTGCGTGTGATAAGGAATGCCCAGGCCGCCACCCAGATCGAGACGCCGGATGTTGTGGCCTTCACCGCGCAACTGCTCGGTCAGCTCGGCCACCTTTTGATAGGCCTGCTCAAACGGTTCCAGCTCGGTCAGTTGTGAGCCGATATGCACGTCAATGCCAATGACATCCAAACCGGGCAAGGACGCCGCATGGGCATAAACCTCAGAGGCGCGTGAGATCGGGATGCCGAATTTGTTCTCGGATTTACCGGTAGCGATTTTGGCATGGGTCTTGGCGTCGACATCCGGGTTCACCCGTACGGTGATCGGCGCCACCACGCCCAACTCCAGCGCTACGGCGTTGATCACGTCCATTTCCGGCTCGGATTCGACGTTGAACTGACGAATACCGCCGCTCAGCGCAACGCGGATCTCTTCGGCCGTTTTGCCAACGCCGGAAAACACGATTTTGTCACCGGGCACGCCCGCCGCCTTGGCGCGCAGATATTCGCCCTGGCTGACCACATCCATACCCGCGCCGACCTGCGCCAGCGTTTTCAGGATCGCCTGATTGCTGGCCGCCTTCATCGCATAACAGACCAAATGGTCGATGCCCTCCAGCGCCTCGTCAAACAGCCTAAAGTGCCGCTGCAACGTGGCAGTGGAGTAGACATAGAACGGCGTACCCACGGCAGCCGCTATCTCGGCCACCGGAACATCCTCGGCGAAAAGCGCGCCGTCGCGGTAAAGAAAATGATCCATACAGGCGCGATAGCCAAAGTGGCAGGGCAGATCAATGGAAACCGGCAAATCCAGCACGATGAGGGCGCGGCAAACGCAAAACACCGCGCGTCAGCGCGGTGCCACGCCCAACCCTGGAATGTGCCCACTAGGGCACCTTCAGGGGCGGGAGACCTTCGTTTAGGTCAGTGATCAGAAGCCGAGGTATAGACCAAACGGGCCTTTGTTCAGGCCAACACCGCCGCGCGCATGCACACCACTGTTTGACACGCTGACACCGGCATTCAGCGACGGTTGAACAGGCTCACCATCGACTCCGCAGGCTGACACAATGGCCACGGCCATCAGAGTTAAGATCCATTTTTGCATCATCTGCTCTCCTTCATTCCGCTGGCAGCTTACGCCCCCAGAATTTCGGTCCAACGCGCCACCTGCTGGCGCACCTGTGCAGGCGCGGTTCCACCATACGACATCCGCGACCCGACCGAGTTTTCAACAGTCAGCACTGTAAAGATATCGTCGGTAATGCCAGCGTGAACACCCTGCATGTCTTCCAGGCTCAGGTCCGGAAGATCACAGCCGCGGCTTTCAGCCATGGCAACAAGCGTACCAGTCACATGGTGGGCATCGCGGAACGGCACCTTCAACACCCGCACCATCCAGTCGGCCAGATCGGTTGCGGTAGAAAACCCAGAGCCCGCAGCAGCAGCCAGCGAGTCCTTGTTAGCGGTCATATCCTTGACCATGCCCTCCATCGCGGCCAGCGCCAACATCCAATTGTCGGCCGCATCAAAGACCTGCTCTTTGTCTTCCTGCATGTCCTTGGAATAGGCCAGTGGCAGCCCCTTCATCACCATCATCAGCGCGGTGTTGGCGCCAAAGATCCGGCCTACCTTGGCGCGAATCAGCTCAGCCGCATCGGGGTTCTTCTTCTGTGGCATGATCGACGAGCCGGTTGAAAACCGATCCGACAGGGTGACAAAGCGGAACTGCGCGGTGGACCAGATCACCAGCTCTTCGGCAAATCGGCTCAGGTGCATGGCGCAGATCGAGGCGGTGCTGAGAAACTCCAGCGCAAAGTCACGATCCGACACCGCATCCAGCGAGTTTGCAGCCGGGCGGTCAAAGCCCAGCGCCTCGGCTGTCATGTCGCGATCAATAGGGAAAGAGGTCCCCGCCAGCGCCGCAGCGCCCAGCGGTGATTCGTTCATCCGCGCACGGGCATCGCGCACCCGGGACAGGTCGCGACCAAACATTTCCACATAGGCCATCATATGGTGACCCCATGTCACAGGCTGCGCCACCTGCAGGTGGGTAAAGCCAGGCATCACCCAATCCGCCCCGGCGTCGGCCTGAGCCAGCAGCGCCTTGATCAGCGCCAGCATACCCGCCTCGGCAGCGTCCAATTGATCGCGCACCCAGAGTTTAAAGTCGGTTGCGACCTGATCATTGCGCGAGCGACCTGTGTGCAACCGGCCAGCCGGTTCGCCGATGATCTCTTTCAGGCGCGCCTCGACGTTCATATGGATGTCTTCCAGCGCGGTGGAAAACTGAAAGGTTCCGGTCTCAATTTCTGACAATACGGTGAGCAGGCCTTCCCGAATGGCCTCAGCATCGTTATCGGTTATCACGCCTGTTGCGGCCAACATCGCTGCATGGGCCCGCGAGCCTGCAATGTCTTGCGCCGCCATCCGCTGATCGTATCCGATCGAGGCATTAATTGCCTCCATGATCGCGTCCGGGCCAGCGGCAAAGCGGCCGCCCCACATCTGGTTCGAGGATTGGTCTGTCATGGTAAGATACCCGGAGATAAAATGCGTCTGTTACGTCTGATCCCCCTTTATATCGCCCTTGCCCTAGGTGCAAACGCTGCCCTTGCTATCGATTTGCCCGAGCTTGAGGCGATGCGCGTTGGCGACATGAAGAAGCTGAACTTCCACAGCACCCCCAAGCCTGTTTCGGACAAGGCGTTTTTTCTGGCCGACGACGCCGGAACCGGGACACTGGCTGAGTACAAAGGCAAGATTGTCCTGCTAAATTTCTGGGCCACATGGTGCGCGCCCTGCCGCGCCGAAATGCCAATGTTGTCAGAACTACAGGCCGAGTTGGGCGGCGAGGATTTCGAAGTGGTGACCCTGGCCACCGGACGCAACTCGCCAGCGGGCATCGTCAAATTTTTTGACGAAACCGGCATCACCAACCTACCCCGCCATCAGGACCCCAAACAGGCGCTGGCCCGCGAGATGGCCGTTCTTGGTCTGCCGATCACTGTAATTCTGGACCGTGAGGGCCGCGAAATCGCCCGTTTGCGCGGTGATGCGGAATGGGACAGCGACAGCGCCAAGGCGATTCTACGGGCCCTGATCGACGAGTAATAACGCACTACCTTGTCCTCTGTGTCCCATTTTCTGGGAGCATCAGCATTTACAGAGGACAACACCATGCATCCCGTCGTGTTATTAATAGGCCGCCTGCCAGCTGTGATTGGCAATGTGGCGCGGCAGTTGGACCATCTTCCCATCGAATGGCTGGGCGCGCATGATCACCCCGAAGTGGTGCGGCAGCTAGAGAACGAGCCCCGCATATCCTGTGTGATCATGGGGGCCGGGCTAGACGATGCTATTCGCGGCGATCTGATCGGCATTATCGCCGCGCTGCGGCCTGATGTTTGCATCCACCTCAAGGACCGCGCGTCTGGCCCCGACGGATTGGTGCCTTTTGTCGAGCGCGTGGTACAGCAAGAATTATTGTCGCTGCCAAACCAATTGGAAATGGCAGTCTGAGGTCAGATTATGCTCCATTGGTGTTCCCGATTGCGGTGTTGCACCCGGAAAATTCGAATTTTCCGAACCGATTTCTTTGAAGAAATCGGATACTTCTGGAGAGCCAATGCAGTCTTGACCCCACGCCACCTTTGACAGCTTGATCCTTCTGCGGCCAGTCTGCTCCGATAGGGGGAGGACATCATGCCACTGGAAATTCTGCTCGCATTGGTGATCGGCGGTATTGGGGTGGTGACTTTGCTGCTGCACGTGACCGGGCGCTCGGAGCGGGCTGATTTGTCCGATGACACGGCTGGCTTGGCCTGGCTGCGGCAATTCCCTGAAGATGACATCCATCAAGTGTTGATCTCCCAAGATGGTCACGCGGCGCTGCTGCGGACCTCGCAGGGGATGGGGCTGGTTTGGGCCTTTGGCGCCGATACCGTGGCGCGACCGTTGGCCGATTGCACGTTGAAAAATACCGCAACAGGATTGCGGGTGTCGTTTCACGAATTTGCCGCCCCCACGACCCGCCTGATCCTAACCGAAACCGAGCGCGCCAACTGGCGATTGCTAATGAAACCGGCGTGACCCAATGACAGACACACTTTCTTATCCCGACGTGACCCAATGGGCGGTGCCGTTTTTTATTCTGGCCATCTTGGGTGAATTTGCCTGGATCGCAATCAAAGGTCGCGGTGGCCGATACGAGACCCGCGACGCAGTGACATCCCTGATCATGGGCGCCGGCAGTGTAGCCTCAGGTATCGTGCTTGGCTTTCTTGCCTGGGGATTCTTCAAGTGGCTCTGGGTACTGACACCGCTGGATCTGGGCACATCGCTGGCCGCTATTATCATCTGCTTTGTACTGGATGACCTGCGGTATTACTGGGTGCATCGCTTTGGCCATCGCATCCGCTGGGTCTGGGCCAGCCACGTCAATCACCACTCTAGCCAACATTACAACCTGACCACCGCGTTGCGGCAGACCTGGACCGGCACCTTTTCGCTAGTGATGCTCATCCGCGCTCCGCTGGTGCTGATCGGGTTTCACCCGGCGCTGGTGCTGTTTGTCAGTGGCATCAACCTGATCTACCAGTTCTGGATCCACACCGAGGCGATTGGCAAAATGCCGCGCTGGTTTGAGGCGGTGATGAACACCCCCAGCCACCATAGGGTTCATCATGGCCGCAATGCCCGCTATCTGGATTGCAACTATGCTGGCGTTTTCATCATCTGGGACAAGATGTTTGGCACCTTTGTGCCTGAGCAAGACAGCGAGGCCGTGGACTATGGTCTGGTACATAATCTGGGCAGTTTTAACCCGCTGCGGGTGGCGTTTCACGAATGGGTTGGCATCTGGAAAGACGCCAGCCAGTCAGGATTAACCCTGCGCCAACGCCTTGCTTATATGGTGGCGCCACCGGGTTATAGCCACGATGGCAGCCGCGACACTTCGCAAACCCTGAAAGAGAAACACCTGGCCCGCCACCCCGAGGATGCTGGCACACCGGGGTTCAACTGATTGGCTTGGACAATCAACGGCCTGACTTTCCTTTCATATTCGCTAAAATCCAATCTTTAATCACCCATTCACCCTTTTAGCCCACCTTGTTCAGCAACGCATAAGGCAATGAGACGCGGGCAAGTGATGAGGACCAAAAGGTGAAAAAGCGGCGAATTATCATGGCAGATATGCCGGAAGGGGCAGATAGCCCTTTGAACGCAGCTGTTGTAGAGCGGGACCGTTCGACGCTCGACATGGTGGCCGAGGCGATCAAGCACAATCAGACAATGCTGGCCTATCAGCCCGTCATGCAGGCGCTGCCGCCACAACAGCCCGCCTTTTACGAGGGCTATATCCGGGTACTGGATGCCACTGGCCGGGTAATCCCCGCCCGCGAATTCATGCCTGTGGTCGAGGACAAAGAGATCGGCCGGGTGCTGGACTGTCTGGCGCTGGAACATGGGTTAAGGGCGCTCACCCGCAGCCCCGAGATTCGCCTGTCGATCAATATGTCTGCGCGCTCCATCGGCTATGGCCGATGGATGCGGGTGATTGACCGGTTTATGAAAAAAGACAGCACTCTGGGTGAACGGCTGGTACTAGAGATATCCGAGGCTTCGGCGATGGCCGCGCCGGAACTGGTGGTCGATTTTATGGGCCGAATGCAGGAACACGGTATCGCCTTTGCGCTGGATAATTTCGGGGCCGGCACCTCGATCATCAAGTACTTCCGCGAATTCTTCTTTGATGCGGTCAAAATCGACGGCCAGTTTATCCGCGGTGTGCATGGCAATCACGACAATCAGGCAGTCACCCGGGCCTTGGTCTCGGTGGCCAAGCAATTTGACATGTTGGTGGTGGCTGAATCGGTCGAAACCCGCGAGGATGCTGATTTTCTGGTGTCGATTGGCGTCGACTGCCTGCAAGGCTATCTGTTTGGCGCGCCCTCGGTCAGCCCCCCTTGGATTGACGAGTTGAAACAGCGCACCAGCGCCTGATCCATCTTCCAAACAACCTCCGTAATAATACTCGGTTTCTCTGGAACCGGGTATTTTTCTGTTTACGCAATTGACTCGGACTGCCCGCCTGAGACACCCTGTCCATTGCTGCAATTGCAGCAATTCGCTATTTGAAACCCTGCAAGGGAGGGAAATGTCAGATGCTGCAGGTGCAAACAATGTGTCCAGCGTCACCATTTTCCAGTGCATATTTAATGGCAGAGGACCCATATCAATGACCAATGTTGTAATCGCATCCGCCGCGCGGACCGCCGTCGGAAGCTTTGGCGCAGCCTTCGCCAACACCCCCGCCCACGATCTGGGAGCCGCCATTCTGGAGGCCGTGGTCGAACGGGCCGGTATTGAGAAAGGCGAAGTCAGCGAGACCATTTTGGGTCAGGTGCTGACTGCTGCCCAGGGGCAGAACCCGGCCCGACAGGCCCATATCAACGCTGGCCTGCCCATCGAAGCAGCCGCCTGGAGCCTAAACCAGGTCTGTGGCTCGGGATTGCGCGCCGTCGCATTGGGCGCACAGCACATCATGCTGGGCGACGCCGAGATCGTCGCCGCTGGCGGGCAGGAAAACATGACCCTGTCGCCGCATGCCGCGCATCTGCGAGCCGGCCATAAGATGGGCGACATGAAATATATCGACACCATGATCCGCGACGGGTTGTGGGACGCGTTCCATGGTTACCACATGGGCCAGACCGCTGAAAACGTTGCCAACCAGTGGCAGATCAGCCGCGATATGCAGGACGAATTTGCCGTCGCCAGCCAAAACAAGGCTGAAGCCGCGCAAAAAGCCGGCAAGTTTGCCGACGAGATCGCCGCCTTTACCGTCAAGACCCGCAAGGGTGAAACTGTGGTAGATCAGGACGAATACATCCGTCACGGCGCCACCATGGCCGCGATGCAGAAACTGCGTCCGGCCTTTGCCAAAGATGGCTCGGTCACCGCCGCCAATGCCTCGGGGCTGAACGACGGCGCTGCCGCTACTCTGCTGATGTCCGCCGACAACGCCGAGAAACGCGGCATCACGCCGTTGGCCCGCATCGCGTCTTATGCCACTGTTGGTCTGGACCCGTCGATCATGGGCGTTGGCCCGGTCTATGCCTCGCGCAAGGCGCTGGAAAAAGCCGGGTGGAGCGTCGATGATCTGGATTTGGTCGAGGCCAACGAAGCCTTTGCTGCGCAGGCCTGCGCAGTGAACAAGGAAATGGGCTGGGATCCTGAGATCGTCAACGTCAACGGTGGCGCCATTGCCATTGGTCACCCGATTGGCGCCTCCGGCTGCCGCGTGTTGAACACCCTATTGTTCGAAATGCAGCGACGCGACGCCAAAAAAGGGCTGGCCACCCTGTGCATTGGCGGCGGTATGGGTGTCGCCATGTGTGTCGAGCGCCCATAAACAGTCACACCATTGTATGAGAAGGGGCGCCGTTATGGCGCCCTTTTTTTGTGCGCCTTCATTGTTTTTTGCTGTGAAATCAGGGGGCGCGCCAAACAATGTTCACCTACAGCACATTTTCGCCGACGCGACTTGCGCGAAAAGCCTGTCATATTACTGTGACAGTGCGCATGCGACAATTTATGCGGCGCTGCGGCAGTTTTCTTTGCGCAACAATGTTGCGCACACGGCTGCAAGGCGATAACAAGATTACCAACGCGATTTATAAGTGAGGATTCTCCATATGGCACGAACAGCTCTCGTCACCGGCGGTACACGCGGCATCGGCGCAGCAATTTCTCAAGCGCTTAAGGCCGAAGGCTATACCGTCGCCGCCACATATGCGGGAAATGACGAAGCCGCCGCGGTCTTTACCGAAGAGACCGGCATCAAGACTTACAAGTGGAATGTTGCTGACTACGACGACAGCAAGGCAGGAATTGCTCAGGTCGAAGCCGACTTGGGACCCATTGATATCGTGGTTGCAAATGCTGGCATTACTCGCGATGCGCCATTTCACAAAATGACGCCAGAACAGTGGCATCAGGTGGTCGATACCAACCTGACCGGCGTGTTCAACACCGTGCACCCGATCTGGCCCGGCATGCGCGAACGCAAGTTCGGCCGTGTCATCGTGATCAGTTCGATCAACGGTCAGAAAGGTCAGTTTGCGCAGGTGAACTATGCGGCGACCAAGGCAGGCGACTTGGGCATCGTCAAATCGCTAGCCCAAGAGGGTGCCCGTGCAGGTATCACCGCCAACGCAATCTGCCCCGGCTATATCGCGACCGAAATGGTGATGGCAGTGCCCGAGAAGGTGCGCGACAGCATTATCAGCAATATCCCCACCGGTCGCTTGGGCGAGCCCGAGGAAATTGCCCGTTGCGTGGTCTTCCTCGCCTCGGAAGACTCGGGCTTTATCAATGGCTCGACCATTTCAGCCAATGGTGGCCAATTCTTCGTTTAAGTCTGGGATCATGACAAACACCAAGGGCCGACCCATTTGGACCGGCCCTTTCTGTATCCCGTAAGAACGCGCGCGCTGCGCTCAGCGGGAAACTGCAACAAGTCAGGCTGAAACGGCTTTTACAGCAACCGACTTGCGTATTTGAAACAGCCGTTTCCACATGGCTTGCAGAACCATTCCACGTTCGACGTGTGCACGTGCCATGGCTTCTCGGATGGCGATGTTTGTGGTGTATTCCAACATATCCGGGCTCCTTCAGTTCAATCTTCTTTATCTGTGTTCAACATGCCTTTTGTGACTAAAGGTGACAAACGAGACTTTTCAATCAGTCAGTTAAATATTACTTGTGTGAACATGCCCAACCGCCTGCCTCCCCTCACTGCCCTGCGCGCCTTTGATGCCGCCGCCCGTCACATGTCTTTTTCGCGCGCAGCCGAGGAATTGAACGTCACCCCGGCGGCCCTGTCGTTTCAGATCAAATCGCTAGAGGAGCATCTGGGACAGTCCCTGTTTCATCGCCTGAACCGAGCGGTTGAACTGACTGAGGCAGGCCGTGCCCTGGCGCCCGGTGCGGCTGAGGGCTTTCAAACATTGGCGACCGCCTGGAATACCGCCCGCCGCCTGCAGGACAACACCAACTTAACAGTAACGGCCGGCCCTGCCATGACCGCAAAATGGCTGGCGCCCCGACTGTATGAGTTTGCCCGCGCCCACCCGGAAATTGATTTGCGGTTTTCTGCGACACTCCGCAAAATGGATTTAGCGCGGGATGACGTCGATGTGGCAATACGGTTTGGTGAAGGTGAGGATGACGGACTTTACAGTGTGCCGGTGCGCAAGGAATGGCTGACACCCGCAATGACACCAGAACTGGCCGAGCAATTCCCAACCCCTGAAAGCCTGATGGATGCGCCGTTGATTTATGACGATTCGATAGATTTCCTGCGCCCCTCCTGTGACTGGCCGACCTGGTTTCGGGCCGTCGGAATAAACCACACGCCGGTGCACGGCACCCACTTCTCTAATGCTGATCATGCTGTCGACGCAGCAATCGGCGGAGTCGGCGTTGTCTTGGGTCGACGTGCGATGATAGTTAAGGATTTGGCCGACGGGCGTCTGGTCGCGCCTTTTAAGATTGCAATCGAGACACAGGCACGGTTTCGCTTTCTCTGCCTTCAGGGGGCCGAAACGCGGCCGCAGATCGCAGCGTTCCGCGATTGGTTTCTGAGCGAGATCGAAAAAACCGCGCATATCTCAAATGAATTTACCATTATCCCAATCGAGGACATCGCCCCCGCATGACAAGATCCAGAGCCACCGCCATTGGTTTCGTTGCAGTCTTGCTGTGGTCGCTGCTGGCGCTGTTGACCGTCGGTTCGGCACCCACCCCACCCCTACTGCTGAACGCGATCTGTTTCAGCATCGGTGGCACCTTGGGGCTGATCTGGACCGCAGCTAGTGGCCAACTGGGTCAGTTACGCCGCGTCACGTGGAAGGTTTACGCCTTTGGCACTGTTGGACTGTTTGGCTATCACGCGCTGTATTTCTCGGCGCTGCGGCTGGCCCCTGCTGCCGAGGCCGGCCTGATTGCCTATCTGTGGCCGCTGCTGATTGTTCTGTTTTCTGGCCTGCTGCCCGGCGAGCAGTTAAGGCGCGGCCACCTGATTGGGGCTGGGCTGGGTTTTGCCGGGGCTGCAACCATCATTGTCGGCGGCGGCAGCGGGTTTCAGATGCAATACCTGCCCGGTTATGGGCTGGCCCTGCTTTGCGCACTGACCTGGGCCGGGTATTCGGTGATTTCAAGGCTGGTGGGATCGGCCCCGACCAGTTCGGTTGCGGTGTTCTGCGTGGCCACGGCTGCAGCATCCTGGGGGCTGCACTTCGCGCTTGAAGAGACCGTCTGGCCAGTGGGGGCCTTGGGCTGGACCTCGACCCTATTGTTGGGGCTGGGGCCAGTGGGGCTGGCGTTCTATGTTTGGGATATTGGCGTCAAACAGGGCGACATTCAAATGTTGGGCACCAGTTCTTACAGCGCGCCACTGCTGTCGACATTGGTTTTGGTCATTGCTGGAATTGCGGCGCCGTCCTGGGGGCTGGCTCTGGCAGCCGGGCTGATCACCCTGGGCGCTGTAATTGCAGCGCGGGCCAGCGCCTCCTCGTCCCGACGCGAAGCATCCAGCGCGACGGATAAAGGCTAACAGTTTCGCCTGTACGTGTTGGGCGGGGCCTGCCGGCCCCTGCCCGCATTACGTCAGGTCAGTTCGACATGCGATAGGCGCTCTATCTCTTCCTTGAGTTTCAGCTTCTGCTTTTTCATCTCGGCGATTTGCAACCCGTCCGTGCTAGGTGCGCGTTGCGCAACTTCCACTTCATTACTCAGGTGATCGTGCTTCTTTTTCAGTTCAACCAGATGCGAGCTGAGGCTCATGGCAATCCTCCTTAAAAGCTAAGTTTGCCAGATGAGTGGACCACATGAATCTGGATCTGTCACGCCGCAGACGCATCCATTTGTCATGATACTGTCACTTTCGGCTAGATTCTGCCGGCGATCACAACTCAAGCGGCGGAACCGCGCGCAACACTACCGGGAGCCCGGCCAATCCAGTGCTTTGCCCTTGCGCAAGATGGCGGCTACCCAGGGTTGGTAACTATCGCCATCCACTTCGTGCCGCTCACCTTGGTGCAAGATCAAAGGCGCATGCAGGCGGAACGCCGCCCGACCGGATTTGCGGGCCCGCAGGATCAACAGCTCTGGTGCCCGTCCCACCCGCGCCGCCAGCGGCAGCACCTCAATTGAGCCCAGACGGCCATCACAGGCGATCAGCATTTCCGGCAATCGGTCCATCCGCTGGATCATGTGCAGCACGCCCTGCGGTGCCAATCGCTTGGCCGCCACCTCAATCCACAGCGCCAGCGGAGTCTGCTCACCCAGGGCCGTGGCCCGTCCGGCATCGGTAGCCGGACTGTGCGCGCCGCGAGAGTAATAAGGCGGATTGGCCAACACATGATCAAACTGACGCTGGCGTAGATCCTCGGGCAACCCGGTCAGGTCGGCGGGCACCACTTCCAGCTCTATATCGTTTTCAACACTGTTTCGTTGTGCCAGTTCTGCATAACCTGATTGCAGCTCGACCCCGACCATCTGCAGCCGCGGCACCCGAGCGCCAAGACAGAGTAACACCTGCCCGGCGCCGCAACCCAGTTCAAGCACTCGCTGGCCCGCCTGTGCTGGCACGCTGGCGGCCAGCAGCACCGGGTCCACCCCGGCACGATAACCGCCCTTGGGTTGCCAAAGGCGCACCTTGCCACCCAGAAAATCATTGCAGGTCAGTGCACTGTCTTCAAATTCACTCATCTGCCCAGGGGGATTTCATTGTCGCGCATAACCACTTCGGCGGCGGCAAGATCATCAACGCGCACCAACAGGCGGCGCGGAAAAATTCCGATGCCACCTTCCAGAATGCTCATATTTACGTCGACCTGAAAGCAGTCTATATCCTCTCCCTCAAGAAGGGCGGTGGCAAAGGCCATGATGGTCGGGTCGGTGCTGCGTAAAAGTTCCTTCATAAGATGGGATCTAAGGGCAAGGGCGGCTGGATGTCGAGCCTTGCAATCGGGAATGTGATGAACCAAAGCATGGCGCAAAAGCCGCATGAACTATTAGCGGCGACCCTGAGTGGTGAAATGGAGGCGGTGAACACGCTGATCCAGACCCGAATGGCGTCAAAACACGCACCGCGCATCCCAGAGGTCACCGCGCATCTGGTCGGGGCCGGCGGCAAACGTTTGCGCCCCATGCTGACATTGGCAGCAGCCAAGATGTGCGGCTATGACGGCGAGCACCACCTGAAACTGGCCGCCACGGTTGAGTTCATTCACACTGCCACCCTACTACATGACGATGTGGTTGATGAAAGCGGCCAGCGCCGTGGTCGTCCCACCGCCAACCTGCTGTGGGACAACAAATCATCGGTTCTGGTCGGCGACTATCTATTCTCGCGCAGTTTCCAATTGATGGTCGAGACCGGCAGCTTGCGCGTGCTAGATATTCTCGCCAACGCCTCGGCCACCATTGCCGAAGGCGAAGTGTTGCAGATGACTGCAGCGCAGGACCTGAAAACAGGTGAGGACATCTATTTGCAGGTGGTGCGCGGCAAGACGGCGGCGTTGTTTTCGGCGGCGACCGAAGTGGGTGGCGTGATTGCCAATGCGGACGAGGCACAGGTCAAAGCGCTGTTCGATTATGGGGATGCGCTGGGGATTGCGTTTCAAATCGCCGATGATTTGCTGGACTATCAGGGCGATGCCAAGGCCACTGGCAAGAACGTCGGCGATGATTTCCGCGAGCGCAAACTGACATTGCCGGTGATCAAAGCAGTGGCGCAGGCCACCGAGGAAGAACGCGAATTCTGGAAGCGGACCATCGAGAAGGGGCGTCAGGTGGATGGCGACCTGGAGCATGCGTTAGAGCTGATGGATAAATATGATACGCTATCGGCAACGCGCGACGATGCCTATGCCTGGGCCAACAAAGCCAAAGACGCGTTGCGGGTTCTGCCTGAGCATCCCATTCGGCAGATGCTGCATGATCTGGCGGATTACGTGGTCGCGCGTTTGAATTGAGAGGTGTTAGGGGGCGCCGCCCCCTCTTGACCCGACTGGGTCAATTCACCCCTGAGGTATTTTAGACAAGAAGAAGCCTCGGGCAGAGTCATCTGATTTGTTTGCCAAAAGGCCAAGCCAGCCGTTAGGTCTTGGATCATATTGTTACTTTGGAGATTTCCCCTGTGCCCCCGGATAGTGCGATCACAGCCCTGCGTGATGAGATTGAACACAATGCGGGGTGTTCGGGGAAAGATCTCTCGGGGTTTGATTTTGAGTGGATCGGAGGCGAGGACGAGCTGATCTTTGTGGACTGCCTGGTGCGCGACACCCAGATTAGGGGCGACACCCTGACCGCGAGCCATTGGCGCAACTGCAAGTTCCTGAACTGTGAATTTGTCGGCACAAATCTGCGCGATGCCCGGTTTGACAGCTGCGTGTTCTTTGAGGGTGCGACCAGCACCAGCAGCAGTTTTCGCTTTTGCGATTTGGAGCGCGCCAGCTTTGGCAAATGCAACATGTCGCTGGTCAAAGTGACCGGATGCCAGGCCTTTAGCCTGTCTTTGGAAGACTGTCAGATGCGGGGTGTGCAATTTGAGAACACTAAGTTTGTGCAATCGGCGGGTAGAAAGCACTTTGGCGCGGCGCGTTTCAAGAATTGCAAAGTAACCGATGCGCTGTTCGACAAGCTGGATCTGACCTCATGCGAGTTTGAGGGCTGTGACCTATCGTTTTCTAGCTTTCAGGGATCTCGGCTGGTAAATGCCGCTCTACGTGATTGTGACCTGCAAAACATTGAAATGGTGGATGCCAATTTTGCCGGAGCTGATCTGCGCGGCAGCGACCTACATGGGATGGATCTACCCGCCCTGAGCAGCCATGCCGGCATGATGATATCCGCTGGGCAACAACATCACCTGCTGGCCAGTCTTGGCATTGATGTCTCTCCAGATGGCTGTTGACGCTGAACCGTCTTGGGCCGCAGGCCTAGCGCCTTAACTCAGCTCGGTTGCGACACACCACCAGTCTGGATAACCATCGGCGATCTCACTGGCAGCGAAATGTGCTGCTTTCACTGTAGGGTAGAGCGCAAAACAGGTTGCTCCCGAGCCTGACATACGGGTCAGCTGTACGTCTTTTGTACTGTCTAATGCAGACAAGACTTGCTTGATCTGCGGCGCGGCGCCAATGGCGGAGGTCTGCAAGTCGTTGCGTTGCTCAGACAGCCAATTTGTACAGTCCTGGGGCGTAGAGAAATCCGGAATGATGGACGGCATCGGTGGATTGTCGCGCGTTTCCATGGACGAGAATACGGTGCCAGTTGGCACTTGGACGCCGGGGTTGACCAAAAGGGCCGGCAGTTTGGGCAAAGCAACCGGGGTGATCTTCTCGCCGATGCCCTGCATACGCGACGCCTGTGCCGACATGCATACGGGGACATCCGCCCCCAGCGAGAGCGGGAATCCATCTGCTGTGGGAAATCCCTGCGCGGCCAGCGATTTCAACACAGTAGCAGTGTCAGATGATCCACCGCCAATTCCGGCACCATGAGGGAGTGTTTTTTCTAAGTGAACCCGTCCTGTCCACCCCACCCCGTCGGCAGCTTGCCAGACCAGATTACGATCATCCGTCGGCACCCCCTCGGCGAACTCACCTGAGACGTCCAGCGACAGCGCATCACCCGGAGACAGCCAGATCCGATCGCCGATATCCGCAAAGACCACCAGCGAGTCGAGCAGGTGATACCCGTCGTCGCGCTGGCCGGTCACATGCAATGTCAGGTTAATCTTGGCCGGGGCAAAAGCCTCAACCGTCATTGGCGAGCTTTAACGGTTCGGCGCCTTCTTCGGTCAGGACACGGTCCAGACCAATTTCCAGCTTGCGGCGAATGCGGTCGGGGTCAGCCTCGCTGTCAGTGTCTTCGGGATCAACAAAGGACAGTGCTCGCTTCCACTGGAACTCGGCCTCGAGATAGCGACCAACAGCCCAGAACACGTCGCCGAGGTGGTCGTTGACCACTGCATCCACCGGCATCAGCGCTACCGCCTGCTCCATATGGGCGACGGCCTCGTCATAGCGGCCAAGGCGGTACAACACCCAGCCCAGAGAATCGACGATATAGCCCGAGTCGGGGCGCGCGGCGACAGCGCGTTCGATCATGCTCAGGGCTTCGTCCAGCTTGATCTGTTTTTCGACCAGCGAGTAGCCCAGATAGTTCAGCACCTCGGGGCGGTTCGGGTTCAGCTCCAGTGCGGCACGGAAATCGGCCTCGGCGCGGTCCCATTGATGCAGACGCTCCAGGCTGATGCCGCGGGCATAGAGCAGGAACCAGCTTGCCACGTCGTTCTGTTCCATCAACGACACTGCTGTGTCGTAGGCCGTAACAGCCTTGGCATAGTCTTCTTGCTGGCGCAGCAGATCCCCCAGCGCGGAATAGACCGTTGGTTGATCCGAGAATTCACGGGTCAATTGGTCCAGAACCTCAATTGCGGCGTCCGGTTTGGCGGCGCGGCGTAGCGCCTCGGCGCGACCCATTTCAGCGGCGTGATAATCGGGGTGACCCGGTTGAACCTGCTTGTAGGTGGCAACAGCCAGCTCGTAGCGTCCCAAACTATCCAGCAGTTCAGCGCTAAGCAGCACCGCGTCCACGTGGGTGGGGCTGAGCCTGCTCGCCATGCGGGCATAAACCAACACATAATCATCTGCCGCTTCGCCGCTAAGGGCCGAGGCCACGGTATAGAACACCTCGGCGATACCATCAGTAACTGTGGCGGCTTGGGTAAAGGGCAGCGTTTTGTCTGCACTGAGATGGTCAACGATGTTGCTCAGACCGGGGTCGAGCCGGGTGCCAAAGGCATCACTCAGAATCTCCATCGCCTGATCGTTGCGACCCAGTTGCGACAGGATCTGCACCCGTGCCAGCACTGACCGGCGGGTGATCTTGGTCAGCCTGCCATTGTCGGCAGCAAACATCGCCTCGGCCGCCTCAAAATCGCCGATCGAGGCCAGAGCCAGGGCGCGGTGATAAAGCGCAAACATCCGCAGCCCGTCATCCTCGGCCACGCTGTCAAACTGTGCCAGCGCCTGTGTCAGATCGCCAGCGCCCAGATGGGCCCAGGCGGTGGTTAGACCGTCCACCAGCGGGCCAACGCCCTGCGTGGTCAAATCGCGGTCCAGCAATGCCTGATAGTCTTGCGCCTGACTGAACCCGCCCAGCATCACCATATTGCCGACTTGGCTGTTGATACTGTCGTCCCACATGCGCTGTGCCACAGGCAGAGCGCGTCGCAACTCGCCCAGTGCCAGTTGGGCAAAGACCACACTTTCCATCAACACCGCGTTCTGCGGATCACGTACCAGCGCCCGGGTGTAATAATCGGCTGCTGCTGCGAAATCATTGGCATAGGTGGCGGCGCGGCCTGCCAGATAAGCGCCCGCAGGCTCCTGTGCCGTGGCCTGAGCCCCTGCACCAAATGTCAAGGAAAGGGCCAAAGCCGCCGTTGCGGCGCGTCGGAAAGGGAAAGTCACCGGATCGAATGCCTCGCTGCTTGGATTTTACACCAAGCTAGGTGTTCAGAGCTTAGGACGCAATGGCGCCGATCAGCGCAGAGGGGCAATACACGGTTTTTTGCTTATCGTGGTAAATTTTGGGGCCGTGTCCTGCCCGCAGAACAGGAATTGCCCGGCATTGCTGCCGGGCAGTTTGATCACATGTTCGGGTAGTTGGGTCCGTCGCCGCCCTGCGGGGTGATCCAGGTGATGTTCTGGCTGGGATCCTTGATGTCGCAGGTCTTGCAGTGGACGCAATTCTGGAAATTCACTACGAACTCGGGCTTGCCGTCTTTTTCGACGATCTCGTAAACGCCCGCCGGGCAGTAACGCTGTGCCGGCTCGTTGAACTTGGGCAGGTTGACGCCAATTGGCACGGCGGGATCGGCCAGTTGCAGGTGGCAGGGCTGGCTTTCCTCGTGGTTGGTCATCGCAAAGCTGACGTTGGTCAGACGGTCGAACGACAGTTTCCCATCCGGCTTGGGATAGTCGATCATCTTGTGCTTGCTAGCCTCTTCGGTGGCCAGCGCGTCGTTCTTGCCGTGCTTGACCGTGCCAAAGAACGAGAAGCCAAACAGGGTGTTGGTCCACATGTCCATGCCGCCCAGCATCAGAGAAGCCACCAGACCGTACTTGGACCACAACGGCTTGACGTTGCGCACCTTTTTCAGGTCTTTGCCAATTACACCCTGACGGACTTCGATTTCATAGGTGGTCAGCTCATCACCGGCGCGATCCGCCTTGATCGCGGCAAAGGCAGCCTCGGCTGCAGCCTTGCCCGAGAACATGGCGTTGTGGTTGCCCTTGATACGCGGCACGTTGACCATACCAACGGCACAGCCCAGCAGCGCCACACCCGGTGCCACCATCTTGGGCATCGACTGATAACCGCCCTCGGTGATCGCACGGGCGCCGTATGCAACCCGTTTTCCGCCCTTCAGAAGATCCGCGATCATCGGGTGATGTTTGAAACGCTGGAATTCCATGTAGGGAAAGACGTTGGGGTTGCGGTAGTTGAGATGCACCACAAAGCCGACGTAGACCTGATTGTTGTCCAGGTGATAGATGAACGAGCCGCCACCGGCATTGCTACCCAAAGGCCAGCCCATGGTGTGAGTGACCGAGCCTTCCTTGTGCTTGGCGGGATCAATCTCCCAGATCTCTTTCATGCCCAGGCCGAACTTCTGCGGCTCGTGACCCGACTGCAGGTCGTATTTGGCGATCACCTCTTTGCTCAGCGAACCGCGCACACCTTCGCCAAGGAAGACATATTTGCCGTGCAACTCCATGCCCGGCTCATAGCCTGGACCAGGGGTGCCGTCGGCGTTTTTGCCAAACTCACCAGCCACGACACCTTTGACTTCACCGTTGTCGCCAAACACCAGTTCGGAGCAGGCCATGCCGGGGAAGATCTCGACACCCATTTCTTCAGCTTGCTCGGCCATCCAGCGGCAGACGTTGCCCATCGACACGATATAGTTGCCGTGGTTGTTCATCAGCGGAGGCATCGGCAAGTTGGGAATACGGACTTGGCCCGCCTCGCCCAGCATAAAGAAGTTGTCGTCTTTGACCGGCACCGTCAGCGGCGCGCCTTTGGCTTTCCAGTCGGGGATCAGCGCATCCAACCCGCAGGGGTCCAGCACCGCACCGGACAGGATATGCGCGCCAACCTCAGAACCTTTTTCCAGCACCACGACGTCCAGATCAGCGTCCAGCTGTTTCAGTCGGATGGCGGCGGACAGACCGGCAGGGCCAGCCCCGACGATCACTACATCATATTCCATCGCTTCGCGTTCGAACTCGGCCATGAGCTGCTCCTTGGCTATATTTCGCTACCGGCCCCGCTGGGCGCAACTTTGTTTCGCGATTGATTAGCGGTCACCCACTACAAAGGTCAATCCGTACTCTACGTTACGGACCACTAGAACAGGTGTTTGAAGCCAAAACGCGCAAAATTTCGTCACTCAGGGGTTATTTTCCGTCTCGGCGTGATCTCCCATCAGATACCGGGGCCCCTGCCCATTTTGCGCGGCCCGGTCTTTGGGGTTGTACAACGCGCATTTTGGCAACGAAAGACAACCACAACCGATGCAGCCATCCAGATTGCTGCGCAACTGCTGCAGGGTCTCGATACGCTGATCCAGGTGGTCACGAAAGCCTTCGGAAATCTTCGCCCAATCCTCGGGCGTCGGAGTGCGCCCACCGGGCAGCGCCTTAAGGAAGCCCCGTATCTCGGGCAGAGAAAAACCAATCTGCTGGGCGATCATGATGAAACTGAGCCGACGTATATCAGCGCGGAAGAACCGCCGTTGGCCGCCGTTGTTGCGCCAGGGGGTAATCAACCCCTGCGCCTCGTAATATCGAATCGCGGATACTGCCAGACCGGTGCGGTCCGCCAAATAGCCTATTGAAACACCACTGGATGCAGCCATTGCGCCCTCCTAATCTGGTTGAATAATTACCTTGACCTCAAGTTAGGTTTAGAAATTACGGTAGGCCGACTCAAGTCAAAACAACATCGCAAAGGAGCCAGTAATATGCCCGCAACACTTGAACACGCCAATTTCACCGTCGCCGACCCCAAGGCCACCGCCGCCTGGATGTGCGAGGTCTTTGGCTGGCACATCCGCTGGTCCGGGGACAGTATCGATGGTGGCTACACTGTGCACGTCGGCGAGGAAAACAGTTATCTTGCGCTGTACCGACCAGCAAAGCCCGCCAGCCCCAAGGGATCCAGCTATACAACCGTCGGTGGGCTGAACCATGTGGCTCTTATAGTCAACGACCTAGATGCCTGCGAGGCGGCCGTGATAAAGGCTGGTTTCAAAACCAGCAACCACGGAGATTACGAACCCGGACGGCGGTTCTATTTTCATGACAATGACAAAATTGAATTTGAACTGGTGCAGTACGACACGCCAGAAGCGCCTTAAATGAGCAGTTTTACGCTAAACTCGCCCCGCAAAGGGATTTGACTGCCAACAGTTTGTCCCTGCCCCTTGCATTTAGGGAGCAGTTTGGGTCAGATAATTGTCAACTCAACTTGACGCCTCGATGCAGACCGCATCGGGGCGCCGATTTTTTTTAAATTGACACGCACTGTTATAGATATCTGGACCAAGTCACATGGATAAAATTCCGATGACCCCGAGCGGTTATGCCGCCATCGAAGCTGAACTTAAAAACCTGAAGACCGTCGAGCGCCCTGCGATCATCCAGGCCATTGCCGAGGCCCGCGAACATGGCGATCTTTCCGAGAATGCCGAATACCACTCGGCCCGCGAAAAGCACTCGTTTATCGAGGGGCGCGTCAAAGAGCTGGAAGGCGTGATTAGCTTTGCTGAAGTGATCAATCCAGCGAAACTGTCGGGCACCATCAAATTTGGCGCCAAGGTCACGCTGGTGGACGAAGACACCGACGAAGAGAAGACCTGGCAAATCGTCGGCGAATACGAGGCCGATGTGGAACGCGGGATGTTGAACATCAAATCGCCGATTGGCCGCGCCTTGATCGGCAAAGAAGAAGGTGACAGCGTAGAAGTGCGCACCCCCGGTGGCCAGCGCGCTTACGAAGTGCTGAAGATCGTCTATTCCTGATCCCCTCTCCTGAACCCGAGCGCCGCCCATATGACCGGACCCCTCTCAGAGCAAGACCTTCATCACAGCCCCTCCACAGGGCTGTATGATCCGCCGCGCGGCGACGCTATAACTCGCGTCGAAATCGTGGCGTTGGTGCTCAGCATCACCTGGGTCCTGGGGGCTGGCTGGTTCTGTTTTTACCAATCCGGAGAGGCGATGGACCTTGCTGGACTGTATCAGCTGATGGCAGTGCTGATGGTCCTGATGCCAGTGGTGATGGTCTGGGTGGCTGCAACGGCGATCCGCTCCAGCAAAGTCATGCGCGACGAGAGCCAGCGCCTGCATGCGGCGATCGACGGGCTACGCAGCGCCTATGTGCTGCAACAGCAGCAGAGCACGGCGGGCAGCGAGCCGTCGGTCACTAAAAAGCTGGACGAAATTGCCGAGGCCACCCGTAAAACCGAAACCACTCTGGCCACTTTTCACTCTAGTCGCCGCGACACTCCGCGGCCTGCTATTCCGGCTGCTGTCGCAGAAAAGCCCGCTGAGGATCAGGGGTTGCTGGCGTTGGGAACCACAGCCGAAGACATTGCCCCATCGCTGTCGATGACCAACTTCATCCGAGCGCTCAATTTCCCAGAGACCGCTGATGACGAGGAAGGCTTTGCCGCCCTGCGTCAGGCACTGCAGGACCGCAAGGCGGCCCAGGTGATCCAGGCCGCACAGGATGTGCTGACCCTGCTCAGCCAGGACGGCATTTACATGGACGACCTGCGCCCCGACATGGCCCGCCCCGAGATCTGGCGGCAGTTTGCCCAAGGGGCCCGTGGGCGCCCAGTGGCGGCCCTTGGCGGCGTTCGCGACCGCACCTCACTGGCACTGACCTCTGCACGTATGAAACAAGACCCGATCTTTCGCGACGCTGCGCATCATTTCCTGCGCCGGTTTGACCAGATGTTCGCAGAGTTCGAAAGTGAGGCCTCGGACACCGAGATCTCCGCCCTTGGCGAAACCCGCACAGCACGCGCCTTCATGCTACTGGGACGAGTGGCTGGCACCTTCGACTAGCAAGCAACCAGGCCCTCCCGTCCATCGCAAACCCATCAAAAATGCGCCGCTCTGGTTGGGCCTGACGCCGCGCTTTGCGCGGCGGCCTCCGGCGGAGGTATTTTTAACAAAAAGAAGAGCAGGGTTGAGTGATTTTCACGCTGTCCGGCACACTAGTGGACTACCCCAGTAATCCCCCAAGGTCTTTCAACAGAGAACCGCGGCGCGCATAGCGCGGCGCCAGGCCCAACGGGAAGCGGGCTAAAGGCCCAATGACGGGCGGGAGCCGTGGGTTACAGAGCAAAACTGCTGTACGGAATGAACCGCACCATGTCGCCGGCTTTGATATGAATGGCCGCGTCGTTGATTTCGACCAGCCCTTCGGCCCAGCTGAGACCGCTGATCCTGCCCGAGCCCTCGGAGGCAAAGACCTCGACACGCCCCTGCCGGACGCGTGCGCGCAAATATTCCCGCCGTCCCGACTTTTTACGTTTCTCAAACCCAGCAGGCACCAAAAAGCCTTGAGGCTCGGACCAGCCAGCCCCAGCCATCAGCCCCAGTGCCGGGCGCGCAAAAATCAGAGTACAGACCAGCGCCGCAACTGGATTACCGGGCAGACCAAACACCGGAGTGCCTTGCCACATTCCCAGCGCCAGTGGGCGGCCAGGTTTCAGTGCAATACGCCAGTGCTGAATTGCGCCCTTCTCTTGCAGCAGCGCCGAGACGTGATCCTCGTCGCCTGCAGAGGCACCGCCGCTGGTCAGGATAACGTCGACCTCCGTAGCAGCGCTGTCCAACCGTACCTCCAGGGCATCTCGGTCGTCACCCACCCGGCCCAGATCCACGGCGTCAAAACCCATCTGGAGCAGCAGTGCCCGCAGCATTGGCCGATTGGCATCATAGATCTGGCCGTTGCCTGCGGGTTGCCCCGCCTCGACCAGCTCGTCGCCGGTGGACAGAATACCAACCCGCAACTGCTGACGAACGGACAGTTCTGATACCCCTGTCGCAGCAGCCAGAGCCAGATCAGCGGGGGTCACCACCCGGCCCTGCCGCAGTATGACGTCCTTCTCGGCAACGTCCTCACCCGCACGACGGGCGTTAGCGCCTTTCTTCAGCGGTCCATGAAAGGCAATCTGGCTGCCATCGCAGGTCACATCCTCTTCCAGGATCACGGTATCGACACCCGTGGGCAGAGCAGCACCGGTCAGCACCCGGATTGCCAACCCTGCAGGCACCGTTCCGTCAAACGGAATGCCCGCGGCTGAACGTCCTTGAACCAAAGGCAGGGCTTGTGCCCCGTCGGGTATCGGTCCGGCAAAACCATAACCATCCACGGCTGTATTTGGCAGCGGCGGGTTTGAGCGCTGCGCGGAAACATCCGCGGCCAACACCCGCCCTAACGCCAGATCCAGGGGTAGGATTTCCTCGGCTGTGACGGGTTGCAGCCGGTCGCGCAGGGCTGCCAGGGCTTCGTCCACTGGCGTCCAGTGCGTTCCAGCTGGCAGCGCGAAACAGTCGTTGCGCAGGGGAGGTGGTTTGATCATTCCGGGGTCTCGTTGCTGAGTTCCAACTCGGTCAAGATAAACGCCGCGATCGCTGCTGTATCGTCCAGATCAAACACCGGGCGATCCAAGTCCAGCGGCGTATCGCTGGCCACTGCGTGGATAGAGCTGTCGTTGGGGGCGATCAATGACTGACCTGCCACCGCACGATGCGCCTCGATCTTGGGATGGTCTTCGCGTTTATAGCCCTCGACCAGCACCAGATCGACCGGAGCCAGCCGCGCCAAAAGGTCGGCCAGCGGCGGCTCCTCAGCTCCGCGCAGCTCCTGCATGACGGCCACCCGGTGGCGCGAGGCCAGGATCACTTCGGAGGCACCTGCCTGTCGATGCCTATGACTATCGGTGCCGGGTTGATCCACATCCGTCGAGTGATGTGCGTGTTTAATCGTCGAGACTGTCAGGCCGTGCATTGTGAAATGGTTTACCAGCCGTTCCATCAACCCGGTCTTGCCGCAATTCTTCCAGCCGGTGATGCCGTATATTTTCATGAGTGCTCTGCCAGCATTGCCTCGGCCTTTTGCAGGTCCCCGGGGCGGTTGATATTAAAGAAAGGATCATAGTCCCAGTTGGGAAACATGGCATCTGCCGCATTGTGGCGGCTGGTCCATTGCACCACTTTGCGCACTCCGTCGTTCAGGGCCGCGCGAAGATCCTCGCGCAGCACCACGGGCCAGAGACCAAAGGTTGGCTGCCGCAGGGTGCCGCGTTCAGGATCCGGAGTTGCAGCAAGGGCGATATTGGTGCCTTCCAGCTTGGCGGCAAGTTGCAGCACCTCGACCAGATCTTGGGGGAAGAATGGCGTGTCGGCTGCGGCGGTGACTATATGTTCGGCGCCCTGTTCGGCGGCAAAATCCAGCCCGGCCAGCACTCCGGCCAGTGGTCCAGCGTAGCCGTCGATGCTGTCGGGGAGTACTGGCAGGCCGAATTCAGCAAAGCGCATCGAGTCACCATTGGCGTTTAACGCCATGCCAGCGACCTGTGGCTCCAGTCGTTCGATCACGCGGGTCAGCAGGGTTTGACCGCCGAGGCGCAGCATGCCTTTGTCCCCGCCGCCCATGCGGGTAGCCTGTCCTCCGGCGAGGATTATACCGAGGAGCTTGGTCATGCAATATTCCTCGTCGTCCACGTCTCAATTTCTGCAATCAATCGATCAGCATTCCAGTCAGGAGGAAGTTTATCGAAAGGAAGGGCCAGCGCGCGCTCAGGCTCTATCCGAAAAATATAGCCTAAATCCGTTACCTTGTTGATCGCGACACAAGACCATGAATACTCAGCTCTATTTTCTCCATGTTCAATGCGTAGACCACCGGAACTAACACGCACCTTCATAGGCAGCCCATCAGGAAGCAATTCCTTTGGGGCAAATTTCCGTTGCAGCACCGGCTTTGCAACTCTATCGAACCACCGCAAATACAAGTAGCCAATAAAAAAGGCGACCAAGGCGATACGATCAATGCTGCCACTCAGCGCTAGCAATATAGGAACAGAGAAAAAGGAAACACTGCAGGCTTCAATCACCCACTGGTCACGTGGACTACGCAAACCACGTTGGCGCAGTTTCGCAACCAAGGCTTGCATCTCTTGCATAGATGCAAATTCAATTTCCGCCGCTTTCGGATTGCTAGTCATCTGCCCGCCTCAAACTTATCATCACTTTGCTTCAAATTCACCGCTGTGTCCTTCACCCGGCGGCACCGCCGGGCAGCGCCCGACCCTCCCCACGGGAGGGCGCTTTGCACCCACCCAGGGTCAGGAGCTGCCCTAAGCAAATCACCCCGCGCTCTTCCTTCGATGTTTCTTATCCTCAACTACCACGGTCGCAGGGTCTACATCCCGCTCCAACCTCTCCTCACCCGCCAAACACACAAACCGCTGCCCCCGCATACGGCCGATCAAGGTCAGACCAACCTCGCGGGCAATCTCAACACCCCAGGCGGTAA
>MAAY01000049.1 GCA_002162795.1 Rhodobacterales bacterium 56_14_T64
TCAGCGTCAAACCAGATCGATAGCGAACCGCGTCGTTTCAGGGCTTGGTTGTAATCAGACCAGTTATTGGTTTTATAATTCGTGGGGGTCCAGCAACTCATGAACAACAGCTATCATCCTGGATTCAGGAAATGAATCCCATCAACCTATTTGTGCAACAAAGCCGCCAATGGGCCAAAAATGGGTAAACTTGATAAGACGTGTTTCAGCGTCTCGACACAGAAGCGGGCATCCAGTGTGTTGAACAACCGCCACGCCAACACTCTCCGCGTGGACAGTCCATAATTGCGACCAGATAGAGAAAGCCGTGTCGTACAGGAATACAGGTAATATCGCTGCACCAAACCAGGTTCGGGCGCGTGATCGGCAGCTTTCTCAGAAGATACGGATAGATAGGGTGCTATAGGTGTTTCTTGCCGGTATTGGGGTCTTTGTGGATGGCTTTTAGCCCTATGACCTGCATAAGGCGACGTACCCGATGGCGACCCGCCATGGAACCCATTCCGGCGCAGATGCCAAGGCAAAAGACCGTGGACACGCCCCGACAGACAGTCACGGATGACGAGTACAAACGGCTTATCAGGGCGGCTGGTGAATGCGCCAAGCAGTCCCATATGGTCCGTGGCGTCAAGTTTACCGGCATCCTGCCCTTATGCTCCGGTTCATTGTCCACACTATCTTGCGACAGACAGAGGGCGAGCTGTTTGGGCTACAATTCGTGCTTGGGCCGCAGTAGAGTTCTGAACGTCATTTTCTGTTTAACTGTCTGTGGTGGTGGTTGGCCCTACCACGATATAAGGGCGTAAACTTTGGATAAATGTATCGATAAAATCAAGTACAACTGGTGATTTAGCGCCACTGGATGGCCGCAGAATCGACAGCCGGTGGTGGATGTTCGGAAGAAATGGACGCACAATAATGCCGCTTTTGCGGTATTCCTCAGCATCCAAGGCGCTGACGATCGAAGCGCCCATTCCTTCGGCCACCATAGTACATGCCGTGGTAAACTGCCTTACTTCGACCAAGCTGTTTATTTCCACTTTTTCTTCTGAAAATGCCCGCGAAAGACGATGGAAGAAGCGGCTGTCGCGACGGGTGTGTATTATTTTTTCACTTGCAAGATCACGTGGTGAGATGTGGTCTTTACCCTTGAGCGGGTGCCCGGGAGGCAAAATGCATACTGTTCGTAAATAGAGATCCTGGCTATGGATGGCTGGGTGACCATTAAATCCGTCGGTTAACCCGCAGTCGTACTGCTCGCCTATGATCCATTCGAGAATACGCTCTGGACGATCAGGTTCCAATGTTACTGTTACGCCAGGTTTTTCATTTAGGAACTTAACCAAAACACGTGGCAAATGACTTGTGGCAAAGCCTGGAAGACAAGCCACACGGATGTGGCCACCTTTGCGCTCGACGATATCACGGCGCAAGTCATCCAAATGTTCAAGACTGTCCAGAATACGGTTCACCTCGCTCAGAAGGTAGCGAGAATCACTGGTGGGTTCGAGCATCCCGCGCCGACGGTGAAAGAGTTCAAAGCCCACCGCTTGAGAAAAATCCGACATCAATCGACTGACCGCGGGCTGAGAAACGCCCAAAACAGCCGCCGCATTGGTGATGCTACCGCGCTCCGAAACTGCGCGAAAGGCTTCGAGTTGTCGTATCTTGAATTTCAATGTCTTAGCCGCCCTTACAGAGTTGGAGAACTACAGTTCCTGACCGCACAGTATAATACAATGTTATATTTGTGTTACAATTATTTCACTTGAATTATCTTTTGTCATGACGAATGCTGCCGCCACAGATAAAATTTCTTTCAGGGAGAGAGACATGGCTTTCACCAAATCAACCGTGGCAAGTGCCGCACTGCTCAGCATGTTCGCGGGCGCTGCATTCGCCGAAACCGAAGTTCAGTGGTGGCACGCAATGGGTGGTGCCAACGGTGAGCGGGTGGACAAAATTGCAGCGGATTTCAACGCTAGCCAGTCCGAGTACAAAGTTGTGCCGACGTACAAGGGTAACTACACTGAAACGATGACTGCAGCAGTGGCTGCATTCCGCGCCAAAGAGCATCCGCATTTGGTTCAGGTTTTTGAAGTTGGCACTGCCACCATGATGGCTGCCAAGGGCGCGATCTATCCTGTTGAGCAAATGATGAAAGACGCAGGCGAACCGTTTGACAAATCGGACTTCCTGCCAGCGGTGATTTCATATTACCAAACACCCGACGGCGAATTGCTGTCGATGCCATTCAACAGCTCAACCCCTGTAATGTGGTACAATGCTGACGCGTTGAAAGCAGCCGGTGTAGAAGCGCCAGTGACTTGGGATGACGTAAAAACTGTATCCCAGGCACTAGTCGACAATGGTATGGATTGCGGTGTTAGCTTTGGCTGGCAGTCTTGGGTCATGGTTGAGAACTTCTCGTCCTGGCACAACATCGCGATGGGCACCAAAGAAAACGGTTTTGCTGGATTCGACACTGAATTCACTTTCAACAACGACCAAGTTGTTGAGCGTCTCGATGACATCGCAGCTATGTCCAAAGACAATCTGTTCAAATACGGCGGCCGTCGTGGCGACAGCCTGCCAATGTTCACCAGCGGTGAATGCGGCATGTGGATGAACTCGTCGGCTTACTATGGTTCGATCAAAACTCAGGCTGGTTTTGAGTTTGGTCAAACCATGCTGCCACTGGATACCAGTGTTGCTTCTGATCCGCAGAACTCCATCATTGGTGGGGCAACTTTGTGGGTGCTGGCTGGTCACGAAAGCGAAGAGTACAAAGGCTTGGCACGTTTCATGACCTATCTGTCTTCAGCAGAAGTACAGGCGTGGTGGCATCAGGAAACCGGCTATGTGCCAATCACGACAGCTGCATATGAGTTGTCCAAAGAGCAGGGGTTCTACGACAGCAACCCAGGCACCGATACAGCCATCAAGCAACTCAGCTTGAATGTACCTACGCCAAATTCTCGCGGCATTCGTTTTGGTAACTTCGTGCAAGTGCGCGATGTAATCAACGAGGAGCTTGAAGGCCTGTGGGCAGGCGATCAATCTGCTCAGGATGCAATGGACAAAGCAGTTGAGCGTGGCAACACGTTGTTGCGCAAGTTCGAGCGCTCAGCAAACTAAGCGCCTCTCCTTCCTGCGCCCGGCAGTTCCTTTGAAACTGCCGGGCGTTCTTTCCGTTTTCGGACTCCCCCCATTTTCTTATCTGAGGCGCCCATGCTTAAACGCGTCCATTTTCCGGCTTCTGCCTTGCCCTACCTTTTGGTGGCGCCGCAGATCCTGATCACGGTCATCTTCTTCATCTGGCCCGCCAGCCAGGCTGTCTATCAATCGTTTCTGATCGAGGATGCCTTTGGGCTGTCGTCCGAATTTGTCTGGTTTGAAAACTATCAGGTGCTTTGGGATGATGATCAATATTTCGATACCTTCTGGCGCACGATTGTGTTTTCGGCCTGTGTCGCTGTGTTGTCGATGGGCGCGGCATTGATCCTCGCAGCTTTTGCCGATCGCGTTGTGCGCGGTGCAACAGCGTATCGAACGTTGTTGATCTGGCCCTATGCCGTGGCTCCGGTGTTGGCGGGGGCACTTTGGGTGTTCATGTTCAATCCAACCTTGGGCATCTTCCCATATATGCTGGACATGGTCGGCATTGATTGGAACCACTACTTGAACGGGACCCAGGCGATGATGCTGGTGATAATTGCCGCAGCGTGGAAGCAAATTGCCTATAATTTCCTGTTTTACCTGGCCGCCATGCAGTCGATCCCGCGGTCGGTGATTGAAGCTGCCGCTATTGACGGTGCCGGCCCGATGCGTCGGTTTAAGGATTTTATCTTTCCGTTAATCTCACCCACAACGTTCTTTCTGCTGGTGATCAATGCCGTCTACGCGTTCTTTGACACCTTTGGCATCATTCACGCGGTAACGCAGGGTGGTCCGGCGAACTCGACCACCATTCTTGTCTACAAGGTCTTCAATGATGGGTTTATCGGTCTTGATCTGGGCGGATCAGCCGCGCAGTCGGTCATCCTTATGTTCCTGGTGATCACCATGACGGTGGTTCAATTCCGCTATGTCGAAAGAAAGGTGGAATACTGATGGTTGAAAATCGTCCCATCCTTGGTGTGATTTCACATCTGGTGCTCATTTTGGGTGTGGTCATTGTGGCCCTGCCGATCTGGATCACCTTTGTGGCCAGCACCCACGACGCGGTGCGTATGACGCAGGTTCCCATCCCGCTGCTACCGGGTAGCCATTTCATAGAAAACTTCAAAGAAACTCTATTTGGAACCGGGTTGTCGAGCTCCGCCGGTGCGCCGGTTTGGCGCATGTTGTTGAATTCGATGACCATGGCGTTGATGATCGCGTTTGGGAAAATATCTATCTCTCTGATTTCGGCCTTTGCGATTGTGTATTTCAAGTTTCCGTTTCGTATGGGCTTCTTCTGGATGATCTTCATCACCCTGATGTTGCCTGTAGAGGTGAGGATCTTGCCGACTTTTGAAGTCGTGGCCAACCTGGGTATGCTCAACAGTTATTGGGGCCTGTCGATCCCATTGATCGCCTCGGCTACGGCGACGTTTATGTTCAGGCAGGTGTTTTTGACGATCCCAGACGAAATGCTGGAAAGCGCGCGCATTGATGGCGCTGGCCCAATGCGGTTCTTTTGGGACATTCTGATCCCGTTGTCGCGCACTAATATTGCGGCGCTGTTTGTGATCCTCTTCATCTATGGCTGGAACCAATATCTCTGGCCTCTGCTGATCACGACTGACAGCGACATGACCACGATCGTCGTGAGTATAAAGCAGATGCTGGAAGCAGCCGAGCAATCCCCCAAATGGAATATCATCATGATGACTGCGCTGCTGGCAATGATCCCGCCAGTATTCGTGGTGGTCGCAATGCAAAGGCTCTTCGTGCAAGGGCTGACTGAGACAGATAAATAGGCAGATACACATGGCAACCATCACGCTCAAAGACCTTGTCAAAGCCTATGGCGATACAGAGGTACTCCACCACGTAGCAGCTGACATTCAAGACGGTGAGTTTCTCGTCATCGTTGGGCCTTCGGGCTGCGGGAAATCCACGCTTCTGCGTATGATCGCGGGTTTAGAAACGGTCACTTCAGGTGAAGTTTCAATTGGTGACCGAATGGTCAACAAGTTGGAACCGGCGGATCGAGACATCGCAATGGTGTTTCAAAATTACGCGCTTTACCCACATATGTCGGTGCGTGAAAACATGGCTTATGGTCTGAAAATTCGCAAAATTGACAAGGGCGAAATCAACCGTCGGGTCGAGGAAGCAGCCGACATTCTCGAGTTGCGCCCATATCTGGATCGCAAACCGCGCCAACTATCCGGTGGTCAACGTCAACGTGTGGCAATGGGGCGTGCGATTGTGCGTGATCCTCAGGTGTTCTTGTTTGACGAACCTCTGTCCAACCTTGACGCCAAGCTGCGTGTCCAGATGCGGTTGGAAATTCGCAAGTTACAGCAGAAACTGGGCGTGACCTCGATTTATGTCACCCACGATCAGGTCGAAGCGATGACGCTAGGCGATCGGTTGATGGTGCTAAACGGCGGATATGTGGAACAGCTTGGCACCCCAATTGAGTTGTATGACCGTCCCGCGACAGTGTTTGTTGCTGGCTTCATAGGCAGTCCGGCCATGAACCTGATCACAGTTGAAGCGAGCGAAAACCAGCTGAAACTGCCCAATGGAGCATACCTTGAGGGAGGCAATGATCTCGGAAAGGTGACTTTGGGAATTCGCCCCGAGCATCTCGTGTCGGACGGCATTGGCCCGATCCGCGTGACAGTGCAATTGTTTGAACAGTTGGGCGCAAACACATTACTACACGGTGTCCTAGAGGGCACAGACTGTGATATCGTCGCCAGCTTGCCGGGACATGTTTCCGCTAGCGCGGGCACTGTAATGTGCTTTTCTGTTCAGGCGCAGAATTTGCATATATTTGACATCCAGACAGGAAAACGGATCGGAGCATGACACTGTTTCCACAGCTCGATGCATTTCGCGGGGGAAACAATCAGGTCCGGTTGATTGGGCACCGTGGTTCACGCGGTGTTATGCCCGAGAATACTATGCCGGGGTTTGCTTTCACGCTTGATATTGGTGTGGACGCACTGGAGTTTGACGTAGTCATGACGCGCGACCGTGTGCCTGTGATTGCTCATAATAGTCGACTGGATGCATCATTCACACGAGACCAGAAAGGGAGCTGGATCGCAGAGCCGGGCCCCCGCATTGCTGAACTTACGTTGCGCGAATTGCAGACTCTGGATGTCGGCGGGCTCGACGGCCGTTCAACCTATGGACAACGGTTTCCGGATCAGGCTTTTCTAAATGATGTGCGTATACCTAGCCTCGAGGAACTGCTTGATTTCGCCAATCTTCCAGAGCGTAAAAATCTGTCCCTTATGCTGGAATTCAAATCGGATATCGATGCAAAATCCCCAGTTCAGGAACGGGTAGAGCTGGTCGCGAAAGTTGTAAGCCAAGTGCGTGCTCGCAAATTGGAAGCACGCACAGTTTTGCACAGTTTTGATTGGGATCTCTTGTCAGAATGTCGGCGTTTGGCACCGGAAATGCCAACCTCCTATCTTTCTATAATGCCATCCAATTTTCAGGGATCCGATACAAAGGATCCTGCATTGGTGTGTCCTGACTTCGGTGCATTCCAAATGTCTTTGCCCCAAGCTGTGGCGCGTGCTGGAGGTCAGATGTGGTGCCCCTACGTGGCTGATGTCACACAAGATTTGGTCGCTGAAGCCCATCAATTGGGATTACTGGTTTCTGTTTGGACAGTGAATGATCCCGCAGAGATCCAACGTATGATAGATGTCGGCGTTGATGGCATCGTGACCGATTATCCTGGTCGCGTTCAACGCATTCTATCCGCCCAAGGCATGGTTTGGCGCGACGATACCTATGGTCAAACTGCCTGACGTCAACACCATGGGTCCAAATATGAGCTAGAAAACAGGTGCGGACGCTGGACTGCAAAGTCGAAGCGGAGAAAAGGGGCTCTGCAAGTTGTTTGCCATCCAATGCTTAAAACGCATAGCTGCGAGGCAGGGGCATCCACTCCATCACATTGAGGCTTTAGTGCCGGATGCTGCACCGCGCACCAAGGTCTTAAATGGGCTTATTCTGTTGAAAAACTCGGTGTTCGGCCAATTGAATGCATTTCAGCGGAACACCGTCCCGCGGGCACCGCATTTTGAGAATGTTGTTTACCAGACGCCCATCCACAAAACACCTGTTCTAAATCGAGGTGGCGTTTTTCCGGCAGAGGAGTTTTTCATCATAATGGGCTGAAAGTCGCAGTTAAACGCAAGTCGCGCCAAGGTCCGCTCAACGTCGTTCATGACAAGAACGGAAAAAGTAAACGGTCTAATATCTACTCGCTGCACACGACATAAAATAGGGCCGATGCCTACGCCCCACGGACCGCGGCCACCGAAACATCTTGCGCCAATCTTTGGCCAAATGTCCCGCCGCTGTCACCTCCGCCTCAATATTACGGAGCTCGAAACTAATCTCTCGCCCTACTTGAGCCCGCCGCCTCGCCTCTCCTTAGTGAACTGACCGTGTTTGGTATGGAGATCCGCTAACCGCTTGCGTCCGGCCGTTTCTTTAGTTCCCGGGCCGCTGACAGGGGAACCCAGGATGCGTCTTGGCACCGCGGCGTTTGCCTGGCCAACTTGGCCCGAAGTGCCATGCAATACTGCCTGTCGATTGCTTGAGTTTCATTTTACTTGGCTCCGCCAATCATGAACTGTTATGATATATCATTTGCCACTCTATTCAAAAACCGGAGTACTAAGATTGTGCATACAGAACAAGCGCCCAAATTGACCTGACCACGCTCCTACAAAAGGTATTTCTCTCCAGATCTAAGCAACTATGGGATCTGCTGGCCTGCATCTAAACTCCGTCATTGCATTGTGGCTTGCGGCTCTTTGTCACCACAAATTCCGCCGAAAAGCTGCAGACTTAAGCGGGTTTACATGTGTGCATTCTGGATTGCCGAACGCCGTACCGTCGCGTTCTAAAAATACTGGCAAGAACCGATTTTGGGACGCGCCCTAGATTACTGAGCATCCTTGATCAATGCCGCCAGCCGATAAAACCCATGCGCCATTTTGGTGAACGGCGTCAGCAAAAAGAACGTCAACACCGCTCCTAAATGAAGGGCTAAAAGCGTGGGCATTGCGGTTGTGGACCCAAGAACATAGAGCAGCAGGCCACTAAAACCGACAAAGCCAAGCAACAGAATAAAGCCCATGTCACCGCCCCAGGCACCAGGATCACCCAAATTACGGTCGGCCCGAAGTTTCAGCACCCCCATAGCGCCACAGCCGACTGTCAGTAACACGCCGCCTGAAAGGCCCAGAAGTTTTGGAAGGGAAAACAATGGGTAAGGTGCGGGCATCGCAAAGACATAATGCATCACCGTGGCAGTGCCGGTCGCTGCGAAACACAATATAAAGCCATACATAATGGCCTGATGCACATGGCGGCGGGCCTGCGAGAACCGATCTTCATCTTCAAAGTTGCAGCCTTCGTTGTGCCCTGCGGCCAGATCCTTCATCCGGGCGGCCTTGGAAAATGCAGTTGTGATATGTTGGAAACGCAGGCGCTGGCCACCCACAGATCTCCAGTAGCGATTCAGGCTTATGGCCAAGCTGGCTAGCGGCAAGAAAAATGTAGGCAAGAAGATCGCAACCATGGCCGAGTGAGACAGTGCCGCATAAAACCCGTCACCGCCCGATGATCCAATCGACCGAAGGGCCCAGAACAAAGCGGCCCATCCAACCACAAACGCCAGTGCAATGGCTCCGCCATGTGTCTGAAAGCGGCGTGCAACCGGCTGAGGCCATGCAAAACTCTCCCAACTGTCGCGGCGGACCTCGGCCAGCGCTTTTGGCAGGTTCAATTCAAACTCATGCGGTGCGGTGTATTGGCAGGCGTAATAGCAGCCGCGACAGTTGTGGCACAGATTGGCCAGTTGAGTGATGTCACCATCTGAAAAGGCACGTTGACTGTGCAGCGCCGGAAACACCGAGCAATAGCCCTCACAATACCGACATGCATTGCAGATTTCCGCCTGACGCCGCGCTTCGCTTAATAAATCTAGGTTCATTTCAGTTTGCATAAGAGGCCGCCTTTTGTCCTGCGATGCGTCCAAAGACGGTTCCGATTGTCATGCCAAATCCAGCCAGATAGCCCTGCCCCAGGATAGACCCCGCCATGGTTTCTCCTGCTGCCCAGAGATTGCGGATCGGGCCAGTCGATGTTGAACACTGGGCTTTCTCATCCACCTTCAACCCGAGATAGGTAAAGGTCACCCCCGTGCGCAGCGAATAGCCGTAGAATGGGGCTTGAGAGATCGGGCGGGCCCAGTTGGTTTTGGCCGGGGTGATGCCGTGTGTTGCCACACCGTCCAGCTCGGTTGGGTGAAAGGCGGATGTGTCGCCACAGGCCGCATTGAACCCGTCCACTGTTTCGCGCAGTTTCGCAGGCGGCAGATCCATCATCCCGGCCAGTTCTTCCAGGCTGTCCGCCTTGAGCGGTGGAAAGACCGAGGGCATGAACAGGTTCAGCGATTTCGCGTCGCTGATCACATAGCCCACCTGATCGGGCTGCGCGGCAACCAGACGGCCCCAGATCGCATAGCGCTTGGGCCAGACGTCTTCGCCTTCGTCATAGAAACGCTCGGCATGTTTGTTCACCACAACCGAGAACGGTACACAGTCCAGCCGGGTGACAATTCCACCGTCAAATTTCGGGGCGCGCCCATCGATGGCGACGGCGTGGCACTGATCGGCATCGCCAACTTGCCTGACGTTTTGGTCCAAAAGATCGGCAAGCACCACGCCACGATTATAAGGTGTTCCGCGGATCAGGAAGTTCTGCGCCGCAGGCCCCCAAGCGCGGGTCAACCAGTTGGTATCCGCCTGAAAGCCACCGGATGCCACGATCACCGACTTGGGGCTGATGCTGTGACTGGTGCCATTGTGGGTATAGTCCACCCGCGTCACCTGATCCCCGTCCAGCTGCAGATGGGTTACGGCGGCCTCGTACAGCACATCCACGCCCAGACCAACAGCGGTGCGGTAATAGGCGTTCACTAACGACTTGCCACCGCCCATGAAAAACGCGTTGGTTCGTGCCAGCGACAGGGTGCCAGACAGCGGCGGTTGAAACCGCACCCCGTGTTCCTGCATCCAGGGCAGGCATTCCTCGGACGTGCGGATCGCCAGCCGCGCAAGTTTCTCGTTGGTCTTGCCGCCAGTAACCTTCATCAGATCATCAAAATACTCGTCTTCGTTGTAGTCGTCGACCAGCGGGCCAAGCGGGCCTTCGTGCATACAGCGAAAGTTGCGGGTGTGCCGGGAGTTTCCACCGCGATACGCCTTGGGGGCGGTTTCCAGGATCAGGACTTTGGCGCCAGTCTCGGCAGCTGTCATAGCTGCACACAGCGCGGCATTGCCGCCGCCGATCACTGCAATGTCATACTCGGTTGTCATAGTTGAGTTCCTCGCTGGCTCAGACCTAACAATCCGCATTTAATTTGACCAATGTCGATTTCTCCGTCATTGATGCGTCATGCGCATTAATTATGATTTTGGAGACCTTGAAGCCTTTTTGGCCGTGAAAGACACAAGCTCATTTCACGCCGCCGCAGAGCGGCTGAACCTGTCACAATCAGCAGTGACCCGACGTATTCGCAAACTGGAAGTGGCGTTGGGATCGGTTCTGTTTGAACGCACCACACGCGAAGTGAAACCCACATTGGCGGCCAAACGCTTGCAAGCACGGGCCGAGGCTATTTTGGAGGATGCCAAAGAAACCACACGGGCGATGCGCGACGACAGTATCGCCTTTGCCCATCAACGCGGGGCGTTGATAACGGTGGCGACGGTGCCCACCGTGATTGCGCAGCTCTTGATACCTGCGATGAATGATTTTCGGGCCGCCGGGCAAACCGCCCGTATTCGTTTGCTCGACAGCGCTGCCAACGACGTAGCCGAGGCTGTGGCCGCTGGTGAAGCTGATTTTGGTATCTGTTCGATCCCTATGTTGGAGCCCACCGCCCGTTTTGAACCGCTGTTTAACGACCCGATTGTTTTGGCATTACCACTGGATCACGCGCTGGCCGGGCGGGAAATCCTGGATCTAAAGGATCTGGAAGGAACGCCGCTTATCCTGCCTGCCCGCGGCACCGGGAACCGGTTGCTGATCGACGAGGCCATGGCGCGCATCAAACACCCCCTATACTGGACATATGAAGTTGGGCGCAGTTCCACCGCCGTGGAATTGGTACGCGAAGGTGTTGGCGCGGCACTGCTACCAAGATCCGCGATCGCCGCCGCACAGGTGGCGATCTGCCGATTGCAAACGCCGGATATCACCCGCCCCATCGGCCTTTTGACCAGATTGGGGCAATCAGAAACAGCTGCCGCGACAGCTCTGAAACAAGCGATCCGAGCAGCGGTCTAGCTGCCCAAAACCTGCGGGTTAATCATATGTATTGGATCCCCTTGGGCATAGGCGTTGATCTGGTCAAAGATATCCGAGAATTGCATGTCGAATTCATCTTCGGTGACAAATCCAATATGGGGCGTCGCGATCAGATTGGGATGAGACAGCAAAGGGTCATTCGGATCCGTCAATGGCTCGGTGTCGAACACATCAACAGCAGCCTTCCCCGGTCGAGCAGTATTCAATGCCTGCAGCAAGGCTCCCGGTTCAATCAATCCAGCGCGGGACGTGTTTACCAACAGGCTATCTGGCTGCATCTGGGCCAGATCATCAGCGGTTATCAGCCCCTTGGTTGTTGGCTTTAACCGGACGTGTAGCGAAACCACATCACAATCCGCAAAGAACTGGTCTCGGTTAGTGGCCACTGTCTCTCCGTCTTCCATTGCCCGCTGCCGTCCGTCTTCGGAGGCCCACCAGACAACGTCCATACCAAAGACCCGCGCATAGCCCGCGACGGTTTTGGCGATCCGCCCATAGCCATACAATCCCAATCGACGCCCGCGCAAAGTCTTACCTACTCCAGACTGCCACTGCCCGGCCTTGGCCGACGCCATCTGGGCCGGAAGATCCCGCATCCCAGCCATGACCAGCGCCCACGTCAGTTCTGCCGCAGCATAGGACGGTGTGCCCGCATGCATGTTTGAACACAACAGAACACCATTGTCGCTACATGCGGGCACATCAACATGCGGATAAACACTGCGCTGGCTAATCAGGCGCAGGCTGGGCAGCTTGTCCAGCAGGGCACGGGTAACCTTGGTGCGTTCTCGAAACAGAACAACGGCCTCGGCATCCTTCAGTCGGCTGGCCATCAGGTCGATGTCGTCAACATGATCAGTCCAAACCGTAACGTCATGCCCCTTCAGCTTATCGAAGCAGAGCAGATTGCGCAGCGTGTCAAACCAATCGTCAAGAATATGAACCCGCATCCCGTTAGCACCCCTTATGGTAGGCCGTAACAACTCTGGATGCACGGTCATGCAGATCAGCCAATCGCCGCGTTTCCGGGTCACTGCTCGGCTGCCGCTTGTCGACGCCACATAGTTGTTTTCCCAGCGTATCGCGCACAGCCGTCAACGACAAAATGGCCTTGGAAATTTGCTCACCAGCTTCATTGAAATTCATGTCCGGACCTTTCTCAATGAGACAACAAAACAGGGATGGGAACATCGCGCAGCACGCGCGCGGTGACACCGCCCAGAAAATCTTCTCGAAATTTCGAGTGCTCGTACGCCCCCATCACCAGCAGGCAAGGATCGTGTTCCCGGCAATAGGCCAGCAAAGCACGGGCAATACCCGGTATTGATTCAATGGCATGGTGGGTGGCATCAATGCTGTGCCGATCCAAGTGATCCAATAGTTGTGAAACAGGGCGTGGTGTTGGTTCGTCACCAATGGTCAGCACTGTCACACGGCCCTGATCTTCCAGCAAACCCAGACTGTCCGATAAGGCCCGTGCCGCAGAGCGCCCGCCGTCCCAAGCCAAAACCGCATGAGAATGCGTTGCCTTGGCATCATGGCCCTTTGGAACAATCAGCACTGGCCGCCCGCTAAGAAGCGCAATCCGGTCCGGGTGAATTGTTAGGTGCTCATCCACGCCTTCCGAAATGTCCTGCCCCACAACCAACATGTCATAGTTTCGGGCGCATTCCGACAAAACAGTATCAACACGTCCGGGAACGCGCTGGAACTGCAACCGGTCACCCAAGTTCAGCGAGCCCTCGATCTCGGCAAACCGGGTCTCGATCGTATCAAAGATCTCCGCGTTGGCCTGTTCGATGATTTTGCGTGCGGCGTCTGGCACCCAGGCTGAACGGCTGTTGACAACCTCGTGGGTCGAATGCGCCAGCAAAGCCGTGACATGTGCCTTTTCTCCGGCCAGCGAAACCGCATATTTCAACGCAGATATTGCACTGTCGGTTCCGTTAAAGGCCACCAGGATATTGTGAATACTCATGCGTCCACCTCCTCAATTCCCGCCCAAATGGCGTGGGGTACATAGACGTGGCCATCGGCCAGTTTTCGCGCGGTGCGAACCAGTCCAGCTGCATTAAGTTCAAACCCATCCTCTGCTGAGAAGTCGACCAGCACGTCAATCGTTCCCGAGGCATGCTCCAACACAACTGTGGCTGGGCTTTCATCGGGGCGGTCTAACACCCCATCAGACACAGTACCGGGGGTCAAAGCGCATGAAGCCAGACATTGCGCGCCGGTTACTGCCATAGTTGGGTGTGTCTTCCACGGCATGAAATACCGTGTGGCTATAGTGCCACCTTCACGCGCAGGCGCCAAAAGGCCAAATTTGGGCGTGACCGAACTGGAAACATCGCCCATTCCCATCAACGCACCAGCTTCGATCCGGATGGCTTCCATTCTGGCAAAAAAGTCCGAGTTCTCATCCAACTCTGCAGCGCTTTCATACCCGGTCAGCTTGAAATCCTTGGCCTGTGCAATGACCAGCGGCATGGCAACATCCATGCAGGTCACCTCAATGCCCTGAACGGTATCACGTAGATTACCCGTTGGTAGGAACGCCCCTGTAGAAGAGCCAACCACACCCATGAAGCTCAACTGGATCGGGGCCGCCGTGCCCGGTGATCCTGCGATCTTGGTCTCTCCTTCATAGGTCAATTGGCCGTTGGGTGTTTGAATACGCGCCTCGACCCGCGCTCCGGTATTTACGGCGCGAATGTGAATGACTGTCTCGTCACTGGTCGGCTTGACCAAACCCAATTCAATCGCTGCCGGACCAACACCCGACATGATGTTTCCGCAGGTGGGTTTGAAATCAACCAGCTGTTCCTCGACCGAGACCTGGGCAAAGAAATAGTCGACATCCGCCCAGTCATCCATGCTTTCAGATATCATGGCGACCTTGGTGGTCACTGCGGCTCCACCGCCGATCCCATCGATGTTCAGGGCGTGACCCGACCCCATTGCCGCGATCAGAACCTTAGCAAGTGTATCTAGATCCTCTGGCAGATCCCCGCGTTGGAAATAGGGCCCTCGTGACGTGCCGCCCCGCATGAAGAGATATGGAATAGCAATCTGGGTCATTTCAGCGGCCACGGCAGATCAACTGCTCCCTGCAACAGGCCTGGAGGGAAGTCACGGTTCAGCAAACCTGCCATCAGACACATCAAGCCTAGTCCACAAGCAGCAAGCAGGAGTGTTTTGCCCCACCCTGCCCCGGCGCGAACGCGGAAGAACGTGATCAGGAAACCAATTAGCGCCAGAATAAATCCAACGAACCAAGTGGCAACGATCAGGCTGGCGAACCAAGCCAAGGTAGACCACAGACCATAGGGTGCATCCGCATCCTCACCTGCAACCTCCTTGTCCGCAAAGATGCTATCGCCTTCGGAGCGGCGCATCATTTGGATCAGCAGGATCGCACAGCACACCAGCGCGAAGCTTCCGATCACCAAGGGGATAACCTTGTCGGTCATGTTGTAGTCAGGGATCATGTTGGCATTGATCAAGGCAACGGCCAGATATCCCGCGATCACCAACAGGAACACCAGTGGTGCCCGTTTAGAGCCAGATTTTACGTCTCCCTCGGCCATGATAGATTTTGCCTGACGAAGACCTAAGATAACCGACACCACGGTAATGATGATCAACGTAATAACGATGGGGCTGAACACATACTCCATGCCGACATCAAACCCTTTGCGAAACCGGAAGGACGCAATCTGAAAGGCCTGGTTGGTGAACTTCTCAACCGGGTTGGACAGCACAAATCCGATCAGGAAAGCAGGACGCGACCAGTCGAACCGACGCAGAAAGATGCCGATCAAGCCAATGGCGAACAGCGCCAGTAGATCTTCGAAGTTCTGCCCCGATTGAAACGCCGCAAAGCTGATCAGCATGAACAGGAACGGTGCCAGATAGGTGAACCGGATTGTTGTCAGCTTGGCGATCCCGCCCGAGGCTGCGATGCACAAAACGGTGCCCACCACATTGGCCAACGCCAGCAACCAGACGATCGAATAGGTGATGTCGAGATTGTTCTTCAACATGCCGGGGCCAACTTCGATGTCCCCGGACCCCAGCAAAGCCACAGCACCAATGAAGATCGCCATAGAGCCTGAACCGGGGATACCAAATAGTAGGGTAGGAACCAGCCCACCGCCCTCCTTGGCATTGTTCGAACTTTCCGGCCCGATCACGCCTCGGACTTCACCTTTGCCAAACTTGGTCTTGTCCTTGGTGGTTTGCACCGTGTGCCCATAGGCAATCCAGTCCACGACTGATCCACCGAGACCGGGAATAATGCCGACAACCACACCAATGATAGAGCAGCGGACAGACAGCCAGATATTGGCAAACCAATCTTTGACCCCATCCAGCCAGCCACCGCCCAGACTTGCCCCTTTGGCAATCGAGCGGTCTTGGCGCAGCAATGAGATAATTTCAGGAATGGCAAATACGCCAAGGCCGACAATGACCAGTTTCAAGCCATCTGTCAGATATGGAATGTCATAACTGGCCATGCGCAGTGAGCCACCGGCGTCGGCCTCACCGATGGTGCCGATCATCAAACCCAGACCCGCAGCAGCCAAACCTTTCAGCGGGAAACGTCCCGCCAGTACAGCCACCATAGACAAGCCAAGGACGGTAATCATCAGCATTTCCGGCAGACCAAAGGCCAACACAATCGGGCGCGCAATCAGAATAAAGACCGTTAGAAACGACGCGCCAACCAGCCCACCAAACAGAGACGAGGCAAAAGCCGCAGACAAGGCCCGCGCGGCCTCACCCTTTTTGGCCATGGGGAACCCGTCCAACACAGTCGCTTGCGAGGCAGAGGATCCCGGGATGCCCATCAGGACGGATGCAAAGGTGTCAGAGGTGGGCACCACCGCCACCATCCCGATCATCAATGCCAGCCCCAGGATCGGATCCATACCAAACATAAAGGGAAGCAAAAGGGACAAACCGGCGATCCCACCCAGGCCGGGAAACACGCCAACAGCCAGTCCCATCACGACGCCCAGGACCAAGTAGCCCAGAACAACAGGTTGCAAAATCAGGGCCCACGCTTCTCCGAGCGCAGGAAGTGCGGTGGCGAAGACCTCCATAGGAGCCGCCTTTCTTTGGAAATGTCAGGGTAAAGCGCGCGACCCTCGGGAGAGAAGGGCCGCGCAGATGGTCAATCCGGCTTAGTTAAGCTGGACGCCATATGAGGAGTTCAGCCAATCAAGAACGTAAGACTTGGCCTCGGCTGGAACGCTCGTGGCTGTGCCCAAAGCATTTTGTGCTGCGTCACCCGTAAAGACGGAATATTTGCCGACACGCTTGGACGAAATCTCAGCGAAATCAGCCCGTGCAACAACAGCTTCGAATGCTGCCGTATAGGTATCAATCACGTCTTGAGGGGTGCCTGCAGGCAGAAACGCCAGCTTTTGAACCGGGAACCCGGCGACAAAGAAAGCTTTCCATGCATCCCAGGCTTCGCCCGATGTTTCACAGCCGTCGGTTGCTTCGCAAACTTCCTTGAAGGTTGGGATCTCGGGGAAAGTCGGATCGCGTACGATGTTGCCGTCGCCATCCAATGCTCCCCACGTCATGATGGGAACCGCTTCACCAGCGGCAACCATATCAGCTGAGCCTTTCAGGTAACCTGACGAGGTCTGATAATCGATGGTGGCTTCGCCGCGTTCGAACATCAGGCGACCATCACCACGGCCCTTGATACCAAAGACCGGCTCGACGTTCATGCCCAGCATCTGCCAGGCCAGCAGTGGCACCAGATCCAGACGCGTGGCCCCCTGCGAACCATAGATGAAATCAATATCCATCAGACCATTGGCGGAGCCATCAAACTTAGCGCCGTCCTCGGCGTTTAAGTAGGCCACACCGCCGGTGCCCGAAGCCATGACCGGCGTCCAGTCAGTGTATTCATATCGCACACGCGGATCGCCCAGAAGGTAGGGGAACTGGGTTGATCCCGAAGTTCCGAACAGCAGCGTTCCGTCTTTGTGGTTTTGGTCTTGGAACCAGTTGGCGCCTTTGGTGGAACCGGCACCCGGTTTGAACTTGACCACAACAGTTGGATTGCCAGGCAGCTCCTCGCTTAACAATGGCGCAAAGAAGTTAGCCCACTTGGCTGAGCCGCCAGTTTCCGAAAACGGGATGACCCATTCAATTGTTTTACCGGTGAAATCGATCTCGGCGCTTGCAGGTACGGCAAAGCCGGCAGCGGCGATTATTCCTAGAATGGCACGGCGCGAAAAGTTGGACACGGTCATTGGTTCCTCCCATAAGACCAGGAAATCACAGCGGCCTCCCTTTAGCTACCATGATCATCGTTACAAATCAGGGATTGATTCCCCGTTCGATCTGCCGAACATGGAACATCAACCTTGCGCCAACCTTGCGAGAGCCAAAATGAGAATAGCGATCATCGAGGATAACGAGACGCTGGCCAATGCCATCGCTTATCGGCTGCGTGACCGTGGCCATGCCGCTGACGTGTTGCATGATGGGGATTCCGCCGATGCCTTTCTGGCGCAGGATGGGGCCGATCTGGTGGTTCTGGACATCAATCTGCCCGGGCGGAGTGGAATGGACGTCCTGCAATCCCTTCGCGCCCGCGGGGACGGCACACCTGTCATTCTCCTCACCGCGCGCAGCGATGTCAGCGACAGGGTCGCTGGTTTAGACATGGGGGCCGATGACTATTTGGTGAAACCCTTTGAGATGGACGAGCTCGAGGCTCGTATACGGGCGCTGTCAAGACGCAAGGATTTGGACTACGGAGCAAGAGAGACCATTGGTCGCCTGGAGTTCGACCGAATTTCTCGGCAAGTCTCCGTGGGCGACAGGATCGTGGATATCCCGAGACGTGAACTGGCTGTCCTTGAATGCCTACTGGAAAGACGCGGACGCATAGTCCCAAAATCTCAACTGACAGATCATGTTTATGGAATTGGTGCTGATGTCGATGACACGGCAGTTGAACCACATGTGTCACGCTTGCGTCGACGTTTGGTGGATCACGGTGTCTCGATCAAAACCGCACGCGGCCTTGGCTACATGCTTGAGGTCACTGGATGACACGACGGTCTGCTTCTCTGCGCCTCCGACTGTTTGCCCTGATCCTAATTCCCTTGGTTCTAATGGCCATGCTGTTGGGGGTTTGGCGCATCAACGTCGCACAACAGACGTCTGAAGATCTGTTCGACCGCACCTTGCTGTCGGCGGCCTTGGCAATATCACGCGATGTGGCAGTTTCAGGGGGTGATCTACTGTCCATTTCGAGCCGTGACATGATCAGTGACGCATCTGGTGGTGAAGTATTTTACCACGCAACCGGACCGGGCGGTGCTTATATCACTGGATATGCCTACCCGCCCGCAACCATTCTAGGCAAAGGTGGCAATCGTTATGCCCCTAACTTTTTCGAAGCAACGTACCGTGGTGACGCGGTACGCGTGTTGCAAATCACCGAAAGGATGACGATTGAAAACCTAACCGGCGATGCCACGGTCACGGTTTGGCAGCGGCTGGCTGATCGTCACACCTTTGCAAGGCAATTGGCGCTGCGCGCAGCAGGTCTGATGGGCGTCTTGCTGACCACCTTGGCTCTGGTAGTGTGGTTTGGCGTGGCGCGGGGATTGCGCCCTTTGCTGGATCTTCAGGATGCAATTTCCATTAGGTCTCCAGATGATTTGAGCCAGATAAAGCGCCCCGTGCCAATTGAGGCGCAAGGAATTGTCCAAACCTTGAACCGATTGTTTGGTCAGGTGGAGACAAGTATGAATGCCCATCAAGCCTTCATTTCGGATGCCGCACACCAGTTGCGCAATCCAGCCGCCGCCGTGCAATCTATGGCCGAAGCCGTAAAGGACGCCCCAACAAATTCCGACAGGGACTTACGAATTTCCGAGTTGGTTTCCGCCGCGCGGAGTTCAGCGCGGGTTGCCGACCAGCTGTTGTCGCTGGACCGCCTACAACAACCAGTGCAATCCACTCAGTTCAATATGCTAGACCTGCCCCAATTGTTGCATGACACCTGTGCTGACATGGGTCCTCTCGTCCTGTCACAAGGCGTTGACTTTGAGCTTAGAACTCTGGATCGGCCCTTGTCCATCTATGGTGACAGTGTGTTTTTGGCAGAAGCAATCAAGAACCTCATTGATAATGCTTTGCAGCATGCAGGGCCTAATTTGAATGAGATTGCCGTTCAGCTGTCCAAAGACAGCAATTTCGTACACGTCACTGTTGAAGATGATGGAAAAGGATTGTCCCCAGACCAAAGCGACGCCGCCTTCAGTCGTTTTTCGCAGATTGAGCCGTCAGAAGGAAGTGGTCTAGGCCTCGCCATCGCCCAGTCTGTCGCTAAGCGTCACAACGGGCGGCTGACAATCAATCGTGTCGACGTGGGAGCAAGCCTTACATTGTCTGTACCTTTAGTCTCATAACATGGTCTCCTGCCAGTTTTCAAAATCTAGCCGCCTTAATGCTTGGCACGCTACGCCGACTGCATCCTTGCCCAAAATTGGTCTACTAGACGCGCCTTAGTTCTATCCCGCTTTGGAAACCTTTGCATAATGGACGTCCGATCTCACCCCGACTGAAGATCATTTCTAGCGATCGCCCAATGCTGCAACAGACGTGGCAATCTTGGAGCCCCAACGCAAACGGCCGCCCAGAGGCGGTTCGTAATATGTTATTATATAGGTGTATTTATTGGTTGCGGGAGCCTGCAACCAACTTAATTTACTTTTCTCGACCCCACAGTTAGTAAAGTAGTCATTCATTTTGAGCCCAAGTAGAATGCCTTCTCTTGTGTGTAGTGTCTGACGTCAGCGCTCGTTTTTTTGTCTGTCAGTCTTGCAGATGATCTTCATCGCAGTGCCGTAAGTTCGAAGTAGATCGATCACAATGACAAGAGGTGGGCCAAAGCAGTTCCACCAAAATCGGGCAACCTCGTGACTGATTTCGATCCCGCACTCCTGCAGTAAATCCTCCACATTCCGGAGCGACAAGGGGAACCGGGCGTCCAACATCACTGCAAGGCGGATGATGGCGGGACTGGTCTTGAAATACCGAAATGGGCTGTGTTTGGGTATATCGAGAAGCTAGATCAAACACAGCCCTTCAAAACTGAGCGCCGCCTGACAAGACCAACTATCCAGCCACAAGCATCAACATTGTGGCCATGCCCCAAAGGGTCATCTGGTAGTGAGTGTTCTGTGCACCTTCATGACAAAACCAGTAGCAAAACCAATTGCCTGCAACCAGAAAACCCGCCCAAATACTTGTGAAGAACAGAGCGCCCATTAAGCCAAACCCGCGAGCGACCTCGGCATCTGCCCAACCAAAAATCGCCAGAGCCATGGCACCTGTTCCGATCCAAAGAGCAAGAGTGGCCAAAGCCTCCCAACCAACAATGAAGTAGAAAAGTAGCTGCTGGAGTTTTGGATTTTCGACACGCCGATATGCGACAGTTTCGAAGGCCTCGGGATAGTCATCTTGCATGCGCGTCATTTCCAGAACCTCGGCAGTGAAGGTGCTGTTCAAAGAGGAATGAAAGATATTCTCAAACACACCTGTCGTAAGCCAAGCCGCGAGAAAGAAGGCGCTCAAAGTTTGAGCAATGAGAACCATGAAATCAAAGGACATAGAAAGCCTGTTGCATGTGCCGGGGCGGCTGTGGCCACCCCGGCGTTAACATTAGGTCCAGTGCAACTGCGCCGGACGAATTTCAAACGAGATGTGATGTGCTCCACCGCCCAGACCTTCGCGGGTGTGGTTGAACAGTGAACGCCAATACGGTTGAATTGTGACACCTTCGTCCTGAACGATTTTCTCACCCTTGGCCATCAGAGCACGGCGTTTCTCCAGATCAGCAGTGGCCAGAGCTTCTTCGAGCACTGCATCGAATTCAGCATTGGCCCAACCGAATTCATTCCAGGCCTCACCTGAACGATAAGCAAGCGCCCAGATTTGCACGCCGAGCGGACGGTGGTTCCAGTTGGTCGAGCTGAAAGGGTATTTTACCCAGTCGTTCCAGAAGGTTGCGCCTGGCAGGACCGTACGCTTCACTTTGAACCCGGCATCACGTAGCTGAGCGGCAACAGCATCAGTGGTATTCTTGCGCCACGCATCGTCGATCGAGATGATCTCGTGTTCGAAATCTTCCAAACCTGCGTCTTTGGCCAAGGCCATTGCGGCGGCAGGGTCGAATGTCGGATCTCCGATGTCAGCGTACTCGGGATGTGCAGGGCCAACATGGTGGTTTTGTGCAACCACACCCCGGCCATCATACCCCAATTCCAACAAAACAGAGTTATCTACAGCCATGTTAATCGCTTGCCGCATGCGTTTGTCGGCATAGGGTTTCACCCCGCCTACTTCTGCCAACTGGTTCGGGCGCACAACAATTGTAGCCATCGTCACGACTTCGTTTTCGACCCACCCATCCAGGCTAGAAATGATATCGATGAATTCACCTTCAATGGTGTACATCATGTCGATCTCTTCGGATTCAGCAGCGGCCAAATAGGACGCAGGATCAGTGCCGTAATCAATATACTCTACCCGATCGAGCCAGGCACCGTTGTCCGCATTCCACCAAGTGTGGTTTTCATTCTTTACCAAGACGCCCATGACGCCAACTTCCAGCAATTCTGGCAAGTATGGGCCGGTCCCCAAAGGGTTGCCGATCATGTCATCCGAGTTGTGCGAGCTGTGCACAATAGCGGCAGGATAATCCGCCATACCAGCAATCAAAGAGATGTCCGGCTTGGGCAAATGGAGGCGAACGGTGTGACCGTCCACAACTTCGATGCCGCCATCCAGCGCCTTGTTGGTATCCGGATCAATCAGAACGGCGAAACGACCGGCCATCGAATTCCCTTCGACGTCCTTTTCGCACCAGCCTGCAATGTTGCGCGCAACATCGCCGGCGGTAAAATCGTCACCATTGTTCCACTTTACGCCCTGACGCACGTTCAGTGTATAGGTTTTGGCGTCTTCCGAGATCTCCCAGCTGTCCAACAGAACCGGCAGAAACGTGCCGTCATTTTCGTAAGAAACGAGGTTTTCCAGCCAACCCTTGGCGAAGTTGGAGATTTCATTCCAGTCAAACGTTCGCGGATCTTTCATGCCGCGTACCGCCATCTGAATTCGGACTGTACCGCCCATTTTTGGCTGAGTTGCGGCCTGGGCTGGTGCGGCCATACCAAGCATCCCGTAAGCGGTTGCTGCCGTCGCACCAAAGGAACAGGCAAGGGCCAGGAATTCCCGTCGATTTACAGCATCATCACCAACGCTCTGAGCTTGGTCAGTGATCACACTGGGCAACGGTTTACCGGTGCGAGTAAAAAATGTCATGTTCTAACCTCTCTGTTTGGTCGTGAGGAGGACCCTCTGTCTTGCAGGTAGTCCCGCAGTCTGGCTACCCGTTTGTCCGGGCAGTCCATTAGTGTGCAACTAAGTGCATTTCGGTAATCCCGTCGCTGTCAGTCACAGTTGTGCAAAGGCTCGACAATGTCCGGGGTTGTTCATAGGGCCAGGATCGCCCGCGGTGCAGGGTCGCCCGCTGATCCCAGATCAGCACATCCCCCACATCCCAACTGTGAGTATATGTGAACTCTGGCTGTGTGCAGAACTCCATCAACTCGTCCAGCAACTTGATGCTTTCAACATCGTCATAACCATCAACCTTGTAGGCATGTGATGCGATATACAGGGATTCCCGACCATTAACCGGGTTGGTCCAGATGGCGTTCCAGCGCGTGGCGGGCCATTTGTGAAACATTGGCAACTTGGCCAGCTCAGGAGATATTTTTGCTCGTGACGTGGAATAGTGATGGGATATGCCGCGTCCCCTGATGCGGGCGCGCAGTTTCTCGGGCATCGCCTCCCAGGCTGCACGCGTAGATGCCAGCTCAGTTTCACCCCCTTCAGAGGCAACCACCCGGGCAGTGATGATATTGGTCAAGGCCGGCCGCGGCATAAAGGTGCTATCTGCGTGCCACAAAAAATTCGACTGCAAGTTCAGAGTGTGCAGATCCATTTCGCCGGTAACTTCACCGCCACTCAGTACATTCGAGACTTTGGGAATGCTGTATTCGACGTCAGGCTTGCGTTCATCGGCAAGCCGGTCCTCGATCGGGCCAAAGCAGCGGGCAAGTTCCAAATGAGCCTTGTCATCGAAATCCTGCGCTTTGAACAACAACGCCGAATTGGTCTCGAACAGGCTACGCAGCTCAGGAAAACGGCCCGAAGGGACAAACTCGGACAACGGTAGCCCCGACACTTCAACGCCAAAACTTGGGCTCAACGGGGTGGTTTGATACTCTGTCATCTGAGGCTCCTACAAGACAGCTTTGGCTTCAATTTCTTCTGGGGTCAGATCTTTCACTGTCTCCCAAGCGGATGATTTTGCACTGTTCAGCAATCCCTTAGGATCCATGCGTTTTTTCCAAGCCAAATGCGTGTAGTCAGCGCCGTGCAACCCGCCGCCTTCGACTTTGTTGGTATGGGCGTCATAGACGGTAAAGCCGCGATCCGCATAAATGCGGTTGATCTCTGCCAGCCGCTCTGGGCCTGAATACCAGATGATGGGCAAATCAATGGCCGCGAGATTTCCGTCCAGCCGCAGGAATTCATGGTGTGTCCAGACATCGTCACCCAGGGCCTGGCGCAGACCGGAAATCGCTGTTGTGTCGAGGGGATCCGGAACACCAATCTGCTGGTAAGTAGCAGACCGGTCGGATTTCAGAACCTGCAGCGTTGTGTGGTTATAGCAGAATTCAAAAGCATGCGGGATCTTTGCCGCCTGCCGCTCAGACTCGCTGAGAGTCAGCTCAGCCTGTCCCCCAAAGTTAGCGATCAATGCCCTGTACTCCGGGACGTCAGCCGCCGGCAGATAACTGACAACCAGATCGCGACCTTCGCGGATGTGACCTTTAAGACGCGGAAAATACTCAGCGATCCGTGCGTCCACCACGCTCACCAGTTTGGGCGAAATATTCTGCGCTGCAGCCAATGCGTACCCGGCAGAATAGGCTGCGTCATAGCCGTCGAATGTTGCCATGCAGGCAATCCAGTCTTCGCTGGGAACAGTGCGCAGGGTGACTTCTGTGATGGCGCCGTTCAAACCCCAGGCATGGTGAATCTTCAACACATCCTCGCCCTGGAACACCTGTTCTCTGGGTGTGCTTTCCAAAGACAGCCCTTTGACTTCGATCAGGTTTCCAGGCTCACGCAGCGGCCCATTGGCCAATGATCCGATGCCCGCTGATCCGCCGGCGACAAAACCACCGACAGTGGCAATGTCTTGTGTTGACGGGAACATCGCCATTTCCTGACCGCTGTCGTTCAACGCCGCATTGATATCCGCCATCAGCGCGCCAGCTTCAACACGGACATAGCCCTCGCCGATGTCCAGAATGCGGTTCATCGCAGTGGTTTCGATAATCAGACCGCCATCGACAGGAACCGCTTGCCCGTAATTGCCGGTGCCACCGCCGCGCAAAACGACGGGGACCTCTGCTTCATAAGCAACTTGCAAGCAATGTTTCATTTCCCCGACCGATTTTGGCAGCGCCACCAGATCACCGAAACAGCGTTTGAGTTGTTCATTCAGTATTGGGCTGTACCAGAAGAAGTCGCGCGAGCGTTTCTTGATCAGTACGGCCTCGTCGATCACTTCGACCGGAGCCAAACGGCTGGCAAAGGCTTTCCAATCGACGTTGGACTTACCTGAAACGGATGTCATAGTGCTTCTCCTTGCAACACATCTGCCAGGACCTGCGGCCGCTCCATGCCTGCAATCAAATCCGAAGTAGATGCTGCGTCGAACAATAGGAGATCCCCGGTTTCAGCCCCGTCGACATAAGTGGGCGTCTGGCCAATCGCCTTTGCGGCGATGGTGGTGATCATTGGAAGGTAGTCGCCAAATGGAGGATCAAGATGGGCTGCGAGGGCCGCCTGAGCCAGGGCCTGGCGCGGATCATGGCGGCCAAGCGGGCAGAACGCGTCCTGAACATTGTCGGTACCAACAGCTACCGGGACACCCGCTGCGCGCAACTCGCGAACCCGGGTTAACCCCCTATGCTCAGGGGTTCCGGCGGTGCGGCCCTGAAGGTAAAGATTGGTCGCCGGCAGCGTGACAACCGTCACACCGGAGCGGAAAAGTAAATCCAATTGCTTGTTCAACGGGTCGCCGCTGAGATTGGTCAAGCTGCAAGCATGGCCGCAAAGCACCGGACCTTGGAAACCGGTTTTAGCGGCGGTTTCGGCAATCATGGTAAGACCATCCAGGCCATCGTCCAGGCCTTCGTCCACATGAAAATCCAGCGCCAGCCCATATTTTTCGGCCACCCGGAATGCGTTTTGAATTCCTGCCAGCCGCTCACGCTGGTTCAATACAAAGCCACCCAGCGTATCGCCCGATGCGGCAATCAAACGGCCAATGGTGTCAGCGGCCTCGGGCTGTGCCAGAATGTCGGCACCGATCAGCGGCGCGACCTGCAGCGAAACCTGGCCACGATACTCCTGCGCCAGTTCCGTCAATACCGCCCAGGCCTTTGACGGTGCCTCAGAGGAGAAATCACCCCAGTCCACATGGGTGCGCACGGCCTGGCAGCCTGCATCGATCAGCTCGGACAGACCTCGGTTGGCGCGCATGCGGATATCGTCCGCTGTCCAGGTTTCACGGTCCTTTGTCTGCGCCGCAATGGCCGCGCTCAGGTCGCCGCCGACGGCGCCCATGCGTGAGATCGTATGGCATTTGTCCAGATGGACGTGGCATTCGGTCAGTTTCGGGATCACCATCCTGCTGGAAGGCCCGGATTCAGACGGTCTGCGCATGCCCTGGATATGGCCGCCCTGGATCACCAAATCGCCACGCAGGCAATCCTGATCCGGGATACCGCCAAACCCCTCCGGATGTTTCAGCATCGAGAGTGGAACCCTGACATTCTGCAGTAGAGTTTCCGCTGTCCGGTCTGCGGTCATGACTGGGGCTGCCTGTGATCGAAACGCGAAAATTCTTCCAGAAAGACAGTGAAATTCCGTGCCGCGCTCTGCAGCAGATGCTCCCCTTTTTCCACCGTCGCCGCAGAGGCATCGCCGCAGGCCCCTGCCTCGTGCAGGTCGTCGATAATCCAGCCGGGCCGGGCGGCCTGCCCGGTGAGCCCGGTGAACCGGTTCGTCTGTTCCCAATTGCGCATGGCCGGAACAAAATTGGCCGCCTTTGTCATGTCGACAAGATCCGGTTTGGCCGCAAGCATCGGAGAGGTTTCGGAATCTCCAGCGTGCAGGTCCACTGCCATCGCTTCGGGGTCCATAACCCCGTCCACATCGGCAAAACCGAACCAAGAACACGTTGCAACGATCATGTCGTGACTGATCCGCAGATCCCGCGCGGCGATGTCCAGAACCGCAGTGTTGCCACCGTGGCCGTTGAACAGCACCAGTCGATGCACGCCTGCGCGGGCCACCGAGGCCCCGATATCGCGCAACGTAGCCAGCAGGGTGCCGGCAGACAGGCTGAGCGTCCCAGGGTGGCGGTCGTGCTCGCCGCTCTTGGTGACGGTCAAAGTGGGCAGGACGAGAACATTCAGATCCGCTGCCAGCTGAGGCATAGCCCGTTCAATGACAGCCTCGACCAGGTCGCGGTCCACAGACACCGGCAGGTGGGGGCCATGCTGTTCAATGGCGCCAACCGGCAGGACAGCCACTAGCCCTTCCGGCAGATGGCGAAACGCCGGCGCCTTCATGTCCGCCCAAAAGCCCTGAATGCTCATGCTGCGTCTCCGAACAAGGTTCCGAAGAACTCATAAAACCATTTGGCCTGAGCAGCGTCATGCTTGTACATGGCCCGGTCCTGCTCTTCACGGGTCTGGGCGCCCGGTCGGCTGTAAACGGCCGACTTGGATTCTTGCCACCTGCGGAACCCCTCAATGGTCACTTCGGGGTGGAATTGAAAGCCATAGACCTTGTCGCCATAGCGGTAGGCCTGATTTTCATAATTGTCATTACTTGCCAGCCGGACGGCGCCTTCGGGCAGATCAAAAGTGTGGTAATGGGCTTGTGTCACCCAGATCGGGGCATCCAGAAACCCGGCAGCGGCAGGGGTCGGATCGATCCGGTAGTAGCCAAATTCAAAGGTCTCAACCGCTCGGGGTCCGGCCCAGGCACCTAGATGATAGGCAATCTGCTGCGCCCCCTGGCAAATGCCGAGCATTGGCACATCCGCTTTCAGACAGGCATCAATCCAGCGGTATTCTTCTTTCAGAAAGCTGTGTTTTTCAGTCTCGTAAACATTGAAAAGCCCGCCGTAGATTACGGTGCCGGCGAGATCCTCGTCCGGCTCGCCCAAACTGTCCCCGGCAAAGGGTTTGCGGCTGTCGATCTCAAACCCGGCCTGTGTCAGCCAAGTCACCACCCGATCATCAGCCGGCTCATCTCCATGACGTACCAATAGCACACGCCTGCCCATATCGCCCTCCTTGACGAAAAACGGTGTTGCGTGGCCCTGAAAATCAATCCGTGCCAGAGATGTGCTTTTAAGCTTGCAAATATTCTCGCCTCTGGCAAGTCTATTTAGTCACTTTAAAAAGGCAGCGAAATGAAAGAGTTAACACCGCCATCCCTCCGCCCACCATTTGCGCGATACGCGCATGGCGTTGAAATCCCCCCCCATTGGCGACTTGTTCAAACCTCAGGCCAACTGGGAATTCGGGCTGATGATTCCATCCCCGACGACGCCTATCAGGAGGCCGTCATCTGCTTTGACAACATCGCCGAAATCCTACGGTCTGCAGGCATGGGGCCTGACGATGTCGCCCATATTTCCGCCTATGTGACCGATCGCGAACACATGGCAGGATACATGCGCGCCAGGGACGAGTTCTTAGCAAAGGCGGGCAGATTGCCCAGCTCGACCTTACTGATTGTATCAGGGTTTACCCGCCCCGAATTCAAGGTGGAGGTGGAAGTTCTGGCTGCGGCTCCTTGATCTGTCAGGCTATGGTTCAGACTGTTCAACGCGGTTATACAGCCGACTCCTGATTTCGTGTCGACCAGCCTTGCCGATGACATATGGCGAGGCCGGTTTCGCAAGACACTTGCTTCTCCGATGTACACAAAGCTGGCAGGGAATTTTCTCTTTGTCGGGGACAAGTCCGCGTTTTTAGGCAGCTGCCCTTTTGAAGGTTTCCGTAATCTGCCAGGCACCAAAGCTTCTTGGACATTTTGCGTCGTGAAACAAACACCAAATCGCGAAACATCGCGTCCGAGCGCCCTGAAATAGATTGCATAGACACCGTGACCCGTTTCCCAATTGCCCATGGGAGGCCAAAAGTGGATGCAAGGTAGCAGGTCCGCCAAGTCCTGAATTGGCGGATCAGCATAGCCCGACGGGACCGCAAGGGCCGTTTCCTCGCTACAGATCAGCTCAAAGTTCAGATCTTGTCGCGGTTCTGACGCCCGGGATACGACCGCTCCGTCGATCAACCCCAGAGAGACCTGTTTGCTCAGGGGCATGCAATGCATGGTCCCGAGAAGGGGACCGACGCGGAGGAAAGATGTTGCCCCCCCTTGTCTTACAAATAACCCGGCTCTCATGTGATTGTGGAGCCACTGCCTGGCACGTCCTTTATGACGGGCAGTGGCGGGGGTCGGACCGTTCCCCTCTTGGTCGTTGTGGACCGTCGCTGAGTTTGGTCGCCCCCGTCTTTTCTGCTGACCTGAACGGATACATGGGCTTTGGGCTCGCATGACAATGAGCCTCCCCCTTTGAAGTGGTCCGCCCCTATAGTTAGGAAAGCGGAGGACCGAGTATGGCGATCAAGAGACCCAAGCCAGAAGAGATTGTCGTGAAGTTACGACAGGTGAAGTTCTGATGGGGCAAGGCATGCCCCGGATTGATGCGATCCGACAGATCAGCGTGACTGAACAAACCTATTACCGTTGGAAGAAGAAGTATGGCGGAATGGGCACGGAACAACTCAAGGAACTGAAGCGACTACAGAAAGAGAACCAGCGTCTGCGTCGTGCGGTTTCTGACCTGACATTAGATAAGTTGATCCTGAAGGAAGCCGCATCGGGAAACTTCTGAGCCCCTCGCGTAGATGAACCAGCATGATGTGTGAAATGCTATCAAACGCGCTCCGGTAAGGACCAAAGCTTCTGCACAGGGATTGGAAGTTAGAGACTGATCATTCAACAGATAAAACCGAACGCCGGTGGTGCTATCATCAAGGATGTGTCTCTCGGCGCAATGTGCGTCCTACTGAAGTTCCCGGCGGGAAGGATGCTGCGAATGATGACGTACGGCCGCTTTTTGGAATGCTCCACCGCGCTTACTTAGTTGCAGCGAGCGGCCATTTTGGGGCGGACGCCACACTTTACAAAGTCCCATAACTGCGCATAGCCGCCGTTAGTGCTGATCGCGTCTAACGGCTGCTTACAGCCCTTTTACGACATTCGTGCTGAGTGCAGCATGATGCGGTATATCGAGCACAAA
>MAAY01000079.1 GCA_002162795.1 Rhodobacterales bacterium 56_14_T64
CCGATCAGGGCAGCCAATTCACCAGCAGGGATTGGATCGATGTGCTGCGCGATGCGAAGATCAAGATCAGCATGGATGGCAAAGGACGCTGGATCGATAACCGCATGATCGAGCGCCTCTGGCGGTCCCTCAAGTACGAATGCGTCTATCTGCACGCTTTTGAGACAGGCTCAGAGGCGAAAGCAGGCATCGGTAAATAGCTGGGCTACTACAACGCCGAACGACCGCATTCGACCCACGGTATCTTGCCCCCTGACGAGGCTTATGCCAGCGAAACAGAACCCATGAGAATAGCAGCCTGAGGAAACCCTGATCCATCTTAATAAGGCTGCGAAGTGGTCAAAAAACTAGGACCACCTCTCTGCGCTGTGTCTCTCCCAACTATATCGTGTCCGTCATTTCCTAAATGAAAGTTAACTTTAGTGTAACTGGAAGCGAGTTTATGTTTCCTGAATTCTGTCAGCCCCAACTTGCTGCCCCCGCAACAGCGTGGGAACATGTTCGGGAAGGTGCCCTGAAAGCTTTGCCGCCTGTCTAACAAAGGAGGCCTGCAGGACTGTCGATGCGTACTGTCTATGTCAGGAATGCCACCGGCGACGCGCCTCTGGAAACCAAAAGTGCGCCGCGGGGGAAGTTTAGCAGCGCATCGCGTAGCTGATGCAGGCGATTCCGGTGGGGCTTTTCGGTAGGCGGACTGGGTCAGCTCGGCGTCCAGGGCTACTTCGACGCCGTTGGCCAGGAAATAGCTGACCCCGGCCAAGGCAAAGGCCCGGGTTTGGTTCAGCACAGTTGGTGCGGCGACACTGAATCTGGCCAGGCCGGGGATGGTGCCGGTCATCGGGTCTGTTCTGCGAGGTTTGAACTGGATTGGCCGGGCCATTGGGGACCTGTTGATCTCTCTGAAGGAATGCGACCGGTGCGATCGGTGCGAAGCTGGTGATGATTATCAAAACGTTCAAAGAGAGGCGGGGGGCAAGGTGCGTTCCCTAGTTTACTGTAAGTGAAGTTGAGTTGGGGCGCTATGCGTCCAACTAAGAACCCTGAAAGCACTGCTTTCTTAAGGTGGACTTCAAAAACGTTCTGAGGAAAGATTGGGGTGCAATGGATGTGAGGGATGAGAATGCGTTGGATTGTTGCAATTTTGATCGGCTGTGCCGTTACCGGTGCTCAGGCTGATGGTGTGGACAGGAACTCAATCTGTAAGGATCTGTCCCTGGATTACGTCGCCAAGCATGAAAAGAACCGGGACTATCGGCTATTCCGAGTATTTGAGTTCTACAGCGAAAAAATTGATGCGTGCATTCACGTTGAAGCCAAGCTTTTTGGCACAAGTGTTGAGGTTCGGGATTTGACCGGCGTCGTGTTCGCAGATCACCAGAACATGCTACTCCATTGTGACGTGAGCGGAGTGGATGAGGCCAATATTGAGGTCGTGTGGAGTCACCGAGGCGACATATCAGAGGTCCCGTACAAAGATTGGCTGACAGACGGTAAAGGTGGGCTGCCAAGAACACTGAAAACGTCGGAATTCCTGTTGACGCGTTCCGATTGCGAAGCCGTGTTAGAGCGATGGTTAGTAAAGTGGAACGGCTAGGTTTTAAGGTTTTGTGCCCCGGGAGGCCCAATAACTGTTCGTTCCCCAGGCAGAAATAACTGGTTGATAGCGGTCCAACAAAGGAGCCTATTTCATTTTGTAGTCCGTGCCTTTCCATTTCTCCGTGAGCTTGGCGGGAAACTTGTCACCGTTTTGGAGGTAATGGGTCGCGAGAGCGGTGCCGAGTGCTTTGTAAAAGGCGTCCTGCCCCTTGTTGTAGGCTTTGTTATCGTGCGGGTTCGGTGTGATGCCGTACTCCTTCTTGTTTTGTGCTCCCTTGAGGTAAATCGAGATCCCGCGCGGGCCGCCGCCTGCATTGCTCGATTTGGTTTCGGTGTATTTGAATACAAGTTCCGTGTTCCGAAGCGTATCCTTGAACTTGACTTCGCTGCTGATCGTTTTCCCGCCCATCGTCACGCTCTCCTGTTCGACACTCCCCAAGTGGAATGTTGTCTCTTGCATGTTGTGGTTGTTTGGCGCCCCAATCAAGTCTCTTATACACTCTGTTTCGATGTTCGAGCATAATTGGCTGGTGAACCGATAATCCCCCCCATTGTTAATGGGGGCTGCCAGTAGAACTTACGCGCCCATTGTTATTTTCATGGCAGGTGTCATTCCAATGTTTTCGTCGCGAGAGCGTAGTTGGAATATTTTGGGCATGGTGAAATGTGGACGGACATTATTGAGTGTCGCAAGCGATGATTTTGGGGTCAGAAATGTCGGGTTTTCAGCTTCGAATTTGATGAATTGGTTCTTTTCTTTACCCCTGAACTGCTTTTAACTCCGGTTAGTTTAATTTGCCGCAGTGCCCTTAGGTGCGGCTTCAGATTTCAAGGAGATGCGGGAATGTCGATTTTACTCCGCAAATTATTTGCAGCAGGTTTGATGGCCGCTTCAGTTGCCAGTGTACCAAGCCTGACATTGGCGGAAATGCCGATAACTTACAAAGACGAGGGCCGCGCATTGTTCCACTTGTCGGTGCCCGATTTTTGGACCGCGCGGGCAGGCGGCGCCCGTGCAGTTACTCCCTCAGGATCAGATGAAGCACGTTTGATCAACCGAGTAATCGGTCTCACTCCCGTGTTGGAGGATGGGATCTGGATGGGGTTTATCTCGCCGCATGGGGTTAAAACGTTTGAGCAGTCTTTGGACTATTTGCGGGGTGTTGGTCCGTTCCTAGTCAATGATGCTGAGGTGAGCGACCGCAATCGTATTTCCGTGGGGGGCCTGCCAGCCGAGCGTCTAACGGGAAGTGGTCGTCGTGATGGCAAAGCCGTCAATTTCACAGCAGTCGTCGTCGACTTGCCGCGTGACCGTGTGGCAATCGCGGTGGTGGTGATGGAGGCTGGGGTGAGCCCGGATCTGGTGTCCGATGTGAACACAGTTTTTGCGTCGTTCCGAGCGGCTAGGTAATGGGAATTGATACGATGTTTTTGAAACCAAGGAAAATTTTTCTTGCCGGACTGTTGGGGGCTGCACTAGTCGGCATTTCGGGGTGCGATCCCAATGCAACGTATAGCGGCGGGGTGTATTATGACGGTTTGTTGTGGAACGATTATTATAATGGTTACCCAAGACCACCTCGGCCGCCTCGGCCTCCAAGACCAGAACATCCGATTGAACGGCCGCCGAGACCAGAGCACCCAATTGCTCGCCCACCGGTCGCGCGTCCACCGGTGGCCCGACCACCAATATATCGCCCGCCAGTCGCAAGGCCAATGCCCGCACCTAGATAGGGGGTGAAGGCTTCTGCCCGCTGTCGACCTCCCTTCGGAAGGCGGGTATTCTGTTGTGCAAAGCGCCGCACAAGCGTGGTGCTGTGCCCAAGGCCGCAAGGGGTATCTGCGTTCAAAGTTCAAATGTCTGTTTTCGAAGTGAGCTACCCTCAACTTTTGCAAAGTGTTTTTTCTCCGCGGGATCCAGTTTGGATTTGCCAACTCTCACGTTTGGCTTGTCGCGAAGAAAATACTCTTCCACATAGTAAGACACGATAAGCTTGGCGGGCAGCTTCCCCAACATCGTCTTGAACTCATTGGTTGGGCTACCCCACCAAGGTTTTCGGGCACCGCTGCAACGCGCAGTGAATTTCACTTTGACCCGCAGCTCCCTTTTTAGATTGCTTTTCTTACAGGCATTTTCCGCCTTTTTGGCCAACTCCAGCAGTTTGATAAGTTTCGCTTCACATCCATGCCTATACGAGGAATTTGCGCTTGAAGTCATTGGGATCAGATTGCAGTTGTCGCCAGGTCCCCCCAAGCTGCCATTGAGAATGTGACCCTTTACGAAGGTCTGGGCCTGGAGTTCATTGTAATCTGCAACCAGGGCTATCTCTTTCAAGCCAAGGTGCTCCAGAATTTCACTAACAGAGTTGGATTTAGCGATTTTTGTCACTGTGGATTTTCTGGACAGCGCCTTTTTTACCAATTCGATGTCGACAAGGTCTTTAACGTCCCATTCGGTATTGATGCGCTCCACTATCGTGCATTGGCCCTTTTTGGGGGCGCCATAGGAGGATTTAAGATCGTCAGTTGTAAGCAAGCATGAAACCGAGTCTGCGCCCACAGAAAAACTATCCCCCTCGAACTTGACGTCGCTGCGTGCGGAATAGGTCAATACACCCGACATAAAATTATCCCAAATAGAACAGTTCGCCTCGGTCACTTCACTGCAAGTAGTGAAGCGGATCCTGCAGACAAAGCTAAGTCAAATATCAGACACGGCAACCGATTTTGCGTCGGTTGGTGTTGATGTTGTTCCACCACGAATGAGTGTTCGGATTGCGCGCGTCGTCGTGGCGCTGTCGCGTAAAGCTATGTCCCATAGGATTTCTTTTTGAAAATCACATATCAAAAGGTCACGACAAGCTGGGGCTTCGGTCAATGATATTTTGCAGCGGCTACAGTGGCCGCGTTCTAGACGCGTCTATTGGCCTGAAGGGCGTCTGCATTTGCGTCGATGCATGATCCAAAGCCCCATAAAGGTATTTTTAACTGACTTTCCAGGACGGGTTCACACAAGCAGAACGTAAGTCTTCTTAAAAATATTGCGATTACCTTCTGATCGGCATACGCGAACGCCTGAAAAAAATGCGCAAAGAATTTGGAAGGGCATGTCCGAGGCTGATGAAGATATTGGGGTCTGAATGTCATGCGTGCATCGCGCAAAGATGCGACAGGGCTTTCGTGATCAACTCATTACGGCGGGTGCAGTCGATCCTGCCATCGGTGTGATGGGGGACATGTTTATTCCCATCCATCAGGCACCAGTTTTGATTTGTCGGCGCTCAAAGCTGTGGGGATTTTACAAAAAATTACAAATTACAGTTGACACCTTACAAATAGTGACGTGATAAGGGGCGGGTCGGCTGCCCTTGTATCAACTTTGGCTGCCAGTTCTGGGAGGAATAGAATGTCAATTTACAAATCTATAACAAATTTGGCCGTTGGGGCAACGGTTGCTTCGACGCTGCTGGTCTCTACGGCTTCGGCTGATGCGATTACCCTGCGCGGTGCCAGCATGTTTGATGACCAACATGCGTATACCAAAACCATGATGCAGTTTGCTGAGTTGGTAGAAAAAGCCTATGAGGGTGAGGTCGATTTTGACCTGCGTCTGAATGGTGAACTGGGCGACGAAGGCGATTTTGTCACGTTCTTGCAGCAGGGTGTTGCAATTGATTACACAATTATGGCCCCGTCCAACATGGCCAGCTTTGCTCCGTCGATCCCGTTGATGGACATGCCGTTCCTGTTCCGCGATCTGGAACATTGGGATGCCGCGCTGTCCAGCGGTGTGATGGCGCCACTTGAGGCCGAGCTGCTTGAAAAAGCTGACATCAAGATCATCGGGTATACAGGCGGCGGCGTCCGAAATCTTGCTTCCGCGGCACCGATTGCAAACATGGAAGAGCTGAAAGGTCACAAAATGCGCGTGATGGGGGCCCCTATCCAAGCGCAAATTTTTTCGGCTATTCAAGCGTCACCAGCTGCGATTGCCTACAACGAAGTTTACAACGCTATTCAGACCGGCGTTATCGCTGGGTTTGAAAACGAAGCCGCCAGCATTCAGAATCTCAAGTTCTACGAAGTGGCACCGCACATCACTCTGACACGTCACGCGATCACTGTGCGTCCTATCGTGATGAGCGGCAAAACGTTCCGTAAACTTCCTGAGTCGCTGCAAGCGGCCGTCCTGGAAGCCGGCAGCGAAGCCGGTGCTTTTGGTCGTGACCTGGAGAGTTCAGAAGATGGCATCAAGCTGCAGCAAATGGCTGACGCTGGTCAGGTCATCCTTCAGGAATTTGCGGACCGTGATCAACTGCTGAAATTGGTTGTCCCGGTTCAGGATGCTTATGCAGCTGAATTGGGTGCGACTGATCTGCTGATTGCGATCCGCTCCAAGTAATCACTTGCCATTTATGACTACAGATCACCGGAGCGTGTCTGCTCCGGTGGTTTTCACTCTTTTACCGGCAGGTTGTTATGATCGAACGTCTTCTTGAAGTCTTCTGCAATGGCCTCAGGGTCCTTTTGGGGGGGCTTGTCGCGGCATTGGCCATTCCAGTCGGTATGCAGGTGATCGCGCGCTATACGGGTATTATCCCAGTCTATCTCTGGACCGAAGAATTGGCGACATTCCTATTTGTCTGGGTTGTCATGATTGGCGCGATGGTTGCCGTCTGGGATGGTTCTCATTTTGATGTGCGTGTGCTGCCAGATGCCAAACACCCCCTGCTAAAGCTCCTGCAAGATGGGTTGGTTCTGGTGCTGATTATCGGATTTGCCGTGATTTTCGCTTGGTACGGCATTGAGTATGCCAAATTTGGCTGGATCCAGAATTCGGTCATGATGCGGGCCAATTTGATAATCACCTATATCTCGGTGCCTATAGTCGGCGTGGTTTGGATCCTGTTTGCGGGCTACCGCCTTTATGAGGCCGTTGCTGACTACAGCTCCGAAAAGAAGGCAACACTATGATCGTCTCTACTGGCCTTGCCTGCGCAATCCTTGTCGGCGGCTTTATTCTTCTTGTCATTCTGCGTGTTCCTGTGGCGTTTGCCCTAGGTATTGCCACAGTTCCGATTGTGCTGCTGGATTTGCGGCTGACTCCGTTCATCATTCTGGACAGAATGTTCCAGTCCTATAACTCGTTCATCTTGCTGGCGGTGCCGTTTTTCTTGTTAGCGGCGAACCTGATGAACTCAGGTAAAATAACCGATAAACTCATCGATCTGGCACGGGTGTTGACGGGTTGGATGCCCGGGGGGCTTGGCCACGTAAATGTCGCGGTGTCTATGCTGTTTGCAGGCATTTCCGGATCTTCGACAGCGGACGCGGCAGGCTGTGGGAAAATCTTGATCCCCGCGATGGTCAAAGAGGGCTATGACACCCGGTTCGCCATCGCCCTGACCGCCTGTTCATCCGTTATGGGCGTGATCATTCCGCCCAGCATTCTGATGATTGTTTGGGGTGGGGTCATGCAAACATCGGTAGGGGCCCTGTTCCTGGCTGGGGCCACTCCGGGGTTGATGATTGGATTGGCGTTGATGGCGACGGTTTACGGCTATGCCAAAGTCTACGGCTATCCCACTATTGGTGCGCCGACCCTGTGTGATATCTGGAAGGCCTTTAGGGGCGCGGCATTGGCATTGCTCACCCCGGTACTTGTGGTTGGCGGCATTGTGGGCGGCATCGTCACGCCGACTGAAAGCGCAATCATTGCCGCTGGATATTCCCTGATCTTGGGGATGTTTGTCTATCGTACGATCTCAGTGAAAGACCTTGGGCATATTTTCTACGACACTGGCCGATTTGCCTCGATTTCGCTGTTTGCGATCGGCACCGCCTCGGCGTTTGGCTGGCTTCTGGCTTTTTACAACGTACCACGCCTGATTGTGGATATGATGACCGCTCTTGATTTTGGTCCTTTTGGCACTGCTTTGGTCATTGCCGGGCTGTTTTTGTTCTTTGGTCTATTCATCGACGCAATCCCAACCATCATCATTCTTGGCACAGTCTTGTTGCCGGTGGCCAATGCTGCGGGTATCGATCCAGTCGTTTTTGCAATCATCGGGATCATATCCCTGTCCTTCGGACTTGTAACACCACCCTACGGGCTATGTTTGCTGATATCAGCGTCCATTGGCGGTATGAACGTGGTGCAGGTGATGCGGGATGTGGCGATCATCTTGGTGCCAATGTTGATTATTCTGCTTTTGGTTATCCTCTTCCCCGACATCGCGCTTTGGCTGCCTAAATTGCTGATGCCAAGCACGTTCCATTGACGATGGGGGGGATGAAAGCAACATTGGCAAACAGGATCAACAAGCCCCCGGACATTCCTATTTGGGTCGGCTCAAAGGGTTGGCTGAACCGCGTGGCGCGATCTCGGCGGTATCGGTTCAGAACCAATCCGGCCAAACTCAGAACAATAACAGCGCCGAACCCGGCTGACTAAGCGCCAGCAAATAACAAACTCTTGCGTGAACGCAAAACACGAAGCAAGCACTAGAAGGGCACCAGACAATGAGCCAACTGAAAACAGAAACGCGCGATAAGCTGATGCAGATCAGCACAGCAACATTGACCACGGCTCTTTTTAAACATGGGTTCCGCAATATCTACATTCAGGGGCCACAGCGCCTGAATCCCGGCGCCAATATGGTCGGCGTTGCCTATACACTTCGCTACATCCCCGCGCGCGAGGATCTGGACGGATTGGAGTCATTTGCAAACCGGGAAAATCCGCAACGAAAAGGTGTCGAAGAGTGCCCCGAAGGATCAGTCTTTGTGATCGATTCCCGTCAGGATGCGACCGCAGCATCAGCGGGCTGTATTCTCGCGACGCGATTGCAAGTTCTTGGCTGTCGTGGGATCGTCACGGATGGCGGTTTCAGGGATACACCGGAAATTTCAGGGTTGGATATGCCGGCCTATCACACGCGTCCCAGTGCCCCGACTAATTTGACTAAGCACCACGCAGTTGCGGTAAATGATCCCATTGCCTGTGGTGGTGTATCCGTCTTTCCTGGTGATGTTATTGTGGGAGACAACGAGGGAGTTGTCTGCATTCCGATACACATGGCTGATGAAATTACCGATGAAGCGGTTGAAATGACAGTATTTGAAGACTTTGTTTTAGAAATGGTACAACAGGGTGCATCTACCTTTGGTCTGTACCCGCCGACAGACCCATCAACACAGGATAAGTTCAGCACGTGGAGACAGGCAAACGGAAGATAAAGGCCATGCCAAATGGACCTTCAGAGCGTGTAGTGCGCGATCGGACCTTATCTGATCGCGTCTATGAAAATGTGCTTTCCATGATTTCTGGAGGGCAGTTTCCAGTCGGAGCCAAGCTGCCAACCGAGCAGGTCCTGAGCGAGCAGCTGGAGGTATCACGCCCTATTATCCGGCAGGCTCTCAAGCAGTTGCGCGAAGATGGCGTTGTTGTCTCCCGGCAAGGATCTGGATCCTATGTGCAGCGCCGCCCTGACGAGGCGGTTCTGGATTTTGCTCCGGTAGGCTCCATTGCGGATATTCAACGGACATTTGAGTTCCGCGCAGCGATCGAAGGGGAGGCCGCGTTTCTTGCGGCCGAACGCCGGACGAGTACCGATTTGGCCCGGCTGAAGTCGTCACTGGAAGAACTCGACCGATGTGTCCGAGCGGGCGAGCTTGGGGTGGACGCGGATGAAGAATTCCACGTGGCCGTTTGTATGGCCGCAGACAACCAGTATTTTTTAGCGGCGCGTAGCTCAATGAAGTCAAACATCTTGACGGGCATGAGATTGACGCGAAATTTGTCCCTGACCAAACCGCAAGACCGGTTGGAGTTGGTGCAAAAAGAGCATTACGCCATTTATGATGCTATTGTTCAGCAGGACAGTGCGGCAGCGCGAGATGCCATGAGGGTGCACGTAGAAAATGCCCGCAATCGTGTGTTTGAGGGAGCCTGACCACAGCAGTGGCCTGCTCCCTTCGCTCTTAATTAGTCCTTCGTCCAACCGTGCGCGTCCATGAAGTCATCACGCCGGGGAGCAAATGCATCGTACAGCGAGCCAGTTTCTAAGCAAACGCAGGAATGCACAGCGTTAGACGGGATTATTGTGCCGTCTCCTGGGCCCATTCTTTTGGTCACCCCGTTCACAGTGAACTCAAACAGACCTGACGCTACAAAAGTAGTCTGCGTATGAGGGTGGTTATGTGGCAGGCCTTCGCCGCCTTTTTCAAACTGAAATTCGACCATCATCAGGTCCTTGTTCTCGCACAAGATACGTCTTTGGGCTCCGGGGCCTGAAACCATCCATTGGGAGGGGGTGTTAGAATGGATAATCACGGGTTTTCCTTTCCAGAAAGTGGCGTTGGTGCATGCGTTTGGTATCTTAAATTGATTAAAATTTGTAACTTCACCTTGTCGAATCGTCAACGGTAGGCCGAGGTTATTCCCTGACATACGGTGTTTAGACGTTAAATCTACGACTCTCTCTTGAGTGGCAATATTTGTAATTATTTGTATTGAGTGGGTTCGCGAACTAAGGTAGGCCTAGGCAAATGTAAAATCGATTGGGCTGAGTATTGGCGGAAGTGTAGGTGGGATCGTCGCGGGGCTGAGACGGCTCAAATCTGCTGGGATTTAATTCGTTCAGTAGAGAGCGTGCAGCAACCTCACCAGCAACGACACCCATTTCACCGATGCAAACAGGGGTGGGATCAAGGCAGCCATATCAAGCTTTGAAATCGTATGTGCCAATCACAATTTACAAGCCTGTCTTAGGCTTGCCTACCGTAGACTGAACTGGAGAAGAACATGAATTTTCAAGGAAAAACAGCAATCGTCACCGGCGGCGGCCGCGATATCGGTCGTGCCTGCGTGATGGAATTGGCTGCTAAGGGTGCCAACGTTGCTATCAACTATCACTCCAGCTCCGAAGGTGCCGATTCTGCTGTTGCAGAAATCAAGGCTGCAGGCGGCAATGCTTTTGCTCTGCAAGGCGATATGACCAAAGAAGCTGACGTCAAAGCGTTGGTTGCCAAAACCGTTGAAGAGTTCGGTAAAGTTGACACTCTGGTGCACGTGACCGGTGGCATTCTGGCGCGCGTAACAATGGAAGACATGACTCTGGATCACTGGGATGCTGTGATGGCAGTGAACGTCACGTCGTTCGTATTGGCTGTTCGTGAATGTCTGCCACATATGGGGCAGGGGTCCTCTATTGTCGCTATGGCGTCTCAGGCGGGTCGCGATGGTGGTGGACCAGGTGCGTCAGCCTATGGTGCGTCCAAGGGTGCGCTTACGACGTTGACACGTGGGTTGGCCAAAGAACTGGGTCCCAAAATACGCGTCAATTCGCTGTGCCCAGGCATGATCGACACTGACTTCCACAATATCTTCACTAAACCAGAAGTACGGACACATGTGGCCAACATCACGCCGTTGAAGCGTGAAGGCACCTCAGAGGAAGTAGCAAAACTGGCAGTCTATCTGGCGTCCGATGATGCGTCCTTTATCACTGGGACCAATGTCGACATCAACGGTGGCTTGCTGTTCTCGTAACGCCCTCAGGTCCAGAGCGGGAACTGTAGAATTCGCAGTTCCTATCGCTTCTCTGGCCGAACCAGCTAAACGGCTAAAAAAATGATTGCATCCACTCAGGTCTCTGAGTGGATGCTTCACGTTTAGCGCATTTGCCCCGCGCAGGATCATAGGAAACCTGCTTGGCATAGGTGGGGGGCGATTCGTCACTCAGCATGGAGGAAACCGGCCTCCCATTACTGGGAGGCCAATCGATAGTTTGATCAGTTTAGAACCGATGGCAGCCACAGCGAGAAGGCTGGAATATAAGTCACCAGTATAAGCGCAAATAGCAGAGCAAGATAGAACGGCCAGATCGTCTTAAGTGCCTGTTCAATTTTGATTTTACCAACGGCGCAGCCAACAAACAGACAGGTCCCAACTGGCGGCGTACAGAGTCCCAGGCCGAGGTTGATCAGCATCATGATCCCAAACTGGGTTGGGTCCATTCCGATGTCCTTGGCGATCGGCAGGAAGATTGGCGTGCAAATCAGGATTAATGCAGCCATATCCATGATCATTCCCAGGATCAGCAAGATCACATTGATCATCAGCAGAATGATAATCTTGTTATCGCTGATGCCAATCAGCAGGCTCCCCAATTTATCCGGCACTTGGTATAGGGCCAGCAAATAGGCAAACGAGCTGGCAAACCCGATCAAGATCATCACCATCGCCGTGGTGCGAACCGCTGAGGTGACCGAGATCACAAAGCCTTTCCAGGACAGGGATCTGTAGACAAAAGCCGTCAGAAGCAGCGCGTAGATGGCTCCAAATGCACCGGATTCTGTCACCGTGAAGACGCCGGATAAAACACCACCTACAATGATTACTGCTGTCACCAGGCCCGGAAGGGCAGACGCTGCGCTGCGGGCTACGGCTTTCCAACCGGGGAATGGCTCGGCTGGGTAGTTGTGTTTGATTGCCAGGACGTAGGCCGCAATCGCAAGGCAGACGCACATCAGAATGCCCGGAATTACACCAGCCAGGAACAGTTTTGAGATCGAAATCCCGCCACCTGCGGCCACCGCGAAGATGATCATGTTGTGGCTGGGTGGGATAACGATTCCGGCGATTGAAGAGGTCACCGTTACGTTAACCGCATAGTCCGGCCGGTATCCGCGTTCCTTCATGACCGGGATCAATAGCGATCCCAATGCGGAAATGTCCGCAATGGCCGATCCGGAAATGCCGCCAAACAACATTGATGAGAAGATGTTCACCGAGGCCAAACCGCCGCGGACGTGGCCCACCAGAGAAGATGCAAACCGTACCAGTCGAATGGCAATCCCGCCATGAAGCATGACTTCGCCGGCAAAAACAAAGAATGGGATTGCCAACAATGAAAATGTAGAGATCCCAGCTACAGCACGTTGGAAGGTGATCAGTATCGGAAAGCCTTCGTACCAAAAGGCGAGTAAGGCTGACACACCCATTGCAAATGCAACGGGCAACCCCAGTACAACACAGGCGGCAAAGACGCCAAGTAGAATGGTCAATCCCATATCAGTTCTCTTCTTGTTCTTGAACGTAGGCTGTCTTTAGAAACAGATCAGACAGGCGCAGCACCACCCGTAGGCCCGAAAAGACCGCAATCAACCCGCCGCATAGAACGGCTGAAAGGGTGCGAAAGCTTTCGGGAATGTTGAGCATCGGCAGCAATGTATCCCAGCCGAAATTGAACAGCTCGATACTGGAGATCAACATTATGGTGCCAAAACTGGCCAAAATGATATCGGTGAACAGCAGGACTATTTTCCGGGCTGATGCTGGAAGCATGTGCCGGAACATGGTGACGCCCAAGTGGGTTTGCTCGTGAACGCCGACGCTGGCACTCAGAAATGTGATGTAACACACGAGCAATAGCGCCAATTGTTCAACCCAGGTGGGCGTTACATTTAGGACGTAACGCCCAAAAACCAACCAACCAAATGTAACGATTAGCGTGACCATTGCGAGAGAGGACATAAGGATGCAGAGGCGTGCCAGTTGGTCCAGAACCAGAACCAGTGGATGGCGGGCCGGTGCGTGTTCGGCGATATTGCTCATTCTATTACCCTGTTGAAAAAGAAACGCCCCCTAACGTGTTAGAGGGCGCCTTTTTAGATAGTTGAAGGCTTAGTTGGCTTTGAACAAATCAACCAAGTCCGACAGTTCTGGGTTGGCTTCAAGGAACTGAGCGTAGACAGGGGTCATCGCTGCCTGGAAGGCTGATTTGTCTTCGATTTCGTTTACAACCACACCCGCATCCAACACAGTTTTCATGCTGGCTGCTTCACGTGCCTGCCACAATTCGCGCTGCAATGCAGTGCTCTTACGGCCCGCTTCGCGAACGACTTCTTGCTGATCGGCGGTTAATCCGTCCCAAGTCTTCTTGGACATGCACAGGCATTCCGGAATGATCAGGTGCTGCGACAAGGAGTAAAATGAAGCCACTTCATAGTGATTGGTGGATTCATATGACGGCGGGTTGTTTTCCGCACCATCCACAACACCGGTCTTCAGCGACTGGTACACTTCGGCAAAAGCCATAGGTGTGGCATTGCCGCCCATGGATTCGACCATGCCAACGAACAGATCGTTGTTCATGACGCGAACCTTCAGACCTTTTACGTCGTCCGGAGTATTGATCGGGTTCTTGGAGTTATAAAAGCTCCGCGCACCGGCGTCATAGTAACCCAGAGCGATGATGCCTTTGGCTGCAAGACCTGCGCTTACGGCTTCGCCTGCTTCACCATCCATCAAACGATACATGTCCGGAACGGATTTGAAGATGAAAGGCAGCGAAACGACGTTGGTTTCTGGTACAGCCTGACCCATTGGTCCAAGGCTAAAGACACCAAAATCAAGTGCGCCAAGACGGACTTGTTCGATTGCGTCCGGCTGTGAGCCTAGAACTCCCCCGTGGTATACTTTACCCGAAAGCGCGCCGTCTGTCTTTTCAGTGACTTCAGCAATAAATGCCTCCATCCCGTGTGAGACTGGATATTCTTCCACGTGAATGTTCCAGCCGCGCCATTCGCCTGCTGATACTGCATTCGCGGCCAAAAGCACCGAAGCGGCAATCGCACCCGAAGTCATCATTGTTCGTGTAAATTTTTTCACCATCATATCCTCCCGTAGTTGGCTGCATAACTCATATCGAAATTACAAATTATTACAAGTTTCTTATCAACATTTATCGAATATTGCAGGCGGATATCTATCAATTTTCACCTTAGACCACTGATTTTAAGCCAACTAATCTAGGTGGTATTTTTTTGGGGGGGGAGGCGATATCGGACGTTTTGGATGTCAACTCTTGAAAAGTCGTATTGGAAATCAGCGACAGGCCGCGAATCTTTTTGGTCATGCCACCCCTCAGAAAAACTGGGAGTTGCCCCGAGCCTTCTCAATACTTCTGGCGTTGCTTGAAGTCCGTCACTGCAAAGTAGGCAAGCTGGAATGAGTACAGGTTCTGCACCTATTGGAGAGTTTTGAGATGGATGTGTTGCACTGTGCTTTCAGAGACGCCTTGCAGAAGGGAGCGGTCAGCCTTTAGTTTGATCTTTTCACGCGCTTCGAGGGACGAAAACGTCCGCATCCAATGTACTTTGTCGGGGTTTTCCAGCTCTCGCAGAGGTCCAAAGGCAAGCATCCCCGCATTGCGCAGGTTCCCCCAAATAACCGGAATTTATTCCGAACAAAGCCAGGGCCATTCAGTGCGAGCAACAGTTGAGTTTGAGCTTGTCGCTTGGATATTTTCTAGCTGTTTTCAATCATCCAGTCACGCATGATGAATTTCTGGGGTTTCCCGGTAACGGTCATTGGCAGTTCATCGACGATACGAATACGGCCCGGGATTTTGAAATGGGCGATCTGGCCCGAGCAGAACTCCCGGATGCTGTCATCGCACAGCTGCTTGCCTGGTTTGGGCACGATCCAGGCGCACACTTCCTCACCCAGTTTCGCATGTGGGATACCAAACACCTGGACCTCCATTACGCTAGGATGGCGGAACAGGAAATCTTCAACCTCACGCGGGTATATGTTTTCGCCACCCCTGATGATCATATCTTTCAAACGCCCCACTATCGAGCAATATCCCTGATCATCGAGCTCGGCCAGATCGCCAGTGCGCATCCAACCGTTTGGGTCAATGGCCTCGGCGGTTTTTTCGGTGTTGTCCCAATATCCATACATGACTGAATAGCCGCGGGTGCACAGTTCGCCTGACGTGCCAACCGGGACGATGGCGCCGTTTTCGTCAATGACCTTTACTTCCACATGCGGATGGATGCGGCCTACCGTTGTCACGCGCTTTTCAATTGGGTCGTCGACAAAACTCTGGAACGAAACTGGCGACGTTTCGGTCATGCCGTAGCATATTGTCACTTGTTTCATGTTCATCACCTCGATCACACCACGCATCACTTCGATCGGGCACAAGGCCCCCGCCATAATGCCAGTCCGTAGGGTTGAGAGGTCGTAATGGCTGGTTTTGGCCTGTTCGAGCATAGCCACAAACATCGTAGGCACGCCGTAGATCGCAGTGCAGCGAGCACTGGCAACGGCTGACAACGTTTCATGCGCGTCAAATGCCTCTCCGGGGAATACCATTGCCGCCCCTTTGGAGACACAGCCAAGGGCGCCCATAACCATGCCGAAACAGTGGTACAGCGGCACTGGGATACAAAGGCGGTCAGTTTCTGTGAAATTGATCCGTCCAGTGACAAAGCGGGCGTTGTTGACAATATTAAAATGGGTCAGCGTGGCCCCTTTAGGGGCGCCTGTGGTTCCAGAAGTGAACTGAATGTTGATTGGATCATCCGGGTTTAGCCCAGCCGTGATACCATCCAGACGCAGTTGTTGCGCAGGTCCGCCAAGCCGCTGAATTTCGGTGAATGCAAATACTCCGGCGCCGGGAATATCACTCATCGCGATGACAATTTTCAGATGCGGGAGTCTGGCGCTGATCAACCGACCTTTGGCGCATGTGTCCAACTCTGGTGCAAGGGCGCGCACCATTGCCAGATAGTCAGACGATTTGAACTTTTCAGCTATAATCAAAGCCTTGCAGCCTGCCTTGTTCAACGCATAATCCAGCTCGGCCAGACGATAGGCCGGGTTGATATTGACCAGAATAATGCCGATCCGCGCCGTGGCAAACTGGGTCAGGACCCACTCCAACCGGTTCGGCGACCAAATGCCCAGCCGATCGCCTTTTACCAGCCCCAAGGCCAACAAACCCGAGGCCAGCGCGTCAACTTCTCGATCTAGATCATAATAGCTGAGGGTCTTGCCCTCTTTGGCCAAAACTACCGCATCTCGAGGGCCGTGGCGCGCGACGGTTTCGGCCAACAGTTGCGGAATTGTGATGTGGCGCAATTCAACCGACTTATCCCCAACCACATAGGAATGGCCTTCTCGGGGGGCTGTGCCGGATTGATCCATCTTGTCAGCAGGTGTCGCGACGCCGCCAATCTGATGAGCCAGGTTTTCGCTGAGAATTGTCATTGTTGCCCCCTTAGAAATTTCGCCAGTCGCCGGATTGTTCAAATGCATGCGCCGCCTGATAGATCACCATTTCACCGTAATGCGGCGCGACCAGAGACATACCGATGGGCAACCCTTCGCTTAATCCGCACGGCACCGACATCACCGGAAAGCCGGTGCTACTAAACGGTGCGGTGTTGCCAATCATCTCAAAAGCGCGTTGCACATAAAGGCTGGGCGAACAATCAGCTGGCGGGATTGGTTGCGCCTTCATTGGCACGGTGGGCAGTAGCATCAGGTCCACATTCGCGAACGCCGCCATGTATTTTGACACCACATTGCGCATCAAATTTTGCGCCTTGCCATAAAATCGGCCGCGATATTTGTCCTGAAAATACTCGCCCACAAACATGCTAACCTTGAGCGAATGTGACAGCTCATCCGCGCGATTGCGCCATTGCGCCATGTGGTCAGTCATTGAGGGCACAAACAAACCGCGGTAGTTCGAGCCGCCACTGTTGCCGTGCATCATCTGGTCTTGCAGTCCTTCAAGCGTGATTGCTGTCCAGCAATCAGTGGCGAAATCGTGCTCTTCGACGGAAATTTCACTAACCTGCGCGCCCAGGTCCCGGAACCTGTCTGCAGCAGCCAGCACTTTGGCATCAACATCAGCCTCGCTTTCTGAACGCTGAAACCCTTGCTTCAGAATGCCAATCCGCAACCCATGCACGCCTTTTCCCAAGGCCTGGGTATAGTGATAGCTGCGCGGCGCATATTGACGTGGGTCCAAGCCATCCTCTCCGGCCAAAACCTCCAGAAACAGAGCGTTATCTGCTACATTGGCGGTCACTGGCCCCACATGATCAATAGTTTGTTCTACCGGCATTACTCCGGAATAGGGGACCAATCCGTGGGTTGCCTTCATCCCGTAAACACCGCAATTGGATGACGGAATACGGATCGACCCACCCTGATCCCCAGCGATGGCCATGTCTGCCTCGCCAATGGAGACCAAAGCAGCTGACCCGCTGGACGACCCACCCGCCATAAACCCGTGTTTCCACGGGTTCTGCACCGGACCTGTGGCATTTGTATGCGATCCACCAGACAGACAGAAGTTCTCGCAATGGGATTTACCAACAATGGTACCGCCCGCATCCAAAATACGGGTGACGATGGTGGCGTCCAGTTCGGGCGTGTAGCCCTCCATAATTGAGGATCCGTTCATCATCGGCACCCCGGCCAGGCACACGGTGTCTTTCAAAACGATGCGTTTCCCGCGCAAAGGCCCGTCTACTGCGCCCTTGATATCAGTTTTGTAATACCAGGCATTCAATGGATTCTCCGCCGGGCTGGGGCGACGCCCTGGCGACCGCGGATAGCGCACCTCGGGTAGGTTGTCGGGGGCGGCATCCAGGCGATCATACGATTGAAAGTTGGGCTCAATGATCTCCAGGTATTCCTGCAATTCATCATCGCTCAGGTTCATACCGAACCGTTCAGCCATGGTTCGCATTTGCGACAAGGTGGGGCGTTTGATGGTCATATTGGTCACCAGAGTAGAAGTGGATTGAACAGATGTGGCTGCGCGCGGCGCAGTCGTGGCGACCGGAGTTCGCGACCCTGCCGTTGGCTTGGGTGCCGAATTTGCCCGCGTGGTGCGCGCCGCGCCAAAGCCGAGAAACTGATCAACCTTGGCCTGATTTTTCAGATCACTGCGAGACAGTGTGCCCGTGATCCGGCCCCGTTCCAGCACCAAGACGCGGTCAGAAAGGTCGGCAATAAAGTCGAAATTCTGCTCGACCAGCAGGATCGACAGACCCCGCTGCTTGCGCAGCTTCAACAGGGTTTCCGACATTTCCTCGATGATGGATGGTTGAATGCCTTCAGTGGGTTCGTCCAGCAGCAGAAAATCAGGGTCGCCCATCAAACAGCGCGCCAGTGCCAGCAATTGCTGTTCGCCCCCCGACAAGGTGCCGCCGTCGCGTTCCAACAGACGGTCGAGCCGGGGAAAGTCCGCCAAGACAGCGTCTATGGTATCGGTTTCGTCCCCGCGGCCCTGATCGTGCCAGGCAAACCGTAGATTGTCGCGCACGGTAAGCTGCGGGAAAATACCCCGTCCCTGCGGCACGTACCCAACCCCAAGACCTGCACGTTCGTTTGGTGGCATCTGGGTGATTTCAGTGTCAAAAAAACGAATGGTGCCCGAGTGTGCTGGCAGAAATCCCATCAAGGTTTTCAGCAATGTGGATTTGCCCATGCCATTGTGACCCAGCACTCCGACCACTTCGTTTTCCATCACAGAAAATTCGATGCCGTGCAGCACCGGTACACGGCCATAGCCGCCTGACAGGCCTTTGACATCGAGACATATGTTGGTGTTGTCACTCATGTCAGGCGTTCTTTCCCAGATAGACGTTGCGCACAGTTGGGTCGGACATCACCTTGTCAACGTGATCTTCCATCAAAACGGCTCCCTGATGAAACACTGTTACTGTGTTGGCAATCGAGCGGATGAATTGCATGTCGTGCTCGACAATCACCACCGCAGAGGTACGGGTCATTTCACGGACCAACTCGGCCATCAGTTCGACATCTTCGCCCGATAATCCGGCGGCAGGTTCATCCAACAGGATCAGCCAGGGATCAGCGGCTACCACTGTGCCCAGTTCAACGCGTTGACGTTCGCCGTGCGCCAGACGGCCCAGATCAACCCGCGCGATTGGCCCAAGAGCCAGCCGTTCGATCACCTCAGCGGCCTTTTTCCTGGCCTCGGGCGCTGACAAGAACCGGCGTGCCGCCAGCCAGATGTTTTCCTGCACGCTCAGCCCATCTAGCACGCTGGGCACCTGCATCTTGATCCCCACCCCAAGCGAGGCCACCTGATGCGGCGACCAGCCTGTCACCTCGTCGCCGCGCATAAATACCTGCCCACTGGTCGGTGTCAAAAGCCCGGTTACGCATTTAAAGAAAGTGCTTTTTCCAGCCCCGTTGGGGCCTATCAAACAGCGCAACTCACGCGCCTTTAGCTTGAAGTTCACATTGTCCGAGGCAACAACCCCACCAAAACGCATGGTCAGTCCAACCGCTTCCAGTACCGTTTCAACCATCGACCCGCTCCGCTCTGATCCGGCGATTGGGGCGTTTGCGCCTGGGTCTGCGTCGCACGCTTAGCTTCCAAAGATCGGCAACCGCAGGTACAACCCCTTTGGGTAGGAACAGCACAAACAACACCAGAATAAGGCCCGTGATCAGCGTATTGTCGATCATCGACTGCTGACCCAGCAAGAATTTGAGATAGGCCAGACCTGCTGCGCCCAGCATCGGTCCGACCCGCGTGCCCAGGCCGCCAACAATGCACCAGATGATGATCTCGGCCGATTGGCCAAGGCTATAAAGCCCCGGCGTGACAATCTCCGCCCAGTTGGCAAACAGCGCACCTGCCAACCCGGCAATCCCTGCTCCAATGGCGAACAGTACGGTTTTGCGCGCGCGGACGTCATAGCCCATCAAAGACATGCGCTGTTCGTTCTCGCGGATACCCACGGCAATACGGCCAAAGCTGGACCGCAACAAAGCGGTGACGAACAAAAACACAATCACCAGCGCGACGGCGCAGACATAGTAGAACGGATCGCCCCAAATATAGTTATCCGGCTGTCCTGGCACGTTTAAAGTCTGGAAACCGGGGATACCATTATAGCCTCCCAGACGGGCCTTGCCGATGACATAGGAAGGACCAGCAGTTGAGTTGATGAATTTGAAAAGGATCAACGTCACCACAAGGGTGATCACCCCGAGATAGACATCCGCCAGCCGACCGTAGAACATAAACACGCCTAGAACGGCTGCAAACAAGGCTGGAACCAACATCGCAATGACCATCGGTAAGGTGCTTTCGCCGATGTTGATCGCGGCGATAGCATAGGAATAAGCCCCGAGCCCGAAAAACGCTGCCTGGCCAAAGCAAAGAATGCCTCCAAAGCCCCAGATCAGCCCCAAGCTTAGGCCTAGCATGGCGTAGATCAGCAAAATGCTAAGGGTATAGGTCGAGATCATCATCGGCAGGGTGTAGATCAGAACTGCCGCGACCAGAACGGTGGTAACGGCTTCTTTCAGAGGTAGGATCACCATTACATCTTACCCTTCAAGAACCGTGCAGTGACGCCCTGGGGCAATAAGCGCAACAAGATGACTGCCGCGATCAGCAGCGCTACCTCTCCCATTACCGGTGAAACCGCGAAGGTGAATATCTGGTTCACCAGTCCGAACAATCCAGCGCTGCTCATTAGTCCGGCAATCAGCGATGGACCGCCTGCAATCACGGTGATGAACGCTTTGGCGATATAAGCCCCGCCCGACGTTGGCACCAACCCAACCAGCGGTGCCAGAACCGCGCCCGCCAACCCTGACAAGGCAGAACCTGCAAAAAAGGTCGCCATATAGATTTTGTCAGGGCTGTAACCAAGGGCTGCTGCCATCTCAGGGTTTTGCATGGCACCACGCGCCACCAGCCCGAATCGTGTGCCTTTCAGCACAGCGTACATGGCGACCAGCAAGACGATGGACACCAGAATGATAAAGAAATTATAGCCGTTGATCTGGTACCCGCCTACCGTGAACCCAGGGATCGGCGTGGATATTCCGGTAGTGGTATTGCCAAAGATCATTGTCGCTAGCCCGATGAACAACAGGCTCAGCCCCCACGTGGCCAGCATTGTATCAACCAGCCGCCCATAGAGATGTCGGATCACCAGCCGTTCAACAACCAGCCCAATCAACCCCACCACAAGAGGCGCGACGATCAGCATCGCTACAAAAATATTCACGCCATAGTTTACCGCCGTAATAGTGGCGTATCCGCCCATCATCATGAATTCTCCATGGGCTAGATTGATCACTTTCATCATGCCAAATACGATGGCCAATCCGGCACTGATCAGCACCAGAGAGGCGACCGCATAGACAACTTCAACGGATATGACGGCGACGTAATCCATGGGGCTTGGCAATCCTAAGTCAGTTCAGCCGACCAAAAAGTCGGAGAAAGCCCCGAGGCAACAATCGTTGCCTCGGGACCATGTTCAGGGAAATCAGATTTGGATTTCGTACTGGGTGTTGTCGTCCGGGTTTGCCTGCAGATCACACACTGCTTGCGTGTCAATCGGTGGCCGCTGCGGCAATGTCTCCAGCACTTTCATACCCTGGTTTTCAAACTCCATGATATGCACGTCCATCGTTGCGTGGTGGGTCTTTGGGTCAACGGTGATCTTGCCGCCGGGGCCCTCGATCGACAGTCCAGTTTCCAGCGCTGCAATCACTTCATCGCGGTTGACGGATCCGGCTTGGCGAGCCGCCTCGGCCCACATCATCACGCCCTGATAGTTCGATACCGCGATTTCGTGGAAGTTGGTGTCGTCGCCATAAGCATCCGCCCACTTTTTCTTGAACGCCGCGTTGGCAGGAGTGTCCAGTTCCTGGCTGTAGTTATAGGCAACCATGATGCCGTTGCCTTCTTCTGCTGTCAGCACCTTATGTTCGTTGCCCACACCCAATGTAGTCGAGGCCAGCGGGATTTTGTCTTTCATGCCAGCAGCGGCCCATTGGCGGAAAAACGACAAATGCGCTCCACCAACCAGTGGGGCAACGACCAGATCCGGTGCCGCCTTTTGGATTTTGGCGATGGTGGACCCAAAATCGGCAACATCCAGCGGAAAGAAATCCAAGCCCACAGTTTCGCCGCCATTGTCGGCCACGTATTTCCGTATCCAGTTCGCGGTGATCTGCCCGTAATTGTAATCAGCGGCTAAAATATACACTTTCTTGCCGGACCGCCCCATTGCATGAGGGACCAACGCTTCGACTTGCTGGGCCGGGGTGACGCCGTTAATAAAGATGTTGCGGTCACAAACGCCGCCTTCGTACAGCACATTATAGAAATAGAGCGTTTTGGATTTGCGCATGGTTTGCCGGATAGCCTCGCGCGAGGCTGACAGAATGCCGCCATGCACCACATCGACCTTGTCCTGGCGCACCAATTTCTGACCGTATTGCGAATACAGCGCCATGTCCGATTGTGTATCATATGCGGAAATGTCGATCATTTGACCATTCAACCCGCCGTTGGCGTTGATTTCAGATACTGCCAGTCGCATCGCCATATCCATCGGCTTGCCATAGGCGTCAAATATTCCCGAGGTATCCAATACCGAACCCAGCTTGATCTTGCTGGCCGCCAATGTGCTGGTTGGCAGGGCCGCAAACGCCGCCATCGCCGCTGATGACGCCAGAAAACTACGTCTGTTCGAGGTCATTTTGTCTCTCCCGTTGATTTTGTCGTGTTGTCGGATTTTTCTTTGATGCGATTGGCATAGTCGGCGGTGCGTCCGGCCAGATTGGCGTCAAAATCCAGCCCGATTTCGGCCCCCATCTGCTTCATCGCCGGCAGGCGCACGGCCATGCCCAGGATCTGATCCATTGCGGCGCCAAAGGCCCCGTCGATGCCGTCTGTTGCGCCCTGACCAGTGCCCAGACCACCAATCTGGTTGATCCGAATCGAGTCGATTTTTTCGACCGGCTTCATCATCTGGGTCATGATTTCCGGCAGACGATCCAGCTTGTGCTGCTCCAGCTTCATGGCAATGACCGCGTCGCTCAGCCCGTTTTCTGCGGCAATCAGCGCCACCCGTCCCTGTGCCTCGGCCTCAACGCGCAGTTTTTCGGCTTTCGCAGCGGCCTGCGCCGTCACTAAGCGGCTCTCGGCCTCTTGCGAGATTCGGGCGGCATCGACCGAATTTTCTTTCTGCACCTTCAACAGAGAGATTTCCTGTTCGCGGGTGGCAGCTGCCCGCTCCTTTTGAGTTTGCACGGCTTCAGCGGCCACAATAACCTTGGAACGCGCCTGTTCCTCGGCGACTTTGGCATCCGATTCAGCCACACGCTTTTGCGACAGGCGCATCGAGTTGAGGATCTTCTCTTCCTCGATCTCCAGGATCGCAGCCATTTCCAATTTACGCAGCGATTCATCATGGGAAATTTTCAACGCCTGCAGTTCGCGAATCTTTTCCAGCTCCGCCGCCTCGGCCATCCGAGCCGCATTGGCCTTTTTCTCCACCGAAAGCGCAGCAGCGTCGGCCTCAAGTCGGGCCAGATGTTCGCGTTGTGCGATTTCAGCTTCGCGTTCGGCACGCTCGATATCGAGGCGCCGTTGGGCCTGCGTCAACTGACTTTCGCGGATGGCAATATCGGCCTCAGCTTCGATACGAATACGCTCTTTGCGGTTCTCGGCCACAAGACTGGCCAGCTTGCGCATCCCTTCGGCGTTGAACGCATTGTTTTCGTCCAACGCGCTGAACGTTCCTTGATCCACCCGGATCAGTGATACGGAAACCAGTGATAGCCCGAGGCTTTCCAGATGCGGGCGGACATCATCGGCGACCAGTGCCGAAAACCCAGCTCTGTCTTTGTGAATCTCATCCAGACTTTGGGAGGCTGCTGCGTTTTGCATGGCATCGACGAACTTTCCGCTCAGCAGTTCGCTGACCGCTTCGCCATCACGGGCGATCCGCTGGCCCAGCGATTGGGCTGCCGTCGCAACACCGTCTTTGATCGGAGTGACGCGAAATTCGAATTCCATCTGCATGTCAGCGGGCAGCCGATCACCCGTCAACAGCGGTTGAGTGCCGACGCGATCCATACGTGACACAATGGTGCCCATCATGATTTTCTGAATCTGATGCACAATCGGCAGAGAAATACAGCCGCCATCCACGACGATCTTCTGACCACCAAACCCGGTCCGAACCAATGCGGTTTCTAGAGTGGCCTTGGCGTAAAACCGTTGCAGGAACCAAACGCAAACGGCCAGAAAAATGGCTAATGCCAAGATGGAAATCGTCCAGACCACAGTACCCTCCCGTGTCGTGGCCGATGTCCTTGAACGGCACCTTATTCCACGATCATTCGTTGAGTATCAGGGTAAGAGAGTTTTAATTTCCATTTCAAGTATTATGTTTTCCATTTGAAGGAAATCTTATAACGTCATGAATTAGCTAAGCAATTTTATGTCATCAAACAGAACGCCATTGGCTCTGGCCAGATAAATCGGCGCACCATTGTGAGTATTCGAGGCATACTTCGCCTGTCGAACACTCTTGTATTCGATTGGGAAAGCGTTCGAAAATTGCCGTTCTCGCCAATCCGATTTCGGTTTGCCCATCAGGCTTGCCAGAAACTGCATGCCCTCATAAGTCGACTGGCCAATCGCATTCAGAACCGGTGCACGATCGCCGTGGAACCCGTGATATTTTTCCCGGAAAACTGCGTTCTCAGGTGTATTGACAGCGGAAAAATACGACGCCGAGGAAAACAAACGCTTAAGGTTTTCTGCACCACTTGCCAGCAAAGCGTTCTCTTCTAGAGCGCAGGACAGGCGGATCATGTTCCGGTCCAGCCCATACGCACCGAACAGCCGGTTAAAATCCACCGCGTCCTGCCCAACCAAAGACATCAAGACCGCATCCGCCCCAGAGACTGCAATCGCTTCGATATGGGCGCTCAGATTACCAGCGCCAAACGGCAGGTATTGCTCATGAGCAAGATCTGCGCCCATCTCCTGCAGCCTGGTTTTTGCATAGCTGTTAGAGGCACGCGGCCATACATAGTCATTTCCGATCAAAGCCCAGCTACGCAGTTTGAAACTGTGTTGAAGATATTCCATCGCCCGGCCAAGCTGAGCGGGAGGCGTGTCGCCGATTGTGTAAACACCGGGCGTACATTCACCACCCTCATACAGTGGTGTGTAGACATAAGGCACCCGACTGTTCACGATCTTGACAAGGCGTTGGCGGATTGCACTGATGTGCATCCCAACAATCGCATCAATTGCACCCGTCTCGATCAATGAATTGACTAGTTCTTCGACAGGAGCCTGAGCTTCCAATGCAGAGTCGATCATGATCATCTGAACCTGGCGGCCAGCAATACCCGAAGCCTGGTTCAGCTCGTTGACCGCGACTTGTGCGCTAGCAATGCAAGATGGGGCCCACAATCCAGCCGCCCCGCACAGGGGAATAAGCAAGGCAACACGAAACGCCTGCTGTTTACCCAACAGGAAATCATTGTCCCGAAATTCATTCAACGCCGCCGGATGGATTTTTTCATCCGACCACTTCGTCAGTTTGATATTCATGACCTTATCGCCCAGTCCTTTCAAAAATGGACGCTACAGCAATTGATTTTACTTTCCTAGTAAACTAATTTCACTCCAGCAAATCAGAAGCAGGTCATGCAATGAGCGACTCACATCTTTCGATCGAAGGTTATCTTTCTTATACGTTGGCAGCTGCGCATCGGAACGTGCACCAAAGCTTGGGCATGAAACTGAAAGAGCTTGGTATCCAAGTGGAAGCCTGGCGCATTCTGGAAGTGCTGAGCGCGAAGGAAGATCACACAATGGGAGAGCTGGCCGAAGTTGTCCTGATGAATCCGCCGACACTAACAAAGCTGGTGGATAGAATGGTTTCGGACGGTCTGGTACATCGCCAGGTGTCACAGGCTGACCACCGGCGTGTGCAGCTGGCATTGACCAATCTGGGACGTGAGCAGGTTGAAAAGTTGCGCAAATTCGCGAATGCTCAGAATGATGAAATTTTGGAGAAACTGGGTCCGGCAAAGGCCCAGATATTGACCGAGGCATTGAGATCGCTTTGCTGAGCCCGGATTTCTTGTTCATCCTCACTATCCATGAAGTGGTTTGAATCCACCGTTCTCCAAACGGTAAAGCGATATCTAAGCTGCATATGGATCATGCTCATGTTGAGTTGTTGGCTTTCGAACCCACCAATTCTTCAATCCCGTCAACTTTTGCTGGCGGTGGTTTAGTCATCGACAGTGACGATAAACCAGAAAAGTGCTGTCAGGTAGATGAAAATCAGTCTTTGAAAGGACAACAACACTGTCCGTTATTGCGCGCAAAATTGGCGCCGCTCGGCGATAGCGGCGGCGTAGTTGAGCTTGAAATTGGCGCGTGAATTCTACAGCTGGGCCCATTAACAATGCTAAGGTGTGCCCGCAACTTTTACAGCTTTGTGCATAGGTAAGTTCCTAGTGCACGCCCCATAATTCTATCTCGTTTAAGTTGATCAACTGTGGTTCCGTTACGCCAAAATTATTTGAGTAGGCGGACACATATTGTTGGGTGAATTGCCACGCAAACCCGCTAATACAATGCGGATCTTCTCCTCGGCTGAATAGGTTTGCCGGGTCTTACGGCGGATGGATTCGACCAACTTGATAGCCGCAGCTTGGTTGGTTCCGGGTTTCAAGTCCTCAAATCTGTCCCACAGGTGCTGACGCCAGACAGCAATAACCCACTATGAGACCTTGCCAAGTGCCTTTAGTTCCGCCTTTTTGTTCCAGAGTGCTCTCTTCATATGGAATGGAATAAAAGATGACGACCGAGACCAAGCGCATGCAACTTCCGGGACTAAAGGGGTCGCGCGTTGCTATCACGGCTGGTGGCGGGGGGATCGGTCTCGCCATTGCGCGTGAACTAAAAGGGCAGGGCGCCCGCCTCGCCATTTGTGATGTCGACGCGTCAGCTCTGGAGCGAGCTTCAAAAGAGCTCGGCGCAGAAGTTGCACGCCTTGCGGATGTGTCCAATGTGGCCCAGGTGGCGGGTTTTTTCGCGGAAATTGAAGCAACAATGGGCGGGTTGGACACGCTAGTAAACAATGCTGGTATCGCTGGTCCGACTGGCGGTGTGGAAGACATCGCACCCGACGACTGGGCGCATTGTATTGACGTCTCCCTGACCGGTCAATTTCTGTGCGCCCACTATGCAGTTCCGATGCTGAAGGATGCCGGGGGCGGAAGTATTGTCTGCATGTCTTCTGCCGCAGGGCGTTTTGGATATGCATTCCGAACGCCCTATGCTGCGGCGAAATGGGGGGTGATCGGACTGACTCAAAGTCTCGCGAAAGAACTGGGCCCGGCGAACATACGGGTCAACGCCATTCTGCCCGGCATCATTGAGGGGCCGCGCATCGATGGTGTGATTGCCGACCGCGCGAAGCAGACCGGTGTCAGTCCCGATGAAATGAAAGAAGACTATATCAATCGCATTTCTTTGCGGCGCATGACCCCGCCAGAAGATGTGGCGGACATGGTGGCTTTTCTGATTTCGGATGCTGGGCGCAACCTTTCTGGGCAATCTTTTCCGGTTGATGGTAATGTAGAGGCCCTTTGAAAATCACTGCATTTGCCCTTCACCGGGCAGAGTAAATTGTGCGGAATTTGACTGGCGCCAACGAGATCACCTGGACGAAGAACAAGCCTTGCACAGAAGATCAAAAGGAGACTGAAATGAGCGGACCCGACAAAGTGATAATTACCTGCGCCGTGACTGGGGCGATCCACACGCCCACAATGACGCCGCATCTACCCATCACGGCCGACGAGATAGCCGAAAGTGCGATCGCCGCTGCCGAGGCGGGTGCCGCGATCCTACATCTTCACGCGCGAGACCCTGAGACCGGTAAACCAGACCAGTCACCCGAGGCGTTTTCTGGGTTTCTGCCACGGATTAAGCAGGCGACCAATGCGGTGGTCAACATCACAACTGGCGGATCGCCATATATGACTGTGGCGGAACGTGCGAAACCGGCCGGGCAGTGGCAGCCAGAAGTCGCATCGCTTAACATGGGGTCAATGAACTTTGGCTTCTTCCCTCTTTTGGGAAAGTACACGGACTTCAAATTCGAATGGGAACGTGAGCATCTGGAAGGATCCCGCGATCTGGTGTTCCGAAACTCGTTCAAAGATATCGAGTACGTACTTGAAACCTGCTACGGTAATGGCACCCGTTTTGAGTTCGAGTGCTACGACATTTCGCATCTCTATAACCTCGCGCATTTTGCGGAACGCGGCCTGGTAAAACCACCTTTCTTTGTGCAGTCGGTTTTTGGTCTGCTGGGTGGGATCGGCACCCACCCCGAGGACGTCATGCACATGAAGCGTACAGCTGACCGATTGTTCGGCAAGGATTACCGTTGGTCGGTGCTTGGCGCAGGGGCCAGCCAGTTCCGGATTGCCACGCAGGCGGTTGCCATGGGCGCGAATATCCGGGTCGGGCTAGAGGACAGTATCTGGATCGCACGTGGCAAACTCGCTGAAACAAACGCCCAGCAGGTGACCAAGGCGCGCGCCATTATTGAGGGGCTGGGCCTGGAGATTGCGACACCCGACGAGGCGCGTGAGATGTTGTCGCTAAAGGGAGGCGACCGGGTGAATTTCTGAGGGGCCAAAAGGGCGGAAACACTCATGGACAGGCTGGCACAGTAGACCGAGGTCGGGTTTGATGCCGGAAAAGGTCAGGATCAAGAGGCGAAAGCGATGGTCTGGTAGAAGGCAGAGTTATTCGAGAAGGGGAAATCCTGTTTGGCTTTGATCCTGCAGAGCGGATCGAGGCAGGTGTGACCTTTATCGGCCAAATCCGGTCAAACTGATCGCGGGAAAGCAGTCCGCTCAATATTGCCCGGAGGCGGTAATGCCCGCATCGAACTGGCGCCAGGCTGTTCGGCAGGGCTTCAAGAATGGGCATCTTGCGGCCCATTTGGGGGCTTTACTGGATGGATCGTGGACGGCGCGATCTGATTGTTCCATCCCACAGGCACTCGCCGGAAGCGCGCGGTTTGTTTGCGCTGCGCTCTTCGGGGGCGTTGTCGCCAGGTGTCGCCGTCGGAACGCACTGCCTCCAGCCGTTGACTGACTCGTTCCTCCACCTCGTTGCCAAACATCTCCATCAGGGCCCTAGTGGCCATGCCAATGTCATTCTAAACCAGAAGCCGCGCGATTGATCGGAACTCGAATTCGTGGAGCTGCCCTTCTGGCGGACTCGCTTACGACCCGCAGACGCCGATACTGTGACGGTTCCCATCAATTGTCTTGTTCAGTTTATGAATGACAGAGATCGGACCGAAAACACAAGTGAGTAGCCTTTCTGAAAAAAAGTATAAATTTGGACAGGGAGTGCCTTATCTCGTGACGCTAAATGGTCGTCGGTACAATTGCCAAAGCAATCTACGGTGCAGCACATCGCATCCATTTCCCGGAAGACGGAGAGATTATAACCAATGCCTTCTCAGGTTGCGAGCAGTTCGTGCAAGTTCCACTTGAGGCGCTTGGCTTCAAATTTGTGGCGATGGAACAGGTCGCGATTGCCAAACACGGCAGTGGCGTCGAAGCCGAAATCTCAATCACATCAGAAGACGCTCTCCTGATCACCAGCTCTCGCTCAAAGCAAAGATACGCGGATCGGAATGCATCGGAGCACGAAGCCTATGTCAGAGTTTCGTTCGAGCTAAAATCTCTGGGAAACCTTCTGCAGCCCAAACTGACCAATCTGAACAAATTCGAAGTTCGCACTGTCTGACATCAGCACTTATGGGTCCAAATAGCCGTATTTGATAAGAGAGTGTTCTTGGCTCATCGTAACCACTGAGGAGTTGAAGATGAGACAGGCCACTGGAACCCGCAAAAGCCCTGGCGAGGAGATTGTCAAAGATATCAAACGTGCAACGCGCAAACACTATTCATCTGAAGTGAAGATCAGGATCGTCCTGGATGGCTTGCGCGGCAAAGACAGCATAGCCGAGCTGTGTCGCCGAGAAGGCATCTATTACAAATGGTCGAAGGACTTCATGGAAGCTGGCAAACGCCGACTGGCTGGCGACACGGTCCGTGCCGCCACAACTGACGAAGTCAAAGATCTGCGCCGAGAGGCCCGTGACCTGAAGGAAGTCGTCGCGGAACAAACGCTTGAACTCCGTTTGCTCAAAAAAGGCATGACAGGCCTCTCTCGGGACATTGCAGCGCAATGCCCTGCCGGGCAGTGGATGGGGGCAACCTCAACCGCGGCATTTATGGTCGTTTAAAGAAGCTATTTCGCGCGTAGAAACCACGTGTTACGAGCAACGAATTCTCTTCGTCGTCGCATAAAATGCAGGTTTTGAATTTCTCAGATCCCCATGGCCGTTTTTGTACTATCCCAATTTTTCGGGTCAAATTTATTGCCCTCAAACTGTGACACCACGAGTGTGGAGATCAAGAATTTCAATCAGATATCTGTGGCGACGCCTCTGCTATTTAGGATGCCAGTAATGCGCGCGATGATGCCCGTAGCTTTGGAGCAATTTCTGCTCACCACAATTCAGTCTGGTGTCTTTTTTCTGGTATAAACTGTTTGGGTGGCGACTCACCAAATTGCGCCTTTGAGCCCACTGTCAGGTATCACTTAAAAAATGCAAGCAAGGGCAACACGATTTAACGCAAATTGGAAGTGAAAATGGTGTTGCAGTCAGACATCTTGCAACCCAAGATTAGCTGGTATACTGCCGCATACAATGCACTTGGGCGCGGGTTAGACAGAGGTGTCTGAGCACCGGCGCTTGAACTTTCTTTAGTACCTAACCGTTGGAATCGTCATGAGCTTGTACATCGACTATCTGAATGAGATCGCCGCTCGTAAAGAGCAAGGATTGAACCCCAAGCCCATTGATGATGGCGCGCTTGTAGATGAAATCGTTGCTCAGATCAAAGAAACAGGAAACGAGCACCGGGAAGGTTCCCTTAGTTTCTTCATCTACAACACCTTGCCAGGTACAACGAGCGCCGCCGGCGCAAAAGCCACGTTTCTAAAAGAGATTATTCTTGGTTCTGAGGTCGTTGAAGAAATCTCTCCGACTTTCGCATTCGAACTGCTGTCGCATATGAAAGGAGGACCGTCGGTCGACGTCCTTCTTGAACTGGCTCTGGGTGACGATGAATCGATTATTGCACAAGCCGCCGACGTGCTAAAGACCCAAGTCTTCCTATACGAAGCGGATACCGACCGTCTGGCCGCTGCCTATGCAGACGGCAATGCCACCGCCAAAGACATTCTGGAAAGCTATTCAAAAGCTGAGTTCTTTACAGAGCTTCCCAATATCGAAGAAGAAATCAAAGTTGTCACCTATGTCGCAGGTGAAGGCGATATATCTACCGATTTACTGTCCCCAGGCAACCAAGCCCACTCCCGTTCGGACCGGGAGCTGCACGGTAAGTGCTTTATTTCTCCGGCGGCCCAGGTTGAAATTCAGGAGCTGCAAAAGCGGCACCCTGACAAACGTGTGATGTTGATTGCCGAAAAAGGCACGATGGGTGTTGGTTCGTCCCGTATGTCGGGCGTGAACAACGTGGCTTTGTGGACTGGCAAGCAGGCTAGCCCCTATGTTCCTTTTGTGAACTTTGCCCCGATTGTAGCCGGCACAAATGGCATCTCTCCGATTTTCCTGACGACTGTTGGCGTAACGGGCGGCATCGGGATCGATTTGAAAAACTGGGTCAAAAAAGTTGATTCAAAAGGCAATCCGATCCTGAACAACGACGGCAACCCAGTTCTGGAACAGAAATACTCTGTCGAGACTGGCACTGTTCTGACTATCGATACAAAAGAGCAGAAGCTATATGACGAAGCAGGCAAAGAAGAGCTTGTTAGCCTCTCGTCCTCCTTCACACCGCAGAAGGTTGAATTCATCAAAGCAGGCGGATCTTATGCCATCGTCTTTGGCAAAAAGTTGCAAAACTTTGCGGCTAAAACTCTTGGCGTGGAGCTAAAATCCGCCTTTGCAGCCTCCAAAGAAATCTCCCACGAGGGGCAAGGCCTAACTGCGGTTGAAAAAATCTTCAACAAGAACGCTGTCGGCGTAACTGAAGGCGCTGTGCTGCACGCTGGATCTGATGTGCGCGTCGAAGTGAATATCGTCGGCTCGCAAGATACGACCGGCTTGATGACATCGCAAGAGTTGGAGGCTATGGCAGCAACAGTGCTGTCACCAATCGTTGATGGCGCGTACCAGTCCGGCTGCCACACAGCTTCGGTTTGGGATTTGAAGGCGCAAGCAAATACCCCTCGGCTTATGAGTTTCATGCATAAGTTTGGTCTAATCACGGCTCGCGATCCCAAAGGCGTCTACCACGCCATGACGGATGTTATTCACAAGGTTCTGAATGACATCACGGTGGATGATTGGGCGATTATTATCGGTGGAGATTCGCACACTAGGATGTCCAAAGGCGTGGCGTTTGGTGCGGACTCGGGAACTGTTGCACTGGCTTTGGCAACAGGTGAGGCAACCATGCCGATCCCTGAATCGGTGAAAGTGACTTTCAAGGGCACCATGGCCGACCACATGGATTTCCGTGACGTTGTGCATGCAACACAGTCTCAGATGCTCAAGCAATTCGGCGACAACGTTTTCCAAGGACGTATCATCGAGGTTCACATTGGCACATTGCTGGCGGACCAGGCGTTCACCTTCACAGATTGGTCTGCGGAAATGAAAGCGAAAGCTTCGATCTGTATTTCAGAAGACGCCACGTTGGTTGAATCTCTTGAAATCGCCAAAAGCCGCATTCAGATCATGATCGACAAAGGCATGGAAAACGACAACCAGATGCTTCAGAGTTTAATCGACATTGCCGACAAGCGCATTGGCGAAATCAAATCCGGTGAAAAGCCAGCGTTGATGCCCGACGACAATGCCAAATACTTTGCCGAAGTTGTTGTTGATCTTGACGAAATTGACGAACCGATGATTGCCGACCCGGACGTAAACAACGCGGATGTGTCAAAGCGATACACCCACGACACCATCCGTCCGATGTCTTATTACCGTGGGAGTAAGACAATTGATCTTGGTTTTGTCGGCTCATGCATGGTTCACAAAGGTGACATTAAAATCGTCGCCCAGATGCTCAAGAACATTGAAAAGGCACATGGCGAAGTTGCGTTCAAAGCGCCTCTTGTCGTTGCCGCACCGACCTACAACATCATTGATGAGTTAAAAGCAGAGGGCGACTGGGAGATTCTGCAAAAGTACTCCGGGTTTGAATTCGACGACTTTCTTCCTAAGAGTGCGGCGCGTACGGAATACGAGAATATTCTTTATCTCGAACGCCCTGGCTGTAACCTTTGTATGGGTAATCAGGAAAAAGCCGCAAAAGGGGACACGGTTTTGGCCACGTCTACACGGCTGTTCCAGGGTCGCGTTGTGGAAGACACGGCTGAGAAAAAAGGCGAATCCCTTCTAGCCTCGACACCGGTTGTCGTCCTTTCTGCTATTCTCGGCAGAACACCCAGCATGGAAGAATACAAAGCTGCCGTGGACGGGATTGACCTGACAAAGTTCGCCCCACCAGTAGAAAAGCCTGTTGGTGCTCAGTCAGCTCATTTCTAAGTCTGCTGCTAGCGACGTTGCGATCTAATTAACAACAAAAAGCTGCCCCGTTTATGTGGGGCAGTTTGAAAGACTGTGCTTGATTGAACTTGTATAATTTCTCAAACTGATGAGCATTGGTCCAAAGCACTATGCTGGCGCCTAGTGATGGTGTATTTCATCGGTCCTTCAATCATAATCTAAAACTCACGTAGTGAGCAAAAGACCTCCGTTCGGAAATTTGTCCCACTTCCACTGAGCAGCCCCACTTGCGTGGTCCAGTTTGAAAGTTAGAGGTGGTCGCGGGATTTCGGACCAGTAGCTAAGGTGGATCGACTTGTGAAAGAGATGATCCCAAATGACGAAGAGAAAGAACCACTCAGCAGACTTCAAGACCAAGGTTGCGCTTGAAGCGATCCGTGAAGACATGACGGTGGCAGAGCTTGCAAAGAAATACGGCGTCCATCTAGAACCGACAGGACATGCAAACATGTCCGATAGGCGACTCAGAACGGCACTTGGCAACGTAGGGCGATCACCAATATGGCCTCGACGTTTTCCAAGCGAAAAGATGACGCTACACGTCCCAATGAAGCTGAGATCGACAAGCTACACTCCAAGATCGGCCAGTTGGTGGTGGAGCGCGATTTTTTCGAACTGAACCGGATCAGCAAAGCATCCAGGGATGGTTTGTCCGGTGAAGGCCTGGGATCGTTAAGCAAGGATCGCAGGCAGATGTGTATTGAAAGAAGTCACCCCAAAAACAGCTTGCGACGGCAATGCAAGTTGCTGTCGTTGGCACGTTCAAATCTGTATTATCAACCAACGGGTGAAGGCGCCGAAAACCTGCGTTTCATAGCCATCATCCGTTGCCCGGCAGGCGCATGCACAGCATGCTGCCGAGAGGGGACAAGCAGTTCCTGGAAACGTCATGGTACGAGTCACGTCTCTCTTTCGGGACATTGCTGCGCATGCGCCTGCCGGGCAGTGGATGGCGCGACACATGCAACGGCAGGGGCACAAATGTGGTTGCCATCGTGTGCGCCGTTTAATGCGCCTTATGCGTTTGGTTCCAATCTACCAGACGCCAAACACCCGTTGCCCGGCAACACATGCTTGCATGTGTGAGAGGGGGCAAGAAGCACCCGCAGCACAAGATTTACCCTTACCTCCTTCGGGATCTGACGATTGACCGGCCAAATCAAGTTTGGTGCGTGGGCATCACCTACATCCCTATGCGGCGCGGGTTCCTGTATCTGGTGGCGATTATGGACTGGTACAGCAGAAAAGAACTGAGCTGGCGACTGTCCAACAGCATGGAAGCCAACTTTTGCGTCGAAGCCCTGAGAGAGGCCATCGACAGAAATGGCAAGCCAGAGATCATGAACAGCGATCAAGGTAGCCAATTCACCGGCTTTGAATGGACACAGGCGCTGAAAGATGCCGACGTGAAAATATCTCCTCTCGTGCATGTAAACATGCGCTGCCGGGCAGTGCATGGACGGCAAAGGTCGCTGGATCCCCTCTCATCGCTGCAAGCAGCGACTGCCGGGCAGCGGACAACCGGATGATCGAACGGCTTTGGCGATCTCTCAAGTATGAATGCATCTACCTGAATGCATTCGAAACAGGCTCGGAGGCAAGGATCGGGATTGGAAAATGGATGACATACCACAACGCAGAGCGCCCGCATGCGTCCCACGGAATATTGACGCCAGAGGAGGCATATGAATACAAAGTGAAACCAATGAGAATAGCAGCCTGAATGAAACCCTGATCCACCTTAATCAGGCTGCAAGATGGTCGAAAAAGTAGGACCACCTCTGTCAGAATTTCCAGTTCATCAACGATACGTGAAACAGACATAATCAAATTTTAGTTGTCAGGCGGATAATAAGTGCAGGTTTTGGGCTGAATGGGCTCGAATTTCGGCCTTGTAGGCGCATCTTTCCTACCATGTTGCTTGCATAGCAACACCAAGGAGGACTGCAAAATGTGTGAACATCACGATGATAAAGCGATAAACCGTCGCCAAGCCCTGATTGGGGGCGCTGCACTGGCAACCGCCGTAGCCAGTGCCACCGCAGCTGGTGCTCAAACCGCAGACGATCCTTATGCGGATCCTGAAAAGCCAGCTTTGCCCCCAAGTAACATGGTGCTTGATTTGGCACGCGCTGCCTTAGTAGTTACGGATCCTCAAGTCGATTTCCTACACCCTGAAGGCGTTACCTGGGGGGTAGTTGGGGCGTCTGTCACAAGAAATGGCACGGTCGGAAATATCGAAAGTCTGTTCAAGGCAGCCAAACAGCGGGACATGACGGTCGCGATTTCACCACACTACTATTACCCAACTGATCACGGCTGGAAATTTGAAGGTGCGCTTGAAAAATTGATGCATAAGATTGGGATGTTTGACCGCAAAGGTCCGCTGAATCTCGATGGTTTCGAAAGCTCGGGCGCGGACTGGATGCCGGAGTACAAACAGTACATTGACGACGGAAAAACCATCATCACTTCACCGCACAAAATGTATGGTAACGACTCTAATGATCTGACGCTGCAATTGCGCAAGAATGGCGTTGACCAGGTAATCCTGGCAGGTATGTCAGCAAATCTCTGCACCGAAAGCCATATGCGTGAACTGCTTGAAAACGGATTCGAGGTTGCGGTCGTCAAAGACGCCACCGCTGCGGCGATGCTACCTGAAGGCGATGGATACCTCGCGGCACTCACGAACTTCCGCTACATGGCGAATGCCGTTTGGACGACGGAAGAGGCTGTTCAATACATTCAGGACGCCAGCTAAGCCAGAACCTCGGGTTCGCGTCTTCTCTATGCGCACCCGACCCAACGCTGGGAATCATCGGAAGCCAATCAGGACAAGAACCGCTTCGGTTTTGGCAACTCTCGCGGAGTTTGTCGAAGGCATGCCGAGGTCCGAAGGCTATGACATGATCGCCGACTGGCCGAATTGATTAGCGGGGCGAGATGATCCGCCCCGCGCACTTCACGCGTCGAAGTTCCAGATGTCGCGCTGGACCTTCCAGCCGTCATCACCTTTGCTGAAATGCTAAATATATTTCCCAATGAGTTCTTGCCCTCCCATGGACGCGGACAGCGGTCCCATAGTCACGGCAATGTCCCCGCTGGCTTGAGCAGCGGTCGGACTGTCCACAACTTCGCTCAGGCCTCCGTCGATTGCCGCCTGTCAATAACCCCGGATGGCATCATGACCCGAAATAGTCGGCGTTCCGGGCGGCATAATTGTAACAATTTTGGTGCGACACTATCATTCCCTGAGAACAGTTAGACCTATGTGGAAATGCGGTCGTTTTAGGTCTCTTTTGGGGGGCTGAGATCTCTCGCTGTTATCGATGCCATAGCTAATTCTAATATGCTCCTGCTCTCATCTTTCTCTTCCGACGTCATTGAATCCGGATCCAGATACAACTGGAAGTGTTGGTTTTCACAACGCATTCGTCTCGACTCTGCAGACGTGTTGGCAAGGCCAAGGACCCGGTAGGTGCTAACAGGTTGGGCCACGCCTTTGACCTGAATGGCGCCGACGTCCTCACAGGTTATATCATCGTGGACGTGAGCCCATGTTTCATACGAAATGTAGATTTCACCTGACCCTGCCTGGTTTTCTAGCCGGGAAGCGATATTGGCGGCACCGCCAATTATGGTGTAATCCATCCTGTCGTCACTGCCAAAATTCCCTACTGTGCAATAGCCCGTGTTGATGCCAATCCTGCAGCGCAGTGGCTCGTGTATGCCCTGGCGCATCCATTCTGACTGCAGCTCGGACAACCGTTCTTGCATTGCTATTGCCATTTTTACACAGACTAGTGCGTCTTCCCGCACGCCCCGGGTTTCGGGATCACCAAAGAAAATCATGATAGCGTCGCCGATGAACTTGTCGATTGTTGCGCCGTGCTCCAACGCAACTTGTGACATCGCGGTAAGATAACTATTCAAAAGTTGGGTGAGATCTTCTGCCTCCATCCTCTCTGTCATTTCCGTAAAACCGGCAATATCAGAGAAAAACACTGTGAGTTTTTCGCGTCGACTGGCGAGTTTTACTTCCTGTTTTCCGGAAAAGATCGAGTTGTAGACTTGCGGCGAAAGATACTTGGAGAGCTTGCCGGATAGAGCTTCGAGTTCTTGATTCTTTCGTGAAACTTCCTCAGACACCTTGCGGTGCGTTTCGGCCAACGCATTTAGCTCTCGCTCGTTGCGATCACTCAGTCGCATCATGCGCCGCGTTGTGCGGAGCAGCTTGCGGTATTCCTTGACCAGGGACTGTACGGATTTTCGGGTTACCTCATTTGCAAATGAAGCGTCATCTACAATGGCCTCGGTATCTGCAAGAACCTCTTCTTCCTTGGAAAAAAGATCATCGATGGACATCAGGTCGACAGTTTTTCAAGATTGAATTTTGCATGGATGAGGTCTTCGCCAAACTCTTCGCCCAGCTCTTCCATTGTCTCATCCTCTGCATCGTGGAACCAATTCACCACAACATCCATTCCGTTGGCGGCCGCCGCGTCCAGCATTTCCATCATAATCATGATTGCCTTGGCACTCGAGGAGTTGAAATAGATAAGCTCAAAATCAAACTGGCAACTTGGCGTTTTGGTTTCTCCCAGCCACGCCTTAAGCGCATCAAACAAGGGGTAGTAAAAGGTTGTCACATCCTCGGGGTACGATTCACCTTTAATCCGTAGGTGCCCAACCTCTAAATCAAAACTAACGGCTGGGGTGCGGTTGGTGGCAGGGATCTCGATGTTGTTCATGGGTCCCTCTTTTATATAGTGGCTTTGAGAGCAAAAAATGTATGCTCGTCATCCACATGCATGAAGTCGTATTCAATCGGCTTTGAGGCTCGTCGGGCAATCTCTATCAACCCAATACCTGCGCCTTCGCTCATGTCTCTGGCTGTCGAACGGAGCTGCTCTTTGTAGGCGTTTTTAAGTTCGTCTCGGTTCATGTCGCGAAGAGCTGAAAGACGGTTTCGCATTTTTTCCACATCATCATTCAGGATCAGATTCCCCGCTTGAACCACGTAGTCTTCTGTTTCCCTTCCTATGGTTAGAATGCCGTAGCTAAGATCCTGGCCGCCCTTGGAATCGCTTGGCGGAAGCCTCTCTACAGAGTAACGAATGATATTCTGCATCTGCTCAACAAAGACCGCAAATACACTTCGCATCGTCTTAGTATCGGCGTCTTCCGATGCAAGCTTGTGTTTCAACGCGTCACCAACACCGCTTAGAATTCCTTCGGTGACATAGCCGCTATAGGCAAAAACAATGCCTTGATCGCGCAGGTTTGCCCGTAACGCGTAGACTTGGTTTGCAAACATCCTTTCACCTCAATCCCGGCTGGAAACTTGTGGTGTGTTCAAACAATCCTAACAGCAAGATACACATTTATGCGATTATGGGGTATAATATATTTTGAGTGCTCAACTGGGAGGCAGAAATGCAAAAGCAGATGTGGCTCATGATCGGCACCTTTTTGGCGAGCCCCGTAATTGCCGGTAGTATTTCGACAGACGTCAAAACAAAACTACAGTCTGCGATGATCGCACATGTCGACGATGTTAGTGTCGATGGTGCCTATACCTATCTCGACACCAAGACCAACGCGATTGAAACTGTGTATCCGGCGAATGTTCACCCCATGGTGCTTTCAGTGGGCGCTGATTTTTTTGTGTGCTCTGAAATGATCAATGACAAGGGCGATGCCGTTACGGCAGATTTCCTTGTCCGGAAGGTTGATGGCAATTACACGGTCGTCCAGATGATTGTGAATAATCGTGCTGCACTTCAGGCTGCCATGAAAAAACTTGGTAATTAGGAGCTGATGGCTCTTGGGCAGGTTGATTAGCAATGCTGTCGGGTTTCTGCGTCAGCGGATTTTCTTCAAGCATATGTTGGCTACCCTGCTTATTGGCGGAACTCTTAATGCTGTCGTTTTGTTTTGGTACAAAGACTACAAGGAGAGCGCACAGACTGACCAGGTCGCCGCAGAAATGGCGGCGATTGCAAATCGAATTGCGCGCCCTGCCGCCGATCTAATCGCGGCAGGAAATGCTTCGCAGGCGAGAGGCTTGCTCGCAGTATTTGCGGGTTTTCCCTATGTGGTGTGTGCAGATCTGAGCCTAGAAAACGGCGGTGCACCGGCGGTGTCTTGGCCAGTAATCGGTTGCGCTAAGATCAATAAACCCGGTTTTGATATTGAGGTCACTGCCCCGACCGGAGGGGGCGAAGCCAATATGCTGGTTCGCATAGACCCCGTATTGCTGGCCAGTGAGCTGAGAACAGAAGTCGGGGTGGTGCTCGCGCTGGGGCTGCTGGGTGGCTTTTCACTAATTTTGGCTGGCGCGGGGGCTTTTATCTGGTTGATCAGCCGCCCTCTGCGCCAAATGCTGCATGCGATCGAGCGTTTTGAACGCGATGATGATCCAACGAAGATCTCCTACACATCAGAGGACGAGATCGGCAAAGTTATCACCAGCTACAACATGATGCTGGATCGAGAAGTCGAGCGGGTGACGGCAATTCGTGATGCCCATCGCCAGATTGTAGATAGCGTCACCTATGCAACGCGTATTCAACAATGCCTGCTGCCAACTGCGTCCCAGTGCGCCGAAGCGTTTGACGATTTCGCTGTCATTTGGGAGCCTAGAGACCTTGTTGGCGGTGACATCTACTGGGTTCGTACTACAGGGCCGACCACCACTGTTGCGGTGATCGATTGCACCGGGCACGGAGTCCCTGGAGGATTTATGACCATGTTGGCCATCGCAACGCTGGAACGGCTCTATTTTGAGGATGAAACGCTTGGCCCTGCTGAGGCTTTGTCCCGGCTCAGTGATTTGACACGAATGTTGTTGAGCCAGGATGGTGATGATGCAACGTCAAATGACGGTATGGATGCTGCGATTTGCCAGATCAATGCCCTGGAAAATACGGCCGTTTTTTCTGGGGCTAGGCTATCTTTACTGACCAGTTCAAATGAAAATACGATGCGCATTAAAGGGGACCGAATGAGTGTTGGCTACCCAGATACACCGTCGTTACCTCAGTTTATTGAGCATCAGATCCATCTGGAAGACGACACGATGTTGATGATTACAACAGATGGATTGATCGATCAGCTTGGAGGAGCAAAAAGACTGGCATTTGGCTATCAGCATCTTCTGCCTGTGATAACGAAACATTCCGACGGTACCGCCCAAGATCTTCTTTTTGCGGTGAAAAAAGCGTTTCAGGACTATTCTGCTGACGAAGAACGGTTAGATGATCTGACGGTCCTTGCATTTCGAGCCAAGCGCGAAGGGGCCTAATCTCTTACTCAACAACAGGCTGGGCGAGCACCCAAAGGCTGAAGGAGGTTAACATGACCATGAACACCATCATCGGCAGTTGGCTTAGAACAGCTTGACGATGTGATTTGAAAAGTCGGCGGGCTTCGATATGGGCAAGAAGAACTGAAAGAGCATGGCCAGTCACCAAAGCGATGACAGAAATCCACCAAACGTCTTCTGCTGTCATGATGCTAACGTCGATCATTACTTGTGTGTCTCCTAGCAACGCCCAACCAAGGTCGAATGGATCACTTAGAGCTGGGATGACCAATTGCCCGGCCAACACTAGGAAAAACACATAGTGAGCCAGATGATATGCAACCGCTATTGGTAACAATGACGTAGCGAACCCGGTAAAGACCTTGCTGTATTTAAGGTCACAGCCAGCTGCCCACCAAATAGCAATTGATAGAGCAACGTAGAGCGCCCAAGCGATCAGTATTGTGCTGATCAACCCAATACTGAGGATGAGTTTTAGTAAGTCCACGCCATGCTCGCGCAGTGTCAGCAACCAGGGGCGCAATACCTGAGACTCGGTTACCCATTGGAGAATTGTTGACCATATCGGCGTTTCAGAGATTCCGTCAAACAGGACGATTGCGATGAGAGTCACGACAAATGCTGCTTGTGATACGGTTACCGGATACCCGATTAGGCCCGTCGTTGGCAGGCGGAACTCCAGCCGATTGCGTTGAATACCAATTGGGGAAAGCCGACCAAGCAAACCAAACAGGAGCGTCAACGGGTCGGCAGCCTGAAACCAACAAGTCCGACCCAGCCATATGGCCCCAAGAGTAAGCCCAAGCGTATACAACAGGACGATGGCCGCCATGGCTCTGGGGCTTTCGGACCAATCCGACACCAGCTCTAGCCAGGACAAAAATATCAACCCTATAACCGCGATCCAGCCGATCCAAATGGGAGCGAGGCGGCGATGTTTACTGGGGTTAAAGCGGATCAACACAACATCTACGAGTGTTGCAAAGGGATTTAGGCTCGACCACAGATCAACAATGAGTGCGGTAAACAATACAAAGCCGACCCACCAAATGACCCATATGAAAATAGTAGCAAAGTTCTGAGTGGGCGACGCAGGCCCAAACAGGGCAACCGTCAGGATAAGAGCAAGTACAAGCACCGCCAGCGCACGAAAAAAGGGCACCACAAACCGAGTCAGTTGATACGGGATATGGACACCAAAAGATGATCGCATGTGTTTTTCAAAAGGAAGAAACAGTGCAGAGCCCAGGAAAGTTAGGGCCACTGTTAATCCTGCGCCCGCTAGGTAAAAGCCAAGTGGTAATGGCAGATCAAACCGCTGACCAAACGCATGCGCCCAGCCCGTATTCGGTGCTCCAATATAGAACGACGCGATTGCTGACAGCCGCCCTTTCATGGTTCGCGGATCTCTAAATAGACGACAGCTTTCTCTGTCCGGCCAAGGAAATCCGCGGCCCCATGCATGACAATTGCGTAACGTCCGGTGTGAATGGCCTGAAACACAAAAACCGCAGGACTATTGCCTTGACCAGTGCTGGTGATGTCATAGCCGTGTAGGTGTAACTCATGGTCACCAGTGCCCAACACTGAAAGATGAACGCTGGTCCCCTTTGGAATTTGGGCAGCCGGGGCAGGCTCGTTTTGGTTGACCATGATACTCAACTCAAGCACCACCCCTTGGGTAACAGGCTTTGGTGCGACTTTCTTTGGGGTTTCATGAGCTATGGCCTCAAAACAGACCACTGCGAAAGGGAATACAAAAATCGCCCTAAATAAAGTCACCATCATATGACGCTGCTCCAATAAGAGCAGTGCCAGTTTCCCGGCACAGCTCTATGTATGAACTGGCATCAATGCCCAGCGAGTTCATTCCACTGTGGAAGAAGAACAATTACATTCGGGTTCAGTCCCGCTTCCTTCAGGGTGTCCATAGAAGCCACTGCCTCAGACGTCTCCAGATCAACCACTGTGATTGAACCATCTCGCATTTCGGGCAGGTTGATGAATGAATTTTGAACAAACCCGTACTTCATGTCTTTGGTAAAGGCGACATGGTGGGCGCCGTTGCCAGTCTCAATTGTATTCAGCAATTTCGGCCCCATAATGCCTTCGGAGATGTCGAAAATATGCAGGTTTCCTGGTGCTGCTGTGGTGGCATACATCTTGTCCCCAGCCGGGTTGAAGTACATTTCAAGCGGGACACCTACCTTCAGCGGGCTGAAGTCCAACGCCATTTCAGCCGAGAATTTCTCGCTGTCTTCATCCCAGGTAAGTGCCCAGATGCTTGCACCGAACATGTTGGTGACAAGAAACGTCGGGGGGCCATCCCCTGGCACGCGCAGTAATTCGACAGGGGCCTCACCCGAAGGGGATGGCTTTGATGACACCTTGATGTCTTCAATCAGCTCTAATGTGCTGGCCTTTACAATCGAAACTGTTTCACCGGGATCCGTAAGGTCGCCCTTGATAGTGCTGGTTACCAGAATGCGGTCAATGTCTGTATCAACAGCCAGACCATGAGGGTTGGTTCCAGGCAGCTTGATTTCTCCGGTAACCATGTCATCTGCGACCCGCCCCTGCCAAACATTACCCGAGCTCATGCACGTCAAATACCAATACTCGTTGGCATCGTCGAAGATGACGTCCTCCCCCATGGCGCAATTGGGAATTTCGATGGTGGAGAGGCGAGGTGGAAAGGCGTCCATCTGCATGACTTGGAGCGCGGGTTGCCCCAAGCTGGTCAAGTAGATCTTGGACATCGTACGATCATAGAAAAGGTGATGCGCAACACCCGTTGCATCTAGCGGGATGTCTGCGAGCCATTTGCCGAAACCTGGACTGTTGGGATCAACATCAATAATTGCAATCCCTTCACGCCGTTCCTCTGACCCAGAAAGCTTCAAGCTCTTCAGATCTTCCGCCGGTTTGCTTTCATAGCTCATCATTGCCAAGATCTCGGCAGATACACCACCAGTTGAGAGTGCCAATGCGCATGTGGCAAATAGCATCATTCGATTTTTCATAAGACCGATCCTTCAAACCTATCAAATCAGGTCAGCACCGCAGGAAATGGCAAATTCACTTTCCTTGCTGCATCGTCAATGCGGGTTATAACCTGCAGGTGAGTGTAGCGCTGTAGGGGTGAATTTCCCGTTTTGCGTTGCTTAAGGTGTTCAGCAGGCCCACTTGAAATGCTTGGTTTCGCTTTTCCCGGCTCCCTGATAATCCGTCGAAACTCAGGAGGCCATGAAGGCAGAGATTTCATAACCGAGAAGATCAACTCCAATGAATGTAATCGTCGCCTGGAAAACCGATCTGGTGATCCCCTAAACTTCCGTCGGTTGGTTTTCATTGCACCTGTTTCCGGTACTCCTGGACCGGCAGTCCGCCGACACCCCAGTCCTCCAGACCCACCGCATTGATCACGACAAAGGTTGTCGCCGGGGCCTTGCCCAAAACCCTGTGCAACAGATCCGTAACCTCTGCGATCAGCTGTGCCTTCTGATCAGCACTTGGACCGGTGCCATCAGGACCACCCTCGCGAGTCACTTTGATGTTTACATAAGGCACCGGTCAGTCCTTCAACTTGCCGTAACTTCACGACAATCTCTTCCGGCTTGGGTCTCTTAATAGCCATCTTTGGTCCTCCGCTTTCCTAACTATAGGGGCGGACCACTTCAAAGGGGGAGGCTCAACTGCAGCGAATGGCTGGGCTGGAGCATATTTTGACGAGATTTACTGCCGAAGAGCTTTTCAGGATCGGCGAATTCCGAACCTTCGCGGCGATGGAAAGTTGATGAATAGCCTGTCGTCGGACTAGAAAAGCCATCTACCGATACACCCCATGCGGAACGCCAAGTGTCCAAAGTTGAAACGGATACACAGTCGGTCAATCTTCCTTGCCCAGTGCAAGTTCCGATTGCTCTTTGACGCCGGAACGGCGGCTGATCAATTGCACCAACTCATTCCGGCTGATCGGTTTGATCGCCACCTCGGCAAATCCGCTTTCCAGGATCCGGGCGTGGTCATCAGCAGCGGCATGAGCCGTCAGGGCAACAATATTCACTCCTACAGCCAATTTCCGTGCGCGGATCCGGCGACAGGCCTCAGTGCCGTCGACACCTGGCATACTAATATCCATCAGGATCAGATCAAATTTACCTTCGGCGGCAGCCTCTACCGCTTCCCCGCCCCCCGCCGCAGTGGTCACCTGATGCCCCAAACGTTGCAGTGTCTTGGCCATAAGCACGCGGTTAATGTCATTGTCTTCAACCACCAGAAGACGTTTTGGGGCTTGGGTTTCCGTGAGCGTAGGCATTGTTTTATTCTGACCTTCCATTGCCATTGCCATCGGCAGTGGCAGCGTGACCCGGAATATGCTGCCCTCGCCGAGTTCACTTTCCGCTTCAATCACACCGCCCAGAGCACCCACCAAGCGCCGGGTGATCGCCAGCCCCAGACCGGTTCCCTCGCTGGTACGGCCATAGCTAGTGTCCAGCGTGACAAATTCCTCAAAGATACGCTCTAGATCAGCCGCGGAGATGCCGACCCCAGTATCGGAGATCAGGAACTCTACCAGTTCGCTATCGGCCTGACGTTCAACCTTGACAGTGACGGTGCCATTATTGGTGAATTTTAGAGCATTGCCGAGTAGGTTCAGTATCACTTGCTGGATTTTGAGCGGACGACCCTGCACATTGCGATGCCTGTTTAGACGGCAGCGCAGTTTTAGACTGTTGCCATCGGCCCGCGCGGTGGCCTGCTGGCTAACCACCAGCCCGTGCATGAGCTCTTCCAGGTCAAAGCTGCGGGGCTGTTCCGAAGCCGCGCCTGCCTCCAGTTGTGACAGTTCCAGCACCTCGTTGACATGATGCAGCAACAATTCTCCTGATATCCGCATGGCATGCAAATAGCTGTTTTGTTCAGGTGTCATCCCAGTGGTTTCCAGCAGCTCCATTGAACCCAGGACACCGTTCAGCGGCGTACGCATCTCGTGGCTCATCACAGTCAACAGGTTTGCTTTGGCGCGTTCTCCGTCCAGCGCGTTATCGCGGGCATTGGTCAATTCGGCCTCGGCGGCGATGCGATCAGAAATATCGCGCAGATAGCTGACAAAAACTGTGTCGTACCCAAAGTGGCTGGGTGTGATCGACAGCTCCACTGGAAAGACCTCGCCGGATTTGCGCTTGGCGTCAAGCCGGACGCGACCCTGCTCCATAAACTGCGCCTCACCAGTTGCCAGAAAGCGCGCCATCGCATCCAAAATTTCGCTGCGCTGGTGATCCGAAACTATCAAGTCGGCCAATTTCCTGCCTGTCGCCTCTTCCCGAGAATAACCAAATACGGATTCTGCGGCGCCGTTAAACGACATAATGCGCCCCCTGGTGTCGACCACTAGAATAGCATCCAGGGACGAGGTCACCATCGCCTGCATTCGCGCGGCAACAGCATTCATCCGCGCGGCCGCTGCATCGCTGGTAGCGGTCAGAACCCGCCCTCGGTGGTAAAGCATGCCAATCACAAGAGCGGTCAGACCCAGTGCCAAAACCAGTGTCATCACCACCAAGCCCAGTCGTTGAAGCGAATGCGCCAATCCTTCCTTTCTTGCATTAGCAATCTGTGCATGGGTGGACAGCGTCAATAGGGACATGGTTCGCACATCGAGGGCAATTACCACCAACTCAGCAGTGAGTTCAGGCAGAGCGTCGCGAAGCGCCGAGTCCGGACCGTCAATCAATGGTGCAAAATTGTCCAGTCGGCCTTGGATTCGGGTCAGAACCGTCGAGCCCTCGTTGGTGGACCGTAGACCAGAGTATAATCGGCCTTCGCGAAAGTCGCCTAACCGGCTGTAGAGGATATCAAACTTGAGCCGCACAAGGTCTAAGTGACCTCCTTCGAGAGCTCGTTGCGCCGCCAACTGCAACTGCAGATTCTCAACTTCAACCTGCGCTGTGCTCCATTGCGGATCATCTGAGGTGATACTCGACAGATCATCCAAATGGCGCAGGAATTCTCGGCCCAGGAGCACCGACACAAACAACAGTGCCACCAGAGCAGTTGCGGTAAAAATGACAACCGACTTTGGCGCACTAGGGGCAAGCTTACCCCGCAGTTGCAGTGCCTTTCTTGTTGCGGAAATCCTCATGTGGAACCCCTTCCTCCACATGTTGCCCCTGCTATACCCCGCGATCAAGCCTTACCAGCCCATTAAGTACCAACATAATTAGCCTTCAGCGTCTCAACACAGCCCACGAAATGGCTCACCCGCACTGGCCACAAGAGTCGTTCGCTGCGCGATGAACAGACAGTTGCAAAGCGGGCTTTGGTCCGGCTGCCCCCACTTAGCGCAGGTCCTTTGTGCGGGCATACGTAGTTGTTTGGCGGACTCCTGGCCCCATCTTGGCTGAGAAAGGACAAGACCATGAATGAACTCGCCAAAATCAGATCAGACCCGATGCCCGAAGCCATGCGGGTGCTGTTACAGGACTACCCCCGTGACAGCTGGGAAGCCAATCCGCATTTTAAGAAAGCGACCCAAAACTGGCTTGGTGCGCATCAGATGTTTCGCCAATTGGCAGACCACGTGAGGACTGAAACCGAACGGTATCTGGATCGTAACCGCGACCCTAATGCCTATGCTGCGCAGCTCTCCTATTATGGGGATGCCTTGGTCAGGAACCTGCATGGTCACCACGGATGGGAAGACCATAGTTACTTTCCTGAACTCTCTGCCGCTGATCCGCGTTTTGATGCGGGGCTGGAGATACTGGAAAAGGACCATGAGGCGCTTGATGGGGTTCTTGATCGTTTTACAGAAGTTGCCAACCGGACGATCAAATTGATCCACCTTGACCCGGCCTCGGCCTATGATGAGGCTGGTAGGTTGCACTCAGAGGCAGAGTCAATCGAAGGCTTCCTTGGACGCCACCTGAGTGACGAAGAGGATCTGGCCGTGCCTATAATTCTGCATCATCGACTTCGTGGATAATTTAACAAAAAGTCGGGGCGACGGTATTGCGCCCCGACTTCAATGCTTTGTGGCGCAAAAGAGAGAAATTGCTATGACACCATCTGACATACCTACGGTCGAGACATCCGTCGAAGAGGACCAGACTGATGCCAAAGCCCGTCGGACAAAAGGTGAATTCGTCCGCGGTGTCAGCAAGTTTCGCAGCGTTTTGGGCGAAGACACTGATTTTCCAGCTGAGCCTGGTCGCTACCACTTGTTCGTCGCGCTGAACTGCCCATGGTGCCATCGGGTGACACTGGCAAGAAACGTTCTCGGCCTGTCTGACAGCATCACCATGGATGTCGTATTTCCCAGCCGCACAACTGAGGATGACCCCACCGGGCCCAATCTGTGGGAATTTAATCCGGGGCGTACCGCAACCCTCACCGGGGCGGCCTTGCCCGAATGCACGTCAGAGACGGCGACCGGCCAACACTTCCGTTTGGTCAAACAAATTTACCAGGCCGAAGGTTCCAATGAAACCAGCGTGCCGATCCTCTATGACAAGAAATCCAAGCGGATCGTGGCCAATGAAAGCGCCGAGATTATTCGCATGCTGAACGCTCAAGCTGAACCTCTTGGCAGCAGCCTGGCCAACACGAAACGACCCGATCTATACCCAACCAGGGCGGATCAGGCCCCCCTGCGAGCAGAGATAGAAACACTTAATGAGCAGATTTATGTCAACATCAACAATGGTGCATACAAAGCCGGGTTCTCGTCCCGTCAGGATGTCTATGCCGAGGCATATGCAAAATACTTCGAAACCCTGAATGACCTAGAAGGCCGTCTTGCTGCAGATAATCGTCTTTTCCTGACGGGCGAATTTTTCACCGAGGCGGATCTTCGCCTGTTTCCAACACTCTACCGTCACGATCCGGTCTATTATCTGCGAATGAAGCTGAATGGCGCTAAAATCCTGGACTATCCGCATCTGTGGCGTTGGCTGTGCCGCATTTACAAACGTCCCGGAGTGGCCGCGAGCAATTCGCTGGTGCACTGCCGACAGGGGTATTTTGGCCGTTCCTGGAACAATGTCGTGCCTTTAGGGCCAAATCGCCCGATGCCATATCCAGAAGCATACGCCCATCCCAATCTGGCCCGTGTATAAGCTTTCAAACTTCCAAGTGTCGCTCGAAGCCGGAATTTTGTCGTCGCGTTCCAAGCCGCGACAGGTCGCCAACAACACAGGTATTGCAATGCGTGGGACACTTAGCTCCGCCATTGGCCCCCGGCTACTTGGGAAATGTTGGCTCAATCATCGCCTATTGAGAGAATGAAACTACATCAACCAAATCATGGAGGGTTAAGCATGCATTTCAATCTCAAAATTCATTCTATTAGTGTTGTGATTTCGTGCCTTTTTACCGTCGGCCCAACCGCAGCCGAGGAAATTGCCAAACAAGGCCCGATTGACTTTGTGCTTTATGGTGTAGGCGAGACTACCATTCTGGCCGCCGCACAGGACACCATGCAGATCAACTACGTCGTCAATGGCATGCGCGGCGAGCCTGGTCAGGGCATAAACGGCGTTGCCAGTATGCAATGTGTTGGCGCCATTACCGTTCTGGAGGGTAAATTTGATAACGAAAGCGGCTTATGCAAGACAACCTACCCAGACAAGAGCAGCCAGATAACCCAGTACAGCGGGACTGGCATCCTGGGCGGAAAAGCAGAAGGCACCTGGAGTTTTCTCAGTGGCTCGGGCCAGTTCGAGGGCATTACCGGCGGTGGTACCTATTGGCGCATCCCAGGCCCGGCGCCTAGCGAGGACCGGACGGCTTCCAGAAGTGTCATTGTCGGCAGCTATGAACTGCCTTGATAGGCCCAGAGAAAGTCCTGCAGGCGACCAGAGAGGTCAGGGGCGTTGGCTGCTGGCCACTCGCCGCGCGGGGCATGAACGGTAGCAATGGGCTGTTCTCACCCAAACACGCTTTCTCAGTCAACCAACGCAGCGATGGTGGTAATCAGGCCGTCACCGGATGTTGGAATATTTGCCTGTTAGATGACTGGACTGGTTCAGAGACTTTAGCATTTTCTATCCCGCACAACGCCGGTCATGTCAGAGGTATCTAGAGTAGTGTGTTGAATTTCAGCACCGGTCAGATTGGCTCCGGTCAGGTCAGCATCGGTGAAATTGGATGCAAAAATCGTGACACCTTCTAGGCAGGCTCCGATGAAATTTGCGCCCATCATATTTGATTCATTGATCGTCGCACCCGGCAAATTGGTTCGGGAAAAATTTGCACCGGTGAAGTTCGACCCATTCAGCATTGCGCCAGACAAATTTGCACCGCTGAAATCAGCGCCAGTCGCATTGGACCGCGTGATGATGGCTCCACTCAGATCTTGACCGGCAAAACTGACCCCTGTTACATTTTCCTCGGTGATGGTTGTGACATCAACATTGATCAAATTTGCAAATTCACCGGAATGTTTCAGCGATTTTCCAAGGTCATCGGGAATGGCAATGCTGCTCTGCCCGCCCTGAAAGGCAGCTACAATAAAAATACCTGTCAATAAATTCATGAGGTCCTCCAAATACCGCGCCCCAATTCAAAGCTTGAGGTAGGAAGACCGGATGGGCAACAACAATTTGAGCGGGCCGCCTCATAGGCGCACGCTACAGATAGGTTAGAGCAGCGGATATGCGCAGATCGCGACTTTTGCAAAGTTCCATGGATGTCGCAAAGCAGGCGCCCAGTCCGCCAGTCAAAACCCAAAATGTCGACGACCTGACCTCTCCTATTTGCTGACCGAGCATGACGTTCACTACACATGCTGGCATATTTGCACTGGATCCAACCAGAAAGGCCCTGGCAAATATGCCAGAGGTAGTTTTTGGGGAGAACAGGTGGAGGCCAAGCTGACCTATTTGCTTTCAACGTTTTTCAGATTGGGCTGCACACATCCGACGACCAGTTATGTGTCCAACGCGTCGGGTCGGTGTAAAGGCTTCGCTGTCCCACTTAGGCTTGCATCTTAAGGGTTGCAAAAGCTTGTGTCTCAAAAGCCTCCAGCCCAGCGCCATCTTGCGCACCCTCAACCCGTTTGATCCAGGCTTTGACTGTAGGGGCCTCAGGTATGAGATGTGGTGCCCACTGAAACGCAGAGGCCATGATGATATCCGCGATAGTCAGCCTATCGCCAACAAGGAAGGGTTTATCGCCCAAGCCAGACGTAATCTGCTCGCCAACCTCGGTCATTGTGCGGAAGGTGCTTTTGAGAATTGGATGATCCAGTTTCGCAAAATGTACCACCATTGCAGGCTCCAGAACGCCACAATAGTAGCTCATCCACGACAGGAAAGCACCGCGACCAGCATCACCAGGCTTGATCCCGAAGGGGGGTCCAAAAAGCTCGTCAAGATACATCATGATGGCTGTGCTTTCGCGAATGGTATCTCCTTCACCGGTCACCAGGAACGGCACCTTACCTTCGGGGTGGGCGTTGTTTGGATCTCTGCGACCGCTGCCATCGTTTTTGACGATATCAACAATGACCACTTTGACCTGGTCAAGTTTCCCCATCAGCATGAGCTGGGAAATGACTCGCGAGGACCGTGTGTGCGGAGAATGATAAAGAGTTGTCATTTCAAGAGGCCTTTCAAAACCTGACTGTTGTTGGTGGCGCACCTATGCCACTAAGATCCTGCCAATTTCTGTCAGGATGTTTTGCGTAGAGTACCTCATGGCCAAATCAGATCGCCTTTTTCGCCTACTCCATCTTATTCGGGGACTTACTCCTCCGGTGACTGCTGCACGGCTGGCAGCTGCTATTGAGGTCTCCGTGCGCACTCTCTATCGTGACATCGACAGCCTACGGGCTGCAGGTGCGCGGATCGATGGCGAAGCAGGACTTGGCTATACCATGATCGAAGATCCTGCATTGCCGCCGCAGACATTTACGCAAATTGAGATCGAAGCGCTTACTCTTGGTCTGTCGGACGTCAGCCAACGCGGAGACGTTGACTTGGCACAGGCCGCCAAGGATGCGTTGATCAAAATTCTTGCTACTCTGCCCGAACGCCAACAGCGCCAGGCGATGCATGCCGTAAACCTTGTAAACAGGTTTAGCACTCCTGTGGCTCCCACGATTGATATGACGCTATTGCGAGAGGCGATGTGGACTGAAGAGGCGCTTGATATTGGCTACAAAGACCGAGACGACATCTCTACTCAACGGCGCATCTTTCCCTTGGCGATTTCGTACCACGACAGGGCAGTGATACTATTGGCATGGTGTTGCCTGCGTGCAGATTTCCGTATGTTTCACGTCACTCGAATCGAAGGCTATGCGCAAAGTGGAGAAAGCTTCCGTCCCCGGCGCGTATCTTTATTGCGGGACTATATAGCGGCTCTCAAGGCGCGGAAAATGCGCAAAATGCCCTCAAAAAGCTGACTTTCGATTTTGGGTTTCACCCATGTTGCCGTGAAGGTCCGCTATCATAGCACTAGTTTTTTGCACTACGACCGCTTCTGGCTGAGGCTGAGTGAAAACTCGGTATTTTGAGAATTTCGCGGGAGGATATTCTCAATCAGCGTCGATAGCTCAGCGCTTTCAGGAAAGTGATCTCCAGAACAATAGATATTGGAATAATGTTCTTGGAAGGCGCGACTGAATTGAGTTTTTACACAGCCTCGGCTGAGGGTTGCCATTGGACGCCAAACGCACCAAATGCGTATTCCGGGGCATGTGGCTACCCTGAGGGTCTGTGTTGAGCAATGGTTCATAGGTGTCAGTTGAGGCCGTTTTCGTCAGTGCTTTCGGCTTGCCTTTTGCGAGGTTGAGTATTTGGATATCAGTCCGGACATTGGCCTGACCGCTGAGATGCACATGATTGTCCTGGCTCTCGATGTCCTGGCGCCTTCTGAATACGTCGCCCCGGAACTGGCGATCTTCGAACGCCTGCAGATGGCCCACGCGCCGGAAGGTTATGGGGGCCGAACGTGGGTGCCACTGGCCTCATATAAAAGCACACCCAGCCCTGTCACCTCTCAACTGATTGGTCGTGCCGCCTTCGGCTAATAGGGCGGACAGCCCAACCCCAAAGACCTTTGCGTCGTCATGTAAGGCCGTAGCGATGCTTTAAGCAGCGTAGCTCAGTGGAAGAGCAGGGCGCTCATAACGCCTCGGTCGCAGGTTCAATCCCTGCCGCTGCGACCAAAGTGATCAAGATCACAGAGGGAATGAGCTGGCGGCGCTACGCTTAAAACCACAACGAACGAATATTTCAAAACCGGAGGTGAAAATGGAAGTTCTTGCGCTGATGATATTCGCTCATGCTTTAGCAGACTATCCCTTACAAGGTGACTTCCTCGCCCGCGCCAAAAACCACACTGCTCCGATCTGCGGAGTGCCCTGGTATCACGCACTTGGGGCACACTGTACGATCCATGCGGGTTTTGTCGGGATCATCACTGGTTCACTCTGGTTGGCCGTTGCTGAGTTCATCATTCACGCCGCCACTGACTACGCCAAATGTTCGGGCCGGATCTCCTACAATACAGACCAAGCCATCCATATTGGGTGCAAGATGCTTTGGGCTGCTCTGATCATCACCTGAACTCTACATCGTAGGAGGTTCACATGGCTGAGCCAGTTAACGTTCCAGTGGATCCGATCACTCTTGCTGACCGACTACGCAAGTCTGCCTTCGATCTGACAGAACGCAACATGCACACAGAGGCATTCCTTATGGAGTTAGCCTCTCAGATGATTGCTGAAATGACCAAGGCAAATCAGCCCATTGCCAGCCGCATAGCAGGACAGCAGACGGGGAACCTCTAACCATGGCAGCCAAGCGCAAGATGGGCAGACCTTCCACCTACACAGAAGAGATAGGGAAAGAGATCTGTCTGCGCATGGCTATGGGTGAAACGGTCACCGGCATCACCAAAGACGATGGGATTCCGGTTCAGCAAGTCATCTATCAGTGGAGACAAATTCACCACGACTTCAATGTCTCATTCACACGCGCACGCGAGGACCAGATGCACACTTGGTCAGATCAGATCGTTTCGCTGATCGACAACGCGGAATTTGGCTAAAATGTGAGGGTTCCGCTGGACTCGCATGAGATGGAAATGATTCAGAAGGATGGCTGTGTCACCTTCCAGTTTCGGCGCAAGCACCTCGACCACGCGAAGGCGATGATGGATGTCCGTAAATGGCTGATGTCGAAGATTGTGTCGGCGGTGTTTGGTGACCGGCTTCAGGTGGATGCGAACCACACGTTCGAGAGCAAGGATGATGCGGAACTGGTCCACGCGCTGCGGGACGCGGCCCGCAAAGCTGGAATGGCACCAAAGGATGTCGCGGCACTGCTGGACGGTCAAACCCCTATTCAATGAACGTTCAGCTGAGCACGGCCCAGCGGGAGTTCGTTCACCTGGCGACCCAAGTCATTGAGGAACGGCACCGCAGATCACGACAGGGGCTGTTCAAGCGGCTTTATCCAGACGCAGACACCGTGCAACCGGATGGAACAATCATCCACGCTCGGGAGAAGTACAAATGGCACCTTGAGTTCTTCAAAGCAGGGGCAACCTATCGAGAGCGGTGCTTTATGGCCGCCAACCGTGTTGGAAAGACTCAAGGCGGTGGTGGATACGAGACAACCTGTCACCTGACCGGCAACTATCCGGACTGGTGGGAGGGTAGAAGGTTCTCCCGGCCCATAAGCGCATGGGTGGCTGGCAAGACGAAAGAAACAACCCGCGATATCATTCAGCTCGAGCTGATGGGCGAACTGTCCAAAAAACCAGACGGGCGCCGCGTATTCGACGGTACAGGGCTGATCCCCGGCAATTTGTTTGGATCTATGTCGTTCCGCTCTGGCGGATCCGATCTACTGGATACCGTCAAGATCAAACACAAGTCGGGCGGATGGTCCAAGCTTGGCTATAAATCATACGAGCAAGGCAGAGGCTCTTTTGAGGGAACCGCCCAGCATGTGATTTGGACAGACGAAGAACCGCCGCTGGATGTCTAGGGCGAGAGCCTGATCCGTACCGCAACAACAAACGGCATTGTCATGCTCACATTCACGCCCCTGGCGGGTCTGAGCGAAACAGTGCTGCAGTTCATGCCGCAAGAGATGCAGCCACAGGAGGCTTAAAGCCATGGCGACCAGAGTTCCCGAGACCAATAGCGAAGCCGACCAGGTGCTGTCCGTTAGCTGGGCTGCAATCGCCACCGGTGACACAGTGCAGGAATCCATGCCGCGCGGTGTTTCAGGCGCTATGGCCTCCGTACAGTCCGATGGAACCTTCGACGGCGCTACCGTCACCTTGGAGGGCTCCAATGACGGCAAAAATTTTGTGACGCTTCGGGATTTATCCGGTGCTGACATATCTTTTGCCTCTGCAGGCCTCGTCGACTTCTCCACCTCGGTTGTATTCATCCGACCCGCTATCTCTGGCGGTTCAGCTGATGCTGTTGACGTAACCCTGGCGCTACGCGGATGAACCGAGCCGTTGCCTTTCGCCGCCGCAATGCTGGCGCGCGGAGATCGGTAAAGGGACATTTTCCCGATGTAGTGGCAGAATTTGCCCGCAATGTTCATATCGCTGGTCGCGCACGCAAAGACTTCTTTGACCTGATTGATTTCGTGGCTGCTGGCAACCGGACCTATGTCAACGCCCTTGGCCATGTGGTGACTGCTGGCTCTAATGCGCCGTGCATCGGGCACCATGTCTACAAAGGTGGTAAGTGGGTGCCGGTCGGGCTGCTGCTGGAACCGGATGGGCAGAATGACGTGGCTGGGAGTGAAGACTTCTCAAATTCCAACATCTGGCAAAAATCAGCTCAGCTGACAATCACCCCATCTGGTACATTAGGGGCATTCCCGCCTTTGAAATTGAAGACAGCCATCAGATGGTGCTATGATGAAATGGCTCATTGTTAACGACACCAATGCCTGGAAAAAATCTTTGGATGCCTTCATTGAAGGCAGTAATGATAAGGGCGGTCTTGAGTACATTGATCCGGAAGGTCTGTATGTTAGGGACAATGGTGATTTTAAGCCATTGATTGTGGACTACTGATAGTAGTTTCATCTAAACGGGCTTCCGAGACCGGTTTTGAAGCTCTTTGGGTGGGCTTTGCGCCACCTCCAAACGTTCTACACGTGTTCTCTAACCCTGAGAGGACAACATGACCGATTGGCCCCTCACCATCCCCTACGATCTTTATGAAGCCATGGATGCGGTGGACCACGGCCTAATCTCGGAGTCCGTGAAGAGATGTAGGCGATTGCTGCTGCGGGTCTTCGGTTCGGCTGCCGCAGGATCGGCGTGCTGCTGAAGCGCAGGGGAATGATCAAGAACCAAAAGGGGCCGTACCGGATTCATATTCAGGGGAAACCGGGCGTCAGGCGGCGATGGGGCCGCAAATGGGCGCGTGGATCACACACGCATTCTAGCCAAATACACGATGGTACGTCACGTTGGCTGTGCAATATTTTCACTGCCAAGGAAATTATTCGGCGGGGTTACTGTTCGGGCTACCACCGTCCAGAATAATCTTGAGCCTGGAACGAAACTCGCGGGCAGTGCGGGTGATCGGCGGTTCGGCAAAGACCTCGCGTGTGCCCATCCAGGCATTGAAACGGCGCAGCACGGGGATGCCAGAGAGCGCCGACAGTGGCACAGCGAGGGTCAGCGACAGCGCGATCGGCAGCAGCCAGAGCGACACCATGCCAGTCAGAATGCCAGTCCACAGCGCCAGCCCACTCAGGGTTTCCAGCGCGTGGCAGATCATCAAGGTTACCCAGCCGTAATTGCCGCCGTTGCGGGCCTGCGGTGCCCATCCCTGCTGCAGCCCCAACACGGTCCGGATGACCGCGATCATCTGTTGTACCATCAGGATCGGCGCATAAAGCACTGCTAGAATGATCTCGGATACAAACGACAATGCAAACCTCGCTCCACCGCCGTAGTCGGAAAAGCGGCTACCAGTCAGAGGCAGGGCCACAATCGCCAGTAGTTTGGGGGCAAGAAGCATCGCATAGATCAGCAGGATCACCAGCACATGACGCGGCTCACTCATATCCGGCCAAGAGGGCATCAGCGGATTGGAGGCACTGAAATAGGTTAGCACCGAGGCCTCTTCGCCGCGACCGATCAGTGCCCAAATCACCAGCAACGCAAACCAGATCGGTGCCATCAGATAGCCTATCGCGCCATGCAGCAGGTGAAATCGGGATATGGCGCGGAATCCCTTGGCCCGCAACAATTTGAGGTGTTGAAGATTGCCCTGACACCAGCGACGGTCACGTTGGATGTGGTCGATCAGGGTGGGCGGGGTTTCCTCGTAGGAGCCCCGGATGCGTGGCAGGAAGCGCACCGACCAGCCCGCCCGCGCCAAAAGGCCGGCCTCGACAAAGTCATGGCTCATGATCAGTTTGCCACTGCCGCCCAGAGGACCTCGTAGATGCGGCAGGCCAGCGCAGGCGGCAAAAGCGCGGGTGCGGATCACCGCGTTGTGGCCCCAATAGTTGCCCTCGTGGCCGACCCAGCGGGCCAAACCTTCGGCCAGCGCGGTCCCGTGCACGCCATTGGCGAACTGCTGCATGCGGCCAAACACAGATTGCGCGCCGATAAGCTGTGGATAGCTTTGGATCAGTCCAGCTCCGGGATCACGCGACAGCGCATTGGCCAACCGGGTGATGGCGCGGCCAGTCATCAGGCTGTCGGCATCCAGTACCAGCATGGCCTCATAGCCGCCGCCCCAGCGGCTGACCCAATCGGCGATATTGCCGACCTTGCGGTCGGTGTTCTGGTCGCGGCGGCGGTAGTAGAGTTTCACCCCCGGAGGCAGAATCGCATGCAGTACTTGAACCGAGATCCGTTCCTGTTCTGCGATGGCGTCGTCGCGGGTATCTGACAGGATGAACATCGAATAGTCATGCACACCGCCCCGTTTTCGCAACTCTTCCAGCATGGTCTGAGCATTGCCCAGCACGTACCATGGCACCTCGTTATAGATTGGCATCAACAGGGCTACGTTCATTTTGCAAGCTGGGGCAAGACGACGGGTGCGGGTGCGCTTTGAGAGCGAATACAGACCCAGAAACACGGTTGAGACGGTGAAGCAGATCCAGAAGAAGTTGAATGCAATCAGCGCCAGCAGCACCACTTCAAGCGCCGAGAACCCACCATCGGCGAACCAACCCTGCATGACCCAAGTTAGCAACCCGGTGCCCAGCATGGCTGGAGAAAACGCCAGTAGTCGCCATAGCGCCACAGACTGAAGTGGGCGCTGGCCCGGTGCTGAACTGTCCTGAAAATCGACTGCAAAATCCTGTGCCGGCATCGCCAGAGGCTGCTCGGGTGGTAACAGCACAGGGCGGCTCATGCGGTCCACCGATATAGCCAGACCTCGGATGCCATCTGGCCATCTTTGCGCAGTTGCGCGCGCAGTTCCACCAAATCCCGTTCACCGGGGTCAAACGAGAACGCCAGTCGTAGCCCGCCGGTTTCGGGATTGCGCTGCAACACACCGCTGCTGGTCTCCACATTTGGGGACGAGATGTGGACGTCGATGCCGTCGGGGCCACCGGCGAGCAAGGGGTGGTCGGCGAAATCCAGCGTCATGATCCGGCCGGGATCACCAAACACTCGTGCGCCGCCGGATGTATTGACCACTTTAGGCAATTGCAGATCCGGTTCGTGGCCCCAGGTCAGGCGGTAAGCCAGATCCACCTGCGACCCGGCGGCATACGGCGTGTCAGGCCGCCAGTAAGCGACGATATTGTCGTAAATCTCTTGGTCGGCCGGTATCTCGACCAGTGTCACCGCGCCTTTACCCCAATCGCCTTTGGGTTCGACCCACAGGCAGGGGCGTTTGTGGTAGTTGGCTTCAAGATCAGCAAAGTCCGAGAATTTTCGGGCCCGTTGCATCAGGCCAAAGCCGCGTGGGTTTTCATCAACAAAGGATGAGATCTGCAATTGTTTGGGGTTGGCCAGCGGTCGCCACAGGATTTCACCATGGCCGTTTTGCACCAGTAGACCGTCGCTATCATGCACCGCCGGGCGGAAGTCGTCGAACCGGGTGCGGTTGGTCTGGTCAAACAGGAACATCGAGGTCAGCGGCCCAAGGCCAACGTGGTTTAGCTCGCCACGGGCAAACAGCGTTGCCTCAATCTCCATGGTGCAGTTTTCGCCGGGTGTGATGTCGAACCGGTAGGCACCGGTAACAGAGGGGCTATCGAGCAGGGCGTGGATCACCATGTTGCGCTGGCCTGGGGCCGGGGATTCGAGCCAGAATTCAATGAACTCGGGGAATTCCTCGCCCATTGGATCACCGGTTTTCAGTGCCAGTCCACGGGCGGACAGGCCGTAGGCGTTGCCCAGACCGATGGCGCGAAAATAGCTGGCGCCCTGGTAGACGCAGAATTCATTCTTCAAGTTAGGCTGGTCCAACTCTGTGCGCAGGCGCAGACCCGAATAGCCCAGACTGTCGTCGATACTCAGATCTGGTGCCTTGTCGGTTTTGTCGAACAGGGACAGGTCAAAGAGCACTCGTTCAGCGGTGTTGTTGGCAACCGTGTTGATTTGAATTGGGCGTGGGAAGTACAGGCCCGGCAGAAAGAAATCCACGTTGTAGCTGCGATTTGTATCGGACCACAGCGCGTCGCGATTGCGGAACCACCGGGTTTGGTAGTCCTGATAAGTCATGTCCAGCCAGTCCTGCGGCACCGATGGGCGGGGGGCATAGTCACGGGAGGCCAGCTCGCGGGCCAGCGAGATCACAGTGTCGCGGGAAAACTCCGGCACCTCGGTGGCATGCACAGGCAGCGCCAGGATCGAGGTGCTGGCCAGGGCCGAAGCCATGAACGAGCGGCGGTTAAAAGAGGTCATCGTTTCGCTCTCCAGGGTTGGGATTTGAACCAGGCAGCGGCAAAGGCCACCAGGATGATCAGGGCATAGCCGGTAAGGTTGGCAATGGCGGTGGTGCTGATGGCGCGACCTGTTTGGTCGAGCACAAAGCCAATCAGCCGTGCCAGCGCCATTGAGAACACAAACACCGCCAGCGATTGCTGCCCGACCTTGGTGATTAGCTTTAGCAGCACCGCCCAGATACGGGCGCTCGTTGAGTGCCCCGAAGCGATGAGCCGTTTGCCACCTTCTCCGGCAATCACCCAGCCCAGATAGGCCAGCGACAGGAAATGCACAAAGCGTAACAGGCCAAAGTCGCTTTTGTTGCGCCACTCTTTGGTCAGGGACCAGATCGGGCGAATACTGTCGGCTAGATCCTGATTCCAGGCCTCGATCCAGCGGAATACTTTCCATGCGCCAAACGGCGCCGACAACACGACAAAGCCAATGGCCGCGGCGATCAACAGTTTCGACATTGGCGGCTTGGGCAGCCAGCCTTTCATAAAGGCAAAACCAGTGAAGAACAGCAATTGCCAGCCAAACGGGTTGAAGTACCATTTCCGCTCGGACCAAGGTTCAGCGGGTAGCGCCAGACCATCCGACCCCAACCCGACGACATAGGGGTTGGCCGCCAGCCAGATGACAACCGAGGTCGCCGCCACCGCCCAGAGGCTGATCTTTTCCATTGCCATCAGCAGCGGCATCAGCCCCAGCACCACCAGATACATCGGCAGAATGTCAAAGTAGTTGGGCACATAGGTCAGCGTGAACAGCCCCACCAGTTGCGGCATGGGGTCGCTGAAGAATGGCGTTAAGTTCAGTGATCCAGCGTAGCTTTTCTCGAAGCCGCCAAACAGATCCAGCGCCGCCATCATCATGGCGATGAAGAAGAACAGCCCGATATGGGCCCAGAACACCTGCCAAACGCGATAGCCAACACGGGCGGTTCCCAACAGCCAACCGCGCCGTGCAAAAGATCCGCCAAAGGCAATGGCCGAGGCCATGCCGGAGCAGAACACAAAGATCTCAGTTGCGTCGGAAAAGCCAAACCGCGCCGGAATCCAGCCGGTCCAGCGATTGCCGGGGATATGCGCGGTCAGGATGATAAACATCGCAATGCCGCGGTAAAAGTCCAGCCTTGGATCGCGGACACGCACTGGCGCATGGGCCGGGGCTGCGGCCTGATTGGCGGCCGAGCCGGGCAGGGTAGTCACTTGTGTCTCTGGATGAGGCAAAATAGTTGCCATAGTTAAGTCTGGCCTTTCAATATTATTCAGCGGGCACGCTTTGCGCTGTCGGATTGCCCCGACCAGCGGCGATCAAGTCCCGGCGCGCCATGGCATAATTGTCTTCTGCGCCGCCACGTTTGCTGCGACGGGCATCAAGGATACTTTCAACCGCGTCAAGGTGCCCGGCGCGCAGGCCGGCGTCGATGGTGATGCGTTCGAACACATCCCGTTGCGCGTGGCTGCCACCAGCCAGTTGCATCGACCCGCGTGCCTGCGCCAGATGGGCGAAAGCCCCGGCATAGTCACCGTCGCCAAAGGCTTCGAGACCTGAGGCCATGGAACAGCCTGGCGTTGCCATGCGCTGCCCCATTTCGTCCGGGCGGTTTTGAGCGTCAGCGTGGATGCGTTGCACCAGTCGGGTGGTTGCCGCCTGGCGGTCATGCCCGGCCAGTGCCAGCAGGTAATGCAGGTCGGCAAAGATCAGGCAGCCGTCCTCGGTGCGGTTGGCAGAGAATTCCGAGAGCTCTTCCCAGCGGTTGCCGACATTGATGCCCTCTAACTGCAGCCGCATCAGCAGCGAGGTGGCGTTTGAAATGTCGCGGTAATCGTCGGTCTTGTCCTTGCGGATCTCGCGGTCGTACAGATCCAACACGCGATCGGTCTGGCCAAGGTCCAGGTGCATCAACGCCTTGTGCCACCAGACGTGATAGCGAAAGTTGTTGCAATGAGCCCAGGCCGCCTCGCGGCCCTCTAGCCACTTCAGGCCAGCTTGGGCGTTTCCTGTCATGTCGTGCACATGCGCCACCGCGTGAAGGCCCCAGGCATCATCCGGCGCGGTCCACAGCGCCTGCCGTCCAGCGATCCCGGCTTTTTCATAAGCCCCGGTTTCCTCTAGCGCAAAGGCGTGGCAGCCCAACAGATATCCTTGTCCAGAATGGCTGGTGTCATAGGCGGGCATAACCCGCTCAATCGAGCGACGCATACCTGCGCCATCCCCCAGGATAAAGCGTATCGAGTGGCTTAATTTCATCGCCAGCGAGTCTTGCGGATGCGCGCTCAGCACCTGCTCCATTTTGGCAATGGCCCCCGAGGGACGGCCCCCCATCCAGATCTCCAGTGCGTCGATAAACAATCTCTCGCGGGGCAGGGCTGCTTGGTAGCCGACCTTGGCTGCGGCCAGCGCCTCGCGGGCGGTGGGGATCATTTCAGAGCGCCCGACTAGAAGATAAAACATGCCCTTGCAGGCCTGACCCAATGCAAATTCTGGCGCTGCAGACAATAGTGCTCCCAGATGCACTGGCGTGGTGGCGGCATGAGCCAGAACGCCCATCTGCACAGCGTTCCAATCGCGTAGTGCGGCTGCATCCGTCAGGCTGGTGTCTTGGCCAAAGATATCTTGCATCATCAGGAGTCCCATCTTCGCGAACATAATTTTACTGTTGTTTGAGAGGACTCTAGATCATGGAATTCCACCGGGCGACGCCTGCTCTCGCATTGGTGAAGGGGCGTGTGTCAGGAAGTGAGTTTTGTTTCGAAGGGATGGCGAAATGCCGCCAATTTTCACAATAGCGGCATCTCTGCCCTGATTGCAGGCAGGGGAGAGATGTCGCCTTGATGTTTTCTGTAACACTTGGCTGGTCAGGAATTGGCCAACGCTGGGGTGGTTAGATCTCGAACGGCGTATCCGAAGACAGAATCTCATCGCTGTCGGCACCAAACTCGCGCGGTGCATGGCGGTAGGTGACCGGGGTGCGCGAGAAATTGAGCGGGTTGCCGATCAGTTGCACCGGTCCGGCCTCGGTCTCCATGGCGATCTGCATATCCCGTGCTGCCACCTGATCCGAGGCAAACACTTCCTGCAGGTTCTGGACCGGTCCAACGGGCACTTTCAGAGCTTCCAGGTTTTCAATGATGTTCTGCGTGCTGTAGCGCTGCACTGCAGGGATCAGGATATCATCCAGCGCTTCGCGGTTTTGCAGGCGGGCGGGATTGCTGGAAAAGCGCGGATCTTTGGTCAGGCCCGACAGCCCTAGGAATTCGGCAAACCGTCCAAATTGACTGTCGTTTCCAACTGCCAGAATGACGTGCCCGTCGTTTGTTTCGTAAACACCATAGGGTTTGATGTTGGGATGACCGTTGCCTCGGCGTTCAGGAACCTGACCTGAGGTCAGATAGTTGACGCCTTCACTGATCAGCCAGGCAATTTGGCTATCGACCAGAGCCACATCAATTTGCTGGCCCTCGCCCGTTTGTTCTTGATGCCGCAGCGCAGCCAGAATGCCCACGGTGGCATACATGCCGCACATCACATCGGTGATGCCGACCCCAACCTTCATGGGCTCTCCGTCCGGTTCACCCGTCAGTGACATGATGCCACCATAGCCTTGCGCCATTAGGTCATAGCCGGGCTTGTGTGAATTGGGTCCGGTCTGGCCGTAGCCCGAGATCGAGCAGTAGATCAGGCCGGGCAGCTCGTCGCGCAGGCTGGCATAGTCGAGCCCGTATTTCTTGAGCCCGCCGGGTTTAAAGTTCTCGATCAGGATATCCGCCTGTGCGGCTAGATCACGGATGGTCTGCTGACCCTCGGGCGATGCGATATCAATCGCGACAGACAGCTTGTTGCGGTTGGCGGACATGAAATAGGCCGACATGTCGGTATCATTGCCATTGTGATCGGTGGCGTAAGGAGGGCCCCACTGGCGGGTATCGTCACCCCCGGACTTGGGGTTCTCCACCTTGATCACTGTGGCGCCAAGATCACCCAGCAATTGGGTGCAGGTTGGTCCCGCCAAAATGCGAGAGAGGTCAAGAACTTTGACTCCCTTTAGTGCGCCGTGTGGGAGTAGTTCAGATCCGACCATCATAGCCTCCGGGTTCGATTTCAGCTGCAATCACGGTGAAGCTTTGCGCAGTCATGGCATCTGTCAAAGCGGCGCGCAACTCCTTGCGATTGCGAACTGTTACGCCGTTACCGCTAAAGGCGCGACCCATGGCGGCAAAGTCGTGTCGGGCGAAATCAACACCTGCGTTGGGCAACTGGCGCTGGCGCTGTTTCAGCTCGATCAGGGACAGGCTGGCGTCGACAAACACCAGGAAGATCGGGGCGATTTGCATTTCGGCAGCGGTCGCTAACTCGCCTGCCACCATCAGGAAACCGGCATCGCCGGAAAAGCTGATGACGGGGCGGTCTGGTTGCGCCAGTTTTCGGCCGATCGCCATTGGGACGGCGCAGCCCATGGTGCACAGACCCGAGGACTGGATTAGCCCGCGTGGTTCATGGCAGTCCCACATCTGTGACAGCAAAATGCGATGCGCACCACTGTCGGCACTGGCCAGAGTGTTGTCTGGCATCACGTCGCGGGTTTCGGCAATGACGGCTGCCGGTCCCCAGTCGTCGGTCATTGGAAAAGCCGTTGCCAGCGCTGTCTGGGCTTTCTGGGGCTGTTGTTCAGTCCACGTCGCGCGCTGGGCAACATCACTCGACAGTGCAGCAAGCGTTGGTGTGATGGCGGTGAGGAAGTTCAGGCCAGCCTGATGCATGTAGTGCAGGTTTGGTTCAGGCGCGATGTCGATGACATTCTGGCTGTTCCCATCCCAGACGTTGCGCCAGCCTGGGCGCATTTCGATGGGATCATAGCCAATGCAAAGAATTAGATCTGCCGCCTGCAGCAGTGGCAAAAGTTGCTTGTCCGCTAGCGGTGAAAGCCCACCACCGCCCAAGCACAGAGGGTGGGTTTCGGGGATGATCCCCTTGGCCTTGTAGCTGGTGATAAAGGGGATCTGGTGTGTTTCGAGGAAGGCCAGAATGGCTGGTCCAGCCCCTTGCTGCACCGCATCCAGACCGATCACAGCGATGGGACGTTCTGCACCAGTCAACCAGTCACGCGCCTGCGCTAGGTCGGCGCCGCTTGGCACCGTTTCACTTGCAGGCGCGCGGCGGATGTTGCGGTCTCTGGCAGGTGCATCAGCCACCGAGATTGGCACGTCGATATGGACCGGGCCGTTGCGTTGTTCGGTGGCGATGGCCACCGCCTTGTCGGCGATCTGATCTGCGGCCTCGGCGTTTAGGCGAAAGCTGGCCTTGGTGATGGGCGCAAAGACCGCCCGGTGATCGAGGACTTGATGGGTATAGCTGTGCTCTTCGGCTTCATCGACACAGCCGGTCAGCACCAGCATCGGCACCCGGTCCTGATGCGCATTGGCCACGACGTTGACGCCATTCAGCGCGCCGGGGCCAAGGGTGGCGACCAAGATTGCCGGAGCACCATCGCTGTGATGCACGGCTTCGCCCATGAAACCGGCACAGTTTTCGTGTTTGGCCAGGTGGAAGGTGATGCCTGCCGCCTGCAGTGCATCCACCAGGGTCAGCACTTCGCCGCCGGGCATGCCAAAGGCGTGGCGGCAGCCTGCATCATACAACCGACGGGCCAGGATATCCGCTGCGCGGGTGGGGGTGGTCATGGGCATGTCTCCGATTCTCGCTTGGATGCGAGAATGCGGAGTGGCAGCGCTGGCGCAAGCTCTTTCACGTTAGTGTGACGAGGGGTGATTGCGTTAGTGGCTGGCCTGTTGGGCGATGGTGTCAAAGCGTTGGTTCAGCTCGTTGGCCAGGCTGACCAGTTCGGTGCCACCTTCGCTCACATAAGGGGCAAAGACAAAGCTGGGCAGTTTGTAAGACAGAGTGGCGAGGCCATCGGGGTTTTCAGTGACGTAGAACCGGATCGGGGCTTCGATCATCGCGGCGGTCGAAGTGGCGAGGATCTTGACCGCGAAGTCATTGTTGAACACACCAATCACCCGGTTGCCCGCAATGGTGATGCCACGTTTGGCGGCCGCCCCGGTTGGCCCGGCTTGGGTGACGACCCCCATGCCCTGCGCCTTGGTGGCCGCTTTGAGGTCGCTTATCAAATGATCAAAGCTTTTGCCGGTCTCGATCACCACCCAGCCCTCACGCGCTGGGATGGGGCCGGCCTGTATTGGTATGGCAAAGGACGAGAAAAGGGCTGTGAAGAGTAAGGATTTTAATGACATGTGCATGCTCCGAAATAGCCCTTGATGTCTATGTCGGAATTCGACACTGGCCGAGTCACAATGGCGTGCGGAGCCTGTGAGGGCGTTTGTCTATTCGGCCGGTCTGAACCCTTCGATCAACTGGCGCAGGCCTATTGCAGCGCCGATAAAGATTGACAGGAAGGTGACCGGGGCGGAAATCGCCAGTACAGAAAAGGCCGAAAGCCCCTGACCGATGGTGCAGCCCATCGCCAGCACTGCGCCGACACCCATGATCGCAGCGCCAATGATCTGGCGACGCAACTCGCGCGGGTCCTCGCAGGCTTCCCAGCGGAAATGGCCTTTGATCGTTGAGCCGACAAAGGCTCCGATCAGAACACCCGTGACCGATCCGAGGGCAAAGGACACCGGGCGCAGGCTGCCAGTCATGGTCCACAGGATGGTTTCGCCCATTGGGGCCGAGAACGAGTGCGAGACCACAGGTAAGGCGTCAAAACCGGTCTGAAAGATGTAATAGCTGCCGCCCCAGCCCGAGACGATAGCCAAGCCAACCACCGTAGACCAGAAAACCGCCTGTCGATCCTGCCGCATTTCGGAACTGGCAAGGGCGGTCGCTACGATGGCAAGCCCGGTCGCAATGCCCAGCCAAGCCAGCGGTAGTCCGGTGAAGAAGGCAATATAGTGAACTAAACCCGGAGGCAGATCCGTTGTCACCAGGTCTTGAAAAAACAAAGCGTTACGCAGTGGAGCCAAGGGGCCGGACAGGGTCACATAGGTGGAAATGCCCATCACCAGCACGATCACAAAACTGCGCAGGTCGCCTCCGCCAAGACGGGCGAGTGCGCCGTAGCCGCAGTTGCCAGACAACGCCATGCCATAGCCAAACATCAGCCCGCCCAGCACCGAGGCTGCAGGCATCCAGCGGATTGACAGATAAAAGCTTTGGGTTTCGTCAAGCAGCCCCAACCCGATGAGGGAAAAGCTACCAATCACAGCCACGCCAATGGCCAGAAACCACATCCGCATCCGCAGCGTTGAGCCGCCGTACAACAGGTCTTCGATAGCCCCAAGGGTGCAGAAATGGCCCAAGCGTGCCGAGAGTCCCAGTAGGATGCCACCACATGCACCTACTAGCGCGACGGATTGGCTGTCACTCAGGAAATCCAACATCAATCGTCTCTCCCCAAATTGCTGCCAAGGTCATCGAGAAAGGATGAGTGTCTCTGAAACGCTTGTGATTGCTAATCATGCTTTGAGCGGCCGGTTTGCTTTCGAACAAGCCTTTCTTAGCATGCAATGGAGCTCAACATGACCCTGGCGACCTTAACCACATGCGGCCAGCGATCAGTCTTTTTTGCAAAACAGCTCATACACCACTTCGAGAATGCGGCGGGACCGGTCGTCGGCCAGCCGGTAATAGATCACCTTGCCGTCTCGGCGTGGGATCACCAGACCCTCAAGACGCAAACGCGACAGTTGTTGCGATACAGCGGCCTGACGGGCGGATAACAGATCTTCAAGCTCGGTGACGGATTTCTCGCCGGTGACCAGATGACACAGGATCATCAGGCGGCCTTCGTGGCTAATCGCCTTGAGGAAATTTGCGGCAAGGGTTGCATTGCCCACCATGGCGTCCAGCTCTTCCTGAGCCATATCAGAGGAAAACACGGGTAGTGCCATAACGTTTACTCCTTGCCTTGGCGTTCTTTAGCCGCGGCCAATTCTTGGTGTCCCAACGCGATCAGCTATCGGGATCTGCGGGTGCCGCGGCGTCTACGACGTATCCGGCATGTTTACTCAGCAATTGGGCAATCAGCGGCCAAAAGAAGTCCTCGCCCGGGTAGCCTTCCAAACGCCCAATCTCATGATCCTCTTCAACAATCAAGAAGGTCGGGGTGAAGTTGACACGGCGCGCCAATTCCAACTCTTGCGGCATATCGTGCAGGTTGACGCGACGCAAAGGAGCAAAATGACCTTCGCTGGTCTTGGGGTATATTGGCGCGATTTCCTGATCCCAACGCGCGCACCATTCACAGCCGGACTGTTCTACCATCACCAGTTCAGCAGCCAAAAGCGGCTGGGTCAGCAGGATGCCAGTTGACAGAATTGCGGCTGCAAACCGTTTGGGTGTTGTGAATGTGTGTCGAAAGACCATGGTCACCCATTTGCCGTTTGCCTGTTGATGACCCATAATGTAATTTGAATGTGTGAATAATGCAAGCTGGCTCGCATTATCGTTTTGTCGGCAATTCGAAGGGTCAAGCCGCTGTTGGAAATTTCTCTTTTGGGCGCGCTGGTGGCAGGATTGCTCAGCTTTTTCACTCCTTGTGTGTTGCCGATGGTGCCGTTCTACCTTTCCTATCTGGGCGGAATGTCAGTAGCGGAATTGCGCAGCGATGGGGGCGTAGCGGTAGGGGCGCAGCGCCGGTTGATCGTTGCGGCGATCAGTTTTGCCCTTGGGGTGACCAGCGTCTTCATGTTGCTGGGCATGGGGGTGACGGCTATGGGGCAGCTGTTCGGAGAGTATCTGGACAGCTTGACCTATGTGGCGGCAGCAATCCTGATTGTCTTTGGCCTGCATTTCCTCGGCGTGATTAAGGTGCCACTGCTGTATCGCGAGGCCCGTCTGCAGAGCGGCGCTCAGGTGACTTCGACCGTTGGGGCCTACGTGATGGGACTGGCGTTTGGTTTTGGCTGGACACCCTGTGTGGGGCCTGCGCTGACCGCGATTCTGATGATCGCCTCTGGGATGGGTGACATCTGGCGGGGCGGGCTATTGTTGTTTGTCTATGGTCTGGGAATGACCGCTCCCTTTGTATTGGCGGCGCTGTTTGCGCGTCCGTTTCTGGCTTGGGCGTCGCGCCATCGTGCGCTTGTCGTCCGGGTAGAGCAGGCGATGGGGGTGATGTTGATACTCTTTGCCGTGTTGATTGTAACCGGCGGCGTGCAAATGATTGCAAATGCTATGATTGTTTGGCTGCCGTGGTTTACGTCATTGGGTTGAGTATCCCAGCTGAGCAGATAGGGATGGCCCAATGAGATTTTGCCAACAACCTTTCATCAATTCGAATTTGTGAATTTGTTGTTGCGTTTCGGCGCATCGGTGGACTACGGTACGCAAAGCTAAGCACGCCAACCAGCGTGGCAGCTAACGGGAGGAACTATGAAACTTACATCACTGACTTTAGCAGCGAGCCTGATTGGCTCCGCAGCTCTGGCAGGCGAAGTGGCGCCGAAAGACGTTCAATTTGACGATTACGGTGCGGTGGAAGTGTCCTTAAGTGGCGCATCCGGCGATGCTGCAAATGGCGCACTGATTGCTGGGACCAAATCCAAAGGCAACTGCGTGGCCTGTCACGCCATCACCGCCTTGGCGGATGTGCCATTTCACGGTGAAGTTGGCCCCACGTTGGACGGAGCTGGTGCACGTTGGAACGCCGCCGAGCTGCGCGGTCTGCTGGCCAATGCCAAGATGACATTCGACGGCACCGTGATGCCTGCCTTTTACAAGGTTGATGGCTTTACGCGCCCCGGCGATGCCTACACCGGCAAAGCCGCTGAGGGAGAGCTGATGCCGATCCTGACGGCGCAAGAAATCGAAGATGTTGTCGCCTTTGTGGCGACACTGAACGAAGAGTGATGCGGCCAGGCTTTCGCCTGACCAGCCCTCTGAAGTTCCAAAGGAGAGAGACTATGGAATTCTCACGTCGCGACACCCTGGCCCTGGGCTTGGGCGCAGCGGTTGTCACCGTGCTGCCATTCAGCGTGAACGCTGCGGCCGATGATGTCATTGCAACCTTCACTGGTGGTGCTGATATGGCCGATAGCGGTATTGAGCTGACTGCACCGGAAATTGCCGAAAACGGCAACACCGTTCCGGTTGCGGTAAGTGCACCCGGTGCCAGTGCCATTATTCTGATTGCCACCGGCAACCCGACACCGGGTGTGGCTCAGTTCAACTTTGGTCCTCTGGCGGCCTCGCAGTCGGCGTCTACCCGGATCCGTCTGGCTGGTACTCAGGACGTTGTTGCGATTGCCCAAATGGCTGACGGTTCGTTCGCCAAAGCCATCGCAACCGTGAAAGTGACTATCGGGGGATGTGGCGGCTGATCGCCGTCCCACCGCAATCCCGAAATAAGGAGAATACAATATGGCATCCGGTGTAAAACCCCGCGTCAAGGTTCCAAAGACCGCTGCAGCAGGTGAGGCAATCACCATCAAATCCTTGATCAGCCACAAGATGGAAAGTGGTCAGCGCAAGGACAAAGAGGGCAACCTCATCCCGCGTTCGATCATCAACCGCTTTACGGTTGAATTTAACGGGCAGTCCGTTCTGGACATGGCCATGGAACCGGCGATTTCGACCAACCCATATGTTCAGTTCGAGGCCCTGGTGCCTGAAGCCGGTGATTTTGTGTTCACTTGGTACGATGATGACGGGTCGGTCTACGACACCACGAAATCTATCGCGATCGGTTGATTTCGCGCGACAGGGAGGACGACGTATATGACTAAGCCAATGGGGAACACCCTCACAGCCATCGCTCTGGCAGCCGTTGCATTCGGTACGGTTGCCACAGCAGACGAATCCGCTGATCTGGTTATCAATGGTGATCAGGAAATGACCATCCGCACCGCAGCCCCAGCGCATCTGTCTGATGTTATGGATGAAATCAACTCAGGCTGGCTCTACCGCAAGGACGAAACCCAGTTGTTGCAGATGGATGATTTCGACAATCCGGGCATGATCTTTGTGGATCTGGCGCAGGATGCTTGGAACGCTGTTGATGGGTCCGAGGACAAGTCCTGTGCGTCGTGTCATGACAACGTCGAAGAGACCATGAAAGGCGTGCGCGCAGTCTATCCCAAGTGGAACGAAACGGCTGGCGAAGTCCGCACTCTGGCGCATCAGATCAACGATTGCCGCGAGAACCAGATGGGCGCTGAAAAGTGGAAATACACCGGCGGTAAAATGACCGCGATGGAGGCGCTGATCAGCGTTCAGTCGCGCGGTATGCCGGTGGATGTTGCCATTGATGGTCCAGCCCAGTCGACTTGGGAACAGGGTAAGGAAATGTATTATTCCCGGACCGGTCAGCTGGAACTGTCCTGCGCAAATTGCCATGAAGAGAACTATGGCAATATGATCCGCGCAGACCACTTGTCGCAGGGTCAGATCAATGGCTTTCCTGTCTACCGTCTGAAAAACTCCAAACTGAACAACGCTCATGCGCGGTTCAAGGGCTGTGTGCGCGATACACGGGCTGAAACCTACAAACCCGGCTCAGCCGATTTTGTAGCGCTCGAGCTTTATGTTGCATCGCGTGGCAACGGCCTGTCGGTCGAAGCTCCGTCGGTCCGCAACTAAACACCTGACCCCGTGTCGCAGCTGTGGCACGGGGTTTCCTACATCTATTTACATTCAATTAATCGAATGTATTATCGCCTAATTCTTAGAGAAAGCAGATCCACATGATCTCTCGTCGTGATTTTCTTCAGGTCTCAATGGCGGCTTCTGCCATGGTTGGGGCGTCTGGCTTTGGCAATTGGGCGCGCTTGGCGGCACAGCAGTCACTGACGCAGGACCAGCTGCTACAGTTCGACACGTTCGGCAACGTCAGCCTGATCCATATCACCGACATTCACGGCCAGTTGAAACCGATCTACTTTCGCGAACCGTCGGTCAATCTAGGCATAGGTGCTGCCAACGGCCAGATGCCGCACATAACCGGTGCTGATTTTCGCAAAGCTTACGGCATCGCAGATGGATCGCCCTCGGCCTATGCGCTGACATATGATGATTTTTCAGCACTGGCACAGGGCTATGGCCGTGTTGGCGGGCTGGACCGAGTGTCGACTGTGATCAATTCGATCCGCGCTGATCGTCCTGACGCCTTGCTGCTGGATGGCGGCGATACCTGGCATGGCTCGTACACCTGCCATAGGACCCAAGGGCAGGACATGGTCAACGTGATGAACGCGCTGAAACCTGACGCGATGACCTTCCACTGGGAGTTCACTCTGGGCTCTGAGCGAGTCAATCAAATCGTTGAAGAGCTACCCTTTGTAGCGCTGGGCCAGAACATTTTTGATGCCGAATGGGACGAACCTGCCGAGCTGTTCAAGCCATACAAGTTTTATGAAACCGGCGGTGTAAAGGTCGCCGTGATCGGTCAGGCATTTCCCTATATGCCAATCGCCAATCCCGGCTGGATGTTCCCGGAATACTCATTCGGAATCCGCGACGAGAACATGCAGAAGATGGTCGACGAGGTTCGCGCCAAGGGGGCCGAATGCGTGGTAGTGCTGTCGCACAATGGTTTTGACGTCGACAAAAAGATGGCCGGTGTCGTCAGCGGCATCGACGTGATCCTGTCAGGTCACACACATGACGCTTTGCCCGAACCGGTGCTGGTGGGGCAGACAGTTATCGTGGCATCGGGGTCGAACGGTAAGTTTGTGTCGCGCGTTGATCTGGATATCCGCGACGGCAAGATGATGGGCTACAAACACAAGCTGATCCCGATCTTTGCTGACGTGATTGCGCCAGACGCCACCATCACCAAGCTGATCGACGATCAACGTGCGCCCTACAAGGCGGACCTGGAAGAGGTTATCGGTCATACCGACGATGACTCGCTGCTGTATCGCCGCGGCAACTTCAACGGAACCTGGGATGACCTGATTTGTGATGCATTGCTGAGTGAGCGTGAGGCCGACATTGCCATGTCACCCGGCGTGCGCTGGGGGCCGTCTATCCTGCCGGGACAGGCGATCACCCGCGAGGATATCTTTAACGTCACTTCAATGTCATATGGCGCTGCCTATCGCACTGAAATGACCGGCGAGTTCATTCATGTGATCCTCGAAGATGTCGCTGACAATCTGTTCAATCCGGATCCTTACTACCAGCAGGGCGGAGATATGGTGCGTGTTGGTGGTCTTGGCTATCGCATCGATGTGACCAAGCCGCAGGGCGAACGCATCACCGAGATGACGCTGCTGAAAACCGGCGAGCTGATCGACGCTTCGAAAACTTATAACGTGGCTGGTTGGGCCAGTGTCAATGAAGGCACCGAAGGTCCACAGATCTGGGATGTGGTTGAAGATCACATCAAGAAATTGGGCACGGTTTCAACATCCACCAACACCTCGGTTCAGGTCGTGGGCGCTTAAGCGCCCCGGCTTTGGCAGAAAAAAATTTACCATAATAAATTCACGAACGTGAATTTGAGCTATAGAAGGAGGCTGGAAAATGAGCGAGAGCAACAAGAAAAACTCCCCCTCACGCCGCCAGTTTTTAACCGGGGCTGCCTCAGTTGGGGCAGGGGCGCTTGCTGCTGGAACCACCCATGCATCAGGCCCAGATCCGCTGATCACACAGGTGCAGGACTGGGCTTCGGGTACCGGCGACGGCGTGGACGTCACACCATACGGCCTGCCGATCCAGTTTGAACAGGACGTGGTGCGCCGCAATGTGGAATGGCTGACCGCCGATACCATCTCGTCGATCAACTTCACGCCGATCCACGCGCTGGACGGCACCATCACGCCGCAGGGTTGCGCGTTCGAGCGCCACCATTCGGGTGCGATTGAACTGCGCAAAGAAGACTACCGCCTGATGATCAACGGCTTGGTTGATCAGGAACTGGTGTTCACCTACGAGGATCTGGAGCGCTTTCCGCGCGAAAACCACGTGTATTTTTGCGAGTGTGCCGCCAATACCGGCATGGAATGGGCGGGCGCGCAGTTGAATGGTGCGCAGTTCACTCACGGCATGATCCACAACATGGAATATACTGGCGTATCCCTGCGCACCCTGCTGCAAGAGGCTGGGATCAAGCCCGAGGGCAAGTGGATCTACGTCGAAGGCGCGGATGCCTCGTCCAATGGTCGCTCGATCCCGCTGGAAAAGGCGCTGGATGACGTGCTGGTCGCCTTCAAGGCAAATGGCGAGGCTCTGCGCAAGGAACACGGTTATCCGGTGCGTCTGGTTGTTCCCGGTTGGGAGGGCAACATGTGGATCAAGTGGTTGCGTCGTATCGAGGTTAAGGACAGCCCTGTCGAGAGCCGCGAAGAAACCAGCAAATACACCGACAATCTGGCTAATGGCATTGCTCGCAAATGGACTTGGGTGATGGATGCAAAATCCATCATCACATCGCCCAGCCCGCAGGCGCCGATCAAGCACGGCACGGGACCACTGGTGATCACTGGCCTGGCCTGGTCTGGCAATGGGGCTATCACAGGCGTTGATGTCTCGATCGATGGCGGCAAGACCTGGGTTGAGGCGCGTCTGGCTGCCCCTGGTCAGGACAAGGCGATGACCCGCTTCTATCTTGATCACATCTGGGACGGGTCCGAGATGCTGTTGCAGGCCCGTGCCAAGGATGCCACCGGCTATGTGCAGCCAACCAAGACCCAGCTGCGCGAAGTGCGTGGGCTGAACTCGATCTATCATAACAACTGCATTCAGACCTGGTGGGTCAATGAAAGCGGAGAGGCGGAAAATGTCGAAGTATCGTAAGCTGATCGTCACCACCGCGCTGGCTGCGACGCTGGCTGCTCCGGTCTATGCTGGCACCTATGGTTTGGGTCGCCCGGCACTGCCCGAAGAGGTCGCCGCCTGGGATCTTGATGTCAGTCCGAACGGCACTGGCCTGCCTGCAGGCTCGGGCTCAGTGATGGATGGCGAAGAGATCTTTGCCGACCAATGCGCCGTCTGCCACGGCGATTTTGCCGAGGGCGTTGGGAATTGGCCCAAACTGGCGGGTGGCGCGGATACTCTGGACCATGAGGACCCGTTGAAAACTGTGGGCTCATACTGGCCATATCTGTCGACCACCTGGGACTACGTGAACCGCTCGATGCCGTTTGGCAACGCTCAGACGCTGGAGGTGGACGAGGTCTATGCCATCGTGGCCTATATCCTTTATTCCAACGATCTGGTGGAAGAAGAGTTTGTGCTGAGCCAGGATAATTTCCTGGAGGTGGACATGCCCAACCGCGATGGTTTCATCCTCGATGACCGGGACAAGACCGAATACTCGGTTTTCAACGACTCTTGTATGAGCGATTGCAAGGCTAGCGTTGAAATCACCATGCGTGCCTTAGTGTTGGACGTCACACCCGAAGAAACTGCAGCAAAAGGCGCAGCGGTCGAAGTTGCGCCGGTTGAGCAGTCCGTTGCTGAAGAGGTGGTGATTGACGACATCGTTGCCCTAGATCCGGAGCTTGTCGCCAAAGGGGCAAAGACTTTCATGAAATGCAAGGCCTGCCATCAGGTTGGTGAGGGAGCCAAAAACAAGACCGGGCCGGTGCTAAACGGCATTGTGGACGCCTCTGTTGGTCAGGTTGATGGGTTCAAGTACTCCAAGCCCATGATCGCTGCCGCCGAAGATGGGCTGGTCTGGACCGAGGAAGAACTGTCTGCCTTTCTGACCAAGCCCAAGACGTACATGAAGGGCACAAGGATGTCTTTCTCCGGACTTAGGAAGGAAAAAGATATCGCGGCGGTGATCGCCTATTTGCGGTCGTTTAGCCAGTAAGGAGAACGGCTCGATTGCAGCCTCAATAGCCCCGGATTTGATCCGGGGCTTTTCAGATATTGCGGGGTTCCCGTGAGTCTAACGACGTGGCGGAACCACGATAACACTGGCTCCATTCCATTGCTCTACTCGCATCTTTGGCGTTGCCGAGGCCACCGGGTTTAACCATTCGGCGGGCAGCTGCGAGCAAGCATCGGGACTGGTTTCACAGATGATGACACCGCGGTCTATCAATTGGCGAATTCGCTCGGAGAGTGCGATAGGCTGCTGCACGCCAGCCTTTAAGGCGGACGGATGGTTGACGATGTCACCAACAGCGTAAACACGGCCGGGCACTGCGGCGAGTTGTAGCGCGATGACTCGGGTTTCGGTCTGCCAGTTGCGAGAATTGGTGAACTGCAACGCGGTCTGCAACAGGTAACTTGCCGTGACTATAAGGACTAGGTTGCGGGCCAAACGCCCGGCGATTCCGGTATCATGGCTCAGTTCCTGAGCCGCACGTACAATCAGGACGGCATAGGTAATCCAGGCAAAATGAAAGGCACGGGTTGGAACAGAGACGCCCATTTTAAGCACCTGTACGGCAACCAGGGCTATGCCGATCCCGAACCCAACATACAGATATAGGGTTTCAAATGATGCACGGCGGATCAGCACAACGGTAGCGGCACAAAACATCCCCAAATGAAAGCCCATGGTTGCCCTAGAGTTGAAGCTTGTCTTTTCTAGAAAGGCTACCAGCGTATCGATCAGCAATTGGAAGTTATCCATCAGCGTGGAAAAATCGGTTGCAGGTGTTGGCCCGCGCGAGGGGTCCAGTACCACGCCGAACACTCCGTGCATCTGCCAGTTGAGCGCATAGACTGCCAACAGCGACACTACAAAGCTTGCGCCGAACATAAGCACCAGCCTGGCCAGATCCATCAGAGAGCGGCGCTCGGTTCCTACCAGGCAGATCAACAAAAGGATAATCGGAAAGGTCGTATAGGCGGTGAAGGAAAGAAGGGTAAAGACCGGCAATAAGGCCCGCAATGCAAATTGAGACAGGCGTGTTGCCAGCACGGCATAGGCCGCCAAAAGTGCTGTGCCGGGGAACAGGGTGTTGAACCACGGTGACATGACCAGGGCTGGCGGCGCCACGAGGATAGTCAACGCCAGAACACAGGCGAACCAGATCCGTTCTCGCCCGGGGATCACAGCCACTGCAAATGCCGCGGCAAACAGCGCCCAGGTTGCCTGATAGATCACGAAATTCAGCCAGGCCGGCGTGACTATTACGCGCAAGTGCCAGAAGTAGTTCAGCCAACGGCCTTCCGTTAGTGTCTTGAACCAAAAGCCATTGGGTTCCGCAAACAGGGCGGGAAAATCGTCGTAACCAAGGAATGGGTCCAACAGGTTTCCTGCAGATACTAAAATAATGGCAATCAAGGTCAGAGCAAAAACCTTATAAAGGCTCTCGAACTGCGCAGGTTGCAAGGTCGAAACTGTGCCTGTCTTGGCGAACGCGAATTTTAATAGCATAATTGTGGCCTAATTTACAAAATTAATATGAGCAGTAATGATGTTCAATTTAGGCGGGAATTTGTCGTTTGTCAGAAAATGTTTGGTTGTAATGTGTTTGCCTGTAGGCGCTTTCGCTTGGCACTAGCTACCTGGAAATTTTTCCACCAGTAAATTAGCGCCTCATAACTCGGCAGATTTTTGGAATTTTGTGCCGCAGAGGGAATTTTGGTAGCGCTGAGGAGCGGGGCGCTTGAGTTCTCAATTTGTGACCCGATACTTTCGATGGGTGAGTTTCAGGAAGTCGATTGTGTCTCATCAACCTCCTTGGCTGGCCCATAAATTATCCATCCAAAGGAGACGATAAATCCTTTTATCATACCCGAGAATTGGTTTTAGCGAGGCCTGCCAGCGACTCTGTCGCGTCATGTATTTCCAATGTTCGGTTTGGGGAGCCTGAACTCAAGGTCAGATACGACCAACTGCTGCAAACTGGGACGCCAGAAAATTCGTAACAGTAGTGATCATGCGCAGACTCATGGAGATGGTGAACGCTTTGATCAAAGAAAATTGAAAACGGGTGCCCAAAAGCGCATGATCGAGACGGAAACTCTGAACCTACAGTAATGAACGACCCAAAATGGACTTTGGTAGGTCACCCCGGCCAGAATCTGAAAATGTCCGTGTCGTGTTATCGACCGACCCCATAAATATTGGGAGGGTTTCTCAGATTATCCCAAACTATCTGCTGTGGTTGAATAGCCACTGTGGCCACGTCTGATCTGTCTCTGCTCAACCTTTTGGAGGCAATGCAGTGTAGAAAAGGGTCGCAGTGCAGTCCAAACGTGTTGAGACCCGTAAAGCGCCCCCATCTATAAATGGGCATGGTTTCAGCCGATGCGGCCCTACAAAGGCCGGATCGGTTGAAATCTTATGATGGTTGCACCGCTATCAGGCGATCTTCGCGTGGCAGCAGCGTACGCAGTGCTTTCAGGCACCGATAGTGGTTGTTTTGGATCACCGCCTCGGTTGCTTCGGCCAGTGAGGCACGGCTGTCGGGGTCGGTGAACACCTGACTCAGATCCTCGATGCGACGCAGCATGGGCAGCCGGTCTTCCTGTGGGTCGATATCACCGGTTAGCACCAATTGGGCAGCGTAGCAGACACGGCGCACCGGTGTATTGGCCTCCTCGGGATGGATCGCATCGCGCAGTCTCAGGATATTGGCGTCGGGGGTGATGATTGACAGGCGGCTGCGCCGGTCGCCGTTTTCAATCACCGCGCCATTAACAAGGACACGCTCTTTGGGGGCGAGTTTTAGAACTAATCCACTCATCTTATGGGGCTCCGCTTCGAAGGCCACGCATGATGGCCGTGTTGATTTCTACCAGCGGTGCAACACCCGCTTTTCGGGCTAGGACCTTGCTGGTGTGTTGTCTGGTGAACTCGGTCAGATAGACCAGATGTTCCTTCAATTCCTGCGGCAGTTTGTTGTCGGGGCTGGCAATGTCGGCCATAAAGATGGACCACAATTTGCGATTGTCGGTGAGGGCGACCGCCAATGTGTTGAAACCATCAGGCCCTTTACGAGCAGCTGTTACCAGCCGGTGGGTGATGCGCGCCACGGCATCGTATTCTAGGTTCTTGAAGGTACGAGTCGGGGCTTTTGCCGCCGAATAGGCTTGTTTCGCATGTCTGAGTGCGTTCACGGTAATTCCTTACGTCACTAATCTACAGATTCTCTGAGACGGTTGGCCGAGGCGCGATTGCGCCCCGGCTCATAGTCCTTAGCGGAACAGCTGCATGATCGACTCTGGTGCACTGTTGGCAATCGAGAGCGACTGCACTGCCAACTGCTGTTGGGTCTGCAGGGCTTTCAAACGGGCTGACGCCTCTTCCATGTCAGTATCAGTCATCGAACTGACACCCATTTTCATTGCATCGGTCAGTTTGGAGACAAATTCGCCCTGATCAGAAATTCGAGCAGAATCGGCACCCAGCGCAGCAGCACCATCAATTGCAACAATCATCAGCGCTTCGAGCTCACCCAAGGCTGTGGCCGCGGTGGTGCTGTCAGAGATCGATGTCATACCGGCGACATCAAGGTTTGTCACAAAATCCACAGAAGCGACTGAGATTAAAGTGGGGGTTGGAACACCAGTTGCGCCAACGCGGTCCAGCGACGCGAGAACACCCAAAGCGGTCGCGCCGTTGCCGTCAACGTCATCGGACAGCAGGTTGGCACCGTTGAACTGTGCGGCACTGATGATGCTCAGGATCTGGTCGCTCTTTTTGGTGATGTCGGCCTGAATTTTGGCGTGATCAACGTTTTCAGACTGCGCTGAAACGATCAGCTCTTTCATCTCAGTTAGTTTTTCAACGATCTGCTCGGCGCCAGCGGAGGCGACGGCTACAGTTGCTTCACCAACGGCGAGGCTTTCCGAAATGGCTTCAAAGCCAGCGATGTCGGATTCCATGGTCTTGGAAATCGCCCAAACAGCAGCGTTGTCGCTGGCTTGCCCAACCCGTTTACCGGTCGAGATCTCGTTCTGAGCATCGGTCAGATTGTTGTTCACCGATTGCAGAGTCTGCAGAGCAACCATTGCGCCATTGTTGGTCAGAATGCTGGTCATATTATCGTTTCCTTGTTCTGCTAGGATTTTACCCAGCGTAATCGGCCCTGACGGGCATTTTTTCTGATGTCGTTTCTGACTATTGCGTTCGGCCGGAAGCGTTCGCGCCACCCCGTCCGAGGTGCAGGCAGACATTGGCCCGACAGGTGCTAAGGGAGTGCTAATGCCAAAAAAAGCATCATTAGAATTTTCTCTAAATTGGTGGAATTGGCAGTTTCCGGCACTCTTATATGGCGCTCTTTTTGACATGGCTGTTGGAAGCGTCTTTGGGTTCTTCAGGTTTCGAAAACCATAGAGTTTTCAGCCAGAAGACTGATCATCCGTTTGAATGAGCAATGGGAAGGGACGAATCGAAACCTAGTGGCGGCTCCTTTGTCGCGGGTCTGCAACCTTGTGTTCAACGGCGTTCGCCCATGATCAATTTTGGGCAAAGTAATCACCTGATTTCAGAGACTTGTTTGGCGACAGGTTTTTTTTTGCCTGAAAGCAGCGAAAAAGCCGAAACACCGCTTGACGATGCCCGAGTGCTGGGAATATTACAGCCCAACATTCAGCAGCGATGTTGGATGGGTAGCAAGCGGTTGTAGCTCAGCTGGTTAGAGTGCCGGCCTGTCACGCCGGAGGTCGCGGGTTCGAGCCCCGTCAACCGCGCCACGCTGCCTTACCCGCCTTGGGGAAATCAAGGCCCGCCCCGGAGGGGACTGGATCGCAAGATCTGGTGAGAAGAAAATGCGCGGTTGTAGCTCAGCTGGTTAGAGTGCCGGCCTGTCACGCCGGAGGTCGCGGGTTCGAGCCCCGTCAACCGCGCCATTTTTTTTCGATCCTATCCTGAGGACATCAGGATCCGCCCCGGAGGGGAAACGACCGCAAGGTCACGCGCGGTTGTAGCTCAGCTGGTTAGAGTGCCGGCCTGTCACGCCGGAGGTCGCGGGTTCGAGCCCCGTCAACCGCGCCACTTTTCTCCCCATATCTCGGAGTTTCCGAGTTCACCCACTTCATGTTAGTCTAGCGAGATGCTGTGACCCATTGGTTTTTAGCTGGTGGTTTTTTGGCGGTTTTGTGCCAGCAGCCTTTGTTTTGCGCCGAAAGGTTCGGCGCCTATGTTTTACGAGTGTTTTCCGCCTTTGGAGGCAATCATGGTAATTACTGTTAAAACCAAAATCCCGAAACCATCGAAAAAGACGTTTTCTGTGTCTGGCATTGATATAGGGACCTTAGAGAGCGCATTGGACAAGAAAACCAGTTGGGGCAGCTATACGGCGGCACCCGTGTTTTCAGCCAAGTTCGACAAGTCAAAGAAGGTGACTGAGATCACCGTGGCGCTGAAGCCTGCGGTCAACCTGCCAAAATGGACCGAATACGCCAAAAGCACCAAAAAGCGGCAGGCAGAGTGGGATCGGATGCTCAAGGCGCTAGAATCGTACCTGTCCAATTTGCATGCTCTGATGCTAGAGGCGGTGGCTAAGTTTGCAGCTGCAATAAAAGATAAGGACCTGGATAAGGCCGGGCTTGCCGTTGAAACCAAAGCGGCCAAGTCGGCTTTTGCCAAAGCAGTGGCGGACTACGCCAGCAAAACGTCGAATGGCAACACGGTTGGCGTGTCGCTTGAATACATTGATCCTGACCCAGCCAGTTTCAAGAAAACCATACCGGCGCCGAAATCCTCGACCTATACGGTTGCGGGAAAAACCATCGAGGCGGTGTTTAACGCGCTGCAAAAACGAGCCTTTTGGGGGCGTTACCGATCAAATGCCAAGTATAAGGCGACGTTTCAACTGGACGGCCACGTGGATGTCTTCACGCTGACCACCAAGCCAACAATCATCATGCCCAAGTGGAAGGACTACAGCAAAGGCAACAAGGGCCAAAAGGGCACTTGGGACAGCATGTGGAAAAAGCTTAATACCCATGAGAACAATCACCACGGAATTTTCAAGACATGCGTAGCTGATCTCGAAACATCGCTGACCAGTACTGATATACTCGAGGGTGACTTGGCCAAGTTCTGGACTGACGAGACCAAAGACTGGCAGGACCAACAGGATACCTATGACACCAAGTCTGGGCATGGCGTCAAAGAAGGGGTCGAACTGGACGCCTCATTTGATCCTTAGCGGCTTCCAATTTAGCTTTCTTAGACACTCCAGTCGCTGATAGTGTGCTACCGCAGCGGGCCGCAGGCACGCTGCCATGCCCAACCGGGGCGCCCCTCAGCGAGGGGAAGCCTGGTCGGGAGCCCTCCGTCTGCGGCGGTCGGTCAGGCTGCTGGGGTGTCCTGTGCGAAACGGTTCTACGCGCTAGGGGAGTCGCGTTGTAAAAAACCCTGCAATGCCGCAGCTGTTTCTTCGGGGAACTGGTCGACAAAGAAGTGGCCGCCAGAGATGGCTTGCGTTGTCATGTTGCTGAGATGCGGTGCCCAAGCCTGATCCATGTCATATCGTTGCGCCATGGGGCCGGTCGCTCCGTATAACATTTGGCTTGGGCAGGATACCTGTTTGGCCAGGTCTGATGCGTCATGGTGGAAATCAATGTCTATCGCGGCGCGGTAGTCGTTGCACATGCTGTGTACACAGTCAGGATTGCGCCAACTGTGGCGATAGGCAGCTAACATATCAGGGTCAAAATCGGATAGCTGAGACCCACCCCATCCCAAAAGGCAACTTTCAAAATAGTGATCCGGGTCTGCGAGAATCATGTGTTCAGGAAAGGGCGCGGGTTGCGATAGGAAAAACCAGTGATAATAGGTTCGAGCGACATCCTGGCTCAACTCATTTAGCAGCAGATGGGTTGGGATGGTGTCCATCATGGTCAGGCTCAGAAGCGCATCAGGAGCATCAAGGGCAAGTCTATGGGCAGTTCTGGCGCCACGATCATGTCCAGCCAAATGAAAACTGTCAAAGCCTAGGCTGTGCATCAGGGCCAGCTGATCGGCTGCCATGTGACGAAAGCTCATGTCCGCCATTGATTTTGGTTTGGTGCTATCGCCGTATCCCCGAAGGTCGGCGGTGACGACGGTGAATGATGTTGCGAGTATTGGTCTAATGGCGTTCCACATGGCGCGGGTTTGTGGAAAACCGTGGAGCAGCAGCAAGGGTGGGCCTGTACCGGTCATGCTATAGGCAATGTCCACATTGTTCACGTGCTGAAGGCCGTCAATAGTGACTTTGGTCAATGCAGTCTCCGTTGGGTAGGGCGCTTGATCATAACTGCGTAAACAGCCTGAAGTGCCGAGCAGCAAATTATGCCGCCCGGCCAGAAATTATTTTGTCAGCGCATCAAGAATACGGGCCCAAGAGCGGATGCCTTTGTGAAAGCTCTTGAGGTCGTATTTCTCGTTGGGAGAATGGATGGCGTCGTCATCGTTGGCAAAGCCAACCAGCATCGCATCCATCCCGAGGACCGATTTGAAGAAGCCGGCGATTGGAATCGATCCACCCATGCCACAGAACACAGCTTCGCGTTCCCATTCATCCGACAACGCACCACGTGCAGCCTCGAACTCGGGGCGGGTGATGCTCATCACTGACGCGGGCGAGCCTTCGAGATCCTGATCCCAGACCACTTTGGCGTCGGGCGACAGTTGAGCGCCTACATGGGCGCGGATTTTCTCGCGCAGAACGTCGGGATCCATGTCGCCGACCAGACGACAGGTGATTTTGCAGTGCGCCTCTGACGGAATCACTGTCTTGGACCCAGCACCGTTATAGCCGCCCCACAGTCCATTCACTTCCAGGGTTGGGCGTGACCATTGTTGTTCCAGGGTGGAATAGGCCCTTTCGCCGTGTGCCTGACTGTATCCAACCGAGTTCAGATAGTCGGATTCGTTGAAACCACTGTTTTGCCACTGGCGCAGCTGGTCGGCAGGGACCTCATGAACGCCTTCGTAAAAGCCTTCTACGGCCACGCGCCCAGTGTCCTGATCGTAGAAGCTATCAACGATCCGCGAGAGCTCACGCAGCGGATTCAGGCCGGGTCCGCCGTAATGGCCGGAATGTAAATCAATGCGGGGCCCGATGATTGTGAATTCATCCTTCAACATACCGCGTAGCTGCGACGCAATTGACGGAACGCCGCGCGACACCATCGAGGTGTCACAGATCAGCGCGATGTCGGCTTTCAGTTCGGCGGCGTTCTCTTCCATGAAGGGTATAAGCGACGGCGAGCCGGATTCTTCTTCGCCTTCAAAGAAGAAGGTGATGCGGCAGGGCAGGGTGCCATGCACCGCCTTCCAGGCTCGGCAGGCCTCGACGAAAGTCATCAGCTGACCTTTGTCGTCCGAGGCTCCGCGGCCACGAATCACAGTGCCATTTTCTGTTTCTTCAAGTTTGGGTTCAAACGGCGGACTGGTCCACAGGTTCAATGGATCAACCGGCTGCACATCGTAATGGCCATAGAACAGCACATGTGGTAAATCGCCGTCATCATCGCCAATGTGGCCAACAACCATTGGATGGCCTGGGGTCGGGCGTTTGGCGGCATCCACACCGATGGATTTCAGATCTGCAACCAGCCAGTCAGCGGCTTTGTCACACTCGGCCTTGTAGGCCGGATCAGTTGAGATCGACTGGATTCTCAACAAATTCATCAAGTGGCTGGTGGCAGTATCCAAATTACTATCAATCCGGGCCAGTACATCATCAAGCGACATCAATTTCTCCTGAATATCGAGGCGGTTTGAAGCAGAGCCTAGCAGTGGCATCAGTCAGGGACCAGAGCTGGGCAAGGGTAGGGTGATCAGGTCTCCGATAAGTATCATCCACTTCCCATCGGCATCATTTTAGGGCGCATAAAGACAATAACAGGCCGTTGCTGTTCTTGCCGTGATTGAAACAAAGGTCTATTTGATCCACATCAAGGCTGCGACGGTTCGACCGAACGTATGTGGTTGATCGAAACGGGCGTTTAAGTTATCTATTCACAAACGTGAATACGGCACAGTCGCCTTAACTCCGGGGTGCCGGGATTAGCTATGGAGATACCGGTGGACTATACCGCGAAACTCGACACAGCGATTGACCAACTGCATGCAGAGGGTCGTTATCGGACCTTTATCGATATTGAACGCCGCAATGGCCAGTTTCCGCATGCGGTCTGGACGCGGCCTGATGGCAGCCTGCAGGACATTACTGTTTGGTGTGGCAATGACTATCTGGGCATGGGGCAAAACCCAGTAGTGCTGACCGCGATGCACGAAGCGGTTGATGCCGCCGGTGCTGGGTCGGGTGGGACACGCAATATCTCGGGCACCACCGTTTATCACAAGCGTCTTGAGGCCGAACTGGCAGATCTGCATGGCAAAGAGGCGGCGCTGCTGTTCACCTCAGCCTATATTGCGAATGATGCGACGCTGAGCACTTTGCCCAAGCTGTTTCCCGGTCTAATTATCTATTCTGATGCGCTGAATCATGCCTCGATGATCGAAGGGGTTCGCCGCAATGGTGGCGCCAAGCGAATTTTCCGTCACAACGACGTAGAGCATCTGCGCGAGCTTTTGGAAGCAGATGACCCATCAGCACCCAAGCTGATCGCGTTCGAATCAGTGTATTCGATGGATGGCGATTTTGGCCCGATCGAAGAACTGATCAAATTGGCCGAAGAATTTGGTGCGCTGACATATATCGACGAAGTGCACGCTGTGGGCATGTATGGCCCGCGCGGCGGCGGAGTGACCGAGCGCGACAACCTGGCCCACCGTATTGACATCATTAACGGCACCTTGGCCAAGGCCTTTGGCGTTATGGGTGGCTATATCGCTGCCAGCGCCAAGATGGTTGACGCGATCCGTTCCTATGCGCCGGGGTTTATCTTCACAACATCTCTGGCGCCTGCGGTGGCAGCTGGTGCCGCGGCCTCGGTTGCCTATCTGAAACAGGCGCCCGAACTGCGCGAAAAGCATCAACAACAAGCTAAGATATTGAAATTGCGGCTTAAGGGGATGGGGCTACCGATCATCGATCATGGCAGTCACATCGTGCCAGTAATCGTTGGTAATCCGGTTCACACTCAAAAGTTGAGCGACATGTTACTGTCGGATTACGGCATCTACGTGCAGCCAATCAACTTCCCAACCGTGCCGCGCGGCACCGAACGTCTGCGGTTCACTCCGTCACCGGTGCATGGTCCAAAAGAAATTGATGCACTGGTTCATGCAATGGACGCGCTGTGGTCGCATTGTGCGCTGAATCGTGCCGATCTGGCAGGCTAAGTCACTAGTCCCCTGTAAAACTACTTAGAGTGTGTTATTCATTCGTCAACGAAAGAGTGCAATCGAATCGATGGGATGATTCCATAGGCATTCTGGGAATATGTGGCGGGCAGGTATAGGATAGCAGGGATGATTGGGCGCATCACTCAGCGCAAATCCAAAGCGCAGAAGGTCATCGAACCACGGAGTTTCGATGACTATGAAGTTCGGCTTGGAGATGCGATGCGCGGAGAACGCGCGACAATGGGCAAGTCACTGCTGGACGTGCAGCGTGAATTGCGGATTAAAGCTTCCTATATAGCAGCCATCGAGCACTCGGATCCTACCGTTTTTGACACTCCCGGTTTTATCGCAGGCTATGTGCGCTCTTATGCCCGCTATCTGAACATGGACCCGGAGCAGGTGTTTGACGATTTCTGCCGCGAAAGCGGATTTGAAGTTGCGCACGGCATGTCGGCCAAAGCCTCTAGTAAGCGCGCTGGTCCTGCTCCAATTTCAACCGGCATGGGCGGAATGAGAACCGATGCCTTTACTGCTCCAAACACCCCCTTTGCCCCGACCAGCAATGGTTTTCTTGAGAATTTGGAAGCGCGGGCCTTAGGCTCGTCCTTGATTTTGCTGGCTTTGATCGGCGGCATTGGCTTTGGCGGCTGGACGGTTTTGAAGCAGGTGCAACAGGTACAGATGGCGCCGATGGAACAGACACCGGTGGTGCTGGCCGAGCTAGATCCATTGCAAGCGGCTGAGTTGAATGCCGCCAATGCAGGGGAAAGCCCAGCTGCAGACGCACTGATCCGCCTGTATCGTCCTCAGGCGTTGGACGTGCCGGTTCTGATGGCGCGTGATGCGCCTATCTCAACCCTTGATCCCAGCGCCTTTGGCAGCTTTGCAGCCCCTGAACTCCCCGGCTTAGAATTTGCTGAAGCGCTCCGCCCTGGCGGCGTTGCGCCGCAGTCTCAGGTCGTGCCGCAGGTTATTGAACTGGCCGCGCCGCGAATGGAAATGGTTGCTGTGCGCGATTCATGGGTGCGGGTCAGTGCTGCTGATGGCAGCGTGATCTTCGAAGGGATCATGAAACCAGGCCAGCGCTATGAAATTCCCGCGACTGAAGAGGCACCGACACTGCGGACCGGAGAAAGCAGCGCAATCTATTTTGCTTTGGGTGGTGCCCATTTTGGGCCAGTTGGAAATCGCGGTGAAGTGACTAAGAACCTGCCACTGTCAATTGATAGTGTGACCGATCGGTTTGACGTTGCCAATCTGGATCAAGATCGTGATTTGGCTAAAATGGTGGCCGAACTCGAGACAGGATTACTCTCAGAATAAACCGACCTGTGTGAGCAGTCGTTTGTCGAGTGCCATTGCAGCGCATTGGATCAGCGCGTATCTAGAGACAACCGATCTTTAGTCTGGATCCCCAAAATGTCGATCAATCATATCCGTCCTTGGCGCAACATCGAGCGTCGCGAAAGCCGTCAGATCATGGTGGGCAATGTGCCTGTTGGTGGTGATGCACCAATCGCGGTGCAGACGATGACCAATACCCTGACTACGGATATTGCTGGAACTATTGCGCAGGTGCAGGCCGCGGCTGATGCAGGCGCTGACCTGGTGCGGATTTCAGTCCCGGATCAGGCCTCGTCTAAGGCCCTGAAAGAGATTGTCGCGGAAAGCCCGGTGCCGATTATCGCCGATATCCACTTTCACTACAAACGCGGCATCGAGGCGGCCGAGGCTGGTGCAGCCTGCCTGCGCATCAATCCCGGCAATATCGGCAACGAATCGCGGGTCGCTGAAGTGATCAAGGCGGCCAAGGATCATAATTGCTCTATCCGTATCGGCGTAAATGCCGGTTCTCTGGAAAAGAACTTGCTGGAGAAATACGGCGAACCTTGTCCGGATGCGATGGTGGAAAGCGGGCTGAATCATATCCGCATTCTACAGGATCACGATTTTCATAACTACAAGATCTCGGTCAAAGCGTCGGATGTGTTCATGTCAGCGGCGGCCTATATGCAACTGGCGGAAGCGACCGATGCGCCGATCCACCTTGGCATCACCGAGGCTGGTGGATTTGTCTCGGGTACCATCAAGTCGGCGATTGGCCTAGGTCAGCTGCTGTGGATGGGCATTGGTGACACTCTGCGGGTTTCACTGAGTGCGGATCCAGTGGAAGAGGTCAAAGTTGGCTTTGAAATCCTGAAATCACTGGGCCTGCGCCACCGTGGGGTCAATATTATTTCTTGCCCGTCCTGCGCGCGGCAGGGGTTTGACGTGATCCGGACGGTCGAGGCTCTGGAGCAGCGGCTGGCCCATATTCGCACCCCAATGAGCCTGTCGATCATTGGTTGTGTGGTGAATGGCCCGGGCGAAGCACTGATGACCGACATTGGATTTACTGGCGGCGGCGCTGGTGCAGGAATGGTTTATCTTGCAGGCAAGGCTAGTCACAAGATGAGCAACGAGCAAATGGTCGAGCACATTGTCCAAGAGGTCGAAAAAAAGGCTGCGGCGCTGGATTCTGCGGCTGCGGAATGATCTGATCTGGCTGAGAGTGTAGGGTGCGTGCTTGCACGCACCGCTGCGGAAGGTGCGTGCAAGCACGCACCCTACACCGACCTCAGCCGCGTTGGTCGCGCATTTCTGCGATAATGACGGACATCTGATCGGCTGGCAGATACCCCCGAAGCAGTTCGCTTTGCAGAACAAAAGTCGGGGTACCAGAAATTTTCATCCGTTGCGCCAAAGCGCGGGTTTGGGCCAATTCCTGAGTGATCTCAGGGGAATCCATCTGTGCCATGATGGCATCGGCATCAAGCCCCAGCTCTTCGGACAGGCGTCGCAGTGACACGTCGTTTGGGTCCCCACCAAATTCTATCAGTGCGTCATGCACTTGTTTATAGGCTTTGTCACCAGCGACAAGACGAGTGGCAACCGCAAAGCGAGAGGCCATCATCGAGGCCTCACCCAGGATTGGAAATTCTTTGATGACCAAACGAATATTGCCGTCTTCGGCAAGCAGTTGTGCTACCTCGGGGGCGGCACGACGGCAATAGCCGCAGCGGTAATCCATGAATTCAACCAGAGTAATGTCACCGTCCAGATTTCCGCCGACCCAGGAATAGCCGTCGTTTTGCAGCTCCTCCAAATTGGCGGCGACTAGGGCCTCGTCCTGAGTGGCCTCAGTCTGGGCTTGGCGTTGTTCCAGCAGGTTCACCGCTTCGATGATCACCTCGGGATTTTCCAGCAAATAGGCCCTCACTTCGGCCCCAAAGATAGCGCGTTCAGCCTCGCTCATGGTTGACAGGTCAAGCGCTTGGGCTGGAGCGGTCAGCAGTGCCAACGCGGTTGCAACACCCGAAAGGGCACGGGGAAAGCGGATCATTTGTTATTCCTCTTTTGGTACTGTTCAGCAGCAACAAGCACATCCTGTGCCCGGCGCCAAGTGGCAGAGCCGCGCGGCAGCAATGCGCTGGCGCGTTTGGCGTGACGTCCGGCGTCATCCATCCGGCCCTGCAGGGCGTATCGTTCAGCGGTGACCAGTGCTGCCATGCCGGTTTGGCCGGTCTTGGCATAGGCCAAGGACATGTCTCGTAGCAGCCTAGCATCGCGGAAATCACGGGCGCGGGCCTTTTCCATTGCCTTGATGGCTTGTTTGGGTTGACCCGCTGCCAGCAATGCGCGGCCGTAACCGCCCAAGGTAAGCGGTTCAGATGGAGCTAGATCCACGGCATGGCGATAGGCTGTCAAAGCCTGTTTCCAGCGGCGGTTCTCCATCAGGATCTGACCTTTGAGGTCATAGTAAAAGGCATCATTGGGCCGCAGTGCAAGGGCACCATTCAGCGCGCTCAGCGACGCCTTTAAATTGCGCTGCCGGTGATAGGACACCGCCTCGCGCATGAGTTGGACATCTTTTGCGGTTTCTTCATGAGCCCGGCGTTTGGTCCATTTTGGTGACCGGATAAAGGCGGACAGCTTACCACGGGCGCGGGCAAACCAATAGTTGGCCTCGGCATTGGACGTGCTTTGATCGCCGTAACTGGAAACATAGGCCTTGGCGGCGCGAAGGCGATCACGGCTTAGCGGATGCGAGCGCATATAGGGGTCTTGATTGGTTGTACTCAGCAGCTCCTGGCCAGCAAAAATCTGGTGCAGATCGACCAGACCTTGGGGCGTTATTCCCGCGCGGGTCAGATAGCCTGCAGCCGAGCGGTCGGCAGAAGCCTCCTCGGCCCGTGTGTGGGACAGAAAGGCGCGCAGCGCCGAGCTTTGAGTGCCGATGGCGATGCCGGCGGCCGCGTCGCCAGCCCCGGCTGCTGCAGCCAGCACCGCCAGAGCAATGCCAAGCCCCGAGGCCGAGTTGGCCGAGCGCATATTCTGCATGCGTCGGGCCAGATGGCCATTGGCAATATGGGCCGCCTCATGCGCAATCACCGCCTGTAGCATCTCGGGGTTGGTGACCTTTAGGATCAGCCCGTAGTTCACAAAAATGGTTTGCGAATCAATGACAAAGGCATTGAAGCTGGAATCGTTGACCACCAGCACGCGTACGCGTTTGGCGTTCAGCCCGGCGGCGCTAAGCACAGGGGCAGCCAGTCGATTCAATCCATATTCGATGTCTGCATCGCGCAGTAAGGTGATCGCAGCCGAGGGCAACGCTGACGCCACCACTAAGACTGCGCTCAACAACAGGGCCGGGATTGACGCCAGCCGATATAAACGGTCAATAACCATGACGGCACCATGGGAGATCAACATGCGAAACTCAACCCGGTCAAAAGTCGATCCCTTCATTGTGATGGATGTAATGGAGGCCGCCCGCCAAGCGGAAGAGGCAGGACGCCACATTATCCACATGGAGGTTGGCCAACCATCGACCGGCGCACCACTTGGCGCGCGACGTGCTTTGGCGGGCGCGCTTGAGGATGATGCGCTGGGTTACACTGTAGCCTTGGGGTTGCCAGCACTGCGGCAGCGCATCGCGCGGCTTTATGGTGAATGGTATAATGTCGATCTGAACCCCGAGCGGGTGATTGTGACGCCGGGATCTTCGGGCGCTTTTCTTCTTAGCTTTACCGCGCTGTTCGATAGTGGTGACAGGGTTGGTATTGGCGCCCCGGGATATCCGTCCTATCGGCAGATTCTAAAAGCGCTGGGAATGACCCCGGTGGACATCCAGACGTCGCCGGAAAACCGGTTGCAACCGGTGGCAGCGGACTTTGCCGGGTTGGATCTGGCTGGGCTGATGGTTGCCTCGCCCGCCAATCCAACTGGAACCATGCTGGACCACGGCGCCATGGGCGCGCTGATTGATGCGACACAGGAGCAGGGCGCCAGTTTTATCTCGGACGAGATTTACCATGGGCTGGAATATGAGGCCAAGGCTGTCACCGCGCTGGAACTGACCGATGAGTGTTATGTGATCAACTCGTTCTCCAAGTTCTTTGCAATGACCGGTTGGCGAGTAGGTTGGATGGTGGTGCCCGAGGATCATGTGCGGGTGATTGAGCGGATCGCCCAGAACATGTTCATCTGCGCGCCACATGCCAGCCAGATTGCAGCATTGGCGGCGCTGGAGTGTCAGGGCGAGATGCGTGAAAATTTGGCTGTTTATGCGCGTAACCGGCAATTGATGCTTGAAGGGCTGCCCAAAGCTGGGTTTACCAAGATCGCGCCGCCGGATGGGGCGTTTTACGTTTATGCAGATGTCTCGGATCTGACGTCTGATAGTCGCGCCTTTGCGGCTGAGATTCTTGCGCAAGCTGGGGTGGCGGTGACGCCGGGTTTGGATTTCGACCCCGTTCGTGGGGCGACCACGCTGCGATTTTCCTATGCTCGCTCCACCACTGATATCGAGGAAGGGCTGGCGCGATTGGAGACGTTCATGGCGGCGCGGCAATAGTGCAAGGCGCCTCAAACTCAGGCGACCCTTGGTGATAATTGAGTGCAAACCGTAGGAGCCGTTCAAATCGGGTGACGATTGGCCTATGTTGGTGCAAATGGCAGTAAAGGCTTAGAAACATGAGCAGAGTTTTCACTCTCATAGCGCTGATTTGGGCGTTGGCAGGGCAGGCGGTTCCCTCCCAAGCGCAGACCCAGGGGTTCAGCGGGCTGGCCCGCATTGATGCGGCCGCCAGCCGGATTGAAGATTTGGACACCGGTGGCGCGATGATAGCGCTGCGCCTGAGCCAAGGGGTGCCGTATCGGCTGTTCACCCTTAATGATCCACCGCGTCTGGTGCTGGATTTCCAAGAAGTGGACTGGCGCGGGCTAAGCTCCGAATCTTTGCTGCGGGGGCAGAACGTTACCCAAGTTCAGTTTGGCACCTACGTGCCGGGCTGGTCGCGGATGGTGCTGCAACTGGCCGAGCCAATGGCGGTCAAAAGCGCGGCGTTGGATATTGATGCGGTGACAGCGCAGGCGGATTTGCGACTGGAACTGTCAGTGGTCAGTGCCGAGGCCTTTTCCGCCCACGCTGGGGCGCCATCAGATCCGCGCTGGGATTTGCCCGCAGCGGAACAGTTGTCGTCGCCCATTAAACGCGGCCCGGATGCGCCATTGCTGGTGGTGTTAGACCCCGGCCACGGCGGTATTGATCCCGGTGCCGAGGTGACCAGTGACGGGCGCGCGGTGGTGGAAAAGGATCTGATCCTGGGTTTTGCAATCGAGTTGGGCGAGACCCTGGTGCGCTCGGGCCGGTTTCAGGTGCAGCTGACTCGTGACGGCGATTACTTTGTGTCGCTGGAGCGCCGCATTGCGCTGGCGCATCAGGCTGGCGCTGATCTGTTTGTCTCGTTGCATGCAGATTCGCTGTCCGAGGGGTTGGCCCATGGGGCGACGGTGCATGTGTTGTCACCCGAAGCCTCGGATGTGGCCTCGGCTAAGTTGGCAGAGCGACATGATCGCAGTGATTTGTTGGCTGGCGTGGATTTGAGTGACACGGACGACCGTGTCACTGGTATTCTGCTGGACCTGGCGCGCCAGGAAACCCAACCGCGTAGCGACGCATTGGCGCGATCTCTGGTCGAGGGAATGGCCAATCGGGGCGGGCCGATGAATCGACGCCCGTTGCGATCTGCCGGGTTTTCGGTGCTCAAGGCGGCGGATATTCCTTCGGTGCTGATTGAGATCGGGTTTATGTCCAGTCCGCGAGATTTGGAGAACCTGCAAGACCCGGAGTGGCGTGCCGCAATGGCGCGTGGTATTCTGAATGGGTTGGTGGCCTGGCGGGAAGAAGACACAACGCGAAGGTCACTGGTGCGGCAGTAATGTCGTTTGACGATTTGGTTAGGGTTTGGGCCGGCCGAAGATCCGCATCAGCGGCGGCTGGCAGCGTGTTTTTGCCATCTGTTGTTTTGACCATTGGCCTTGGCATCCCTATATAGACGACATGTGCACAGGAAGGCAGTACAGTGCTTAGGTTTATTCTCTCATTCTTCGGCTCCATCTTCAGTACCATTACGCTGGGCATTGCGATGGTGGCCCTGACAATTGGCGCGGTGTTCTGGATCTATGGGCGCGATTTGCCCAGCCACGAATCCCTGGCCCAGTATCAGCCGCCGACCATCAGCCGCATCTATTCCGGCGAAGGCCAGTTGATTGATGAGTTTGCCAAAGAACGCCGTCTGTTTGCGCCTTCGGATGAGATCCCGGATCTGGTGAAGCAAGCGTTCATCTCTGCGGAAGATAAGAATTTCTATAGCCACAAGGGCTATGACATGCGCGGCATTGCTGCCGCTGCTGTTGAAGCCGTGATGTCGCGTGGGGCGAATGTGCGCGGCGCCTCGACCATTACCCAGCAGGTGATGAAGAACTTTTTGCTGTCCGGCGATCGCAAGGCAGAGCGTAAGATCAAGGAGATCATTCTGGCTGCGCGTCTAGAAGAGACGCTGAACAAGGAGCAGATCCTTGAGCTCTATATGAATGAAATCTTCCTGGGGCAGAATTCCTATGGGGTGGCCGCGGCGTCGCAGACATATTTCAACAAGACACTGGAAGAGCTAGCTCCACATGAGGCGGCGTTTCTGGCTTCTTTGCCCAAGGCTCCGGGTAAGTTTCATCCGGTGCGCGGTAAGGAACGCCTGACTGAACGTCGTGACTATGTGCTGCGCGAAATGATGCAGAACGGCTATATCTCCGATGCCGTCTACAAGGTTGAAGTCGAGCAGCCGCTGCGCTCGGTGCAAAATGGGGATTTTGAGAGTTTTCGCACAGCGTTGCCACCGCGTGACTATTTCACTGACGAGATCCGCCGCCAGTTGTCAGTTGATTTCGGCGAAGGTGAATTTTTCACTGGTGGTTTTACCGTGCGTGCCACCATTGACGCTGAAATGCAGCAGGTGGCCGCATCGTCTTTGCGTACTGGGTTGGAAAAATACGACCGCTCGCGCGGGGTTTGGCGTGGGACAGAGATGACCATCGCGGCGGATTTGCTGAGCAATGAAGAGTCTTGGCGCACCGCTTTGGCCGAAACCAAGGTGTCGCGAGACGTCTCGCTTGGCGGCGACTGGTTGCCGGCGGTGGTGTTGGGTGTTGGCGACAAGCAGTTGACTGTTGGTGTGGAGAATACCGGCGGGACTGGTGTGGTTCCGCGCTCTGACATCAAGTGGATGAAGGGCAGTTTTGCTGAGAACCTGACCGTTGGTGATGTGGTGCTGGTCGTTGCTGTGACCAAGGACGATGTCTTTCAGCACTGGTCGCTGCGGCAGGTGCCTGAAGTGCAGGGCGGATTTGTCGCCATGGACGTGAATACGGGTCGGGTGTTGGCGATGCAGGGCGGGTTCTCGTATCAGCATTCGGTGTTCAACCGTGCAACGCAGGCGCAGCGCCAGCCGGGGTCCAGTTTTAAACCCTTTGTCTATGCTGCGGCGCTGGACAGTGGGTACAGTCCGGCGACCATCGTGATCGATGCGCCGATTGAGGTGAACACACCGCAAGGCTTGTGGCGGCCACGAAACTCGTCGAACAAATTCTATGGACCAACGCCGCTACGTACTGGGATCGAGCGGTCGCGGAACCTGATGACCATTCGATTGGCGCAGGAAATTGGGATGCCAGTGGTTGCGGGCTACGCCGAACGTTTTGGTGTTTATGAAGAGATGGGACCTTATCTGGCCAATTCTCTGGGCTCGGAGGAGACCACATTGTACAAGATGGTGACCGCCTATGCGATGTTTGCCAATGGTGGCGAACGGTTGAAGCCGACCTTGGTGGACCGGATTCAGGACCGCGAAGGTCAGACTATATATCGCCATGATGACCGAGATTGTGTGGATTGCTCCTCGGCCTTACTGCCTGAAGGAGTCGCCCCACGAATTGTGACCGATCGAGATCAGGTAATGGATCCGATCACTGCCTACCAGCTGACCTCGATGATGCGTGGCGTGGTTGAACGCGGTACTGCTGCCGGCAATGTGCATCTAGGGGTGCCGACGGCAGGCAAGACCGGCACAACCAACGAAGCACGCGATGTTTGGTTCATCGGCTTTACGTCGAATATTGTGGCGGGTTGCTACATTGGACATGATCGTCCACGGCCTTTGGGGCGCGGCACCTATGGTGGCAATACCTGCGGGCCAGTGTTCCAGCAGTTCATGGAGAAGGCGACAGCCAAATATGGTGGTGGCCCGTTTGATGTGCCGCCGGGTGGCCACTTCATCAAGATTGACCGCTTTACCGGCGCGCGACTGCCTGATGAGGCCAGCGGCGAATACGTGGTGGCCGAGTATTTCCGCGATGGTGCCGAGCCGATTTTTGGTCTGAGCTATGATGGTGGCTTTGCAATGGGATCGAACCTGCCTCTGTTTGAAGAGGTTAATCAAGGTGGTCGACAGGTCACCACCTCGAGCGGGGGAACTGCAGTTCTGGGGCCCAAAGCAACCTTTGGTACGGTTAGCTCGGGCGGGCTTTATTGATCTGCTTGATCCAGTAGCAGGGCGAGCAGGTCGCTTTCATCGTCCTGAGATGTAATTCCCTGTGCCCGCCAGGCAATGGAAAGGGCACATTTAGCCGCGGCCCATTGCGCCAGCCGGTGTGGCGACACGTTCATTGCCTTGGCAAACTGCTCGGTCACTTGTTTGATTCGGATTGGGTCTCGGACTAAAGCCGGAAGGCATATGGGGTGGCGTAATGCATTGGCAAGTTCAAATGCAGGGTCCCCTAAATATCCTTTGGCGTCATACACTCGCGGGCCCGCTGACGTCAAAATGACGTTGTCGTGATGCAGATCGCCATGCAGCGGGATGGGGGAGGGCTGACTGCCTAGTAAATGCCGTGCAATTTGTGCGGCGCGATGAATGTTATGGCGCAAAATAACCGGGTATTTGGGAGTGATTTGTAACTGAAACAACGCGGTGAAGACATCTTCAAGGGGACGTAGATTGGAAATGGCAGACGTTGGCACAAGGTGCAGGCGCCGAGTGGAGTCGCAAAGTAACTGATCTGCTCGCTTGGCCTCGCCGGATCGGGCAATATCACCAAGGCTAGGGCCATCCAGCCATTGCATCAATACAGCAGCCCCGCTGTTGTTGAATATTTGAACCGCTCCGCTGTCGGACCAGGCATTGAGCAGATCTGCCCCAGCTGCTTCGTTACCTCGATCGAACTGCCGGTACAGCTTTAGAACTGCCGTCGTACCATCTCTCTGATGTACCTTCCAAAGCCATGCAATTGGCGTTTGAGACAGTATTTCAGGGTCGCTCAGCTGCCATTTGGTCAAAATTGCAGCAAGACCATCTACCATAACACTTCTGCTCATCTTGTGGTGCCTCTCAGGTCTTGGTATCACGCAGACCTTATACAGTAAGTTGGGACCAAACCATGCGCGCCGAAACCCAGAACTATGTTGCTCAGATTGAGAAGTCTCTAGAGCTGTTGGCGCAGCGGATGGACCGTGAAACCGCGCCGCACCGGTTAGAAGAATTCGACGCGCGGGTTGAAAACCCCAATCTGTGGGACAACCCCGATGCTGCGCAAAAGCTGATGCGCGAGCGGCAGATGTTGGTCGATGCGATGGATACTTACAATGGTATCAAGCAAGACATGGCTGATAACATCGAGATGATTGAACTCGGCGAGATGGAAGAGGACGACGAAGTCGTTGCAGATGCCGAAGAGGCCATGAAGACACTTGCTGCAAAGGCTGCCGCGAAAGAGCTGGAGGCGCTGTTGGACGGCGAGGCTGACAGCAATGATACTTTCCTTGAGATTAACTCGGGGGCAGGTGGCACCGAAAGCTGTGATTGGGCTTCGATGTTAGCCCGGATGTATGTTCGCTGGGCTGAGAAAAAGGGCTATAAGGTCGAGCTGCAGTCTGAAAGCGCTGGTGAAGAGGCTGGGATCAAGTCTGCTGCCTATAAGATCACGGGCCACAATGCCTATGGTTGGCTGAAGTCGGAAAGCGGCGTGCACCGCCTGGTGCGGATCTCGCCTTTTGACAGTGCCGCGAAACGCCACACCTCCTTTACCTCGGTCAAAGTTTACCCGGTGGTCGATGATAATATCGAAATTGAAGTCAATCCGGCTGACATCCGCATCGATACCTACCGGTCGTCGGGGGCAGGTGGGCAGCACGTGAACACCACTGACTCGGCTGTGCGGATCACCCACCATCCCACCGGTATTGTAGTGACCAGTTCGGAAAAATCGCAGCACCAGAACCGTGATATTGCGATGAAGGCTTTGAAATCCCGACTTTATCAAATGGAATTGGATAAGCGCAGCGCACTGGTCAACGAGGCCCATGAGAATGCAGGCGACGCAGGCTGGGGCAACCAGATTCGCTCGTATGTGCTGCAGCCGTATCAGATGGTCAAAGACCTGCGCACCAGTCACGAGACCTCGGACACCAAGGGTGTGTTGGACGGTGACTTGGATGGTTTCATGGCGGCGACACTTGCTTTGGATGTGGCAGGAAAAAGCCGGGCCGAGGCGCAGGGCCTGTAAGCCAACACTTCAGAGGGCGACTGCTCAGGCCGGGGAAACCCGGCCTTTTGTGTGTCAGATGCTGGGGACGTGACCACTTGTCAGCGATAAACATACATGCCCAGAAGATGTATGTGAACTGTGGGTTTAATTGTGAAAACTCAGAGGTTAGGCTGCAATGGAAACGTTCGCGAGCAGTCAGGATATATGCCTTCAATCTACTAATGTGCCGCTGACTTGGGTGGTGATTTGCACTTTGGCTTTCTGTCACGATGAGCAGGCCACTTGGGACCGTGATGCTTAAGTTGCCCGCTGGGACGTTAAACCTAAGTCCCTTTGGACAGGACCGGAAGATCCTCGACTTAGGATGCTTATCCCTGGCCAGCAGAAGGTCGACAGAATGCCCGCTGCCTGAGGGTTCAGGCCGGATATGTCTTTGGGAGGAGACATAAATGAACACAGAGAAAGCCTTTGGCGTGCCGGAATTACGGCCGATGACCTTGTCCATATTGCGTCAGGCGTTGCGCAGGGGCTGGGGGGACTTCAAGGCCAGACCGGAACTTGGGTTGGCGTTTTCTGGGCTGTATGTCTTGGCTGGATGGATGATGGCCTGGATCACGCAAGCAACCGGCACCACGTCTTGGTTGGTTCTAGCCGCAATCGGGTTCCCGCTGATCGGCCCGTTTGCTGCAGTGGGGCTGTATGAGGTTTCGCACCGGTTAGAGCAGGGCAGGCCAAAAGATGCCAGAGCTGTTATCCGAGCCGTACTGCAGCAAGGCAGCCGGCAACTGCCTTCGATCTGCGCCATTATCGTGGTGGTTTTCCTGTTCTGGTTCTTTCTGGGACACATGATTTTTGCTCTTTTCATGGGGTTGTCTCCGATGACCAATGTGTCGTCATCGTTGGACATATTCCTGACCCCAAACGGTTTAATTATGTTGGTTGTTGGCTCGGTGGTTGGTGCGTTGTTTGCATTGCTGCTGTACATGATCACGGTGCTATCGTTGCCGATGTTGCTGGATCGCGAAATTGATTTTGTCACTGCAATGATCACCAGCTTTCAGTATGTCAGCAGTAATTTTGTAATGATGCTTGGCTGGGCTCTGTTTATCGCCATCACGACCTTTGTCGCGCTGTTACCGGGGTTTGTAGGGCTACTGTTGGCGTTACCACTACTGGGGCATGCAAGCTGGCATGTCTATCGGCTGATCGTTATTGCTGACGAGGCATGAGCTAAGGGCATTGAACTGGCGCTTGCGCCCAATTTTCGCGCCCCATGTCCACCAGCCTGGCGCGCAGGGTGGCGGCTTCTGAGTGCCCGATTTCAAGCGCATAGATATAGGCTTGCGTCAAAAAGAACCCCGCCGCGTCTTGAGTTGCGGCGGTGTCGGCGGCCTCGGTATAAAGGGCAACTTGTGCCAGTGTATCGCCGGCCGCGTGAGCGGCCAACAACCGGGTTTCCAGACTGCTCATTCGGCGGCTCTAGAAGTTGCCCTATTCCGTTGTACTTGTTCGGCCACCCAGTCGTGAAACAGATGCGTAGGCCCATCCATCACCGGCGAGAATCGACCCCCGTCAAAGCCCGGAGCATTGCGTCCCTGTTGCATGCCTTCGACTACAAATACATCCTCAGCAAACACCTGTTTCCATTGCTCTGTATTGCGCGCACGTAGATCAGCGTCGGTGTCGGGTTCGGAATAGTAGATATGGATATGCTCGCTGGTTTGGCCCGGGCCGTTGGGGTGCAACAGGATCACAAAGGCGTGGTCACGGTGTACGCCGAACAATACATTGGGATAGACGGCAATATATTCTGCGGCCTTGTCCCATTTGTCGCTCAGGTCCTCAAAATCGGCAAACGTCGCGCCATCTTCGCCTGTGAGCTGGCGATAGACCCAAGTTCCCTGGCCGGAAAATGCACCGGGTTGTTCGATGTGATAGTGATCTTCCAACCGGGAATAGCTGTTTAACCCAGGATGAACCCAAGGCAAATGATAGCTTTCACAGTAATTCTCGACCGCCAGTTTCCAGTTGCAGTTCAACTCCAGCTGGAACTGGCTGTCGGCACCACCGTGGTGCAGCGGTTTGTCAAATTCAGCCCACCGGGCGATCACATCCGCCATCGCGTGTTCAAACACAGGCGCTTCCCCTGAGAGGTTAATCCAGACCACGTCACGCCAGATATGGCTGCGCACCTCGACCAAGCCCAACAGGGCGCGGTCAATGCCGTCGTGGGTGTTCTGGCCCGGGCCGCCCACATGTGGTGTGCTGACCAGCTTACCATCGGTTGAATAGCACCAGCTGTGATAAGGACACCGAATTGCGCCTTCGATCTTGCGAGGAGCATCGACCAAGATCATTCCGCGGTGGCGGCAGGTGTTTTGGAACACCCGCACCTCGCCTTTTCGATCGCGGATCAACAACAAAGGGATGTTCAGGAAATTGATTGGTACAGCGTCGCCGGGGTCTGGAACGTCAGCGGCCACCGCCAGCCCAGCCCATTGCTTATACAACAACGCCTGCTTTTCTTCTGCATAGACCGCATCATCATTATAATGGGCATTTGGCAGGCCTCGGGCCTGTTGGATGGGCGCGCGCACGGCGGACAGATCGGTGTCAGACATCTGGATTCCTCGCTCAGGTTACCCGGTTTTGATAACCCGTGCTGGATCCTTGTCCGTCTGTTTCGCGACCTGACTTTTCTCAAGGCGACAAATTGCAGCCCTAAACGCAGGATCAACGGAATGGGTCGCTCACCTGTAACAAATCCCGGTGGAAGGGCATCAGGTCGGCCACGGTGACGAAACCGGATCCTCGGGCGGCGGATAGAATGTCTCCGAAATTGTGCCCCAGATGTTCATAAACCATCCGTGTCGCCCGTGTGCCGCTGCTTTCTTCGCGCACAGTGCGGCTGACATAACCAACCCAGAAGTTGTTTTTCAGGGATGCCGCGCGGGATAGGTAGTTGAACGAACAAGTCAATGCGCCACGTCGTGCAATGACCAGCGCCACCCCATCATCCTGTTGAGTTGCGTAGCCTCGAAATTCGCGTGTGTAGGGATCTGTGGGCAGGCCTTGGTGTCGCATAGCTTCCTTTGCTTCAAATCCTTTGACGTATGTGACACCATCTGAGCGGAACACATGGGACAGCCCGATCAAAAACTGATTGTCTCTTGTGAAGCTACGTCGTGAAAACCGGTAAATTCCCGATGGAAAGGTATTCTCTGAGAGGGAACTGACGCGGTGACCCAGAAATTCGTCCAAAATCGGTCCGTTAAGGATTTGGCCCTTGGTATTGAGCGAATTGACAGGTTCTAGTAGTATACGGGCGTCCACTTCAAAAAAGGAACACATCCGTTCCAGCACGTCCGGTCGGGGGAAGCTTTCGCCAGACAAGTAGCGATTAAATTGCGTCCGGTTGATCCCTAGCTGACGTGACAACTCGGAAATTGAGGGGTATTTTTTCGCCATTTGCCGCAAGTTGGCGCCAAACATATCGCGCAAATCTGCCGGAGAACGGGGTGACTTTGACATGGACTTTGCCTTGGAACTGGTTAACTAAAAATATATTACTAGCGCCGAAGAAAATGACATTCAGGGCACTTTTGTCACAGTTGACGCCAAGTAGAGGTAGTTGTGACGCTAGTTAGGTTGCAAGGCTAACTTGTCAGACACAAAAATCAATAGCCAGACACCGAATTTACCATGTTTGAACGCTTCCATATGTTCCAGAATTGAAGGGTATTCTGAATGAGGCATGGTATGAATGGTGTGGTACTCTGGAGCGATGCGAGCCAACACAAGGCCGTCATTTGGTGTGAAGATCAGGGAGACCTTGCCTTCTATTCACAAAAGCACCGCCAGTCGTTTGTAGATCTGCACGAGGGTGATCTGATCTGTTTTGACCTGACATTGCAGCACAATCGGCGCATGGCCGAAAATCTGCAAGTGTTGGAAGGGGCCGCCTGTATGGGGTTGGCTCACAACCTGACCGTAGCTGAGCCTGACGCGGCCGGAGAATCGGATCGCCGACAAAACACCGCCCAGGTCATTCCCTTTGCGGCGCCTGTTGAGCAAAAGCAGCGCGCAAATATCTCGCGCCGCAATTGTCTGGGATGATTCTGCGTGTGCGGGGGCTTAGTCGCCCCGCAATAAGGCGGCAACGCCGGTTCGTGCAACTTCGACCAATCCCAACGGCCGCATCAGATCTGCAAAGGCGTCGATCTTGTCCGGCGCACCAGTGATTTCAAACACAAAGCTGGACAGTGTGCTGTCAACAACATTGGCGCGGAAGATGTCGGCCAAACGCAGCGCTTCTACTCTCTTTTCACCGTCACCAGACACTTTGAAGATGGCCAGTTCCCGCTCTACAGTTGGTCCCTCGACTGTAAGATCATGCACTTCATGAACTGGTACGATCCGGCCCAGTTGCGCCTTGATCTGTTCAATGACCTGGGGCGTCCCTTTGGTGACAATGGTGATGCGGCTTAGGTGGCCGGTATGGTCCACCTCGGCAACAGTCAGGCTTTCAATGTTGTAACCACGACCGGCAAATAGTCCGATAACCCGTGCGAGAACGCCTGGTTCGTTTTCAACCAGCACCGCAAGTGTATGCCGTTCCTGCACATCCGAAAACGTTGGGCGCAGGTTATAGGCAGAATGGCGGGTCGAGCCTTTTTTGATATGTAGGGCAGACATGGATAGTCCCTTTCGGTTCTTCGAGTCCCGGAAAATTCGAATTTTCCGGGACGTTTTCTATCTGGAAAACGGGTCTGGTTACACCAGTACCGCGCCGCCAGCTTGGATGGCGCCTTCGGTATCGGCCTCACCCAGCAGCATTTCATTATGCGCCTTGCCCGATGGGATCATTGGAAAGCAGTTTTCATGCTTCTCTACCAGGCAGTCGAAAATCACTGGGCCGTCATACGCCAGCATCTCCATGATCGCGTCATCCAGATCAGCCGGGTCCGAGCAACGGATGCCCTTGGCGCCAAAGGCTTCGGCCAGTTTGACAAAGTCGGGCAGGGCTTCGGACCAAGACTGCGAATAACGCGACCCATGCAGTAGTTCTTGCCACTGGCGCACCATGCCAAGACGTTCGTTGTTCAGGATGAACTGTTTCACGGGTAGCTTGTACTGTGTTGCCGTGCCCATTTCCTGCATGTTCATCAACCACGAGGCCTCGCCCGCGACGTTGATCACCAGGGCGTCAGGATGCGCCATTTGCACACCGATGGAGGCGGGGAAGCCATAGCCCATAGTGCCAAGACCGCCTGATGTCATCCAGCGGTTGGGGTCTTCAAAGTTCAGGAACTGCGCCGCCCACATCTGGTGCTGGCCCACTTCGGTGGTGATATAGCGGTCGTATTTCTTGGTCAGGGCTTCCAACCGCGACAGTGCATACTGCGGCTTGATAGTTTTCTTGTCCTCGGCAAACTTCAGGCAATCCACCTTGCGCCAATCGTCAATCTGACGTGTCCAGGACACCAGCGCCTCGGCATTGGTTTTGCGGCCGCGCGATTTCCAGATCTTCAGCAGATCTTCGAGCACATGGCCAACGTCACCGACGATGGGAATATCAACCCGGATCACCTTGTTGATCGAGGAGGGGTCAATATCGATATGTGCCTTGGTAGAACCCGGCGAAAAGGACGAGAGCACACCGGTGATACGGTCGTCAAAGCGCGCACCAACGTTGATCATCAGATCGCAGTCGTGCATTGCCATATTGGCTTCATACAAGCCGTGCATGCCTAGCATTCCCAGCCAGTGTTTGCCCGAAGCGGGATAGGCGCCAAGCCCCATCAGAGTTGAAGTGATTGGAATGCCGGTGGACTCGACCAGTTCGCGCAGCAATTGGCTGGCTGCAGGGCCAGAGTTGATGACCCCGCCGCCAGTGTAAAACAGTGGGCGCTCAGCTTTTTCCAAAGCTGCAACCAGTTCGGTTATCGCCTCTACGTCGCCTTTTACCGGCGGCTGATAGTGGGACGCCGAGGGTTTGGGCCCAGTATAGGTGCCGGTGGCAAACTGCACGTCCTTGGGAATATCGACCAAAACCGGCCCAGGGCGACCAGTGGTGGCAACGTGGAACGCCTCGTGCAGCACAGCCGCCAGCTTGTCAGTGTCCTTGACCAGCCAGTTGTGCTTGGTGCAGGGGCGGGTGATGCCAACGGTGTCAGCCTCTTGAAAGGCGTCTGAACCGATCATGAAGCTCGGTACCTGGCCAGTCAGAACAACGAGCGGGATAGAATCCAGCAGCGCATCGGTCAATCCGGTCACCGCGTTGGTGGCACCCGGACCCGAAGTGACCAGAACAACACCAGGTTTTCCGGTGGAGCGCGCATAGCCTTCTGCTGCATGCAAGGCACCCTGTTCGTGGCGCACCAGAATGTGCTGGATATCGTTCTGCAGAAAGATCTCGTCATAGATCGGTAGGACGGCACCACCAGGGTATCCAAATACTGTGTCCACACCCTGATCCTTCAGGGCTTGAATTACCATTCTTGCGCCGGTCATCTCACGTGTCATCTGCTTTGCTCCATTGGCGTCGTCGTCTGTATCATTTTGTCTCTGCGCATAAAAAAAGCCCCCGATTTTATGTCGGAGGCGCATGGGTTCGAAAATGGTTTACCGTTACCGGCCCATGCGCTTGGTTCCTACGATGACTACTAGGGTGATCATTGTCCCTGGCTCCTTTTGCGTTAAAGGCGACATTATGGGCGGCGGGCAGGGGCGTCAACAGGCAATTGAGCCAATTTTGGGGTGAAATTTGACATTTTGTTGCGCTCTGGTGTGCGAATGTGAAATATTTGGAAATTGTTGACTTGAAATGCGGTTGAAAGTGACTGGATCGTCTGTCTGCCGTCCCAAGTAAGTGTCGGCAATCGGGGATCCAGGGTGTTGGCTGTCTATATTGGCGCCGAAAATGCAGGCAAATCTTGGATTATAATCCTGCACCCGTGCCCTGCAGTACCCCATGTTCTAGCGCATAGCGGGTTAGCCCGGCGGTAGAGCTGATGCCAAGCTTACGCTTGATGTTCTTGCGGTGGGTCTCAACCGTGCGCACAGAGATGTCGAGCACCAGGGCGACCTCTTTGTTCGATTTTCCCTGCGCCAATTCCAGCAGGATGGTCTGTTCGCGGGTGGTGAGGGATTCGCGGGTGCTGCCGTCTTTGGGCTCCAAGGATCCTTTGGCACCGGTGCAGAGGTACTTGTTACCCAGCATTACCGCATCGATGGCCTGTTTTATTTCGTCGGTGGGGACGTCTTTCAGAATATATCCCATGGCGCCGTGGCTAAGGGCACTGGAGATGTATTCCGGGCTGTCGTGCATCGTCAGGATCAGAATGCGGGTGGCTGGCGCGCGTTCAAGCAGGATCTCGGTGGCACTGAGACCGCCAAGATCGGGCATGTTCAGGTCCATCAGGATCACGTCCGGAGCTAGTTCTGCTGCCCTCTCAACCGCCTCGCGGCCATTGTTGAGGGAGCCGACAACTTCGATGTCGTCATAGCTTTCTAGGATCGACTGGATGCCTTCGGCGACCATTGGATGATCATCGACGATCAGCACTCGAATTAGTTGGGTCATTGGCTCCCCCAAAAGCAAATGGCACGATTTGGATCCCACCACACAGATGCAAGTACTGCTATGTGGTCTCGGCCTTGCCGCCAGGCGGCAGCAGATGGCTCAATGGCAGCCGGGCTTCTATCACCGTGCCGCCTTGGGTGCCACGTGATGACAGAATGCGCAGGGTGCCGTCAAGCTGTTCAATCCGTTCTTGCATGTTACGCAACCCGATGCCTGATCCGTCGCGATCCTGGACAGCAGGCAGGCCAGTGCCATTGTCCGAGATGCGCATGGTGGCCCCCTTGGCGTGGCCGCGCAGGTCCATGGACACATGGGTTGCATTGGCGTGGCGTTCGATATTTGTCAGCGCTTCTTGCGCGATACGGTACAGGGCGATCTTGCTGTTCTGGTCCAACCGGTTGCTAAAGACTACGGTGCTGAAATCGGTTTCTATGCCGGTGCGGGTGGCAAAATCACCGGTTAGTGCCTTGAGAGCAGGGCCAAGGCCCAGATCGTCGAGCACAGCAGGGCGTAGATCGCGACTGATCCTGCGGACCTCGGAAATTGCGGTGCCCAGGTTGTCCAATCCCCTGTCTAGCGGCGGCAGGGCGCGATCATACTCGCCTCGGGACATGCGGCGCCGGGCGTTGTCTAAGGTAAAGCGCACGCCAACCAGCATTTGACTGATCCCATCATGCAATTCACGCGCCACGCGGCCACGCTCTTCTTCCTGAGTATCGAACACTCTTTGGGTTAGCTCTTTCAACTTGGCATCTGCCAACCGACGCTCACGGATATTAAGCACCATGCCCGAGGCAAACACTGCCATCAGCGCTGTCAGCGCAATGGCACCGATATAGACAAAGGTGCGCTGCACCCGTGCCTTGACCTCTGCACGGGCCGCAGCCACCGAGGCCAGCACGTCGTCAATAAACACACCAGTGCCCACCGCCCATTGCCAATCCTGCAATCCAACAACATAGGCAACCATCTGGGCGGATTCTCCGGTTGACGGTTTTTGCCACATAAAACTGTGCCAACCAGCGCCCTCGCGGGCGAGCCTGATGAATTCATCCACAACAGGCACACCGTTTTTGTCAGTAAGCCCACTCCAGTTTTGATTGATGAACTCGGTCTGACGTGGGCTGACAAGGTTGGTGCCATCATAGTCGTAGACAAAAAAGAACCCGTCGGTGCCATAAATCATCGATGATAAAATCTGGGCCACTTGGGTTTTGGCCTCTTGGTCGTCCGGTTGGGCGCGGCCATAGATAAAGGAAAACCCATTACGAGCCTGAGTGACATAGTTTCTCAGCTCCGCCTTCTTAGCCTCAAGCAATTGGTGTTCCAGCGCCTGTATCTCGCGTTCGGCCAGGGCACGCGACTGATAGGCCACCAGAACAGCAATTGCCGTTACCGCTGCGATCAGCGGTATTGTGGCCAAGAGTGACAGTTTTTGTGCGTAATTCGGACGAACGAGGGGGCGTAACAGGCGCATGCGGCGAATCGATACGCAATTGGAGGCGGAAAATCAAAGCCCGAGCGCATAATTTCTTGCAAAAGATGCCTGGCGGGGCAGGCGTGGGACAGAAAATTGCGCAATAATTGGTGGTTTTGGTTAAAAAACACCCGGCTCTACGCAGTAGTAGGTATTCACATCGTTTGAACCGTGGCTAGGCTAGCGACACTTGTATCGATCCGTTCGGCCTTTGGGTCAGGACAATCCGAATAATCTGGGAGGAATAACACTTATGGATCGTCGTTCATTTCTAAAGACATCCGCACTCGGCGGAACCGCAGCTGCAGCAACTACGCTGGCTGCACCTGCCTATGCACAGGGCAAGCGCACCCTGACTATGGTCACATCCTGGGGCCGTGGCCTGGCAGGCGTTTTTGACGCAGCCCAGCACGTTGCAGACAGCATTGACGCCATGTCCGATGGCAGCTTGAACATCGAAATTAAAGCCGCAGGCGAGCTGGTTGGCGCGTTTGAAGTGTTTGACGCTGTGTCTTCGGGCCAGGCTGACATGTATCACTCGGCTGACTACTACTTTGTCGGTCAGCACCCTGCTTATGCTTTCTTCACATCCGCTCCGTTTGGCATGACCGCACAGGAACTGCTGAACTGGTATCACCACGGTGAAGGTCAGAAATTCCACGACGAACTGGGTCAGATCTTTGGTCTGAAGCCGTTCCTGGCTGGTAACACAGGTGGTCAGGCCGGTGGCTGGTTCAACAAAGAGATCAATGGTCCCGAAGACTTCAACGGTCTGAAATTCCGTATGCCTGGTCTGGGCGGCAAAGCTCTGGGTAAACTGGGTGCTTCCGTACAGAACATTCCGGGTTCCGAAGTGTACCAGGCTCTGTCCTCGGGTGCCATCGACGGTACCGAGTGGATCGGTCCTTGGGCGGATGAAAAGGCTGGTTTCCAGGAAATCACCAAGACCTACTACACCGCTGGCTTCCACGAGCCAGGTGCTGCTCTGACACTGGCAACCAACCTCGACGTGTTTGAAAGCCTGTCGCCTGCGCACCAGAAAATCATCGAAGTTGCTGCTGGTGACACGCACCAGTGGAACCTGGCTCAGTTCCTGAACAACAACGGTGCGGCGCTGCAGCGTCTGCAAGCCGGTGGCGTTAAGGTTCTGGAATTCCCTGACTCGGTCTGGGATGCCTTTGGCAAGGCTTCGGCTGAGGTGATGGAAGAGAACATGGGCGATGAGTTGTTCAAGACAATCAACGACAGCTACAACGCGTCGATGAAAGCGTCTTCGTCCTGGTTGAAGCAGTCGTCGGGCACTTATACTGCTCAGCGCGACCGCGTTCTGGGCTAACTTCGTCTAACGAAAACCACTTGGATCCTCCGCGCCCGCGGGGGATCCTTTTTCCAATTGCAGCAGACAGGATGGCGGTGCCGCCAGACCACTGCAGGCAATGATCCGGGGGCAAAATGCAGGAAGATAGTAGCATCTCCTTGGCAGGTGTATTTGGGGGGCTCTATGATGGGCTCTGGTGGCTGATCCAAAGTATTGGCATGGCCTTCTATAATTTCGGCTATGCGGTCAGCCATCCGCAGCTTTGGCTCGATTGGTCGGACAAGCAGGCAGTGATGCGGTTTGTCTACTACGGTGGCTCTGTCGAATTCTTTTTTGTGGCGTTCACGACCTTCCTGGTCCTGACCGCTATAGGAATTTACCATCGTGGCTTCATGTGGGGCATGGTGCGCGGCCTGGAAGGTTTCGCCAATACGGTGGGACGGTTCTTTGCCTGGGCTGGGCTGCTGATGGTTGTTCAGCAAATCATCATCGTGTTCATCCAGCGGGTGTTCGCGCGACCAGACATGAGCTTTGGTTTGGGTATTCCCTTGCAGATGGACATCAGCTGGTTTGCCGAAGAGTTGAAACTTTACAATGCCTTGGTGGTCTGTCTTTGCGTAACCTACACCTTTGTTCAGGGCGGCCATGTGCGCGTCGATTTGGTTTATGCCGGTGTCAGTTACCGCACTAAGAAGGTGATCGACATGGTCGGGTCATTGATCTTCATGATGCCCTCGGCGGTGCTGATCTGGATGTACGGCTGGTTCTTCATGTGGCGTCACCTGATTGTGCCCAACCCTTCGGCCAGTGATACGCTGGAGCGGCTACTGATGAAGTCCCGAGCATTGCGTTGGAACATCGAGACCATCGGGTTCAGCCCAAACGGGTTTAACGGGTACTTCCTGTTCAAAATCCTGCTGATTTCATTTGCCGGCATGGTCTTCCTGCACGCAATGGCCTTTTTCTACCGCTCGTTTCTAGAGTGCGTCGAAGGGCAGGGCAGCGAAGGTAAATACCTCGATAAGGACAGCCTTGGCGAGGGCGAAGAAGCCTATGAAGGCGCTCATTAATCTAAAGGACAGCGGATATGATATTCGGTCTTGATGGCGTCGAAATCGGCTTGCTCATCGTGTTTTTCTGCCTCTTCGGAGGTATCCTCTCTGGTTTCCCGGTGGCTTTTGCCATCGCCGGCGCCGGTATTATTTCATTTGGTATCATTGCCTCATTGGATTCAGCTGGACTGCTGATCCATCAGGCGGTTGATACCTCCACCCAAGTCTACCATGACCTGATTAATTCAGGCGTCAGACCGGACTCGGTGTCGGTGTTTCGATACCCGGATCTGCCAACTAGTGGCCATTCGGTGTTTCCCAACGGTTGGGAAACTGCGATGGACCGCAATATCTCGTTCATCGTCAACAGGATGAATGAACGGGTTCTGGCAGGGGCCTCGATCGAGACTCTGCTGGCAGTTTTGATGTTTGTGCTGATGGGGATCACCCTGGAACGCTCAAAGATTGCCAATGATTTGCTGACCACCATGGCGCGGGTGTTTGGCCCGTTGCCCGGTGGTCTGGCCGTGTCGGTTGTTGTTGTGGGGGCTTTCCTGGCCGCTTCGACTGGCATTGTTGGCGCCACTGTGGTGACCATGGGTCTGCTGGCGCTGCCGACTATGCTGCGCAACAACTATTCGCCCGAATTGGCGACGGGTGTGATTGCCGCTGCGGGTACCTTGGGGCAGATCATCCCACCGTCGATTGTGATCGTTCTGCTTGGCACTCTGGCGGGGGATCTCTATTCCACCGCTCAGGAATCCCGCGCCATGGAGGCAGGCTGCTCCGACGCGCTGACCTATCTGGGTGAGCCGGCGGTTGTTTCCGTTGGCACTTTGTTCCAAGCGGCGCTGCTGCCCGGCATTCTGCTGGCGCTGCTTTATGCGCTGTATGCCTTTGGCTATGCGATGCTGAACCCGGAAAAGGCACCAGCGGTAGTGATGGCGGAGAGTTCTAATGAGCCTATCACCCGCAACGAAGGCCTGATCTGGTTTCTTGCGGCCCCCATCGGTCTGATTGGTGGCGCCATTCTGCTTGGCTCGGTTGGGCTGATTGGCAGTCAGAATATCACCGTTTCGTCGTTCTCGGATATTGGTCAAGCCGCGTCACTGCGCACCAATGTGGCAGCGGAATGTCAGGTGTCGATGATCGAACTGCATGGTCAAGAGGCCTGGGACGTGGCGGCGGCCGAGCAAGCCTCCATCGATGACGCCGGTGGTGTCACCGAAAGCAAACGCCTGTCTCCGGAAGAGTTGACCGCTGCCACAGACGCCAAAATCGCGGGTATTGCACCTATTGGCTCCGGTTTGACTGTGCTGATGGTTCTGATGGGGCTAACCTTGGTCATTGGACGTGGTGTGTCGCCGTCGAGCGATCCCAAGCCGTTGATCCTCGGGGCTATCGGGATTTTGCTGGTTGCACTGGTGGATGCTGTTCTGGTGGCGCCAACCACGACGCCTGGTGTCATGGTTCTGCTGATTGCACTGCCCAGCCTGTTGGCACTGTATGGGTGTCGTGAAGCAGCGGCCCGCTGTGCGCGCAATGATCTGATCCGGGTGGTGTTCCCACCACTGGTGTTGATCATCGCGGTGCTGGGGTCGATCCTGGGTGGTATCACCAACCCGACGCCCGCTGCGGCGCTTGGGGCAGGTGGCGCAATCATGCTGGCGGCTTATCGTCGTCTTCATGACGAGGGCCGCTCGGGCAAGATCATCATCTGGTCAACGTTTGCGGTGCTGATCTGTATTCTGATTGGGGTGAACTTTGATCTGCGGATAAATCAGCCGAAGGTGTCATTTGAAACCTATGTGGCCTTTGGCTTTGCCTATGCGACCTATCTCTATGCGCTGTTTGGCCTATTGTTTGGCTGTTGGGTGCTGTTCAAGGGCGGTGTGTTGTCGCCGATTGTGCGGGAAACTGCCAAGGTGACCTCGATGGTGTTCACCATCCTGATCGGCTCGCAACTGTTGAACCTAGTGGTCATCTCGTTTGGTGGTGAGGAGTATATCCAGCAGTTCCTGAAGAGTTACGACAACGAGTTGAAGGTCTTTTTGATCGTGATGCTGGTGTTGTTTTTCCTCGGGTTTGTGTTGGATTTCCTGGAGATCATCTACATCGTGATCCCGATCGTTGGACCGATTATCTATGGCGGCTCATTTGATCCCAAGTGGGTGACTATCATGATCGCAGTGAACCTGCAGACCTCGTTCCTGACACCTCCCTTTGGCTTTGCGCTGTTCTACTTGCGCGGTGTGGCGCCAAAAGAGGTTACCACGGGACATATTTACCGAGGCGTGATTCCGTTTGTGCTGATTCAGGTTGCGGGACTTGCTTTGCTGTATTTCTTCCCGGTGATTGTGACCATCATACCAGCGTTGATTGGGAATTAATTGGACTGAGATCAAGCCTTGCTTGAACAGAATGGTAAGGGCCCCCGTGGGGCCCCTTACTTAATTCAAGGGATAGGGGGGGGCGGCCTATTCGTTAATTGCCCTATTGGAAACTTCAAGCATCAAGCCCGTACCCCTCCTACTTCATGATGTGGGTGGGCCCATGCTCTATCACATGCGTCCTTGACTTGGTCTTCGTACGGTCTCTCACCACATTCAGCGCCAATGTCTATTATGCGAAGGAAGCGTGCCGTGCAAAGTGTGGCGAACGACCAAAAACTGGTTTTGGGCTGATAGTCGCAACAGCAGTTCCATGATCCATGCGCCCGGTTTCTTTTAGCCATTGTACAAGTGATACACTGATGGTGACATTCGGAATGTTGTCGGATCGAATTTGGAATGAACGGCATTTTAGCGTGATCAAATGGGATGATGCCCGGCTGTACTAGACTGTCATGCCCTCGCGGTTATTCTAAAATTTTTTGATACCTATTAAATTGACTATTTTTGTCGGAAATGTTTAGTGCATCTTGCCGACATCTTTTCGGCACACTCAAATTCTGGAGAGACCCATGAAAGTCAGTTCACTGACACGGGGTCTTTGCTCCGCTGCCGCCGCCACCGCGATGTCATTCGCGTCAGCCACGATCGCAACCGCAGAGACAATTACCGTTACAGACATCGCCGGGCGCACCGTCGAAGTCGAAAAAACCCCGTCCAAAGTCGTCATCGGCGAAGGGCGCATGATCTATTCGATCGCGCTTTTGGACCAGGACAACCCGTTCCAGCGCATCGTTGGTTGGAAAGACGACATGGTCAAATATGACCCTGACGCCTATCGCAAATACTTGGCTGTGTTCCCGCAGGCGGCGGACATTCCTTCTTTCGGCAGTCCCTATGCGGATGAGTGGAATCTTGAGTCTGTGATCTCACTGGGCACTGAAGTTGTGTTGATGAACCTCGGCAACCTGCTCAAAGCGCAGGAAAGCGGGATCATCGAGAAGCTTGAAGAAGCCGGCGTGGCAACCGTGTTTGTCGATTTCCGCCAAGATCCAACCCAAAACACCATTCCAAGTGTGCAGCTGCTGGGCCGGATTTTCGACAAGCGTGACGAAGCCGACGCGTTCTCTGATTATTATCAGTCGCAAATGAAGCTGATCTATTCGCGCGTTGCCAGCATTCCAATCGAAGACCGCCCCGTCGTGTTCATCGAGCGCGCAGCCGGGTACAATCCGGACAAATGCTGTAGCACCTTTGGCGCCGCCAACATGGGGCGCCTTGTCGATCTCGCTGGCGGACGCAACTGGGGCTCGTTCAAAACACCGGGTTTCTCGGCCAAAGTGAGCCTTGAAGCACTGTTTGCGGATGACCCGGAAGTGATCATCGGCACCGGCGCTAACTGGGCCGAAGCCAATCCCGCCACAGCGGCTGTGCTCTTTGGCTATGAGGCTGATGAAGCGGCTGTACAAGAGCGTCTTAGCGCGCTGGCGTCTCGCGAAGGCTGGGGTGAATTGCAGGCGGTGAAAAATGGCCGGTTCCACTCTGTTTATCACCAGTTTTACAACAGCCCATATCACTTCGTAGCCATGCAATCTTTTGCTAAGTGGCTGCACCCGGAGCTGTTTGAAGATGTTGATCCGGAAGCCACAATGGTCGAACTTCACGACAAGTTCCTGCCGATTGGCTATTCAGGTGTGTTCTGGGGAAGCTTGGACGCCAAGTAAGCCAGACTTCCTTAAGGCCTCGCCCCTCGGCGGGGCCTTTCTCACTCTTTAGGACACATATCAATGTCAGCTGACGTGAACGCCGCCGGGATGCGGCAAACCTATAGCGCGCAAGTCTTTCGGCGCTACGTTATGATTGCCATCATCACCGGACTGCTGATCACCAGCTTCCTGATTGATGTCAGCACCGGCCCGGGCCACTATCCTCTGTCGACGGTTGTCGACGTCTTCATGGACCCGCAGTCGCACGGGGTTCGCCTGAAGGTCATTATTTGGGACTACCGGTTGCCTGTGGCAGTGACGGCAGTTCTGGTCGGAGCCTTGTTGGCTGTTGCGGGCGCCCAGATGCAAACAATCCTGAACAACCCACTGGCGGAGCCTTTCACGTTGGGTGTGTCGGCTGCGGCCAGCTTTGGCGCCTCACTGGCGATTGTTCTGGGGTTTAGTGTGATCCCCGGTATTGGCGGGCTGCTTGTGTCTGTGAACGCTTTTGTGTTTGCGCTTGCGACCTGTGGCTTCATTTTGTTTGCAACACGCCTAAAAGGCGTGGGGTCCGAAACGATGATCCTGTTTGGCATCGCGATTTTCTTCACTTTCTCAGCGCTGTTGGCTTTGATGCAATACATGGCCTCGGAAGATCAAATCTCGCGCATCGTGTTCTGGATGATGGGTTCGCTAAGCCGGGCAAGCTGGGAACAAATTGCATTGGGTTCAATCCTATTGGGCGTCGCCATCCCGTTTAGCTTGTTGCGCACATGGCCAATGACGGCCCTGCGTATGGGCGAAACAACGGCAGAAAGCATGGGGGTGGATGTTGGCCGCCTGCGGGTTGAAATGTTGATCTGTGTCTCACTGCTGGCGGCCACCGCTGTGTCTTTTGTTGGCACCGTTGGATTTGTGGGGCTGGTGGGTCCGCATATTGCACGTTTGTTGGTGGGAGAGGACCAACGGTTTTTCATCCCTCTATCCGCGCTTGTGGGCGCGCTGGTGCTCTCACTTACATCGCTGATTTCGAAATCCATCACACCAGGCATCATCTATCCAATTGGCATCATCACCTCGCTGATTGGCGTGCCAGTGTTTGTGTCGATCATTCTGAGCACACGGCGGGAGAAACTGTCATGACCCTACATATTGAACATCTGGCGGCTGGCTATGGGCGTCGCAAAGTGTTGCAGGACGTCAATGTTCCGCAGATCGAAAGTGGCGCTTTTGTTGGGCTGATCGGGCCTAATGCCTCGGGGAAATCGACGCTCTTCAAAACCATCGCCGGATTGATAGCTCCCATGGGCGGCAGCATCTCACTTGCAGGTGATGACATCACTCATTTGCGTCGCCGAGACCGGGCGCGCCGCATTGCATACATGCCGCAAGCGTTTGGCTGCAATGCTCTGCTGACGGTGTTTGAGGCGGTGCTTTTGGCGCTCAAACAAACCGGGAGCTGGCGGGTGCAAAGTGATAATTTGGATCGGGTGTCTGACACGTTGGCTGCGCTTGAGTTGGGCCACTTGTCAAAACGAGGCATCGCCGATCTCAGCGGTGGACAGGCCCAGATGGTGGCGGTGGCGCAAACCTTGGTGCGCGCGCCAGAAGTGATCTTGTTGGATGAACCCACAAGTGCGTTGGATCTGCATCACCAATTGTCGATCATGACGTCGGTGAAAAATGAAGTAGGGCGTCGAAAACCGGTGGTTATTGCAGCGCTGCATGATCTGAATTTGGCCGCAAAATTCTGCGACCGATTAATCCTGCTGCGAGACGGAAAAATCTTGGCTGACGGTGCGCCTCAGGATATTCTGGCGCGGCCAGAGATCGGCGAAACCTACAATGTGGTGACTGATCTGGAGCGTACAAAACGGGGCGCCCTGTATGTCGATGCCAGGCTCAGCGCATGACACAGCAGGTCCCAAACGATCCAATTACAAATGCACAAAACCACGGCGAAAATTTCGACCTAAAGGAAGAAATTCGAGCCTACTGGTCAGATCGCGCCGAACGGTTTGATGAAAGCGCCTCTCATCACATCGAAGCAAAATATGGCGTGCCTGAGTGGCACAAAATGTTGCGCCGTGCTTTTGGCTTGGCCCCGGATCAAAACTTGCAAGGCGCGTCAATGCTGGACATCGCATGCGGCACAGGGGAAATCAGCCGGGTCTTGTGTGATTTTGGTGCCACCGTGACGGGTCTTGATTTCTCCGACGCTATGCACGCCAAATCACGCGCCAAGCTTGAGAACCAAAACTGGCAGGCGCTCACATGTGACGCCGAGCTCCTTGTCGGCGTCCCTGACAACAGCTTTGACTATGCCATTACTCGGCATTTGGTCTGGACATTGACCGACCACAAAGCGGCTTTTTCTGAATGGGAGCGGGTTCTGAAGCCGGGTGGAAAGATATTGATTATCGACGGAAACTTTTCCAAGAAACGCGGATTGTTTCAGCGGTGCAAGTGGTGGGTTGCCGGCTTGCTAGAGGCCTCAGAGCCCCGGTCCCCTGAAGAAATGCACCATCACCAGGACATCCTTAACCGCTTGCCTTTTCGCGACGGGCTTTATCCTGAGAACTTGAAAGCGGACATGGAAAAAGCCGGTTTTGTCGGCTGTAGAAACATCAGTGTGAAAGGTCTCTATCGGGCGGGTATGCGGGGTTGGCCGTTGCCAACAAGGCTGCGCCAAACGTCAGCCAATCGGTTCGCCTTAGTCGGCACCACACGGCTCTAATGCTATTTGCAGTTGTTCGCCTCACTTGCCAGGAAGGATCGCTCGGTCGACATATTTAACTTAGTTTCATTTCCGAAATCGTTAGGTCTGGGTCTCTAAGGAACGTTAGCGCGGACATTGCAGATGTATTGCCACGGTTGCCTAACCCATATCGAGATGCTCGCATCTCTCTGTTTCAGGGACAAAGGGCTCTTGCCAATAGTTCTCTGCTCATACCATGAAATTCATCCTTGCGGCGATTGATAGATTGCGTGCCCACCGCTTCCTTTATCAGAATAACAATAGAAAAATCCGCAGGAAGGCAGCCCGAAATTTCAGCCTTAAACATAGTTCTTTTACTTGTGCGCGTGTCATTGCATTTTACTGCTCTACTTGGAGATTGCCGGTTAAGGAGAGCGACCATGAAGGGTGACACCAAGGTACTCGACTATCTGAACAAGGCTTTACGCCATGAGCTGACTGCCGTCAGCCAATATTGGCTGCATTACAGGCTGCAAGACGACTGGGGTCTTGGCAGCATGGCGAAGAAAAGTGGCGAAGAATCCATCGAGGAGATGGAACACGCCGACAATCTGATCGGGAGGATCATTTTCTTAGAAGGTCACCTAAACTTGCAGAAAAGCGACCCTCTGCATATAGGCGAGACACCTATGAAACACTTGAATGTGATCTGAAGGCAGAACAATCAGCCTGAATATCCTCTGGAATTGTAGATGGTTGTAATCGACCTCTTTTCTCGCCGCGTGGTCGGTTGGTCGATGCAGAACAGGCAGCCAACAGATTTGGTTCTACAGGCATTACTCATGGCTGTTTGGAGGCGTAAGCCAACGAGCAAAGTATTGGTTCATTCCCCCTCTCGTGATTTGCTGTGCAATACCCTGCCGGGCAACGGATAACGCTGTCGCGGAAAGCGTCTTCAACTTTCTGAAACGTGAACGCATTCGTCGCAGTGCATACAAAACCAGAGAAGACGCTAGAGCTGACGTGTTCGATTACATTGAGATGTTCTATAATCCGAGGCGCAAACACACTAGGAGCGGGATGCCGTCGCCAGCAGACTTTGAAAGAAAACAAGCACTGAAGCGGCATGGCGTCTAATAAACTACGGGCTATTCAAGAAGAAGTGAAATTCCGTCTCGAAAATGATCTGGGGGATCTGACAGCGGGCGCGCTGTTATTAGGAAAGCTGAAGCAGATCCCAGCGATTGCCAAAGGGATCCTGCCAGACAGCAACAGTGCCGTAGCATTCATTGCGGGGCGATTCCTCAAAAACGACACCTTTCGCCAGCATCTTTGCGTGGTCGCGGTGAAAGTCATCCGTGTGCAGGAATAGTCCAACCCGGCCGCCGAACTGATCGCCGATGGTCGCGCGCTGCCGCTCGCCTTCGGCGCGGGCCAGGATCAGGCTGCCCTGATTGGCGCCAGGCGGCAGGATCCGTACCCAGCGTTTATGGCCTTGGTCAATATCTTCGGCCAGTTGGAACCCCAACGTTACGCAGTAGAAATCAATGGCTACATCATAGTCCGGGACCAGCAGAGAGAAAGCATGCAGAACTTGCATCTAACGGTTTTGAGCACGGCGGTCAGGTAGGTTGATATTGGCCACCTGTTCTGCGATGGGGTCGGTTGAAAGTGGGTGCAGACTGGCTTTAAAGGCTTCGGCATCCTGCATGGGCTGCCAGCCGCCGCCGCTGTAGATCTCAAGACCAGCAAAGCCAGCTTTGTAGCCCATCTTAGGACTGCCGGGCACCCAGTACCCAAGGTAGACATAAGGCAGCCCTGCCTCGCGGGCGATCTCAATATGGTCCAAGATCATATAGGTGCCCAGCGAATTTTTCGGCAAATCGGGAGTGTAGAACGAATACACCATGGAGAGCCCATCCTCGAGCACGTCAGTGAGCGACACCGCCGTCAGTTGATCATGCGCTGGATCGCTATATTCCACCACCCGGCTGCGGATCGGAGTTTCTTCGATCATCGCGGCAAATTCGAACACATCCATATCAGCCATGCCGCCATCAGCGTGGCGGCTGTCGAGATACTGGCGAAATAGCGCATACTGGTCTTCGGTCGCCCAGGGCGAGGTGGCGCGGCGTTTGAGGTGCTGGTTGCGCCGCAGGGTGCGTTTCTGACTGCGAGAGGGCGCGAAATTTGAAATATTGATTCGCGCGGACAGGCAGGCTGAACACTCGGCGCAGGACGGTCGGTACAATACGTTCTGAGACCGCCTGAAGCCTTGTTGTGACAGGCTGTTGTTCAGTTGCTCGGCGTCATCGCCCTGCAGGGCCGTGAACAATTTCCGCTCCATCCTGTCCGCCAGATAGGGACAGGGCTGTGGGGCAGTCACGTAGAACTGCGGGGCTATCGGAAGCGTATGGCGCATGTGGATCCGGGATGATGACGTGATACCTGCCGGAATGATAACAACCTGCTGGCAAACCGCCAAGTGGCGATCTGTGAAATGGTTTCAGACTCGTCTATTTAGTGCCGCGGTCCCCAGAAACGCGTCGGTGAGACCTTGACCACGAGAGGAGGTCAGCATCATGACAACTGATATCACCTGCAACAGAGGTATCATCAGCGAAATCGTGTAGCCAGCCGTGTGCAAAATAGCCAGACGCATATCGAACTTGTGACCAGACAGGGTGCGCAGTTCAATGCCCGCGAAACTCATGCCCCAGGTGGCAGACCCATTGGCTATTGTGACCACACGGTAAGCAAAGCCCAGAACCAGAAACAGCAGCGGCCAGAAAAAGAAACCGATAAATACGGTCATCACAGACACGCCAAAGCACAGGGCGGCGATGATGACGCTGTCGATCACCCAGGCAAGCAGGCGTTTACTGGCCACCGCTTGGTAGAATTGCGGCTGGTAATCGGGATCGGGCAGGGCGGTCATGTGACTGAGGTCCTTGAGTATAAGGAACCCCTGCCCGGAGTTGGGCAGAGGACTGGTCTTGTGGAGGGCTGGGGGGTCAGGCGTCTTTTGCTGTGTTTTCGGCTTCAGCACCGGCAGCTTTAGCACGGTCATCCATGAAGTCGTCAAATTCCGCCTTATCCTTGGCGTCACGCAGACGCTGCAGGAAGGATTCAAAATCGCTCTGCTCTTGTTCCAGACGGCGCAGAGTGTCCTCTTTATAGGCATCAAAGGCGTTGTTGCCGGTTGAGGACATCGAATGGCGTGACCAGCCGTTGCGACGGCTGCGGTGACGGCAAGAGGACGCAAACATCTTTTTGCTCCAGATCATGTAAAACAGCAAGGCTAGGCCAATCGGCCAGAAGAATACGAAGCCAAGAACCATGGCGGCAATCCAGGCGCCTTTGCCTTTGCCGTCCAGCCAGGACTCGCTGCGTGTAAACCAACCCTGCTCGCTGATTGGCGGGGCGGTATCGGTGTAGGTGGTCATTCTGTGTCTCCATGGTTTTGAGAAAATGTAAATTCCTTTCACATGGTTGATATTGGAACTCGGCGGGGGTATTGCAAGGGCGTATGTAAATCTTTTTTACATTGGCTGTTTGTAGGGTGTAGCCGGACAGACTTTCTTGCACGGATGGACAGTGTAGCCGGTTGTAGCTGTAGCCGGACAGACTTTCTTGCACGGATGGACAGAGAAAGTTGCAGCAACTCGTTTTTGGGTTAAGAGGCTTTTGGCGGGTACTGGAGAAACTGGAACTGACTGTTCCAAGTTATCAATCCTCCGACCGGAACACTCAGCTTTTCACTTATTAGGCGGACGAAGTCCTGCGGGTCAACATCGTGGAAATGTAAGGATTCGATACCAAGGGTTGGGCAAAAAAAGAACCCAAATCGAGCCTCAGAAAAATACAGGCCAGTTCCAGAAAACTCCCCAGGAAGGCTTTTCACTTTACTAACTGAACAAGATCCTTCTTCCGCCCCACCAAGTGTTAAGGAAGTCCATTGGCCGGCTTCTAGCTCAATCGTATTAGGAGCAAGTCCAGCCAAAGCTCTGCTGCCGAGGGTATAATCGAAGTACGGTCGACCAGCGGGATCGAATTTGAGAACGCCGGTGGAATACTGCACCACGTAGCGGCTGGATTATCCGGCTGCAGATAGGCTGATTTGCCTGTCCTGCTAGGCTCTTCGTTTTGACGGGGGGCGG
>MAAY01000014.1:0-1274 GCA_002162795.1 Rhodobacterales bacterium 56_14_T64
GATCGGGAACAATCGGAGTAATCCTGTATATGCTGACTGGCAGGATCACAGCGCCGCTGGCCCAGTTGGTATCCGGCGTTGAGCGCGTGGGGCAAGGTGAATTGGACACCCGGATCGACGTCAAAAGTACAGACGAAGTCGGAACTCTATCGGCCTCGTTCAACGCAATGACGGATGAGCTCCAGTCGCTCTACGCGCGCCTCGAACAACGGTTTTCCACGATTATATCACAGACACCAATCATAGTTTTTTCGACTGACGAAGAGGGAAACATCAAACTTGTTGAAGGGAAAGGGCTGAGCGCCAGCGGCATGACACCCGAACATCTGGTTGGGCAAAACCTAAAAGACCTTCTGGGTGTCTCATTCGCACCAGAGTTCGACAAGAACAGTGAATTCAAGAGAATCACCGACATTGGTGATCAAGTGTTTGATGTCTGGTGTGCGCCAGCTTCCACCAACAAGGGCACTTCCGAGGGGCTGATCGGCGTCGCTACCAATGTGACTCAGCAGGCCCGTGCACAAGAAAAACTGGAAAGGCAGGCCCGCGACCTCTCGGTGTTAAATGGCCAGGTCACAGAAAAAAATGATATGTTGGAATCTCTTTCTTCCAAGTTGTCCAAGTATTTATCACCCCAAGTCTATTCCTCGATTTTTAGTGGTGCGCAAAATGTCGAAATTTCTGCTCAGAGGAAGAAACTCACAGTATTTTTTTCGGACCTCGCAGGCTTCACAGAAACCACCGAGAAACTTGAATCTGAAGAGCTGACGGAACTTCTGAACAAATATCTAACCGAGATGTACGATATTGCGCTGCGCCATGGAGCGACAATTGATAAATATGTGGGGGATGCCATTGTCATTTTTTTCGGGGACCCGGAAACGCGCGGGGAAAAGGAGGATGCTTTGGCCTGCGTACGAATGGCTGTTGAAATGCAGGAGCGTATGGAAACCCTCGGTGTGGAATGGCGCGACAAGGGCGTCGAGCATCCGCTACGATGCCGGATTGGCATAAACACTGGCTACTGCACAGTTGGAAATTTCGGCAGCAAAGATCGAATGGACTACACGATCATTGGCGGAGGTGTAAACCTTGCGTCCAGGCTGGAAGGTCTGGCATCACCCGGTGACATATTGGTGTCTTTCGAAACTCATGCGTATGTTAAAAACCAGATAGTCTGCGAAGAATTTGGCCAACATGAGGTCAAAGGCATCTCCTATCCTGTAACGTCCTTTCGGGTAGCAAAGAGCGAAGATAAAAAACTGGCAACCTCT
>MAAY01000014.1:1355-2990 GCA_002162795.1 Rhodobacterales bacterium 56_14_T64
GAAGCGTTTCTGGTCAAGCTGCGTTCCAAAAGCTGAAGTTTGCTAGGCTCCAGACTCATTGATTTATAACCAGAACAAGATGGTTGCTGCGAGTGCGATTGCAGACAGGAATACCTTTGGGCAACGGTCGTATCGGGTGGCGATCCGTCTCCAGTCTTTCAGGCGGCCGAACATTATCTCGATCCGGTTCCGTCGTTTGTAGCGGCGCTTGTCATATTTGACGGACTTGTTGCGTGACTTTCGCCCCGGGATGCACGGCGTTATTCCCTTATCTACAAGGGCCTCACGGAACCAATCCGCGTCATACCCTCGGTCTCCCAATAACCAGTCGGCGGCTGGCAGGCTACTCACCAGGGCTCTGGCCCCAGTATAATCGCTGACCTGGCCTGCAGTCATGAACAATAGGATCGGCCGCCCAATCGTGTCGGTTACGGCATGCAACTTCGTGTTCATGCCGCCTTTTGTTTGTCCGATCAGACGACCACGCCCCCCTTTTTTAACCGCAGGCTCGATGCCGTGCGGTGGGCTTTGAGGTAAGTCGCGTCGATTGAGATCGTCTTATGGTCGGGTGCCTCAGCAGCCAGTCCCGTCATGATCCTCGCGAACACACCCATATCGCTCCACCGTTTCCAGCGATTATAAAGCGTCTTGGGAGGTCCATACTCCTTGGGTGCATCACACCATCTCAACCCATTGCGATTGATGAAGATAATACCACTGAGCACGCGCCGGTCATCAACACGCGGGACACCATGGCTCTTCGGAAAATACGGCCGGAGCCGTGCCATCTGATCTTCGTTCAGCCAGTAAAGATTACTCATAATTCCCCCTCAGTTTGGGGAACTTGAATCATGCAGGCCTGACAGCATCAAGAAAATTAATGGGTCCAGAGCCTAAGGTTCTTTTCGACCATAACATGCCTCCCTGTATAGCTCGTGCCTTGCATGAGTTAGTAAAAATCGACGGCCACGAAGCTTATGCGCTTAAAGACAGGTTTCCGATCAGCATCTCAGACATCGATTACTTCAACAAGCTGGATCGAAACTGGATAGTGATCTCGAAAGATCTACAAAACGCACGTAAAAAGGCTGAAAGACAAGCACTACATAGAAACAAAATTGTAGCCTTTTACCTGTCACCATCCTTGCAAAAGAAGAAGGTTGGAGAACAAGCCGCTGCGATTTTGTGGCATTGGGACAAGATGTTAGCTCAGCGGGCTACCGTCGAGAACGGCTTATTTCAACTTCCCGAAAATAAGTCTCGCTTCAGAACGTTGTAGCCGGTTGACCCGCCGGGCAGCACCCACCCAGGGTCAGGCGCTGCCCTAATCGCGACACGCAGTTCCTACTTCAACTCCACCTCAACAAAACTCATCACTCCGTCGCCGATGTTGATCACATTGTGTTCCACACCCTCCTCCCGGCGATAGGCAGTACCAGCGGGCACAACGACCTCGCGCACCTCGCCACCCGGCATATCCAGCCGCATGTGGCAGTCGGTGACGGCGGTGATCACATAGTCCATCGCGTGGCAGTGCCAGCCGGTCTGATCCCCCGGTGCGAAATCAAAACGGGTCACCCGCACCCGCGCGTCGTCGATCATTTGTGTTGCTGTGGCCTCTGTCATAGTCGCCTC
>MAAY01000092.1 GCA_002162795.1 Rhodobacterales bacterium 56_14_T64
AGCCCGCCGGTGATGGCGCTTATGGCGAAGAGGTAAAAGGCAAACACGCTCATGACTCATCGTCCCCTTGTGCGTCCAGGACCTCTTGCGCCACTTCCAGCGCTTTGGTCATGGCCGGGATGCCAGCAAAGACTGACATCTGTCCGATCGTTTCCACGATCTCTTGTTTCTTGGCACCCGCCGCAAGGGCGTGGCGCACGGTTTGGCGCAAAGCAGCATCTGCCTGCGCGCCTTGGCATGTCAGCCCGGCCAGCGTCAGCAGCAGCCGGGTCTTGGCGTCCAGCCCATCCGGATTAGCAGATTTGCCGAACATCATTTCCATCGCCTCTTTCGGCATGGTGGGCCACATGGCTTCAAACCCTTTGGCCGAGACATCGCCGAGCGCTGGGTTCAGCGCCTTGGCCATCTCTTGGGCCTGGGCCATCATGGCCTCGAATGGGTTCTTGGGATCGCTCATCGGTACGGCGCGTCCAGTTCCAGATTGCGGGCAATCTCAGCTTCCCAGCGCTCACCGTTTTCCAGCAGCTTGGTCTTGTCATAGAACAGCTCTTCGCGGGTCTCGGTTGAGAACTCAAAGTTCGGGCCTTCGACAATCGCATCCACTGGGCAGGCTTCCTGACAGAATCCGCAGTAGATGCATTTGGTCATGTCGATGTCATAGCGCGTGGTGCGGCGGCTGCCGTCTTCGCGGGGTTCCGCGTCGATGGTGATGGCCTGTGCCGGGCAAACCGCTTCGCACAGTTTACAGGCAATACAACGCTCTTCGCCGTTGGGATAACGGCGCAGCGCGTGCTCGCCCCGGAAACGCGGGCTCAGCGGGCCCTTCTCGTGCGGGTAGTTCAGTGTCGCCTTGGGGGCAAAGAAGTACTTCATCCCCAGCTTGAAGCCGACCCAGAAATCCTGCAGCAGGAAGTATTTGGCGGCGCGGGTGTAATCGATCTGAGTCATATCAGCCTCCTACGGTCCAGCGGGCGTAGATGCCCCAGAACCAGCCAAATTTTGCAGCAAAAGCAACAAACACCACCCAGCCCAGCGACAGCGGCAGGAACACTTTCCAGCCCAGACGCATCAGCTGGTCATAGCGGTAGCGCGGTGTAATCGCCTTGACCATCGAGAAGAAGAAGAACACCACCAGCATTTTGCCGATCATCCACAGCATGCCGTCTGCCACGCCCGGAATGGGGGACAACCAGCCGCCCATGAACAACAGGGTGATCAGCGCACACATCAGCACCACTGCGACCAGCTCGCCAATCATGAACAGCAGGAACAGTGTCGACGAATATTCAACCTGATAGCCCGCCACCAGTTCGGATTCTGCTTCGGGCAGGTCAAACGGTGGCCGGTTGGTTTCGGCCAGGGCACTGATGAAAAACAGGATCATCATCGGGAAATGCGGCAGCCAGAACCAGTTCAGTAGGCCAAGATCGCCCTTCTGCGCGGCAACAATATCGCCAAAGTTCATCGAGCCTGAGGACAGGATCACACCGATGATCACAAGACCAATCGACACTTCGTATGAAATCATCTGCGCTGCCGAGCGCAACGAGCCCAAGAACGGGTATTTCGAGTTCGACGCCCAACCGCCCATGATCACGCCGTAAACCTCAAGCGAGGACACAGCAAACACATAGAGGATCGCGACGTTGATGTTCGAGATCACCAGGCTTTCGTTGAACGGGATCACCGCCCAGGCAATCAGCGCCATGACCAGGCTGACCAGCGGCGCCAGGATAAACACGGCCCGGTCGGCACCGGCAGGGATCACGATCTCTTTGACGATATACTTCAGGAAGTCCGCAAAGCTTTGCAGGAGGCCGTAGAAGCCAACCACATTGGGTCCGCGCCGCATTTGCACGGCGGCCCAGATTTTGCGGTCTGCATACATCAGAAAGGCAAGGGCAACCAGCAGCGGGACCACCAGCAGCAAGATCTGCCCGACGATCAGCAAACCAATGCCCAAATACGTTGTGGTAAAGAATTCAGCCATAGGTCCTCACACCGTAGGTATTGCGTTTGCCACACAATCCGCCACCACGACTTCGGCGTCGATGGTGCGCAAACCGCGCGGTAGGGAGGGCGAGATGGTGTAGACAGCATCTGCCGACCAAAGGCCACCCTCCTGATTCAAATTTGTGCGCAAATGGCGGGCAAATCCGTAGCCCCGGATCAGCGCATATTGCGCGGCCGCACATTCAGCATAGTTATCAACATCCTGCGCCGTACGGGCACCAGTCATTGAGACGTTAAACTGCACCAGATCCCCCTCGAGCAGGCTGGTTTTGACACCCTGATAGTCGGGGGAATACCCCGCAGCCTGATCTGCTGACGGAGGCGTACAGCCTGCCAGCAAAAAGGGAGATATGAGTGCGGCGCGGATCACTCGGCCGCAATCTTTTCAGCGCCGCGTGACTTGGCGTTGGCTGAAAGTTCAGCCATCAGCTCGGATGCGCGGGTGATTGGGTTGGTCAGGTAGAAATCCTGGATCACAGTCAGGAAGGCTGCCTTGCCCAAAGCGCCCAGCTCTAGTGCTTCGCCTTCATTGATCGGCACCTGATCGATTTTGGCAAGATGCGGAACCTCGGCAATCAGAGCTGTGCGCAGTTGCGCCAGCGAGTCATAGCCCAGTGTTGCACCCAGTTCAGCGCTCAGCGCGCGCAGAACTGCCCAGTTTTCTTTGGCTTCACCCGGCGCGAACCCGGCCCGCATCGCCAGCTGTGGGCGACCTTCGGTGTTGACGAACAAGCCGTTCTCTTCGGTGTATGCAGCGCCCGGCAACACGATGTCGGCACGGTGTGCACCACGGTCACCATGCGAGCCCTGATAGATAACAAAGGCACCGTCGTCGATGGTGACCTCATCAGCGCCGAGGTTATAGATCACCTCAGCACCCTCAAGTGCGGCTTCCATGCCGCCCAAAGTCGTGGCACCGATATCCATTGCGCCAACGCGCGACGCGGCGGTGTGCAGAACCAGAAGTTTGGATTCGGTCTGTTCAGCGAATTTCTGAGCATGTGCCAGCACGGCCAGACCATCCGCCTCACGCAGGGCACCCTGCCCCACGATCACCAGTGTGTCTTTACCCAGCGCGCCGTCGTGTCCACCTTTCAGCAGGTCCGCCAGAGCAGCTCGGTCGGTGCCCAAGTGAGCATATTCATAGGTCAGCTCAACTGGTTGGCCGATCAGGCCGATGTTGGCGCCCTTGGACCAAGCTTTGCGGATGCGCGCATTCAGAACCGGTGACTCGGTACGAGGGTCGGTGCCGATCAGCATGATCGCCTTGGCATCGTCGATGTCTTCAATCGACGCAGTGCCAACGTAAGCCGCGCGGTTGTCCAATGGCAGGCGCACGTTGTCGGTACGACACTCAACCTTGCCACCCAGACCCGTCACCAGTTGCTTCAGTGCAAAAGCAGCCTCGACCGGCACCAGATCACCGATCAGACCAGCAAGCTTTTTGCCCTTCATCCCAGCGGCGGCCGCGGCAAGCGCCTCGCCCCACGTGGCTTTGCGCAGTTTGCCGTTCTCACGAATGTAAGGTGTGTCCAGACGCTGGCGCCGCAGTCCATCCCAGACGAAACGGGTCTTGTCGGAAATCCATTCCTCGTTCACGCCATCGTTGTTGCGCGGTAGGATGCGCATCACTTCGCGACCCTTGGTATCAACTCGGATGTTGCTGCCCAGAGCGTCCATCACGTCGATGGTTTCTGTCTTGGTCAGCTCCCACGGGCGGGCCGTAAAGGCGTAGGGTTTCGAAGTCAGCGCGCCGACCGGGCACAGGTCAATGATGTTGCCCTGCAGATTGCTGTCCAACGTTTCATTCAGGTAGCTGGTGATCTCGGCGTCTTCACCGCGCCCCGTCTGGCCCATCTGATGGATGCCAGCCACTTCGGAGGTGAATCGTACGCAGCGGGTACAGCTGATGCAGCGGGTCATGGTGGTGGCAACCAGTGGACCAAGATCCAGATCATCAACCGAGCGCTTGGGCTCTTTGAACCGGGTTTCCGAGATACCATAGGCCATCGCCTGGTCCTGCAGATCACATTCGCCACCCTGATCGCAGATCGGGCAATCCAGCGGGTGGTTGATCAGCATGAATTCCATCACGCCTTCGCGGGCCTTTTTGACCATCGGAGAGTTGGTTTTCACTACCGGCGGCTGGCCCTCGGGACCGGGACGCAGATCTCGTACCTGCATGGCACAAGAGGCCGCCGGTTTTGGCGGGCCGCCAACAACTTCGACCAGACACATGCGGCAGTTGCCCGCAATGGTCAGGCGTTCGTGGTAACAGAAACGGGGAATCTCGACCCCGGCCTCTTCACAGGCCTGGATCAGGGTCATCGCCCCATCCACTTCGATCTCTGTACCGTCAATGTTGATCTTGCGCAGGTCAGACATGGTCTATTTCGCCCTCAGTAGCGCGCCAATCGCGCTGGATTTATCAATTTCCGCGTGCCCAAACACGCAGAAGGTTTCAGGGGAGCCATAATCAACGCCATTGGCCTTGAGAAACTGCTCACCCTTGGCGCGCATCCGCGCCTTTTCACTGTCCGATTCCACATAGGCGCGGATTTCGGAATCCGAATAGCCCAGATCATTGGCCTTGGAGCGTAACGTCCAGGCCATCCCCAGCGCCTTCATCCGGCGCGGGTCGATGCTGTGGCAGTTATCGCTGATCTCATGCGCCAGTGCGGCGGCAAAAATGATATTTTCGACCTGTGGAACATCCCGCAGGCTGGGTTTGGCGCTGGCCGCCCCCGGCAAGGTCGCAACGCAAAGGGCAACAGCGGCAATAAGGGTACGGGTCATGGGTCTCTCCTGAACAGTGGAGCCCCCATTCCGTGCAACGCAGCTACCGCTATTCAATAGCAGCGTGCCGCGCAGACCCTGATATGCCGCAAATCCGCTCACGATTGACATTTCCCCTGGAACACCGCCGCCCCATCCACCAGACGCAACTGCGTCTCGGGATCTTGCGGGTCTACATCCCAGTCGATGAGTGACGTGCCATAGCCCGCCTCGATCAAACAATAGGTAACACCCGAATGATAGGCCGCCTGACGGGCGCCATCCAGTGACAGCGCCGCGTCATAGACCTCGACCGTGAAGTCCGCGCGCGAGGCTTTCTTGTCCACGGCCTTGGTTTTGATCTTGAACTGCACCCCATCGTAATAGGGCCGCTTGCTTTTTGCTTTATCGCAGCCAGCAAGGGCAACAGCGCCCAGCAAGAGCACAACAGGCAGAACCACTTTGCCAAATGTCATCTGGGTCATAATCCCGCTCACTCCGCCGCCATCGCGCCCATGCGGCCGGTCTTATTGGCCTTGATGCGGTCTTCGATTTCCTCACGGAAGTTGCGGATCAGACCTTGGATTGGCCATGCAGCCGCATCCCCTAGCGCACAGATGGTGTGGCCTTCGACCTGCTTGGTCACGTCCCACAGCATATCGATCTCTTCCAGCTCGGCCTCGCCTTTGACCAAACGGTCCATGACGCGCATCATCCAGCCGGTGCCTTCGCGACACGGGGTACACTGGCCGCAGCTTTCGTGTTTATAGAACTTGGCCAGCCGCCAGATTGCTTTGATGATGTCGGTGTTCTTGTCCATGACAATCACAGCCGCAGTGCCAAGGCCCGAGCCCAGATCGTTGCGCAGATAGTCAAAGTCCATAATCGCGTCGCGCATGTTTTCACCGCGAACGCAAGGAACGGACGAGCCACCGGGGATCACAGCAAGCAGGTTATCCCAGCCACCTTGGATGCCACCACAATGTTTTTCAATCAGCTCTTCGAAGGAAATCGACATTGCCTCTTCAACCACACAGGGGTTGTTGACGTGACCGGAAATGCCAAACAGCTTGGTGCCAACGTTGTTGGGGCGACCAAACGAGCTGAACCACTCAGGGCCGCGCCGCAGGATAGTCGGCACAACAGCGATGGATTCAACGTTGTTCACGGTTGATGGGCAACCATACAGACCAGCGCCAGCCGGGAACGGCGGCTTCATCCGGGGCATGCCCTTTTTGCCCTCTAAGCTTTCGATCAATGCGGTTTCTTCACCGCAGATATAGGCCCCTGCCCCGTGGTGCAGGAACAGATCAAAGTCCCAACCGGATTTGGCAGCGTTTTTGCCCAGCAGACCAGCCGCGTAAGCTTCGTCGATGGCGTTTTGCAGCGCTTCTTTTTCGCGGATGTATTCGCCGCGGATGTAGATGTAGCAGGTATGCGCGTTCATTGCGAAGGATGCGATCAGCGCGCCTTCGATCAGCGTATGCGGATCGTGACGCATGATTTCGCGGTCTTTACAGGTGCCGGGCTCGGATTCATCAGCGTTGATCACCAGATAGGCTGGGCGACCATCGCTTTCCTTGGGCATAAACGACCATTTCAGGCCCGTAGGGAAACCCGCACCACCGCGACCGCGAAGCCCTGAATCCTTCATCGACTGCACGATCCAGTCGCGACCCCTGGCAAGGATCGCTGCGGTGCCATCCCAATGGCCACGCGCCTGCGCACCCTTCAACGTGCGATCATGCATACCATAGAGGTTGGTAAAGATCCGGTCCTGGTCTTTAAGCATGTCTGCCTACCTTTGGCTGTCCTGGCGCATGCGCCAGAGTTGAATAAGATTAACCACTGCATAAATCAAACCTGCCAAAGCGGCAAAGTCGAACAGCAAAGCAAAGCGCCCTGGCAGCCCAATTGCGGGGCCTACAAAAAGCGACAGGACAATCCAAGCCAGCATCGTTCCGGCAATCACCAGAGAGATGTGGCGCCCCTTTTGGGCAATGGCTAAGTCCTGTTCAGTGCTCATATGGTCCTATGTGTCTGGTCCCCGCCCAACCGGGCGGAGAAGTATTACTTATCGTAAGTGCCGTCGTCTTTGGCACGTTTAGCAAATTCGGTTTCTTCACCAGCGGCCAGTTGCTTGGCTTGCTCGATCCATCCATCACGCTCGATCCGACCTTTGAACTTGAGCCGGGCATCAACCCAAGCGATCTCGGCTTCACCCCAGGCTGCGACTTGATCAAAGTGGAAAAAGCCAAGCTCGTTCAGCGTTTCTTCCAGCTTGGGGCCGACACCTTTCAGCAGCTTCAGGTTATCTGCCTTGCCACCGCGAGCAGCCTTCAGAACCTCGGGTTCAGCCTCAGCAGCGGCTTCAGCCTTGGGCGCCGCCGCCTTCTTGGCTGGCGCAGCTTTCTTGGCAGCCTTTTTGGCCTCTTCTGCCTGCTTGGCCGCAGGTTTCGGAGCTGCAGGAGCTGGCGGAGTTGGTGCTTCGGCTGCACGTCCCGCGACAACACCGTTTTTGCCAACCCATGGGGTCAGCAAAGGCACTTCGTCGCCCTGAATACGCTTGATGGTATCGCCAAGATCAGCGGCGAGCTGAACGCTTGCGTTATGCTGAACCTTGCCGCTGTCGTGGTCCTGCAACGAGGTCAGGCCAGACAGAGGTTCCGAGCTATAACGACCGTTTTGCGGGCCCGGTGTCGGCACTTTGCCAGCGGCCAGATCGTCCAGCAGTTTGGCAAAGCCGTCTGCGGTGAGATCTTCGTAGTAGTCTTTGCCGATCTGCGCCATCGGAGCGTTGGTGCAAGAGCCCAGGCACTCGACCTCTTCCCAGGAGAAGCGGCCATCACCCGACAGGGCGTGTGGCTTGTTGGCAATTTTCTCTTTGCAGACCGCAACCAGATCTTCGGCACCACAGATCATGCAGGACGTGGTGCCGCAGATCTGAATGTGGGCAACCGAGCCAACGGGCTGAAGCTGGAACATGAAGTAGAACGAGGCAACTTCGAGCACGCGGATATAGGCCATATCCAACATGTCAGCGATGCCCTCGATGGCGGGTTTCGACAACCAGCCCTCTTGTTCCTGAGCGCGCCACAGCAGCGGAATGACAGCCGAGGCCTGACGGCCATCGGGGTATTTGGTGATCTGTCCTTCGGCCCAGGCCTGGTTGGCTGGGGTGAAGGCAAAGCTATCGGGTTGTTCAGCGTGAAGACGGCGCAGCATCAATTCGTCTTTCTGTGTTTGTTGCCTGCGAGGATGCCTCCGGCGGGAGTATTTTCAGCAAAAAGACGCTGGGAAAGAGGAGTAAAGATCAACGGTCAATCTCCCCAAACACAACATCCATGGTACCGATGATGGCAGCAACGTCGGCCAGCTGGTGGCCGGTGGCCATATAATCCATTGCCTGCAAATGCAGGAAGCCCGGCGCGCGGATCTTGGTGCGGTAGGGTTTGTTGGACCCGTCTGCCACCAGATAGACGCCGAATTCGCCCTTGGGGGCTTCGACAGCGGCGTAGACTTCACCGGCGGGCACGTGGAACCCTTCGGTGTAAAGCTTGAAGTGGTGGATCAGGCTTTCCATCGAGGTTTTCATGTCGCCGCGCTTTGGTGGGCTCAGCTTGCCACGGGTCATCACTTCGCCCGGGCAGTCGCGCAATTTGGCGACACATTGGCGAATGATCGAGATCGACTGGCGCATTTCTTCCATGCGGACCAAGTAACGGTCATAGCAGTCGCCATTTTTGCCGACAGGAATTTGGAACTCAAACTCATCGTAGCACTCGTAGGGCTGCGAACGACGCAGATCCCAGGCCATGCCAGATCCCCGCACCATCACGCCCGAGAAACCATAGTCCAGAATGTCCTGCTCGCTGACCACGCCAATGTCGCAGTTACGCTGCTTGAAAATCCGGTTTTCGGTCAACAAGCCATCGATGTCATCCAGGCGCGCCGGGAACTCGTGGCTCCAGGCCTCGATGTCATCAATCAGTGCATCCGGCAGATCCTGGTGCACACCACCGGGACGGAAATAGGCTGCGTGCAAACGGGCGCCACTGGCGCGCTCGTAGAACACCATCAGCTTTTCACGCTCTTCAAAGCCCCAGAGCGGCGGCGTCAGCGCGCCCACATCCATGGCCTGAGTGGTGACGTTCAGCAGGTGGTTCAGGATACGGCCGATTTCCGAGTAGAGCACCCGGATCAGCGACCCACGACGCGGCACTTCAACGCCGGTCAGTTTCTCGATCGCCAAACACCATGCATGTTCCTGATTCATCGGCGCCACATAGTCGAGGCGGTCGAAATATGGCAGGTTCTGCAGGTAGGTGCGGCTTTCCATCAGCTTTTCGGTGCCACGGTGCAACAGGCCGATGTGCGGATCGCAGCGTTCAACAATCTCGCCGTCCAGTTCCAGCACCAGACGCAACACGCCGTGCGCCGCCGGGTGCTGCGGGCCGAAGTTGATGTTGAAATTGCGGATCTTCTGTTCGCCGGTCAAAGCGTCTTCGAAACCTTTGGAGCCGTCCATCATTTCGTCTCCTCTTTCTTCTCGTCACCCGGCAGGATGTATTCAGCACCCTCCCAGGGAGACATGAAATCAAACTGACGATATTCCTGCACCAGGTTCACCGGTTCATAGACAACACGCTTTTGCGCCTCGTCATAGCGAACTTCGGTATAACCTGTGGTAGGAAAATCCTTGCGCAGCGGGTGACCACGGAAACCATAGTCAGTCAGAATGCGACGCAGGTCCGGGTGGCCCGTGAACAGCACACCGTACATGTCATAGACTTCCCGCTCAAACCAGTTGGCCGAAGGGTGAATGTCGACAATCGATGGCACCATTTCATCTTCGCGCACCGAAACCCGCAGGCGGATGCGGTGGTTCTGGTACATCGACAGGAAGTGATAGACCACGTCGAAACGCTTGGCGCGTTCAGGGTAGTCGACACCGGCAATATCCACCAGTGACGAGAATTTGCAGCTGCGGTCTGTCTTCAGGAACTCGACAAAGCCAGTGATATTGGCGGGGGCCACATCGACGTTCAGCTCGCCGTGGGAGATATCCCAACCCAAGATACAATCGGGCCGTTTCTGCTCCAGGTATGAGCCAAGCTCTCTCAACGCTTCAGTCATCAAATAATCTCCAACTCAGCGCCGATCAGCGCACCAGGGTGCCAGTGCGGCGAATCTTGCGTTGCAGTTGCAACAAGCCATACAGCAGCGCCTCGGCTGTTGGGGGGCAGCCCGGCACGTAGATATCAACCGGCACAATGCGGTCACAGCCACGCACAACCGAATAGCTGTAGTGATAGTAACCACCACCATTGGCGCAGGACCCCATCGAGATCACATAACGCGGCTCGGGCATCTGATCATAGACTTTGCGCAGCGCTGGCGCCATTTTGTTAGTCAGCGTACCGGCAACAATCATCACGTCCGACTGACGAGGAGAGGCACGCGGCGCAATCCCAAAACGCTCGGCATCATAGCGCGGCATCGAAGTGTGCATCATCTCAACCGCACAGCAGGCCAGACCAAAGGTCATCCAGTGCAAGGAACCTGTACGGGCCCAGTTGATGATATCTTCAGCCGAGGTCAGCAGAAACCCTTTGTCCTGCAGCTCAGCATTCAGCGCCTGGGTGACAACTTCTTTGTCGACACCTGCCGTATTAGCTCCGGTCATCACTCCCATTCCAGGGCCCCTTTTTTCCATTCATAGGCAAAGCCGATGGTCAGAACGCCCAGGAACACCATCATGGACCAGAACGAAGCGTCACTAAGGTCCTTGAAGCCAACGGCCCAGGGAAACAGAAACGCAATTTCCAGATCAAAAATGATGAACAGAATCGACACCAGATAGAACCGGACATCAAATTTCATACGTGCGTCATCGAAGGCATTGAAACCGCACTCATACGCACTTACTTTTTCCGGGTCAGGATTGCGCACAGCCAGCACAACGGCTGCTAAAATAAGGACAATTCCAAGGCCGACCGCAACGGCCAGAAACACCAGAATCGGGAGATATTCCCGCAACATCTCTTCCACGAGTGGCTCCTTTCCTGCGCGCATTTCGCCGCGCGCGGTCAATTGGCGTGTTGACTTGGGCTGTGTCTACTCTCGCGATTTGCCAGCGTCAACCAAGGCATTGTTAATCATGAAGGGTCTGTAAATCGCCGCGACATAGCGCGACCATTGCACTTAATCCTTATTGTTTTAATAAGAAATCACCATCACAACCGCAAAGCCCTTCATAACAAGCCGATGCGCCTTAACAGGTATTTTCCAGTCAGGTTATCAGGTCTGCCACCGTGGCTTACGACGGTCAAAAAATGCGCCGATACCTTCTTCAGCTTCCTCTGTTTGCCATCGCCTCACCAGCGCTTCGATGGTCATATCAATGACGGTATCGTCAATTATTGGCCCCAGATCCCGGGCCAACTGTTTTGCAGCGGCCACGGCACCCGGCGCGCAGTTCAAATAGGGTAAGGCTTCGGCCTCGACAGCTTCAGCCAATTGGTCTGCCGGAACAGCCCGAGCCAGAAGCCCCAATTCAACGGCTTCCGCCGCACCAAACAGTCGCGAAGACATAAACACCCTGCGCGCCTTGGCCTCGCCCATGCGGGCCATGACGTAGGGGCCAATCGTGGCGGGAATGATTCCCAGTTTGGTTTCGGTCAGCCCCATTTTTAGGTGATCAACACCGATAGCCACATCACAAACCGAGGCCATGCCAACTCCGCCGCCAAAAGCATTGCCCTGCAATGCCCCTATCAAGGGCTTAGGAATGGTATTCAGCGCCTGCAGCATTTCGGCCAGCTTACGCGCCTCCACAAAACGGGTCGCCGAATCCGCCGCCATCTGCGCTCGCATCCAGCCAAGATCCCCACCGGCACAGAAACTCTTGCCGGTGCCGGTCAACACAACCACCCGGATCGCATCGTCCGCCGCGATCTGTTGTGCAGCAGTAGTCAGCTCACTGATCATTTCGCCAGACATCGCATTGTGCTTTTCCGGCCTGTTCAAGGTCAGCACGGCCACTCCGCGAGCGTCAGCAACCAAAGTTATGGTGTTGAACATTCACTTCCCTATTGTTTTAGCTTCGCAAAGGCAGCGCCAGCGTCAAGAGGCTCGCATTGTCCGCGCCATGTCAGCCGCCTGTGCCAATATCCCGGCATCCAATCCAGTTTCATACCCCAACCGTGTCAGGTGTTCATGCACGGCCTCAGTCGCGACATTCCCCGCCGCACCGGGTGCAAAGGGACAGCCGCCAAGTCCGCCAACAGCGGCATCAAACACCCGCACTCCCAGTGAGAGCGCCGCATCGATGTTGTCCATCGCCCGCCCCGAGGTATCGTGAAAATGCCCCGACAGCCGGGTCGCGGGCACCGCCTCGCGCACTGCGAGCAACATTCGCGCCACCGAATCCGGTGTGGCCTGACCAAGGGTATCCCCCAGCGAAATCTCATAACATCCCAATGCAAACAGACGATCTGCCAGTTCAGCCACCTTTTCAGGTGCAGTTGCCCCGTCATAAGGACAGTCCGTCACACAAGAGATATACCCCCGCACCGGCAGATCGGAATGGCGGGCAGCCTTCAGGATAGGCTCAAATCTTTCAATCGATTCCGCAATTGTGGCGTTGATATTCGCTTTGGAAAATCCTTCCGAGGCCGAGGCAAACACCGCGATCTCATCAGCCTTGGCACTCACCGCGTCATCGTAGCCACGCATATTGGGCGTCAAAGCCGCATAACGCACCCCTTCGGCCCGTTTGATGCCAGCCAGAACCTCGCCACTGCCAGCCATCTGCGGCACTTTCTGCGCAGATACAAAACTGGCCACTTCGATCCGGTTGAACCCAGCGCGGCTCAGGCAATCAACCAGCGCGACTTTCTCGGCAACAGGGATTTCATGCTTTTCATTTTGCAGACCATCACGCGGCCCAACTTCAAAAACCTCTACCCTGTCACCCATGCCATCGCTCCCGTTTCTTTTTGCATAAATACTCAAGTCCCACATCACAGCCTGCGGTCCGGTTGCTGTTTTGGCAAGATTATTCGCTTTCTTCGCGCAATCGGACCAGCGCGGCCCCAGCCTCAACCTGATCTCCTTCAGCAGCCATAACCTCGGCCACCACACCATCCCGGGCCGCCAGCAGTGAATGTTCCATCTTCATCGCCTCCAGCACCGCCAACCGGTCGCCTTCACTCACCACCTGCCCTGCCGTAGCAAATACCGCCTTGATCAACCCCGGCATTGGCGCCTCGATCACATTGGTGTCGCCACCCGCATGAGCGTCGCGATCCAAAAGGTCAGTCACCTCAAAGACCAATCCGTAGCCGTCAAACACTGTAATGGAGTTCTCAGACCGCACTGCCTTGGGCATCAAATCACTGCCGATGATCCAATTGTCACCACGACGGTTCGCCACGATCTCGTGTCCGGCGACATGCCAGATCTGTCGATCGGCCCCGTCAACTTCAACCTGAGCCTCAAATTCCTCGCCCTGCCAACTGAGCGACACCGACCGACGCAGTGGCGCCCAGAGGGTGAAGCCAGCGTCCTGCTCGCTCTCGATCAGATCTAGAGCCAACATGGCCGCAGTTACCATATGGTGAGACTCCGCTTCCGGCGCGGCAGCCAAAGCATCAAGATCCCGGGCAATCAACCCGGTGTCGACCTCTCCGCGGGCGAAATCCTGATGCGCGGCCAGCGCCCCAAGAAAGGCGAGGTTGGTAACAGTACCGGCCACCTCAGTCCCTTCCAGTGCTCGGCTCAAACGCGCCAGCGCCACGGCACGGGTTGGACCATGTACGATCACCTTGGAAATCATCGGATCATACCAAGGACTGATGGTATCCCCGGCCCGCACGCCGCTATCCGCACGGCAGCCGCCGGGAAACTCTAGGTGGGTCAGAATACCAGTCGCAGGCAAGAAACCCTTGGGCACATCCTCGGCATAAAGCCGCGCCTCAAAAGCGTGACCGTTGATCTTCAGGTCTTCTTGCTGCTTCGGCAAGCGCTCACCAGCCGCGACACGCAACTGCCATTCCACCAGATCCACCCCAGTGATGGCCTCGGTCACTGGGTGCTCCACCTGCAGGCGGGTGTTCATTTCCATGAACCAGAACCCATCAGCGCGCAGGCCGCCCGACCCATCAACGATAAATTCGACCGTGCCTGCGCCCTTATAACCTATGGCCTCGGCGGCACGAACCCCGGCCTGCCCCATGGCCGCGCGCATCTCAAGCGTCATGCCCGGCGCCGGTGCTTCCTCAATCACCTTTTGATGGCGGCGCTGCAGCGAGCAGTCGCGTTCAAACAAATGCACCGCCTGGGTGCCATCGCCGAACACCTGAATTTCAATATGGCGAGGCTGCTGGATATATTTCTCAACCAGCACATCCGGATTGCCAAATGACGTGATCGCTTCGCCACGCGCGCTTTCCAGTGCCGCCATGAAGTCTTCCGCCCGCTCGACCAGCCGCATGCCCTTGCCGCCACCGCCCGCCACAGCCTTGATCAGCACCGGATAGCCGATGCCATCTGCAGCGCCTGCCAAGTGTTCGCTGTCTTGATTGGAGCCGTGATAGCCCGGCACCACGGGAACTCCGGCCTGTTCCATCAGCACCTTGGCGGCGTCTTTCAACCCCATGGCTCGGATCGCGTCTGCGGATGGCCCAATAAACGTCAGGCCCGCCGCGTCTAGAGCGTCAACAAAACCTGGATTCTCAGACAGGAAACCATAACCAGGATGAATTGCCTGGGCTCCGCAGTTCAAGGCAACAGCAATGATCTCATCGCCCAATAAGTAACTGTCGGCTGGTGCCGGTCCATGACCAATGTGGTAGGCTTCATCCGCCAATGCGACATGTTTGGCATCCCGGTCGGCATCGGAATAGACTGCCACGGTTTTCACCCCCATGGCGCGGGCAGTTTCCATCACGCGGCAAGCAATCTCACCACGGTTGGCAATCAGGATTTTGTCAAACATGCGTTTGGTCCTTTGGCATATGATGGTGCCGGGGGCTGTCTGCCCCCGGACCCCCGAAGGTATTTGAAACAAGAAGAAGCATCAGGCTTACATTCTGAACACGCCAAAGCGTGTCTCTTCGATCGGAGCATTTAGCGCGGCACTGAGTGACAGCGACAGCACGTCTCGGCTTTTGCGAGGGTCGGTAATACCGTCATCCCACAGTCGCGCCGAAGCGTAGAGCGGGTGGCTTTGCTCTTCGAACATATCGATGGTGGGTTGCTTAAAGGCAGCCTCTTCTTCGGCGCTCCAGCTCCCTCCATTGCGTTCGATACCGTCCCGTTTGACCGTGGCCAAAACACCTGCGGCCTGTTCGCCGCCCATCACCGAGATGCGGCTGTTGGGCCATGTCCACAGGAAACGTGGCTGGTAAGCGCGCCCTGCCATACCGTAGTTGCCCGCCCCAAATGAGCCGCCGACCAGCATAGTGATTTTGGGCACATTCGTTGACGCCACCGCGGTCACCATCTTGGCACCGTGACGGGCAATGCCCTCGTTTTCGTATTTGCGACCCACCATGAAACCAGTGATGTTTTGCAGGAACACCAGCGGGATTTTGCGTTGCGAACAAAGCTCTACAAAATGCGCGCCTTTTTGCGCCGCTTCCGAGAACAGCACGCCGTTGTTGGCAATGATGCCAATCGGGCAACCTTTGAGGTGGGCAAAACCGGTGACCAGGGTTTCACCATATCGAGCTTTAAACTCATCAAAGCGCGAGCCATCCACCAACCGCGCGATGACCTCGCGGATGTCATAAGGTGTGCGTAAATCACCTGGCACCACGCCGAGGATTTCCTCGGGGTCATAGGCGGGCTCTTCTGGACTTACCCAATTCACCGTTTGTGGTTTGCGTAAGTTCAACGACAACACCGCGCGCCGTGCCAGCGCCAGCGCGTGGGCATCATCTTCAGCCAGGTAATCAGCCACGCCTGACAGCCGCGTGTGAACATCACCGCCGCCGAGATCCTCGGCGCTGACAATCTCTCCCGTTGCGGCCTTGAGCAGCGGTGGACCGGCCAGAAAGATAGTCCCCTGATCGCGCACGATGATGGTTACGTCGGACATCGCCGGCACATAGGCGCCACCTGCGGTGCAGCTGCCCATCACCACGGCGATCTGAGCAATACCCTTAGCCGACATCCGCGCCTGATTGTAGAAAATTCGGCCAAAGTGATCACGGTCGGGAAAAACCTCATCCTGCTGAGGCAGGTTGGCGCCGCCGCTATCCACCAGATAGATGCAGGGCAGATGGTTTTCCTCGGCAATTTCCTGCGCGCGAAGGTGTTTTTTCACCGTCATTGGGAAATAGGTACCGCCCTTAACCGTGGCGTCATTGCAGACCACCATGACATCCTGACCCTGCACCCGACCAATGCCAGCAATCACCCCTGCGCCGGGCGCCGCATTACCGTACATGTCATGCGCCGCAGTGGCGCCAATTTCAAGGAACGGAGAGCCAGGATCGAGCAGGTTAGCCACCCGGCGGCGCGGCAGCATCTTGCCCCGGCTTTCGTGGCGGGCGCGCGAGCGATCACCGCCGCCCATGCGGGCTGCCTCGGCCACTTCGGAGATCTGCGCCAATGCGTCGAGATGCGCCGCGCGGTTTGCTTTGAAGCCTTCGGATGAGGGCAGCGCTTTGGACTTGAGTTTCATGATTGGTCCTTATTCATTGGCGAAAATCCTTCGCTCACTGGCTCGTCTCAATTCTCTTGCTTCATGCCATGCCGCCAGAGCGTCGCCATAGGCACACAACACTTCTTGCGTCAGTTCCCTGTCCTGAACATTTTTACAGTCAAAATTGTTCAGTCTATCGATCTGCATCCCCAACACTGACGTAGACGGGCGTTCATAAGACAGCATTTCCGCTATCTCAGGGGAACCAAGTGTGGAACCCTTTTCCCTTTCCCTGACCGCGTCGCTATTCAACCATCCAGTTGCCTCAGCCACACATTCTTGCAGACCATGCAGGTCCAAGCTCAAATTGCAAAATTTGACGGCTTGGGAGACGCATTGTCCATCCATCACAATAGAATATTGTCCGTTCGGCACATGTCCCGTGCAGTCTGTCAGGAACCCTGCAGTATCAAACCGTTGGTCTTCACCAAGATCCGACGCAGCAACTGGCGAAACGGAAAGGACCATTGCGGCCCAAATCATTGCACGAGCAAAGAACTCTTTCATCGTAGCTTCCCCTCCGCCGCCGCCCGGCGCTTCAACTCCTTACGGATCACTTTGCCGGTCACCGTCATCGGCAGCTCCGCAACAAAACTTATCTCGCGCGGATAAGAATACTGGGCCAGATGGCTTTTGACGTGATCTTGCAGTTCTTTCGCCGTCACTAGAATCCCGGGTTTCAACACCACATAGGCCTTGACGATCTCGGTTCGCATCTCATCTGGTTTTCCCACCACCCCAACAGTCACCACCGCCGGATGGGTCAGCAGGCAGTCCTCGATCTCGGCCGGGCCGATGCGATAGCCAGAGGAAGTGATCACATCATCCTCACGCCCGACAAACCGCAAATAATCGCCTTCCCAGACACCTCGATCGCCAGTGATCAGCCAATCACCATGGAACTTGGCTGCCGTCTCGACCGGGCGGTTCCAGTATTCCAGCATCATCGAAGCTGAACCACGACGCACAGCAACATCGCCTTCCTCCAGCGTCAGCTGACCATCGGCGCCCAGCACCGCCAGATCATGCCCCGGCACCACCTTGCCGATGCATCCCGGGCGCGGTTCAAAATCGGCGTTACAAGACGAGGCCACCATATTACACTCGGTTTGGCCATAGAATTCGTTGATATTCACGCCAAGACGACGCCGGCCCCAAGCGAGCATCTCCGCGCCCAGGGGCTCTCCACCCGAGGCAACCGAGCGCAAGCCGTCGAGCCCCTGCCCGGCTGCCTTGAGCATGCGCAGGGCTGTCGGCGGAAAGAACACGTTGCGCACATCGCCGCGTGCGATCACATCGGCGCAGGCCTCGGGGGTGAATTTGTCCAGCCGCGAGGCTACCACTGGCACTCCTAACGCCAATCCCGGCATCGCCACATCAAACAACCCGCCGATCCAGGCCCAGTCTGCTGGGGTCCACAGGCAATCCCCCTGCTGGCCCAGATGATCGTGGCTGATCGAGACACCAGGCAAATGGCCGGTTAACACCCGGTGGCCATGCAGCGCGCCTTTGGGGCTGCCAGTGGTTCCAGATGTATAGATCAGTACAGCCGGAGTATCCGGTGTTGTATCGGCAAATGCCACCACTCCGCCGGACAACCCAGCCTGCTCCACTATCACCGCTTCGGCCAAGTCCTCCAACAGATCGGCGCCCTCGGCATCGGTAAAGACAAGTCTTACTCCGGCGTCGCCTGCACGGCTGGCCAATGCGTCGCGTTTGAACAGCTTGAACAGCGGCACTGAAATGGCACCCACTTTCCACGCCGCCAAATGTGCCGCGACGCACCACGGAGATTGGCTCAGCAACACCCCAACGCGATCGCCAGGCTGAAGTCGGGTGCTCAAGTAGCGGGCCAGACCGTCGACCATTTCGGCAAGATCACCATAGCTGACATCGACTCGTTGAGGACCCGTCAGATCAACGATCGCCAATTGTTCGGCGGGATGCGCCAAGACCTGAGCCGCCATGTTAAGACGCTCGGGTAGATCCCAGTCAAAAGGTGCAGGGCTGGCAATCATTGGGTCAGCCTCCGAGTTGGAATTGTTCCAGACGGATCGACTGCTCGCCGGTCATCCGCATCAAGCAAGACAATACAGCTGGCCCGCCGCCACTGCCGCCGCCCCAAAGCGATTGCTCAAAATCACAACTGGCATCCCGATAGGCGATCCACGCCCGTTGCATGTTCAGCAGTGCAGGAGCTGTTTTGGGCGCTGACGAGCCGATTTCGGCCATCTCAGCATCCATTGCCTTAGCATCCCCACGAACCTGCTTGTAAACGCGATTTAGCCGGGCATCCCAATAGTCATGCTCAAAATCCAAGCAATGCATCATGCCAATGGTGGTGCTGCCATCTGATGTGGCGTTCATGCAGGCACTGGCGGAGTCCCCGATACAGGCGCGCTTGGCGTCAGGCGTTGTGGTTTGTTCGACACAGGTCTGTGATGCTTGGTCCGAATAGTGCAGATCCTGGGCAGTGACCGCTGTACTTAGTAACAGCGCCGCAACGATCAAAGCACACTTCACGTCATCGATCCCATCAGCTCGCGGCCAATCAGCATACGGCGAATTTCCGAGGTCCCAGCACCAATTTCCATCAGCTTGGCATCGCGGAAGATCCGACCCACCGGGTTATCGGACAGATAGCCAGCCCCGCCCAGCGCCTGCACAGCCTGATGCGCCTGCACCATGGCTTGCTCGGAGGCATAGAGACAGCAGGCCGCCGCATCCTGTCGGGTAACCGTGCCACGATCACAGGCCTTGGCAACTTCGTAGACATAGGCTCGGGCTGAATTCATCGCTGTATACATGTCTGCTATCTTGCCCTGCATCAGCTGGAACGAGCCGATTGGCTTACCAAATTGCTTACGTTCAGCCAGATAGGGCATCATCTCATCCATACAAGATGCCATAATCCCAGTGCCAATGCCCGCCAGAACAACGCGTTCATAATCAAGCCCGGACATCAGCACAGCAACGCCGCGCCCTTCTTCGCCCAACACGTTCTCAAACGGTACCTGGACGTCATCAAAGATCAGCTCAGCGGTGTTCGAGCCGCGCATGCCCAGTTTGTCGAAATGCGGCGAGGTTGAAAATCCGGTCATTTCCTTCTCAACGATGAAAGCCGTGATGCCCTTTGATCCGGCTTCGGGATCCGTCTTGGCATAGACCACCAGCGTGTCAGCATCCGGACCATTTGTGATCCAGTACTTGTTGCCGTTCAGCCGGTAATGGTCGTTACGCTTCTCGGCCCGCAGCGACATCGACACCACGTCAGATCCAGCACCGGCCTCAGACATGGCCAGCGCTCCAACATGGTCGCCAGACACCAGACCCGGCAGATATTTCGCCCGCTGCTCATCCGTACCGTTCAGTTTGATCTGGTTGACACACAGGTTCGAGTGCGCACCATAAGACAGGGACACCGAGGCACTGGCACGCGCCACTTCTTCAACTGCGATAGTATGGGCCAGATAGGACATACCCGCGCCGCCAAATTCCTCGGGCACCGTGACCCCCAGCAATCCCAGATCACCCATCTCTTTCCACAGCTCGGCAGGAAATTCATTGCTCTGGTCAATCTGCTGCGCCATCGGCCGAACCCGATCCTGCGCCCAGCGATGCACCATATCGCGCAGAGCATTCACGTCTTCACCAAGATCGAATTGCATGCTGGCATTGAACATTGTGGGTTCCCTCCCCGGGTCATCTGCAAGTTATCTGAACGCTTGTTCAATTTAATAGGTCAGGCTTTGATTCGCGTCAACCACAGTGCACCGGGCCCATGTTGGGGTTTCAGTTGCCTTGAAACACCGCGCCAACTTCTGCTCGGATGATACGGGCGATCAAAGCGCAGTCATCCAGGCTAAAGGTCAATGGCACCCGCATATCCAGGATCCCAGCCAAAACGCGATCACTCTGCGGCAAACTTTGGCTCGGCGCATAGTGCCAATTATCATAGCGCGAGGTAAAGGCAGCGGGCTCGGGCGCACCAAACCACTTCAGCTCCACCCCGCGCGCAGCGCAGCGAAGCAGCACGTCCTGTACCTTGTCAGCCGACCAATCGAGCAGCAGAAACTGGATCGAAGAGCCGACATAGGTTTCCGCCTCGGGCCGTTCAATCACCCGCAGCCCCGGCGTATCGCGCAATCCTGCCTCGACACAGCGATAGCGTTCGTTCCAGCGCGCCACTTGCGCATCCAGATCGCGCAGTTGTGGCCGCAGAATGGCGGCGCGCAGATTGTCCATGCGGCCCGAGATATTGGGGGTATCGTATTTAATGCGCTCAAAAGCTGACGGATCCGGGGCCGCTAAGTGGCGCTCGAACAACATATAGGATCCTGACAGCAAGATAGCCCGAGCGGCGATGTCTTCATCATCCGTGATGAGCAGACCGCCTTCGCCCGCGTTCACATGTTTATAAGTCTGGCACGAATAACAACCAACAGCGCCCTGGCGCCCCGAAGCAATACCATGCCATGAGGCCCCCATGGTGTGGGCACAGTCTTCGATCACGGTGATGTCTGCGTCATCACAGATCTGCATCAGGCGGTCCATATCACACAAATGCCCGCGCATATGGCTCAGCATCAGCACCCGTGCGTGCCCTGCCTTCGCCGCCAGATCATCCAAATCAATGACCAGATCCTCGGTGACGTCGACGAACATCGGTTCGGCCCCCAGCGAGGCAATCGCCCCCGGCACAGGTGCCAAGGTAAAGGCGTTGGTCAGCACCCGGTCGCCCGCCTTCACGCCGACCGCACGCAGGGCGGTGGCAAGCGCATACCCACCCGAAGCCACTGCAAGGCAATATTTCGCTCCCAGTTGCACGGCGAATTCCTGCTCCAACAGGGCCGCCTCGCCCAATTCATCTGCCTCGACGTTGTATCGGTGCAAACGTCCGTGCCGCATAACTGCCAGCGCCGCCTCAATTGCGGCGTCCGACAATGGTTCTTGCTGGGTAAAACTACCTAAAAAAATCTCATTCATTCATCTTTTTTGAGCCGCTGACAGGGGATGGTCAAGGGGCTGCGTCGTCAAAAACATCACAACCCAACCGGCAAATATCATCCAATCAAACGGGTCACCATTTCTGGAAGGTCGTCAAAGTGATGCAGCAAACCCTCGGGCTTCAACGCAGCCATGTCTTCGCCCGATGGACCAAATGTCACCAATACTGATGGAACGCCCGCAGCTGCCGAGGTATTGCGATCTGTATCGCTGTCGCCGATCAGAATTGTCTTGGCCGGATCCCCCCCCGCCCGGCGCGCCGCCTCACGCAGGGGTTCGGGATCAGGTTTACGAACAGGCAAGGTGTCGGCCCCTACCAATGATGCAAAAGCTTCGCGCACACCCAGCTTGGTTAACAGTAACTCAGCCAGTGCCTCGGGCTTATTGGTACAAATACCAACACCGTAGCCAGCATTGCTAAGGTTTTCGACAGCAGCCATCGCACCTGGATACAGCACTGTATGCAGGGCTATCGACTCTCGGTATGCATCCAAGAGTACAGGATAGTATTCATCTACAACCGAAGCGTCACACTGCTGAACTCGCTCCAACCCATGGGTCAGCATCCTCCGCCCCCCGCGAAGGGCAACAGCAACATCTTCGGGACGGTCCAGCACATCGCCCAGCCCCATTTGTCGGAAACAGGTATTGGCCGCGGCCAGCAAATCGCCCGAGGTGTCAGCCAGTGTTCCGTCCAGATCAAAAATCACCGTTCGCATTCTCGCCCCTTTCGGCGTATTTTCGCCATATGTTATTGCAGATCGCAACCTTGTTTGATGCGCAGATGGCTTGCGCCGCGCCCCATAGCGGATAAAACGGGTTAAACAAGAAAACAAAGAGAAAATCTATATGAGCACCGCCCTGATCATCCTGGCCGCAGGCAAAGGCACTCGGATGAACTCTGATCTGCCCAAAGTCCTGCACCCGATCGCCCAGGCCCCAATGCTGGCTCACGCCATGCGCGCAGGTCGCGCCTTGGACCCGGACCAGACGGTTATCGTCGCCGGTCACGAGGCCGAGGCCGTCACCGCAGCCGTGGCAGAGATCGACGACGATGCGCAGGTGGTGTTGCAAACCGAACAGCTGGGCACCGCGCATGCCGTTGATCAGGCCCGTGCCGCGCTGGATGGGTTTGAGGGCGACGTGGTTGTTCTGTATGGCGACACGCCTTTTCTGCAGTCGGAAACGCTGGAACGGATGGTCGCGGCCCGCGCCGAGGCGGATCTTGTGATCCTTGGCTTCGAAGCTGCTGATCCTGCCCGCTATGGCCGTTTGGTCATGGATGGTGCCAGTTTGGAACGCATCGTTGAATACAAAGATGCCAGTGACACTGAACGCAGCATCAAATTCTGCAATTCCGGTCTGTTAGCTTGCGATGCCAAGCTGCTGTTCGAATTGATCGCCAAGGTCGGCAACCAAAACGCCTCGGGCGAATATTACCTCACCGATGTGGTCGAACTGGCTCGTGCCGACGGGCGCAGTGTCACTGCCATAGCTTGCGATGAATCTGAGACACTGGGTGTGAACTCGCGCGCTGATTTGGCCCGTGCCGATGCGGTATTCCAGACCCGTGCCCGTGCCGAATTACTGGACCTAGGCGTTACCCTGATGGCCCCCGAAACAGTCTATCTGTCGCTGGACACAGTGATTGGCCGCGACGCGGTGATTGAGCCCAATGTTGTGTTTGGCCCCGGCGTCACAGTCGAAAGCGGTGCTTTGATCCGGGCGTTTTCGCATCTCGAAGGCTGCCACGTTGGCAGTGGCGCCAAGGTCGGCCCATATGCCCGGTTGCGTCCCGGTACCGAGCTGGCCGAGAACACCCATATCGGCAACTTTGTTGAGATCAAAAACGCCGAGATCGCGGAGGGCGCCAAGGTCAATCACCTCAGTTATATCGGTGATGCCTCGGTTGGTACAAAAACCAACATTGGCGCTGGCACCATCACCTGTAACTATGATGGGGTGATGAAGCACCACACCGAAATTGGCGCTAATGCCTTTATCGGATCAAACACCATGTTCATTGCCCCAGTGAAAGTAGGCAACGAAGCCGTGACTGCAACCGGCACTGTAGTGACGAAGGATATTGAGGACGGCGCATTGTCGATGTCGCGCACACCACAAGTCAACAAGCCAGGCCGGGCCCAAAAACTGATGGATATACTGCGCGCCAAAAAGGCCCGCCGTGATGGGGGCAAAACCTGATGTGTGGAATTGTTGGAATACTTGGGCGTCACGAAGCAGCGCCCATTCTGGTCGAAGCCCTGAAACGGTTAGAATACCGAGGCTACGACAGCGCCGGGATCGCCACAGTTAACGAGGGCAATCTCGACCGCAGACGCGCCGTCGGGAAGCTGGTGAATCTGTCGGATCTGCTGGTGCATGATCCGCTGCCTGGGAAATCCGGCATTGGTCATACCCGCTGGGCCACCCATGGCGCGCCAACCGTCAGCAATGCGCATCCACATCGGGCTGGTTCTGTGGCGGTGGTTCACAATGGTATCATCGAAAATTATCGCAGCATTCGCGCTGAACTGTCCGAATGCGGCCTCGAGTTCCAAACAGAGACCGACACGGAAACCGTCGCTCTGATGACCGAGCGTTACTTGCGCGAAGGGCTTTCGCCGGTTGAGGCGGCGAACAAGACCCTCGACCAACTCGAAGGCGCCTTTGCGCTGGCGTTCCTGTTCGACGGCGAGGAAGATTTGATTGTCGCCGCCCGTAAAGGCTCACCTCTGGCCATTGGTCATGGCGACGGCGAGATGTTTGTGGGCAGTGACGCGATTGCCCTGTCGCCGCTGACCGACCGGATCACCTATCTTGACGAAGGCGACCGCGCGGTGCTGACCCGTTCCAGCGTGGAAATCCGTGACACCAACGGCGCATTGGCCAACCGCGAGACCAAAACGATCCGGATCGACAGCTCGCAGGTTGATAAGGGCGGTCACAAGCATTTCATGGCCAAGGAAATCGCCGAGCAGCCGCATGTGATTGCCGAAGCCATCCGCCACTATCTACCGGTGGGCGAAGACACCGTGCATCTGCCCGACGGTGGCATCGACTTTTCCGGTGTTGAACGCCTGACCATGGTAGCCTGTGGCACCGCCTATTACGCCTGCCTGACCGCCAAATACTGGTTCGAACAAATCGCCCGCATTCCGGTCGAGGTCGATGTCGCCTCCGAATTCCGCTATCGCGAGCCACCCATTCCCGGCAAGACGGTGGCCCTGTTTGTCTCGCAATCAGGTGAAACCGCTGACACCCTGGCCGCCTTGCGCTATTGCGAAGGCAAGGCCGACAAGATCCTGTCGGTGGTCAATGTCGCCGAAAGCTCGATCGCGCGTGAAAGTGATCTGGCGCTTCCAATCCATGCGGGCGTTGAAATCGGCGTCGCCTCGACCAAGGCCTTTACCTGCCAGTTGTCTGTCCTGCTGATGCTGGCCCTAAAGGCTGCAAAAGATCGGGGTGTCATAACGCCCGAGGATTTATCCGCCCATATTTCCGCCTTGCGCAGTCTCCCCAATGTGCTGGCCGCAGCGCTAGAGCAGAACGACACCATCCGCCAAGCCGCACAAAAGCTCAGCGAATCCCGTGATGTTTTGTTCCTTGGCCGTGGGTTGATGTTCCCGATGGCGCTGGAAGGCGCACTTAAGCTGAAAGAAATCAGCTACATTCATGCCGAAGCTTATGCCTCAGGCGAATTGAAACACGGCCCCATCGCGCTGATCGACAAACATATGCCAGTCGTGGTGATGGCACCCAGAGACGCGCTGTTCGACAAATCAGTGTCCAACATGCAGGAAGTGATGGCGCGCAAGGGTAAGGTTATTCTGGTGTCAGATGCCAAAGGCATCGCCGAGGCACAGGACGGAGTGTGGTCCTGCATCCAAATGCCGGATGTGCACAACAACCTGACCCCGATCCTCTATGCAATCCCGGCGCAGCTGCTGGCGTATCACACGGCAGTGGCCAAGGGCACTGACGTTGATCAACCCCGCAATCTGGCCAAATCGGTGACCGTGGAATAGGTTTTCCAAATGCAACGTTGCCCGGCGGAGCCGCCGGGCAGTTCTTTCACATGCTACATGCAGCGCCTACACCGAAACAGTGAACCCTCAACGGATATACAGCACATCGCCATGCCGCGGCACTTGCACGTAACGGTGAGATGCCAAACGAAATCCCATTTTTTTCATATGGGCGTCGATATCTTCGAACATGCTGCCGCCTTCATACATCGGCACCCGGCTGACTTCACATTTACACTGAGAAAAAGCCTTTAGACCGTCGCCCAGACCACGCAGGACCGGCAATTCATGGCCTTGGACATCCAACACCAGCATTGGACGCTTTGCTGCTGAGATATCCACCTCGTGACGCGCAAGGATCTCTGGCAGGGTCCGAGATGTCAGGCTCAAAACTTCTCCGGTTTCCTGACTATTGGGAAAACGTTCGCGGTAAGTGCCAGTCGAGGCATGCACCGAGGACGAGCTGCCATCGCCATTAAAGCGGTTGAAACTCAATTCCTCTCCGGCCTCAGCAGAGACCAGCGCATTCTCGAGCAAATGCCGGGTGGGGCCTTTTCGGCTCGCCAACTCATCGGCCAGTTTGGCGAATGTTGTGGGATCGGCCTCGACCCACAAAACGGTCTGTGCGCAGCAGTCTTCATAAAACGCGGCGTCCTCGCCCCAATGGGCGCCAACATGGACAACCAAATCAATCGGCGCACGACGCTCCATCAGCAATTCATACTTCGAGACACGAAAATACTTGCGCCAATTGTGAGGAACCAGTTTTTTGGCCGAGCGTTCGACCCCCTTGAGAAAATGCATGAACCACTCCTGTCCGTTTTTTTCTCTTTACCAGCCCTCTTGATCCGAGGATAGGGGGGCATAGGCTGTGCAAAAATAGGAGACCCACCCATGTTCACCCCCTTTCTCGATCAATTGCGTGAACAAGGTAACGCCGAGCGTGCTGCGGGCATGGCCAGTTATCACAAAACCAAGCGCGAGTACCTGGGCATGACCAACCCGCAGGTCAATGATCTGACCAAGTCCTGGCGGCAGGACATGACCATCGATGAGCGTGTCGAAGTGGCCGATGGCCTTTGGCAGACCGATATTTATGAGGCACGTCTAGCGGCGACGAAACTGCTGACCCAGGCACGCATCCGGCCCGATGATGGAGTGTGGCAATTGTTACAAAGCTGGGTGCCCGATTTCGACAGCTGGGCGCTGGCTGATCACGCCTGCGCGGCGATCCAGAAACGGCTGGTAGCAGAGCCCACGCGACTGGACGAGGTGGAGGCATGGACCACATCCGAGAACCTGTGGACAAAGCGCGCGGCGCTGGTCGCTACCCTGCCCTGGACCAAACAAAACCACCCAAAACCGGCTGAACTAGAGGCCCGCGATCGCATTCTTGGCTGGGTCGCCGCTTATGTGCCAGACCGGCGTCAGTTCATCCAGAAATCCATCGCCTGGTGGCTGCGCGAGCTGTCCAAGCACGATGCGCAACGGGTGCAGGGTTTTCTGGCAGAAAATGGTGACCAGATGAAAAATTTCGCCCGCAAGGAAGCAGGCAAATATCTACCGGACTAAATGCTTTAGAGTAACCAGTGCCCGAGGAACCTCTGGGCACTGGCCCAATCGTTTCACGGCTCAGGTCGCCGCAGAGATCTGCAGCTCGACCAACTCGGTCAGCGGCACGCCAAGCGCGCGCATGGCGTCAATCGACAACCTGCTGCCCGCACTTGCCTCGCCCGCGATTGGGCGCAGTGTCAAAGTAACCTCGGTCCCTGTCGCACTGCGCACCCGCGCGGTCTGATTTGCCGTTACCAAAGGCGTTTCCATCCACAATCCCGGTTCGGTAGGATCGCCCAAGCCCGCAACGGTGCTAGCGGTCCCGGAGAACGCAGGCGCCCCTTCCTCCACCGGCGACGCTGCTACGTCGTCCAACGGAACAGTCTCCACCGACTCTGGCGGCAATAAAACGGGATCCGCTGCCCCAGAGCCATTCTGAATTAGGTTACAGCCTGGCAACAAGGCAAAGGTGATTGGGATAAGTAAATTTCGCATAGGCGCACTCTACCCGTGCAAAATGCGCTTTGCCAACCACTTCTGCCACTAACCCCTTGCCGCAGGCTAAACCCCGCCTTACCTATGGCTTATGACAGCACCGCTAATTGATCCATTCGCCCGCGCCATCACCTACCTTCGGTTATCAGTCACTGATCGCTGTGATTTCCGTTGTGTCTATTGCATGTCCGAAAACATGACCTTCCTGCCAAAGAAAGAGCTTCTGACGCTCGAGGAATTGGATCGCATGTGTTCGAGTTTTGTGACCATGGGCGTCAAGAAACTACGCATCACTGGTGGCGAGCCGCTAGTGCGCCGCGACATCATGACTTTTTTCCGCTCGATGACCCGACATCTGGAAAGCGGTGCGCTGAATGAGCTGACGGTGACCACCAATGGATCACAGCTCGAGAAATACGCCCAGGATCTGTTTGATGCCGGAGTGCGGCGGATCAACATATCGATGGACACTATCGATGAGAAGAAATTCGCCGACATCACCCGCTGGGGCCGCCTGCCCCAGGTGATGCGTGGCATCGACGCGGCGCAAAAGGCCGGTCTGAAGATCAAGATCAACGCTGTGGCGCTGAAAGGTTTCAACGAAGACGAGTTGCCAACAATCACCGAATGGTGTGGCAGCCGTGGCATGGACCTGACCTGGATCGAAGTCATGCCCATGGGCGATCTCGGCAACGAAGATCGCTTTGGGCAGTACTGGTCTTTGAAAGACGTGCGCAAAGCCTATGAAGACCATTACCAAGTCACCGACCTGGCGGAAAGCACCGGCGGGCCAGCTCGCTATGTGCGTCTGGAGCAGACAGGCCAGAAAATCGGTTTCATCACTCCGATGAGCCATAACTTCTGTGAAAGCTGCAACCGGGTGCGTCTGACCTGCACTGGTGAGCTCTATACCTGCCTGGGCCAAGAAGGCATGCAAGACCTGCGGCCTGCGATGCGCGAACAC